>NZ_JBIAUR010000003.1:0-743597 GCF_042893105.1 Streptomyces sp. NPDC001663 | reverse complement strand
GCCCTGCTTCCATGCGTCGGCCCGCACGCGATCACCCGATCAGGAACCCTGTTCGACCAGACCAGCCCCGTGATCGATAAGCGGATGGCGTCTCAGGCCAGACGCCCAGGTGAGCCGTCGCCGCACTCCGGTTCGACGAGGCTCTGGCAGGTGCTGACAGTGATCTCGCAACCGATGGCGTGGACCGCAAGCGGCTCCGAGCCTGGACAGGTAGGAGCTGTCGGCAAAACGCTCCATAACTGGCGGCCTGAGTGGGAGACTTGGGACCTAACGACCGAAGGAGTTCAAGGCATGGCAACAGGTGCCCACGACGGACCGGTTCCGGAAGCAGACGTACGTGGGCAGCGAGTCCTCGACCTCCTCGATAAGGCAATCGACAGCCAGAGCCTACTCATACGCAAGAACATCGCCCGCGCCCGCCAGCGGAACCCAGAGGCGACGCCAGAACAGGTAATCCGCAATCTGGAGCGGATGTACGTCAGCGCCTTGACCGGAACGGGTGCGGCGGTTGGAGGAACTGCAGCCGCGCCCGGCGTCGGCACGGGAGTCGCACTGGCGCTGTCGGCAGGCGAGGCTCTCTCATCTCTTGAATTGAGCGCCCTCTTCGCGCTCTCGCTCGCCGAAGTCCACGGAGTCCCCATCGACGAGATCGAGCGCCGTCGAACGATCGTGATGGGAATCATGCTCGGCGGGAGCGGCTCAGCCACCATTACCAAAGTCGCCGAGCGTACGGGGCAACACTGGGGACGTCAGGTTGTCGCCAGGGTGCCCGTCGAGACGTTGCGTCAGATCAACAAGGTCTTGGGAAAGAACTTCATCACGAAGTACGGAACCAAGCAGGGAATCATCGTTCTCGGTCGAGTTGCACCGTTCGGTATTGGCGCTGTGATTGGTGGTGGCGCCAACGCTGCCATGGCCACTCTGGCCGTGAGGGCCGGTCGTCGCGCATTCGGCCCACCCCCGACGTCGTGGGATGGCTGACGCGCAGCACACCGCCAGAGTCCGAGAACTCGCCTGACTGGCCCTCGGCGCACTGAAGGGCGTCGGGCGCCCCGCCTCCGCCACCGCAGTCGGTTACGGCACCTACACCGTGTGCGCAGAGCCTGCCGGAGCTTGGACCAAGGAACTCGCACCTCACGAGCACGCATTCTTGGTGCCGATGCCGTGCAGTTGGGCGTGGGCGTATGGCCGACGATGTGCCGGCCGAGACCGGCAGGACACAGCAGCGGATACGGGAGACATCAGCGCAGGCAAGGGGGTGCTTGTGGGCGATGGAAGGTTCAACCGCACGTGTTTGAAGTGCCGCAACTCCATCCAGGTGGACCAGGACGGCCGCGTGGTCGCCCACGACAGGCCGCTAAGTCATCTCCTTTGCCATGCCTCCGGTCAGCTCGCTGCACTCGTGTCGGTCGAGTGGGGGCCCGGACCTCGACGCAGCCGGCGGATTGCGGGCGGGGGCAAAGGACGCAGGCGTGACCGGCGGAAGAAGACCGAGTACCTCAAGCCTCCTGAGTGGCTACCGAATTATCGGGGTGAGCACCTGCCGACAATCGGCTTGCCCGCCAATGGGTGGTTCAGCGTCTGGTTCCCGGCTCACACGATGTGGGAGCACGAGCGGAAACTCTCCGGCTGGGTCGGAAGCGATCGATCGTTCCGGTGGGACGGCCACGAGAAGTGTTGGACGGTTGCCGGCGCTCATTTCCCGCACATAAGCCGCGAGCTGCTCCGCAGGTACCCGAGCGTCCTCATCGGCCGTGAGTACAACCCGCGTGAAAGGTGCAACTCTTCCTGCCAGAACGCCCAGGGCTTTCTGTGTACGTGCTCCTGCCGTGCCAAGTACCACGGCCGTGGTAAATGGCGAAGCGGGTGGAGGACCCTCGGCGAGTTCAGCGGTCGGCGCGCGGGGAGGCCGTGGCACTGGATGGCCGTTACCGTTGCCAGCTGATCGCCTCGGCACCCGCTCGCGGAGCGAGCCTGCGCAGGGCCGAGCCCCGCGCCCCGCTCCTGCCGACGGCTCGTTCACCATCTGCGCGACCATCTGGGCGGGGCGGAGAGTGACTCCCGTCCGTCAGACGGCGACCACGTGCGCGTCCGTCGGCGCGAGGACCGTCAGGTAGGCGTGGATGTCCCCCGGGTCGGTGGTGAAGATCACCGCGCTGCCGTGCCGGGCCGCTGCCAGGGCCACCCAGGCGTCCACCGCGTCCGGCCTCTTCTTCGTCGGCAGGGTCGCCCGCCCCAGCGCCGTACCGATGCGCCGCCAGTCCGCGAGGTCCGGGCCCGTCGCGCAGGCCAGACACTCCGGACGGCCCGCCTTCGTCTCACGCATGGGCGGCTCGGACGTACGGGCCTGAGGGACTGTGCAGTCCTTCAGGACGCCGGACAGGGCGTGCACCAGCGCCGGCTGGGGGCGCCACACCTGGGCGAGGACCGGTCCGAGCACCAGCGCCCGGTGCGGGACCGTGCGCAGTCCCTCGTGCAGAGCCACCGCCTTCGCTTTGCGGTCGGCGAGTGCGATGAGCATGCCGGTGTCGTAGACCGGCACCCGTGCGCTCACGCGGCGTGTCCCGGACGGCGGCCTTGCCGGTCCCGGCCGTGCACGAGCCCCAGGGCCTCCTCGACCTCGCGGCGTTCCTGCTCCGTCAGCTCAGCGGCCGGTTCCGGGGCAGGTTCGGCGGGCAGCCCGTCCGCTGCCCGCTCTGCCCGGGCGATGAGTGCGTCCACCTCGGCGAACTGTTCCTCTATGGCATCGCTCTCGGCCATCTGGCGCGTTGCGGCATGCACCAGGTAGGCCGAGACGTCCATGCCCGCCCGTTCCGCGTGCTGCCTGATGCGTTCGGCCTGGTCCTGCTCCAAGCTGATGCTGATGCGCGTCTTCGCCACAAGGGCATCGTAATACGCGTATGACGACAGGGCGAGTGCGGTCGGTCGAGGTGGGCAAGCGGGCATGTCTCCTCTCCGGGGGCGCCCCGTTCCGTACCGCCCCCGCCTACCGGCGTCCGCCGCCCGCCCCTACCCGCGGACCTGCGGTCTGACGGCCATCCGTCACCGCGTCCGGGGCACCAGAGCCCCGATCACCCGCTCGACATCGTCCCGCCACGCACACAACTCCGCGTGCGTGGGAGCCAGCTCGTACCCGTGGTAGTGGCAGGCCCGACTGAGGCCGGCCCAGGTCGCCGACCAGCGGCGGGCCGTGTCGGGGTCGGCGTAGGACTCCAGGCACAGAGCCTGGGCGTGCGGCGGGCAGCGGGCCAGCTCCGGCTTGCGGGCCTGCCAGTAGCGGCGCAGAGCCTCTTCGAGGGCGTGGCGCAGCAGCAGCGCCACGGCGCGCGGCCAGACGCCCGTGGTGGAGGCAGTGGCCGTGCCGAGCAACCGGTCCGCGCCCGCGAGCAGTTCGTCGGGCGTCGAGGTGGGCGGCTGCGGAGGCGGGAGGGGTGCGGGGAGCCGGGGCGGGCGCGCGGTCGGGACGGGTGTGGCCGGGGGGATCGTGGTCACAGGGATCGCACCGCCTTCGCGAGGTCCGCGGTGCGGCGGATGATCTCTTCCGCGTCGTCGACGAGCACGGCTTCGTGGGAGCCCCTGTTGCACCACCGGATATGGTCGGTGGCCTGCTGGCCGTAGGCCCGGGTGAGGTCGGTCATGGTCTCGCCCACCCGGTCGGTCTCTCCGTAGAGGGCGAGAGAGGCCAGTTCGGTGAGCTTGTGTGCCTTGGCGATGCGTCGCTCGATCTCGTCGTGGGGCAGGCCCGTGCCGAGGAGCCGGCGCCGGGCCGGTTCGAGGAGGGCGGCCTCCAGGGCGGTGCGGCACAGGCCGGGCAGGACCCGGGCGACGACGTCCCCGGGCAGGTCGCGGGTCCTGGCGAGCGCCTTCGCGTCGTACAGGGCCTGCTTGACGGGGTCGTCGCCGGAGCGGACGCGTACGGCGGAGCGCTCGCGGCGGTCGACGGTGAGGACGGTGGCGGGCAGCCGCAGGTACTTCAGAGCCTGCGGCAGGCGGGTGTCGTGGGTGAAGACGACGACCTGGCGGTGCTCGGCGAGGAGCGCGAGGACGCGGGCGAGGCCGTCCACCTTGGCGGGGTCCATGGACTGCACCGGGTCGTCGATGACGAGGAACCGGAAGGGGTTCTCCGGGAGGAAGGTGCGCGGGAGGAAGAGGGACAGGGCGAGGGAGTGCAGTTCTCCCTGGCTCATCACGCCGAGCGCGGGGGCGTCGATGTCGTCGACGGTCACGTCG
The DNA here is from genome assembly GCF_042893105.1 of Streptomyces sp. NPDC001663. NCBI lineage: Bacteria > Bacillati > Actinomycetota > Actinomycetes > Kitasatosporales > Streptomycetaceae > Streptomyces > Streptomyces sp. NPDC001663. The sequence continues at coordinate 739,367 of NZ_JBIAUR010000003.1, read as the reverse complement.
AGGGCGACCTTGCGCTGGGTTGCGGAGCCGCTCAGACGGACCGGACCGAGGGCGACGTTGCTCTGCTGGCGTAGGTTGGCCCAGATGCGCTGGGCGTCCTCGGCGATGGGCCGCATCCGGTCGGCGCGGATCTCGTCGTGGGTGGCCCTGAGCCATTTCTGGGCGGCCTTGACGCGGGCCAGGTGCGGGGCCGCCTGCTCGGCCGCGTGGGCCTTGTCGAGCCAGGCGGCGAGTACCCGCGCGGCGTCGCGCCAGGTGTCGTCCTGGTCGGCCAGGCGCACCGCGGCCTCCTGGCAGGTGACCCGTGCGGCGTCGGTGGCGGTCCGTGCGGCGTTCTCGGAGACGGATGCCAGTACGGCCGGGTCGGAGACGGTGCGGCACCACAGCCAGTCGTCCCAGGCGGCGGCGATCTCGGACGGCAGCCAGTCGGGGGGCGGGACGGCCAGGCCACGGACGGCCTGCGCGGCCGCGTCGAGTTCCCTGCGGGCGGCGAGGACTTGCTCGGCCTCGGCGCGCAGCAGGCTTTCCTGCTCGGCGGCGTCGCGTGCCCATTCCTCGTCGAGGCGGGCCGTGCCGCCGCACACCGGGCAGGTGGCGAGGGCGGGGTGGGCGCGGTGGTGGGCGAGCGCGCGGGCGAGGAGTTCGGCTCGGCGCAGCGCGTCCTCGGCGGACGTGCCCCGAAGGTCCTCGGCGGAGGCGATGGCTTCGCGCAGCCGGGTCACCGCCGTGGCGACCGCCTCGATGTCGGGTCCGGTCAGGGTGGAGCGGCGGCGCAGGTCGAACAGGAGGGCCTCGTCCACCGGGCCGGTCCCGGCGGCCAGTTCGGCCGCCCGCGCGAGGTCCGGGCGCCGCCCGCTCAGTGCGGTGTGGGCGCTCCGAGCGCGGGGGTCGTCGGTGCCTTCCAGGAGGGTGAGCAGGGCGGGGAGTTCGGCCTTCGCCTCCTTGGCGGGCGCGTCGTACTCGCGGGTCAGATCGCGCAACCACTTGTCGGCGGCGGCTAGTTGCTCCAGACCGAGGATGGAGGCCACGGCGTCGTACATCTCGCTGGGCCTGCCGCCGATCACCTGGCCGAGCTCGGAGTACGACAGGAAGGGGCGGTACGTCGCCAGGTCCTCCTGCCAGCCGAGGCCCGGGAGGGGGACGGGGTCGTGGCCGGGCCGGTCGAGTTCGGCGGTGGAGTCGGCGACGTCGTCCCCGTGCCAGGTGCGCAGCACGGTGGCCGGCTCCGGATCGCCGTCGAGGCGCAACTCCACGGCGACCTGGGGTTCCTCGCCGTGGTGGAGGTTGCGCCAGCTCTTGCGCCAGATGTCGCTGCGGCCGCGCCAGCGTGCGTTGTCGCCGGTCAGCGCGATCTCGACGGCCTCCGCGAAGCTCGACTTGCCGGAGCCGTTGCGGCCGGTGACCAGGGTGAGTCCCGGGCCGGGGGTGAGGGGGAGGCGTGCGGTGCGGCCGATGCCGCGGAAGCCGCTGACCGTGACGGACTGCAGGTAGGCGCCCGGCATCCGGCCGCGCGCCCCGCCGTCGTCCTGGAAGGCGGTGAGCAGGAGGGCTCGGGTGTCCTCGTCGAGGTCCGAGCCGGCGAGCCGCCCGGCGATGAGACTGGCAAGGGTGCCGACCGACGGCTCCTGGGCGGGCGGCCCTGCGGGAGACGGGTCCGGGGCGGGATCGGCGGGTACGGGCATGACAGGACCCCCGTGGAGGCGACGACTGCGGAGCGTACGGCCGGACAGGCCGACGGCAACTGAACGACAGGGGACACACGGGAGCAGCGTTGTAACGCGGGGCCGTGAGACCTGAGTTGTGGACGACCATAGCCCACACGGACCCAATAATGGAACTCTTTGGAACTTCATGGAGATCATTGGACTCAGGGCCGAGGTGTGACGCCCCGGCCCCCGCGCTCACAGACGCCACTCCTCGAAGAGCGCCCCAAGCAGCTCCTCCTGCCTGGCCTTCAGCACCTCGGGGGTCCACTCGACGTGCTGGAGCACCTGGCTGGTCAGCGCGAAGGGGACCACTCCCCCGCGGCCGGTGAAGTACTTGGCCTTCTTGGCGGTGAAGTCGTAGTTCTGGGCCGCCGAGTTCTTGGCGCGGTTCAGCAGCACCAGGTTTCCCAGGCGGTGCGTCCACTGGGCACGCTGCTCCTCGTCGAACAGCCCGACCCACTGCGAATCGGCCTTCGGGTTCTGCGGCAGCACGTGCTCCACGGTGATGAGCGGGTGGTCGTACGTCACTCCCTGCCCGCGCGCCAGCAGCTCGTCGAGCCGGAGCAGCACGTACTTGCGGATCTTGCCGACCAGATAGAGATCGCCGTCGAGCCTGGCCCGGGTCTCGGCCTTCTCGTCGTCCCTCAGTTCGAGGGCCGGGGAGGCGAGACCCTGTCCTTCGTCGAGCTGCCGAAGCAGCTCGGCGTAGCGTGTGACGCGAGGGGTCGTGTAGACGCGACGGACGAACATGCTGGCCGACAGCCGCTCCAAGGCCCGCATGAACGTGTCGAGCCATGCCGGGTCGTCCTCGTGGTGGCGCAGCGCCCAGAGAGCGGCGGGCCGCCAGTCGTAGTTGTCGACCTGCTGGAGCCTCCTGAACCAGGCGTTGACCGCCTCCGCACCCGAAGCGGACTCATAACGTGCTTCACGGATCTGGGCATAGGCCTCGGCATACGGCCGGACGACGTCATGAACGAAGACCTCGCCCCTGCCGGGGAGGTAGCGGCTGAGTACCTGCTCAGGGAACTCCTTGAGCAGCTCCTGTTCCGCCCGCTTCTTGGCGAAGATCATCCGCAGGTGGAGGAAGAGTTCCGCGAAGTCGTCGCGCCCCAGCATCTCCTCGGCGTCCTCCCAGGTGGTGGCGCACGCCTCGGACGCCTCCGCCCCGAGATCCCCGATTATCTGCGACTTGAAGATGTCGGTGGGGGACAGGTCCAGGCCGCGGGAGTTCATGACGCTGAAGATCCGGTGCGCGCTGTCGAGGTCAGGAGTGCTGACGACGACAAGGAACGTCCGCTCGGCGAGCATCTGAGCGAGTTCCAGCCGACGTTCCTCGGTCAACGCGGTGAGGCTGCGGTGGAGGACTGTCGCGTTGCGGAGAACGGCCTTCTGCGCGTCGGTCCGCAGGGCCTCCTCCTTGAGCGTCAGCAGAGTGCCCACTGCGCCTTTCGTCTGCACGTACTTCTCGAAGAAGTCCGCGTCACGACTTCGCAGAGTAAGCCGCGGCCTCGGGGCGAGCCCACGGATCTTGGCACCCGGCTCCATCACCAGCCGGTCGAGGTCGCCGCGTAGTTCCGGATCCTCGGTGAGGTCGCGTAGGACCGACAGGAGGATGGTCAGGGTCGTGAGGCGCTGCTGGCCGTCGATGACGTCCGCCTTCGGGACCGCGCTGTTCTTGACGAGCACGATGGATCCGAGGAAGTACGGCTCATCCGTCCCACGGACCAGGGCTTCCTGCAGGTCCATCAGCAGTTGAGCCGCCTGCTCCTCCTGCCAGGCATAGGGGCGCTGGTAGTCAGGGATCTGAAAGTCGTAGTCACTGCTGAACACCTTGTGCAGGGGCATCTCATGCGCCTCAAGCTTTTGCATGCCCCGATGATGACGGAAAGGCCGAGTTCACCGCACTCGGACGGCTCAACTGCTCACGCTTTCATGACGTGCTGATGTCAGGTCAGCTGCGGGCCACCCGGCAGCTACAACCCATGGCGTGGCCTTCACAGTCTTCCGGAGCGCAACGGCAAGGTCGCTTCACCACGAGGCGGGACGGGACCGCGCCGTCGAGCTCGGAGGCAGCATGCGCTGTAAGCAGGCACCAGTGGCTCAACAAGGCATCGCCTCCTCTGCGGTCAGACCTGGGCGGGCTCTCGTGTCAGATCTCCGCGCACCAAATCGCGCAGCTTCTTCCGCGTCTCAGAATCCGTCGAGTACACGATCGTGCCGACCATGCCCCGCGTCAGCAGGACCTTGTACGTGTTGCGGATCAGGCGGTCCACGTCAGTGTCGGGAGTGGACTTTCCGAAGACCGGGTCCTTCGACGCTGTGCGGTCCGTGAGCCAGCGGTCGCCGCGCCAGACCATATCGGGGCCGATGATCACGCCGGACCAGTCGTACTCGAAACCTTGTGCGGTGTAGACGCAGCCGACCTGTCCGAAGCCCGCCGGGTCGGTGGCCCACAGGGCGGCCGGGGGTGCGCCGGAGACGGAGCGATCACCGCGAAGGTTCCAGGGGCGGGCCCAGTCGCCGATGACGACGTCGGGCGGGAGCTGGTCGCCGGGCTTGGGCTCCGGAGACCAGCGCCAGCAGTAACCCGCGGACATACGGGCACCGTAGCCCTGGGCCCGCCGAGCTTCGAGGAATGCTTCCATCTCCTGCGGGCTGTCTGCGACCAGCAACTGCATGCGGCGGTCGGGTTCCCATACGACCGGCCCGCCCGACTCCAGGCCGAGGAGGCGGACCACCCAGCGCAAGTAGGCGTCACTGCCACCGCAGCGGAACTGGCTGTCCAGCGGGACGACGCTGCAGGGGATGCCCCGCTTCGCCGCTGCTGCCTTGATCTCGGCTACGGTGCCCATCTCGCCGGGGCGGACGACCTGGTGCTCGTCGAGGAAGAAGACGGGCACGTAGGCGACGTCGATGAGTTCGTCGATTTGTGCCCTGCCGGTACGGTGCGCGGCGCGCGTGTAGCGGTTGGCCGAGGTCTCCCGGATGCGGTGCGCTTCGTCGCAGATCAGGGCGCCCAGGCTGTTCTTCTCGGCCGTCATGAAACTGTTGAAGTACTTGAACAGGTCCTGGACTTCCCGCTTACGGGCTCCGGCGACTTTCCTCATTGTCTTGGTGAACGACTGTGAGCCGGTGGCGTGCAGTGCCGGAACCCCGCGCCGATAGAGCTCGCCCAGCAGTTGGAGAGCGATCACGCTCTTGCCGGTGCCGGGGCCGCCCGTGACGATGACGACCTCTTTACGGTCGGCGTGCTTCGCCTTCTCCACCGCGTTGAGCACCATGCGGTACGCGACCTGCTGCTCGTCGAGGAGGACGAACTGCGTGCGTTCGCGCACTTCTTCTGCGGCCACAGACATGAGCTGCTTCGACGGCACTGTGGCACCTGCTTGGAGTTCATCTGCCGCCCGGGCCCCTGGATGCTTGTCGCTCAGCCTCGTACGAAGGTGGTCGACGAAGGCGCCGCGGCGTTCCTCGGTGAAGAGCAGTCCGTGACCGTGGCGCTCGATCTCCCGCAGCCCCGTCACGCCGAACTCGGTGGCATTGTGTAGATATGCCACTCCGGCCACCCGGTGCCCGTGTTCGGCCACTGCCCCGTTGAAATTGACGAGGTATTCGCAGTAGCGGCGCACCTGCTCGATGGGGTTGAGGACCGGATGGGCATAGGCGTCGACATGGCACAGGCTGGAGTCGTCCTCGTGGGGCAATGCCTGGCTCCACTGCTTCAACTCCACCACGACATACGACGGTTCGCCCGTGACCGGATGCACTCCGGCAAGGACGACGTCGGCGCGCTTGCTGTTCAGCGGGAGCGAGTACTCCAGCATGACCTCCACAGCGCCCAGGCCGGCGTCGTTGAGTGCGGTAGCTAGGACGGGGATGCTGCGCTCCCAGGAACGCACCTCCGAGGCGCCGGGCCGATAGCCGTGCATGTGGACGAACTTGTCGGTGAGGTGCAGGAACAGCGAACCGTCGAGTGCCATGACGGCGACCGTTTTCGCGGACGCGCGGAACAGCAAGGACTTCCCCCAGGCAGCACGAAAAGACTCGTGCGGGTGGGGGCATGTCCTTCGAGACTCCACCAGAGTGGAGCGGAAGCCCGTCGAACCGCGTTGACGATGTGTTTGAGGGTACCTGGCGGTACTGACAGTCGTACCAGTGCTCGCAGTGACGGCAGCAATTGCCGTGCTCAATCGCCCCTGCCGTGTCCAAGACCGCCCATCGTCGGCTGTCGCGGTGCGTTCATGCTGGCCCTGTGCCGGCTCGCCGCTCCGGGGCGCCCGGTTCTTCGTGGAACTCCGGAAGGTGCCGACCTGCGGAACGGGCGAGAGTGTCGCGGACCTGGAGGAGGTGACATGGGAGAGCTCGCATCGCGCGTTATCCCCGTTGCCCCTTGAACTCCGTGCAGCACGCGTTCAGGCGGACTGCGTCGTCACTGCAGATCAGCGGGTATAAGGCAGAGCGGAAGGGGATGGATGCGTCGCCGATTTTGTTGCGGTCCAAGGGGTCGAGGCGACAGGTCAGGCCGACTAACAGCGGCAGACGAGTCGGGCTGTACGCCGGGTTCTGTCACCCGGTCGCCTCACGGCGGCCGGGGAGACGGCCATCCATCTAGGGCCGGTGTTGCCACCGGCCTCGTGCGGTCTACCCGGAGACTCGGGCGGGCAGCCCTCGAACGTCCCCGCAGGAGCGCCGGGGCGCTCCCTTTTGACCTTGCTCCGGGTGGGGTTTACCTAGCTGCCCAGGTCACCCTGGGCACTGGTGGTCTCTTACACCACCGTTTCACCCTTACCGAGGACCGAGGTCCCCGGCGGTCTGTTTTCTGTGGCACTGTCCCGCGGGTCACCCCGGGTGGCCGTTAGCCACCACCCTGCCCTTTGGAGCCCGGACGTTCCTCGGGAAGCCCCGTCAAGGGGACTCCACGCGGCCGTCCGCCCGGCTCGTCTGCCGTGTCGACCATGTTACCGGGCTGTCGGGGCACGCCGGTTCCACCTTCGCCCGGACCGGTCCCGCCGTCGCCAGGACCGAGCCCGCCAGGATCAGGGTGAAGGCCGCCCCGATGCCCCACGTCAGCTCCTCGTCCAGGAAGAGGGCCCCTGCCGCTACTGCCACCGCCGGGTTGACGTACGTGAAGACCGTCGCGCGGGTCGGGCCGACCTCCTTGATCAGTTCCAGGAAGGCCACGAATGCGAGTGCCGTGCAGATCACGCCCAGGCCGATCAGGGCCACCAGGACCGACGGGGACGGGACCGAGGAAGGCCACGTCGCTGCCGCCGGCGTTGCGTAGACCAGCGCCGCCAGTGCCAGGCACGGCGCCGTCAGCTGCAGTGTCGGTACATCCTTCAGCCACCGTGCCGCGATCAACGGCGCCGTCGAGTACCCCAGCACCGTCAGCATGACCTCTCCCAACGAGCGGGCGTCGCCGCCGGTCAGGTGCGGGACGGTCAGGACGCCTACGCCCGCCAGGCCCAGCGCAAGGCCCGTCATTCGCCGTACCCCCAGCCTCTCCGTGTCTCCGAAGAAGCGAGCCAGCACCACACCCACGATCGGGACGCCCGCTATCAGCAGGCCCGCCGTCGAGCTGGACAGATGCCGCTCCGCGTCCGTGAGCGTGAACCACGGGCCGATGATCTCGATGCACGCGAAGGCCAGCATGGGGAGCCAGTGGGTGCGGACGGTTCGGGTCAGGCCGCCGCCTCGTATCGCGAAGGGGAGCAGGAGCAGGGCGCCCAGGGCACAGCGCGTGAACACCACCATGGACGGGGAGAGCGGGGCGTCCACCGCCACCTTGATCATCAGGTAGGGGATGCCCCAGACCACTCCCATCAGGGAGAACAAGAACCAGCCGCGTGCAGTCATGCGTGCAGTTTCGGCCGACCCACTACCGGCGGTCTTGAACGCTGTTGCGGTACGCCGCCGGGGTCACCCCCAGCACCCGCCTGAACCAGCGGGTCAGGTGCGCCTGGTCGGCGAAGCCGACGAGGCTGGCCACCTCCGCCGGGCGCAGGCCCGACTCCAGCAGGCCGCGGGCCCGGGTTACCCGGTGCTGGGCGAGCCAGGCGTACGGCGGTATCCCCATCGTCGTACGGAAGGCTCGGAGGAGTTGGTAGCGGGACAGGCCCAGTTCGGCGCCGAGGTCGGCCAGGGAGGGTGGTTCCAGCAGCTCGTCCGCCAGGCGGTCGCGTACGACGTGGGTGATGCGGTGCGCGCCGGGGATCACATCCGTCGTCGGGCGGGCCGTGGAGTGGCGGCGGGACAGGGCCGTGAGCAGCCAGGGGAGGCGGGACTCGGCCTCCAGGGGGTCTGGGCAGGTGCCCAGGTCGGTGTGGGTGCGGAGGAGGGCGGCGGCCAGTTCGGGGTCGTCGATCAACGGCTCGCGGAAGTGCGGGAGCGCGGCGCCGAGGGTGCCGTCGATGAGGAGAGTGGGGGTGGCGTACAGGGCGCGGTAGGCGTAGCCGTCGGTGGCGTTGCCGGGGCCTCCGGTGTGCATCTCGCCGGGGGCCAGGACGACGATCGAGCCCGGGCCCGTGCGGATGTGGCCGCCGCGGTAGTCGATGACCTCGGAGCCGTCGACGCAGACGCCGATCGTGTACTCGTCGTGGGCGTGCGGGGCGTAAACGTGCTTGTTGAAGCGGGCGGTGAGGAGGTCGAGCGGGGGGCCGCAGCGGCCCAGTCGCGCCCTGGTCCACAGTGCCTGCTCCATGCGCCGCCCCCATTTCTTCGTCCACAGGGTGCAACGCCGGGAGGGTCAGAGAAAGTCCGCGGTCTCCAGGTCGAAGGCGAACGGCTCCGGGAGGGCGAGCGGCTTGCCGAAGGGGCGGGTGCAGATTTCGCGGTAGTCGTCCCTCTCCGGATCGCTCAACAACGTGACAGAGGCTGCCTCGCGGTCGACGAGCAGATACAGGGGGATGCCGCCACTGGCGTAACAACGGCGCTTGGCCTCGCGGTCAGCCTTGGGCTTGGTGGATGTCACCTCCAGCACCATGGCGACGCCATCACAGGGCATCCAGGAGTCGGCACCCCCGAAGAGGTCACGCTCAAGGGGTGCGAGGGTGGCGTCCGGGACTACGTGGTTCTTCGGGAAGGCTTCACCGCTCCTTAGCCTCAAGCCCTTGTTCCCAGAGAAATCCATCTCGATCCGGGAACGCTTGATCACCTGGCGCACGATCCGGCTGATGTACTTCTCGTGCTCCCCGTCCGGCGGCGGCGTCACAACGATCTCCCCCTCGATCAGCTCGGCCCTGAAACCCTCCGGCGTGTCCAGCGCGAGGAAGCCCTCGAGCAGGACCTCTGCCTGCGTGAGCGGCTCATGGGCCATGGCAGTCATGTCACGCCCCTCCTTCGGTCGCTCGCCAGACTGGGGCATCGGGAGATCACCTGTCCGAGAGATCGGGAACCGTTCCCTCGATCGTGGCACACGATGGGCTAGGCCGTCAGGCGCCGACCCAGCCGCTTGACCCTGCCGCAACGTCAGCCTCTCTACTGGTCCCATGCGGATCGGAGAACTCGCCGCCGCCGTCGGCGTCACCACGCGGACCGTGCGGCACTACCACCACCAGGGCCTGCTGCCGGAGCCCGAGCGGCTGGCCAACGGCTACCGGGACTACACGCTGCGGCACGCCGTCGCGCTCGCCCGCATCCGCCGGCTCACCGAGCTGGGGCTCGGGCTCGCCGAGGTGCGGGACGTGCTCGCGGACGACGCGGGCAAGGACCTCGCCGAGGTGCTTGCCGAGCTCGACGAGGATCTCGCCCGGCAGGAGGCGGAGATCCGGGAGCGGCGGGCGCGACTTCGGGTCTTGAGGGAAACAGACAACGGCCTCACCGTCGAGGGGCCCGTCTCGCCTCAACTCGCCTCGTTGCTTGGCGGCTTGGGGCAAGTCGCGGCCGACTCCCCCATGGCCGCCAAGGACCGCGAGATGCTCGCGCTGATCGACACCATGGCTGCCGTGGAGGACCGGGAGCGGCTGATGGGGCTGCTGCACGACGCCCTCGCCTCCCCTGAAGCAAGGGCGCGGGCGGTCAGGGCGTACGCCCTGCTCGACGAACTCGCCGACGACGCCGGCATCGGCCCGGCCGACCCACGCGTGGAGGAGGCCGCCCGCACTCTCGCCGACTGCATGCCCCGGGAGCTCGTCCCCGAGGTGGCGATCAACGACGACGACAACTTCATGCGCGCCTTCTACGCGGACTTCTCTCCCGCCCAGGCGGAGGCCCTCCGCCGCGCGCTGCGGATCATCGCAGAGGAACGGCCAGAACGGTCATGAGGACCGCCTACGTCACCGCTTGCGTCCTCGTCCGGCACGAGCTGCGGCTGTTCGTCAGCCTCGCGTTGTGGGTCGCGCGGCGTACACACGGGACACGGGGCAGAGCGCCCTTCGGGTATGCGCGCGGACAGGGCGCGGTCATGTTCGGGTTCGCCTTCGTGTGCCTGGTCGAGACGCTGACCATGTCCGTACTGCTGCGCGACTATCCGGCCGTGCACCGGGTCGTGTTCGTTCTCGACGTCTACACCGTGCTGTTCGTCGTCGGCTTCCATGCCGCCTCCGTCGTACGACCACACGTGCTCGACCCCGACGTCCTGCGCATCCGCCGCGCCGTCCACGTCGACCTGCACATACCGGTCGATCGGATCGCGACCGTGCGCCGAGAACTGCGCACCACCCACCAACCCACGGAAGGCGAACTCGACCTCCCCGTCGGCGCGCAGACCACCGTCACCCTCGAACTCTCCGAGCCCGTCGCCCACTTCACCTTCTTCGGGCGCCACCGCGACATCCGCCTCGTCCGCTTCCACGCCGACGACGCCGACGCCCTCGTACACGCCATCACGCAGGCGCGAACAGCACTCTCGCCGCTCCCGGATCGGCCTGTGTGAGGCGCACCCGCAGCCGTTCGCCCAGCGGCAGTCGGTCGCCGCCCTCAACCCGACCGATGATCGCCGGGGACTCCAACTGCACGGTGCCGACGGTGGGTTGATGTTCGTCCACGTCCACCACGCACCCGTCGAACACCTCCCCCACCCGGCCCGCCAGCAGCGCCGCCTCGACGATGTCCACGCACTCCCGCTCCACCGTGCCCGCACGCCGGCTGCCGTCGGCCATCTCGTGCCGCAGCCCGTCCAGGGCGGCGAGCACCCAGTCGGGCGGTGCCTCGCCCGCCGCGGCCGCGATGCAGAGCTCCGACGCGTACCGGTCGGCCAATCGCCTCAGCGGGGCCGTGCAGTGGGCGTAGGGCGCGGCGACGGCGGCGTGGGTGGTGATGGGCGGGAGGTTGCCGTCGCGGAAGACGGTGTAGCCGGCACCGCGCAGCAACGTCGTGCACTCCTGGAGGAAGGCCGCGTGATGCGGCCACCGCGGGTCCAGGGAGCGGATCAGCTGCGCGTACGAGACATGGTGCGGCCAGTCGATGTGCAGCGCGTGCGCGGTACGGCGCAGGCGGCCGACGGCGCCGTCGGGGGCGGCGGGCAGGGTGCGCAGGATGCCCGTCCCACCCGCCAGCATCAGATCGGCCGCCGTCATCCCCGTCAGCAAGGAGATCTGGGCGTTCCAGCCGTCCGCGGGAAGCGGCGCCCGGTAACTCAGCTCGTACGCGTCATCCCGCTCGACGATCTCCTGCTCGGGCACCTTGAGGGAGATGCCGCCGCGCTCGACCTCCAGCCGCTCCCGCAACTCCCCGATCTCCTTGAGGAGTTCGAGCGGCTCCTCGGCCGTCTTGTCGTCGATCTGCTTCTGTACGGCGGCGTAGTCGAGCTTCGCCCGGCTGCGAACCAGGGCGCGGCGGACGTCGACGGCGAGGGCGAGGGTGCGGCCGTCCGCGTCGAGGTCGATCGTCCACAGGGTGGCCGGGCGGACCTGGTCCGGGAGCAGGCTCGCCGCGCCCTCGCTGAGCAGCGCGGGGTGCAGCGGGATCCGCTCGTCGGGGAAGTAGAGGGTCGTCACCCGGCGGTGGGTCTCCGCGTCCAGCGCCGATCCCGGTACGACGAAGGCGGCGACGTCGGCGATGGCGTACCGGACGCGGTAGCCGGTGCCCTGCCGGGACAGGTGCATCGCCTGGTCGAGGTCGAGGGAGGCGGGCGGGTCGATGGTGAAGAAGGGGATGTCCGTGGCGTCGAGGGGTGGGAGGGCGGGGGCCTTCGCGGCCCGCTCGGCCTCGGCGAGCACCTCGGGCGGGAAGCTCTCCGAGACGCCGAGTTCGGTGCGCAGCGCGGTGAGGGCGGCCCGGAGGGGGGCTTCGGGGGCGCCCATCACGCGGATGTGGCGGCGGGGCATACAGCGAGAGTAGGTCCGGGGCGGCCCCGTAGCACGCCGTACGCTGTCGCAGAGCTCAAACAGAAGGAGATCTTCCGTGCTGGTCCTGCTGCCGCCCTCCGAAGGCAAGGCCTCCTCCGGCCGTGGCGCCCCGCTCAAGACGGAGACGCTGTCGCTGCCGGGACTGACCCCCGCCCGTGAGGCCGTACTCGACGAGCTGGTCGAGCTGTGTGCCGGCGACGAGGAGAAGGCGCGCGAGGTGCTCGGCCTGAGTGAGGGGCTGCGGGGCGAGATCGGCAAGAACACCGAGCTGCGGACGGCCGGCGCCCGGCCCGCCGGGGAGATCTACACGGGTGTGCTCTACGACGCCCTCGACCTGGCTTCTCTGGATGCCGCCGCGAAGAGGCGGGCGGGACGGTCGCTGCTCGTCTTCTCGGGGCTGTGGGGTGCGGTCGGGGTGACCGACAAGATCCCCTCCTACCGTTGCTCGATGGGCGTGAAGCTGCCCGGGCTCGGGGCACTGGGTGCGCACTGGCGGGCGCCGATGGCGGAGGTCCTGCCCGAGGCCGCCGGGGGCGGGCTCGTCCTGGACCTGCGGTCCTCCGCCTACGCGGCCGCCTGGAAGCCGAAGGGCGAGGTCGCCGGGCGGACGGCGAGCGTACGGGTGCTGCACGCGCCCACCCGCAAGGTGGTCAGCCACTTCAACAAGGCGACCAAGGGGCGGATCGTACGGAGTCTGCTGGCGGCCGGGATCGCGCCGAAGGGTCCGGCCGAGCTGGTCGAGGCGCTGCGGGACCTCGGGTATGTGGTGGAGGTGGAGCCTCCGAAGGGGGCCGGGAAGGCGTGGACGCTGGACGTGCTGGTGGACGAGATCCACTGACCCACCTCCACGGAGCACGTTGCAGTATGTGCAATGCGCTTTGCGCATGTTGTACGGCGCGGGCACGATGAGGCCATGACCTCGCCGCTGCCCGCGCCTCTGCCTGCCTCCGTGCTGGACCTCGCCCCCGTCATACCGGTCGTCGTCATCGAGGACGCCGCCGACGCCGTACCGCTCGCCCGGGCGCTGGTGGCCGGTGGGCTGCCCGCGATCGAGGTGACGTTGCGGACGCCGGTCGCGCTGGAGGCGATCCGGGCGATCGCCGAGGCGGTGCCGGACGCGGTCGTCGGGGCGGGGACGGTGATCACGCCGGGGCAGGTGAAGGAGACAGTGGCCGCCGGGGCGCGCTTCCTGGTCAGCCCGGGCTGGACGGACGTACTGCTGGAGGCGATGCGGGCGTCCGGGGTGCCGTTCCTGCCGGGGGTGTCGACCACGTCGGAGGTGGTGGCGCTGCTGGAACGCGGGGTGCGGGAGATGAAGTTCTTCCCGGCCGAGGCGGCGGGCGGGACGGCGTATCTTAAGTCGCTCGCCGGGCCGTTGCCGCAGGCGCGGTTCTGCCCAACGGGCGGGGTCGGGCCCGGGAACGCACCGGAGTATCTGGCCCTGCCCAACGTGGCCTGTGTGGGCGGGACTTGGATGATTCCGGCGGATGCCGTCGCCGCCGGTGACTGGGGGCGGATCGAGGCGCTGGCGCGCGAGGCGGCGGGGCTCAGGCGACGCGGATGACGACCTTTCCGAAGGCAGCGCCGGTCGCGTAGTAGCGGTAGGCCGCGTGGACCTCGTCGTACGGGAACACCCGGTCCACGAGCGGGCGGAGGCCGTGCAGGGCGATGGCGCGGTTCATCTGCTCGAAGTGGGTGCGGCTGCCGACGAACAGGCGGCGCATGGTGATCAGGCTCGAGGCGAGCGCGTCGGTCGTGATCTCCAGGGAGGGCCTGCGGGGGCTGTTGGCGGCGACCAGGGCGATGCGGCCGTAGAGCGCACTGGCTCGGACGGACTGTTCGATGGTCTCCGGGCCGCCCGTCTCGACGATCAGGTCAGCGCCGCGTCCGCCGGTCAACTGCCGCACATCGGCGGCCCATTCGGGGCTCTCGACGTAGTTGACGACGTGGTCGGCGCCCAGCGTCTTGAGGCGTTCGGCCTTCGCCGGGCTGGACGTCGTGGCGACGACCTCGGCGCCGAGCAGCTTCGCGAACTGCACCGCGAACAGGGCGAGTGCACCGGTGCCGAGCGTCAGCACCGTCTCGCCGGGGAGCGGCGGATCGCCGCCGGTCAGCGCGTTCCAGGCGGTGACGCCGGCGCAGGGCAGGCAGGTGGCCTCCTCCCAGCCGAGGTGGTCGGGGACGCGGACGGCGGCTTCCTGGTCGAGGAGCGCGTATTCGGTGAGCATGCCGGGGAGGGTGGCGCCGGGCTGGTCGATCAGGGCCGGGGTGATACGGCCGTCCAGCCAGCGCGGGAAGTACGTCCCCGTCACCCGGTCGCCGACCGAGAAACGGGTGACCTCCGCGCCCACGGCCACGACCTCGCCCGCGCCGTCGCTCACCGGGATCACGTCGGGGGCGGCCTTGAGTGGGTAACTGCCGTTCAGGATCAGCAGATCGCGCTTGTTGAGGGAGACCGCGCGGACGCGGACGAGGATGTCGCGAGGGCCGGGTTCCGGGAGGTCTGCCGTGTCCCGGGGGACAATGCCTTCGACGGTGCCCGGGGCTTCCAGGTGGTAGGAGCGCATGCCGCCATGCTGGTCGGAGGCGGTGCACGGCTCAATTCCCGGCAGGGTATGGGCGATGGCTCGGCCCCGTTGTCGTACCTGTGCCGTAGAACTGGTCCCATGACCACCACCGCCGAACGACCCCCGCCCTTCGCCCGGGAGCTGCTGCGCTGGCGGACCGCCCGCCGGGTCAGTCAGCTGGAGCTCGCCTCGCGGGCCGGGACCACGCAGCGGTATGTGAGCTTCATCGAGCGGGGGCGTTCGGTGCCGGGGCGGGCGGTCGTGATCAGGCTGGCCGAGTCGCTGGGACTGACGCTGCGGGAGCGCAACGCGCTGCTGCTGGCGGCCGGTTACGCGCCCGCGTTCCCCGAGTCACCGCTCGACGCGACCGAACTGGGGCCCGTACGGGAGGCGTTGGACAGCATCCTGGAGGGGCATCTGCCCTATCCGGCGGTCGTCGCCGGGCCGCGGGGTGAACTCGTCGCGGCGAACGGGGCGTTCGACGTGCTGGCGGAGGGTGCGGACCCGGCGCTGCTGAAGCCGCCGGTCAACGTGCTGCGGCTGGCGCTGCATCCGCGTGGGATGGCGTCGCGGGTGGTGAACCTGGACGCGTGGGGGCGGCACATCATCGAGAACCTGCGCGCGCGGGCCCTGCGCAGTCCCGACCCGCTGCTCGACGACCTGGCGCAGGAGCTGACCGGGTACCTGCCGCCGCTGGGCGAACCCGGCGAGGACTATCTCGGGTTCGCCGTACCGCTGCGACTGCGGTGTGCGGAGGGCGAGTTGCGGCTGCTGACCACGCTCACGTCCTTCGCCACCGCCGTCGACGTGACGCTGGCCGAGCTGCACCTGGAGGCGTTTCTGCCGGCGGATGCGGAGACGGCCGAGATACTCCGCAAGCGTGCCGGTCAGCGCAGGTGAGAGGTGTCGTTGAAGAGCCGTACGCTCGCGTTGCCGTCGGCGTAGTACGCCACCGCCGAGAGGGAGGCCGCGGAGAGTTCCATGCGGAACAGGGACTCGGGCGGGGCGCCCAGGGCGAGGCGGACGAACGTCTTGATCGGGGTGACGTGGGAGACCAGCAGGACGGTGCGGCCCGCGTAGGCCGCCACCAGCTTGTCGCGGGCCGCCGCGATACGGGTCGCGGTCGCCGCGAAGCTCTCGCCGCCGCCCGAGGGTTGGGCCTCGGGGTCGGACAGCCAGGTGTTGAGGTCGTCCGGGTAGCGCTCGCGGACCTCGGCGAAGGTGAGGCCTTCCCAGGCGCCGAAGTCGGTCTCGCGGATGCCTTCGTCGACGCTCACTTCGAGGCCGAGGTGCGCGGCGACGATGCCGGCGGTCTCGCGGGTGCGGGTGAGGGGCGAGGCGACGATCGCCTGGATCGTTCCGCGCCGGGCCAGTGCCGCTCCGACCCGCTCGGCCTGGTCCCGCCCGATGTCGGAGAGGGAAGGGTTGGTGCCGCCGCTGCCGGAGAACCGTTTCTGAGGCGTCAGCGGGGTCTCACCGTGCCGCAGGAGTACGAAGGTTGCGGGTGCGCCCATGTCGGCGGGGGCCCAGCCGGGACTGGCCACCGTCGTGGCGGCCCGCACATCGGCGTCGGCCTTGGCGCCCGGGGACACCGCCGCTGCGGCAGATCCCGCGGGAGAGGCCGCAGGGGAGGTGCCCTCCGCGCCACGCCCCCGCGTCAGCGCCTCGCGAGCCTTCGCCGCGCCCGCCACCGCATCCCCGGACGGGCCTGACGGCTCGGTCGCCGACGCATCCGACCGGGCTGCGGACGCCCCGGCCCCCGCCAACGCCGCGCGTGCTCTCGCCGCGCCCGCCGCCGCATCGCCCGGAGGGCCCGACGGCTCGGGTGCCGATGCGGCCGCGGACCTCGCGGCAGCCGCGTCCAGCTCGGCCGTGGACGTCGCCGCCGACCACTGCTCGCCCCGCTTGCCCGCGTCCATAGCCTCGTTCGCGAGCCGGTCCGCGTGCTTGTTCTGCTCGCGCGGGATCCACTCGTACGTCACCCGGTCCGGCGGGAAGACCTGGGACGCCACCATCGCCAGCGGCTTCATGTCGGGGTGCTTGATCTTCCAGCGGCCCGACATCTGCTCGACGACGAGCTTGGAGTCCATGCGGACATGGACCGACGCGGAAGGGTCGAGCTCGTGCGCCGCGCGCAGGCCCGCGAGCAGCCCGCGGTACTCGGCGACGTTGTTCGTGGCGACGCCGATGTACTCGGCGGCCTCCACCAGGGTCTCCCCCGTCGCCGCGTCCAGCACGACCGCCCCGTAGCCCGCGGGTCCGGGGTTGCCCCGTGACCCGCCGTCCGCCTCGACGATGAACTCCCGCACGACCAAAGCCCCTTACGTCTTTCGAAGGCCTCTTACAGACCGGACTCGGCCGTACGCACCAGGATGCGGCGGCAGTTCTCGCAGCGCACCACCGTGTCGGGGGCGGCCGACCGGACGTCGTTGAAGTCGGTGATGGACAGCTCCTGGCGGCAGCCCTGGCAGGTGCGCTGGTACAGCTTGGCCGCGCCGATGCCGCCCTGCTGCTCGCGCAGCTTGTCGTAGAGCTTGAGGAGGTCCGCGGGGATCGTGCCGGCGATGACCTCGCGCTCCTTGGTCACCGTCGCCACCTCGCCGTCGATCTCCTCGAACGCGGCGTCACGGCGCGCGGTCGCGTCGTCGATCTTCGACTGGACGGAGGAGACCCGCTCGGTCAGCTCGCGCACCCGCTCCTGCACGGACTCGATGCGCTCCATGACCTCCAGGACGATGTCCTCGAGGTCGCCCTGCCGCTTGGCGAGGGAGGCGATCTCGCGCTGCAGGTTCTCCAGGTCCTTGGGGGAGGTGACGGCACCGGAGTCCAGGCGCTGCTGGTCGCGGGCGGCGCGCTGGCGCACCTGGTCCACGTCCTGCTCGGCCTTGGTCTGCTCGCGGGAGGTGTCGCTCTCCTCGGTCTGCGCGGCCACCAGCAGGTCGCGCAGCTGGGTGAGGTCCTTGGTCAGCGACTCGATCTCGGCGTGCTCGGGCAGCGACCTGCGCTTGTGCGTGAGCTGCTGCAGGCGTACGTCGAGTGCCTGGACGTCGAGGAGTCGGATCTGGTCGGCGGGCGCGGCGTTCAGTTGGGGGCTCCCAGTGGGTCAGATGTGGCGGTGGACGCCGCGTGGGCGGTCCAGGGGTCGGTGACCGTCTTCGAGACGTGGACCCTCAGGCCCCATCCCTTCCGGTCGGAGATCTCGTCGAGCTGGGTGGCGGCCAGCTCGCACCAGGGCCACTCGGTGGCCCAGTGCGCCGCGTCGAGCAACGCGAGGGGGCTTTGGGCCACCGCTTCGGAGGCCGGGTGGTGGCGCAGGTCCGCGGTGAGGAAGGCGTCCACACCGGCGGCCCGTACGACGTCGAAGAGGCTGTCGCCGGAGCCGCCGCTGACGGCGAGGGTGCGGACTCGCGCCTCGGGGTCGCCGGCGACGCGGATGCCCTGCGCGGTGGCGGGCAGCCGCTCGGCGGCGCGGGCGGCGAGCTCGCGGACGGTCAGCGGGTGGTCGAGCTCGCAGATACGGCCCAGGCCCCGGCGGCCTGCCGGGTCGGTGGGGTCCGGCACGAGGGGTCCTACGACTCGAAGGTCCAGCGCGCCGGCCAGCGCGTCGCTGACACCGGGGTCGGCCGTGTCCGCGTTGGTGTGGGCCACGTGCAGCGCGACGTCGTTCTTGATGAGGGTGTGCACGACGCGGCCCTTGAAGTGCGTCGCCGCGACCGTCGTCGTACCGCGCAGGTAGAGGGGGTGGTGGGTGACCAGCAGGTCGGCGCCGAGCTTCACCGCCTCGTCGACGATCTCCTGCACCGGGTCGACCGCGAACAGGACCCGGGAGACCTCCTGGTCGGGATCGCCCACGACGGTGCCGACCGCGTCCCAGGACTCGGCCCGCTCGGCGGGCCACAGGTTCTCCAGCGCGGCGATGACTTCAGACAGACGGGGCACAGATGAAAGGCTACCTGGCTGATCTGTGGCGTTGAACCGATGCCGGAAGCCAGGGTCGGGGGCCGACCCCCCTCACCACACCCGTCCCCGCGGCCTCAGCACACCCGTCTCCGTTTCCTCAGGCGAATCGTTCCGCTGCCACCCTTATGTGTGAAGCGGAAGCCTCGCGGTCCCACGTCTGTGCGTGCGAAAACTAGTTTCGTCGCCGGAGGTGACCAGACGATGACGGCCTGTGCGATCGAGCCCGCGGCGGGGCATGAGGACGGGGCCGCCCCGGCGGGCTGCACGATCACGGTGGACGGCGCCTACGCCGCCCGGCTCGCGCTGGACGGCGACTCCCTCTTCCCGGAGCGCTGGACACTGGACGGCCCCGAGCCGTACGCCGTGCCGCTGCCCGGCAACCAGCCCGAGGAGCCCGGCAGCGAGGTGCAGCCGATGGGCGACGGGCGGGTCCTCATCCGCCGGCCTTCGGACGGGCGGCACGTCTTCTCCCTGCTGTATCCGACCGGGCCCGACACCGGCGAGCTGCTGATCGGCGCGGTCGAGTGCCCGGACGAGGACACCCGGCTGTGGCTGCTGCCGCCGGCGCCGGGCGGCGAGAAGGCGTACGCCCTCGCCGTCGGCCGGCGCTCCAGCACCATCTGGCTGGTGGCGGGCGGCGCGTTCGGGCCCGAGCACATCGCGGAGATCCCCGGGCGCTGCTCGGGCGGGGTGTGGCTGGATCACGCAGGCCGGATGCTGGCGCTGGACCGGGAGGTCGGGGACCGGACGAAGGCGATCGTGGTCGACCTGGAGCGCGGCGGCGAGGTCTCGCCCCTGCTGCAGATCGCCGACTCCAGCGACGACCGGCTGCTGCTCGCCGACCCCGACAGCGGGCTGCTGCTGATCGGCTCGGACGCGCCGTCGCCGGGCGAGGAGCGGCTGGGCTGGGGCGTGCTGGGCAGCACGCTGCCGGTGCGCTTTCCGGAGTGTCTGCGGGTGCCCGACTGTGCCGTCACGCCGTTCGCCATTCAGCCCGGGCAGGTGCTGGTGCCGGAGAGCTGCGGGGTGGGGCTGCGCATCGACGGGCCCATGGGCAGCTGGGTCGGGCTGTGGCGGCCGGACCGGCGCCACGTGCACCATCTCCCGGCGCCCGAAGGCTGGTTGGCGGGCGCCGGGCTGTGGACCAGGGACGGGGTGCTGCAACTGCCCTACGCCACGGCCGAGGTGCCGTGCGGCGTGGCGCGGATGGTGGCGCCCTCGGGGGAAACGGGGGATCCGGGGGGATCGGGGGAATCGGGGGGCACGGGCCCGGAGGATCCGGTCCGGGACGGTACGGACGCCCAGGCGGCACCGGGGAGTTGGCACCCGGCGCCGGGCGAGCCGTCGGAATCGGATCCTCCGGGGCCTGCTGCACTGCGTCCGGTGCCGTTGCAGCAGGCGCCGTTGGGACGTCTTGTAACGAAGTAGTGCCGATGGGCGTGGGCGGCTGGATTCGAACAGAGGGTGGCCGGTTAAACTCGCCCGGCTGTTTGAAAGATCGTGTTGACGGGGTGAATTTTTCCGATGAGCGACGCAAGCACCATGCAGCCGCTGTCCGCCGATGCCCAGGAAGACGCCGGCCACGGCCGGCACCGGGGTTCGGTCTCGGTCCACGACGGTGACTCGGCCCCTCGCGGCCGGCACCGCAAGCCGGCCGAGGACGCCGAGGCTGCCCGCCGGTAGGCGCAAGGAAGGGGCCCGCACACCGTTCGGTGTGCGGGCCCCTTCGCTGTTCCTAACCCCGTTTCAGCCCCAGCACCTCCGCCGCCGCGAACGTCTCCCCGTCCGGGCGTTCCGCATAGTGCGCCGTCAGTACGGCGTCCAGCTCGTCGTAGGTGAAGGTGTCCTGCTTGCTGTCGAACTTGGCCTGTACGCGCGGGCGTTCGATCACCGCGACCATGCCGCCGTGCACGACGAGCAGTTGCCCGTTGACGCGGGCCGCGGCGGGCGAGGCCAAGTAGCCGACGAGCGGGGCGACATGCTCGGGGGCGAGCGGGTCGAGGCCGTCGGCCGGCTGCTCGAAACCGGCGAAGACGTCCGCGGTCATCCGGGTGCGGGCGCGCGGGCAGATGGCGTTGGCCGTGACGCCGTACTTGGCCAGAGCGAGGGCGGTGGAGGTGGTCAGGCCGACGATTCCGCCTTTCGCCGCCGCGTAGTTGGGCTGCCCGGCTGAACCGGCGAGGAAGGCCTCCGACGACGTGTTCACGATACGGCCGTACACCGCACCGCCCGCCGCCTTGGAGCGCTCGCGCCAGTGCGCGGCCGCGAAGTGGGTCGTGTTGAAGTGGCCCTTGAGATGGACCCGGATCACCGAGTCCCACTCGTCCTCGGTCATGGAGAAGACCATGCGGTCGCGCAGGATGCCCGCGTTGTTGACCAGGATGTCCAGCTTGCCGAACTCGGCGATCGCCAACTGGACTAGCTCTTCGGCCTGTTGGAAGTCGGCGACGTCCCCGGTGTGCGCGAGCGCCTTGCCGCCCGCGGCCCGGATCTCGGCGGCGACCTGTTCGGCGGGGCCCGCCGAGGCATCCCCGGAGCCGTCCCGGCCCGGCTGACCGAAGTCGTTGACGACGACGGCCGCGCCGAGCCGGGCGAGTTCGAGCGCCTCGGCCCGGCCCAGACCGCGGCCGGCTCCGGTGACGACGGCCGACAGTCCTTCGAGTGGCAGCGACACGGACACTCCCGTCAGATCTCGATGTGCGAGGGACTTTCCCGTCAGATCTCGATGCACGTACGCAGCGCCGCGCCGGTCCGCATCTGGTCCAGCGCCTCGTTGATCTCGCTCAGCGGCACCCGGTGGGTGATCAGCCCCTCGAGGTCGACGCGGCCGGCCCGCCACAGGGCGATGGTGCGCTCGTAGGAGCGCAGGACGTCGCCGCCGCCGTACATCGACGGCAGGATTCGCTTCTCGTCGAAGAACAGCTCGAACATGTTGAGCTGCAGGAAGTCGTCCATGGCGCCCGCGCCGACGACGACGAGCGTGCCGCCGCGCCGGGTGTTCTCGTACGCGGTGCGGGCGGTGGCCGCCTTGCCGACGACCTCGAAGACGTAGTCGAAGCCCTCGCCGCCGGTGACGTTCTGCTTGGCGTCGGCCAGCTCGTCCGGCGAAACGGCCCTGGTGGCGCCGAACTTGAGGGCGGACTCGCGGCGCGAGGCGACCGGGTCGACGGCGACGATCTCGGCGGCGCCCTTGAGCCGCGCGCCCTGGATCGCGGCGATGCCGACACCCCCGCAGCCGATGACGGCGACCGACGAACCGGCCTCCACATCGGCGGTGTTGAGGGCGGCGCCCAGTCCGGTGGTCACCCCGCAGCCGATCAGCGCGGCGATGTCGAAGGGCACGTCGTCGGGTATCGGCACCGCGCAGCCCGCGGCGACGACGACCTCCTCGGTGAAGGTGCCGGTGCCCGCGAAGCCGAAGAGGTCCCCGCCGGGACGGCGGAAGTTGGGGGTGCCGGCGTTCATGAACCCGGCCAGGCACAGCTCGGTCTGGCCGCGCTTGCAGGCGGGACAGACGCCGCAGGCCGGCAGCCAGCAGACGACCACCCGGTCGCCGGGCTTCAAGTGGCTTACGCCCTCGCCGACTTCGAGGATCTCGCCCGCGCCCTCGTGCCCGGGCACGAACGGTGCCGGCTGGGGCAGCACCCCGTTCATCGCGGACAGGTCCGAGTGGCACAGCCCGGTGGCCCGCACCCGGATCCTCACCTTGCCGGGCCCGAAGCCCACCGCCTCGACGTCGTCGAGGACCTCGAGCTTGTCCTGGCCGATCTCGTGCAGTACGGCTGCGCGCATGGTGCGGCTCCCCTCAACAACGGCGTTATGGCTCAGGAGTGTTCGACGATCGTGTCGGCGAGGACGGGCGCGTCGTCCCGCTCGAGGGCGCTCACCGCGACCCTGGTGGAGTGCTCGGAGCGCCACATACGGATGCGCAGGGTCTCGCCGGGATACACGACCCCGGCGAACCGGGTGGCGTAGGACCGCACCCGGGTCACGTCGCCGCCGAGCAGCGTGTCGACGACCGCCTTGAGCGTCGTGCCGTAGGTGCACAGCCCGTGCAGGATGGGCCGTTCGA
Organism: Streptomyces sp. NPDC001663; assembly: GCF_042893105.1. Taxonomy (NCBI): domain Bacteria; kingdom Bacillati; phylum Actinomycetota; class Actinomycetes; order Kitasatosporales; family Streptomycetaceae; genus Streptomyces; species Streptomyces sp. NPDC001663. The sequence goes on along the minus strand of NZ_JBIAUR010000003.1, from coordinate 716,776 downwards.
AGCCGGCGGTCTTGGCGAAGTCGGGGTCGGCGTGCAGCGGGTTCCAGTCGCCGGAGAGGCGGTAGAGCAGGGCCTGGTCCTCGCGGATCGGGCGCTCGACGGTGCGGTCGGGCTCACCGGCCGGCGGTTCGAGGCGAGTCGACGGTCCGCGGTCGCCGCCCCAGCCGCCCTCTCCCCGTACGAAGATCTGGGCGTCGTTGGTCCACAGCGGGCCGTCGGCGTCGGCGACCTCGGTGCGCATCACGAGGACGGCCGCCTTGCCCTTGTCGTAGACGGCGGCGATACGGCCGGTGGCGGTCGCGGTGCCCTCGACGGGGATCGGACGGTGGAGGGTCAGGGTCTGGCCGCCGTGCAGGACCTTGGCGAGGTCGACGTCGACGCCCGGCATGGACAGGCCGCTGATCACCCCCGGGGACCCGTTGCCCGCGACGGTGGCGAAGCTCGGCAGGACGTGCAGCCGGGACTCCAGGGTGTAGCGCAGCTCGTCGGGGTCGGTCGCCGGGATTCCGGCGCCGATGCCCAGGTGGTAGAGCTGGACGTCCTTGCGGTCCCAGGTGATCTCGCTGGAACGGGGTTCCGCGGCGAGGGCCAAGGCTGCGTCGATGGGCATACGGCTCCTGGTGGCTCAGCTGGCTCAAGACCTCGGCGCGGCCGTCCGCACCGTCGGCCGCGACCGAGGTCGTCACGAGTGCCGATCTAGAACGCGTTCCAGTCCGGCGCCCTCTGTATAGCCCAGCGCTCCGCACTTGTGAAGGCTCCTGACACTGTGTCAGTTAAGTGGGCGCCGGGTCGGCCGGCCCGGCGGGTGCCGGGCCACCCGTGACATTTGTCCTGCCCGAATCCGTACATGCGCATCTGCCGGACGGACGCCCCGGATTCGTAGCGTCGTAGGCATGACACAGACGGAATGCGCCGTGTCCTTCACGGGGGCGGTCAAGACCTTCGGCACCGTACGTGCCGTCGACGGCGTCGACCTGGCCATCGCGCCCGGCGAGACGGTCGCCCTCCTCGGCCGCAACGGCGCCGGCAAGTCCACCACCATCTCCCTGCTGCTCGGCCTGAACGAGCCCGACGAGGGCACCGTCGAGCTCTTCGGCGCTCCCCCCGAGGCGTCGGTGCGCGCCGGGCGGGTCGGCGCCATGCTGCAGGAGGGGCGGGCGGTGCCCCGGGTCACCGTGCGGGAACTGGTGACCTTCGTGGCCCGCCGCTACCCGGCCCCGATGCCCGTCGAGCGGGCTCTGCAGCTGGCCGGGATCGGCGAGCTGGCGGAGCGGCGCGTGGACCGGCTCTCCGGCGGTCAGACGCAGCGCGTGCGGTTCGCGGTGGCGCTCGCCGGGAACCCCTCGCTGATCGTGCTGGACGAGCCCACCGCCGCCCTGGACGTGGCGGCCCGGCACGCGTTCTGGGCGTCGATGCGCTCCTACGCCCGCCTCGGCCACACCGTCCTGTTCTCCACGCACCACCTGGAGGAGGCGGACGCCCACGCCGACCGCATCCTCGTCATCGACCGGGGCCGGATCGTCGCGGACGGCACCGGCGAGCAGCTCAAGCGGTCGGTGGGCGGCAGCCTGGTCGCCGTCGACCTCGCGGGACGGGGCACGGAGGGCCTGGAGCTGCTGCCCGGCGTGCGCTCGCTGGAAGTGCGCGGGGACCGGGCCCGGTTGCGCACCGACGACCCGGACGCGACGGTGGTGGCGCTGGCCGAGCTGGGGGCGATACGCGGCCTGGAGGTCGCGCCGGCCTCGCTGGACGACGCGTTCCTGACCCTGACCGCACGTGAGACGGAGGCGGCGTGATGCTGGACTACCTGCGGCTCGAGGTGCGCCGGACGCTGCGCGACGCGGGCTTTGTGATCGGCGGGATCGCGATGCCGGTGCTGATGTATCTGCTGTTCACCAACCTCGGTGCGAACGAGGGCAGTTGGAAGACCGCGGCGATGGTCGGGATGGCCGGGTACGGGGCGGTCGGCTGCGCCCTGAACACCGGCGGCGGGGTCGCCGAGGACCGGGCGATCGGCTGGCTGCGGCAGCTGCGGGTGACCCCGATGACCCCGCGCCAAGTCGTCGTCGGCCGCACGCTGACCGGCTCGGTGACGGTGCTGCCGGCCATCGTCGCGGTGCTCTTGGCGGGCGGACTGGTCAACGGCGTACGGCTGGCCGCCTGGCAGTGGGCGGCGATCGCACTGCTGCTGTGGCTGGGCTCGGTGCCCTTCACCCTGCTCGGCCTGGGCAACGGCTACCGGCTGACCGGGCAGACCACGGGCGTGACGAACATGGCCTGCAACCTGGGCCTGGCCGTCCTCGGCGGCCTGTGGTTCCCGGTCACCCTCTTCCCGGGCTGGCTGAGCACCCTGTCCGCCTACACGCCCACCTACCGCTTCGCCCAGCTCGGCACGTCGGTCGCCGACGGCCACGCCCCGGCGCTCGGCGCGATCGCCGTCCTCACCCTCTGGTTGCTGGCCTTCGGTTCGTACGCTGTGCTGTCGTACCGGCGGTCCGGGCGGACCGTCTGAACGGGGGAACGAGGGACATGTCCTGGACACGAGGAATCGCCTGTCAGCTGGACGAGCTGCGTGCCGCACGAGCCCGGTGGAAGGCGGACATGCAGCGCTTCAAGGAGCAGGAGAAGGCCGCCCGCAGGACCGGCAAGCTCCCCGAGCATCCGGGCCCGCCGCCCACCGGCCTCACCCTGCTGCCCTGGCTGCTGCTGGGCATGGGGTCCATCTCCAACCTGCTCCAGGGCGAGACCCCCAACCCCCTGATCGGCGGCATGGGCCTGCTGGCCTTCAACTCGCTCTACATCTATGTGGCGTTCCGCGCGTTCAGGAAGGAGACCCGGGAGGCGACCTCGACGCGGGTGGCCCTGCTGCTGATGGGCGTGGTGACCTCCGGCCTGGCCCTCGGGTACGGCGGCAACTGGCTGCTGTTCTTCCCCCTGCTCGGGCTCGCGACGGGTGCGGCGCTACGGATGCCGCACCTGCGCTGGGCCGGCGCGATCCTGACCGTGCTCTCCGGTACGGTCTGCGTCTACCGCGACGGCTGGGGCGGACTCGACACCGCGTACGCCACCTGGATCTCCACGATGGTGACAGCGGCGATCATGTCGCTGTCCGAGGCGGTGCGCGAACTGCGCGCGGCCCGCGAGGAGTTGGCGCGCCGCGCGGTCGAGGAGGAGCGGCTGCGCTTCTCCCGCGACCTGCACGACCTGCTCGGTCACACCATGTCGGTGATCGTGGTGAAGTCGGAGGCGGCCCGGCGGCTCGCCCCGCGGAACCTGGACGCGGCCCTCGCCCAGATCACCGACATCGAGTCCGTCGGCCGCCAGGCGCTCACCGAGATCCGCGAGGCGGTGACCGGCTACCGCGAGGGCAGCCTCGCCACCGAACTGGACCGCGCCCGCTCCGCACTGTCCGCGGCCGGCATCGAGCCGACGGTGTCCCGCTCGGGCTCGCCCCTGCCGCCGCAGACCGAAGCCCTGCTCGGCTGGGTGGTGCGCGAGGCGGTCACGAACGTCGTACGGCATTCCGGGGCGACCCGCTGCGAGATCACCGTGAACAGCACGGCCGAGCAGGTGCGCCTGACGATCACCGACGACGGGGACGGCGAAGGCACCTCCAGCGCACCGGCCGTGCCGGGCATCGGCGGCACCGGCCTCAAGGGCCTGACCGAACGCCTCGCGGCGGCCGGCGGCTCCCTCGAGGCCGGCCCGTCACCGCGAGCCGGTTTCACGGTCACCGCCGAACTCCCGGTGGAGTCCGGCGGTGTGTCCGAGGACGCCGCGGCGGTTACGGCGCCCAGGGCTGGCTGACGACCCAGCTCACGTCGTCCGTCCAGGACGTGGAGCTGTCCCAGGTGTTGGAGCCGCCGTTGCTCGCTATGTAGACGTTGAGGTTGTAGTGGCGGATGAACTTGGTCGGGTAGTTGTACGACGCGAACGAGGTGCCCGTGCCGCTCTTGCCGGTCGTCGGGCAGAACGTCGCGTCGGATCTGAACTGCGCGGTGCCGTCCATGGGTTGGCGCAGCAGCTGGTAGTTGTAGTGCCGCAGGAAGTCACCGGGATAGTTGCGCGACTCGAAGGAGACGCAGGAGCTGCCGGCCAGACCCCGGCGGACGATCCAGGTGGCGTCGTTCTTGTCGAGCGCCGAACTGCTCGAGGTGATCGGGGAGATGACCGCCGTGTTGTTCTGGTGGCGGATGTAGTCGCCCGTGCAGCACGAGGTCGTCGCCTTCAGTGAGATCTCCGAGCCCGGCGTCAGCGAACCGGTGGAGCCCGTCGAGCCGCCGTAGCCGACGGAGACGATGTTCGACTGCACCGCGTCGTCGGCGGCGTCCGTCGGGATGCCCGAGGTCATGACGCCCTCGAAGAAGGACCCGATGGAGCCGTTGCTGTTGTCGCCGCCGGTGCCGAGGACGATCGCGCCCTCCTGGTGCATGGGCGAGTAGCCGCTGGTGGTGGGTTCACCGCCGGAATAAGTTGTGGTGAGAGAGCCGGATTGCGCATTGCCGTATTTCAGCGCGAAATGGTTCTGGCCGTTGTTCTTCAGCAGCGCGGTCACGAACGGCAGGGGTCCGGTGCCGGTGTTGGACGTGTTCTTGCTGTAGCCGGCGTCCGACTGGAACAGGCCGTTCTCCAGGTCGGCCTGCACCCACGGGCCCTGGCCGTAGCACGGCGAGAACCAGCACTCGGTGCCGAAGTTGATCGCGTCCATGTGGCCGTTGCCGGTGTCCTTGTTGTTCGTCTCGGCGTTGCCGTAGTCGAAGCAGCAGCGGCCGTTGACATGGGTGCCGGAGGTCACCATGTACATCCCCTCGGCCTGCCCGTTGACGGCGACGCCCGAGGTGGAGTTGTCCCGGTAGCCCATACCGGCGGAGATCTCCAGGCCGTAGACCTGGTGCCCGCCGACGGTCACCGGCAGGGCGTCGGCCGGTGACCCGACATCGGCCGCGCCCGCGCCGCCCGCGCCCTCGATGGTGAGGTCGTTGTGGCGCGAGGACTGGTCGTAGATCTTGGTGATGATGCAGGTGGTCCCGGAGCAGAAGGAGTCCTGGGCCGCCGCGTTGGCGTAACCGCCGGCGGCCAGCACACCGATGTTCGCGGTGGCGCTGTCGGAGGCGCGCTGCACCTGGTACAGCGAGCCGTTGTACGAGGAGTAGAGCGCCCTGACCAGGCTGTGCGCGGCGACGCAGGGGGTGCCCGCGGCGGCGTAGATGTCACAGGGCAGCGAACTCGCGGCGGCCGCCTGCGGGGCGCCGACGCCTATGAGTAGCGCGGCGACGGTCGCGAATGCCGCGAGCAGGGAGAGCACGGCCTTTCTGAGCCTTCGGGGACGGGTGTGTGGGGGTCGTGAGAACACGATGCACCTCTTCGATTCCTCGTAGGGCATGCGGGTGCCATTGCTGGGGAGCGGTGCTTGCGCACCCGTCGGTCGATATACCGGACACTGTTCGATCGAAATACCGAACCCATTCCTTGCTCGAAATACCGACCCTTTGGGGAAATGCAGAGGCGATTGTTTTCTCGCTGATCTAGGCCGTCAACCCCTGCTGCGCCGAACAATAGAGAGTCTTTAATTGGCTACGCTTGGGCTGTGAACGAGATACCGCGGGACCACCGGCCCGCCAAGTCCGTCAGGGTCCTGCTCGCCGAGGACCAGGGAATGATGCGGGGCGCGCTCGCCCTGCTGCTCGGCATGGAGGAGGATCTGCTGGTCGTCGCACAGGTCGCGGCGGGTGACGCGATCGTGGACGCCGCACTGAACCACCGCCCGGACGTGGCCCTGCTGGACATCGAACTGCCGGGCATGAGCGGCCTGGACGCGGCGGCCGAGCTGCGCGACCAGGTCCCCGACTGCCGGGTGCTGATCCTGACCACCTTCGGACGGCCCGGCTATCTGCGCCGGGCCATGGAGGCCGGAGCCGCCGGCTTCCTCGTGAAGGACGGCCCCGTCGAGGAGCTGGCCGCCGCGATCCGCCGGGTGCTCACCGGCGAGACCGTGATCGACCCCGCGCTCGCCGCCGCCGCGCTCAGCGCCGGGCCGAACCCGCTGACCGCCCGCGAGTGCGACGTCCTCAAAGCGTCCGTGGACGGCGCGACGGTCGCCGACATCGCCGCCAAGCTGCACCTGTCGGAGTCGACGGTCCGCAACTACCTCTCCTCGGCCATCGGCAAGACCGGCACCCGCAACCGCATGGAGGCGATGCAGGAGGCCCGTCAGCAGGGGTGGCTCTGACGCCGGGCCGCACCGCTCCCCGCTACTTCGTCACCTCCGCCGACTTGTAGGACGTGCTCTTCGGCGCGAGGCAGACGAACCAGTTGACCGGGCTGCCGTCGGCCTTGCGGATGACCAGATCACCCATGTTGACGCTGGTGTCGTCGGTCGCCCGGCGGACGACCGTGCTGGTGCCGTCCTTCCAGGTGCAGGTGACCTCGCGCGCCGTCTTCGCCACCTGGCCGATGACGAGTCGCTGGGGTCCGCCGTTGCCCGCCAGCGGGACCGCGCCGGCCTCGAGGTCCTTGCCGGCCATGGCGTCCCAGTGCTTGACCGTGTTGAAAATGACCGTCTTCGGCCTGCTGCTGTCCCCGTAGACGCGGCTGACGAAGTACGAGGTCTTGCCGATCAGGTCGGACGCGTGGGGCGCGCCCGCCGGCAACTGCCCGAACAGCGCCATCTCCGCGAACTGGGCCTGGGCCTCAGCCTTGTTGCGCGGAGCGTCCCACACCTGGAGGTCGACCTCCCAATGCTTGTTGTGGTCCATTCCGATCGCGAGCGTGCTGGTCCGGGGCTCGTCCACGTGGCGCTCCTTTGGCGCCGGTGGCTGAGTCGCCACCCGTGACGGGCTGTTCCCGTCCCCGTGCATCAGGCCCGCCGCCGCCAGCGTCCCCGTCGACCCGGCGATCACCAGCGCCGCCGCCGAGACCACCGCCCACCGCCGCGCCCTGCGACGCCGTCCGCCGCGGATCACCGCCTGCGTGGGGGCTATACCGATCTCGACCCCGTCGGCGGCCTCGGCGAGCAGGAGGGCGATGTCGCTGTCCGTCATGTGCTGGTTCATCTCCCGGTCCGCACCCATCACTTACGCCCTCCCCCAGTAGCCACCATGTCCGCCAGTCCCGGTATGGCACGCAGCTTCGCGATCCCCTTGGCCGCGTTGCTCTTCACCGCGCCGACGGAACAGCCCATCGCCTCCGCCGTCTGTGTCTCCGTCAGGTCCTCCCAGTACCGCAGGACCACCGCCTCCCGCTGCCGCACGGGCAGTTGGGCGAGCGCCTTCAGCAGGACGCCCCGGTCCTCGGCCTGGGCGATGCGGTCACCGGTGTCGGCGACCTCGCGCACCAGGCCCGAGTCGTCCTTCGGCGCCAGGAACTCCCGTAGCCGCCTACGGTGTTTGCGCGCATGCGCGTTGATCATCACGCGCCGTACATACGCCTCCGGGTCGTCCGCCGAGCCGACCCTGCGCCAGGCGACGTAGACCTGCTCGAGCGTCGACTGGACGAGGTCCTCCGCGGCATGCTGCTCCCCCGTGAGGAGAAATGCCGTCCGCATCAGCCGCGGCCAGCGACCGATGACAAAGCCCTGGAACTCCGTGTCCCGGGCTTCCTTGCGATCCCCCATGGGCACCTCCTAGATGTCTAAAGGAGTCCATGGGCCGCTTGGACCGTTGCCTCTCCCGAACGAGAATTTTCCCCCGCCCCGCCGCGCCCAGCCGACGTCCCCAGCCACACAACGGCCCGCATCCGCGCACGACGCGAAGGAGTCGGGACGGACCACCCCCACCCGAGTCGGCGGGATGGCACCGGCAGCCGCGCACCACCCGAAGGAGAGGGGACAGACCACCCCACCCGGCTCGGCCGGATGGCACCAGCAGCCGCGTACGGCGGGAAGGGGACGGGGCGGGGGGTGTCCGCCCGCAGCGGCCGGCGTCACGACACAGCACAACCCAGGCCACCAGCACCGCCGGACCGAGGACGGACACCCCCCGCACCGGCCCCGACCCACAACACACCGCAAGGCGCTACGCGCACTCCCACCGATCCCGCACAGGCCGCCGCAGGCATCCCACCTCAGCCCGCACCCCACGACCCAACCGACGCCTCACCGCCCGGCAGTCCTCCGCGGCAGCCAAACCCCCATCAACACCACCCCCACAACCAACACCACCGCCCCCGTCCGGAACGCCAACGCATACCCCTCCGTCAGCGCCCCGGCCGCATCGCTACCCCCCGACCTCGTCGCCGCAATCGTCGACATCACCGCGAGCCCCAGCGAACCACCCATCGTCCGCGAGGTGTTGACCAGCCCCGACACCAGCCCGGCCTCCCCCGGCGCCGCCCCCGACGTGGCGAGCGCGGCGAGCGGAGTCGCCGTCAGCCCCGCACCCAGCATCATCAGGATCCCCGGGAACATGATCTCCGTCAGATAGTCCCCCTCCGGCGTCATCAACGACTGCCAGCCGAACCCCACCGCAGCCACGACCGTCCCGAGCACAGCCACATTCCGCACCCCGAGCACCGGCATGAACCGGGGCGCCACCTTGGAGCCCAAAAGCACCGCCAGCGAACTCGGCACCAGCGCCAGCCCCGCCTCCAACGGCGTGTAGCCGAGCACGTTCTGCGCGTACAGCGTCATGAAGAACCACATGCAGAACATCGCGGACCCGCACAGGAACATCGCCACGTTCGCCGACGACACCGCCCGCACCCGAAACAGCCCGAGCGGCATCAACGGAACCGCCGTACGCGACTCGACAACCAGGAACACCCCGATGAGCGCGAACCCGGCGACCAGCGGCACGACCGTGGCCGCCGCCGTCCACCCCTCCGCCTCCGTCTGCGAGATGCCGTACGCCAGAGTCGCGAGCCCCGCAGTCACCAGCACCGCACCCGGCAGATCGAGCCGCCGCCCGCCCCCGTTCCGGCTCTCCGCCAGCCACCGCACCGACCCGGCCAGCACGACCGCCCCGATCGGCACGTTAATCAACAGCACCCACCGCCACGACAGCCCGTCCACCAGCGCCCCGCCGACCAGCCCACCCGCGGCTCCGCCACCGGCACCCACCGCGGTCCACGTCGCGATCGCCCGCGCCCGAGCCGCCCCCTCCGGAACCGCCGACGTGAGAATCGTCAGCGTCGACGGCGCGAGCACGGCCGCCCCCAGCCCCTGCACGGCCCGCGCGACCAGCAGCTGACCGCCCTCCTGCGCGAGCCCGCCGCCCAGCGACGCCAGCGTGAACAGGGCGAGCCCCACCAGAAACATCCGCTTGCGCCCGTACAGATCCCCGGCCCGCCCGCCGAGCAGCATGAACCCGGCGAAGGCGATCGCGTAGGCGTTCACCACCCACTGCAGCCCCTGCGCGCTCAGCCCCAGATCGGCCCGCATCGACGGCAGCGCCACGTTGACGACGGACACGTCCAGCACGACCAGGAACTGGCCCGCGCAGGCGAGCGCCACCACCAACCACATGGGAGGCGCGGTACGACGGGATATCCGGGTGACGTCAGCGGCTTCCAACATGCCTGTCATGCTCTCAACCCCGTTACACCCCTTGCATCGGGATTTCGCTGCACCCGCCCTCGGCCGGGAGTCCTAGTCCCCCGCCCAGTCCCCCGCCCGCACCATCGTCATCACCGCCGCCCCACCCAGCCCGATGTTGTGCGCCAGCCCCACCCGCGCCCCCGCCACCTGCCGCTCCCCCGCCTCGCCCCTCAACTGCCACACCAGCTCGGCCATTTGAGCGATCCCGGTCGCCCCCAGCGGATGCCCCTTGGAGATCAGCCCACCGGACGGATTCACCACCCACCGCCCGCCGTACGTCGTCGCCCCCGACTCCACCAGCTTCCCGGACTCCCCCTCCCCGCACATCCCGAGGGCTTCGTACGTCAGCAGCTCGTTGACGGAGAAGCAGTCATGTAGCTCTACGACGTCCACGTCCTCGATCCCGAGTCCTGCACCCTCGTACACCTGCCGGGCCGCCTCCCGGGACATCGGCTGCCCGACGACGTCGATGCAGGACCCGGACGCGAAGGACTCCTCCGTGTCGGTCGTCATCGCCTGCGCGACGATCTCGACGGCCCTCCCGCCCAACTCCCGCCGCTCCACGAACCGTTCGGACACGACGACCGCGGCCGCCGCCCCGTCCGACGTCGGCGAGCACTGCAGCTTGGTCAGTGGCCGGTGGACCGTCCGCGCGGCAAGGATGTCGTCGACCTCGTACACGTCCCGGAACTGCGCGTTCGGGTTGTGCGCCGAGTGCCGGTGGTTCTTGGCGGCCACGGCGGCGAGCTGCGCCTCGGTCGTGCCGTACCGCTCCATGTGCTCACGGGCCGCGTCGCCGAAGATCTGCGCGGTGGGCGGCGTCATCTCGAAGCCGTGCCGCGCGGCCATGATCCCGTAGTGCCGGGCGACGGGGGAGGTCGAGAAGTCACCACCATCCGCCCCTCCCCCCCAGCGCCCCCTTCTTCATCTTCTCGAAGCCCAGCGCCAGTACGCAGTCGGCGGCCCCGCCCTCCACCAGCTGCCGGGCGAGCATCAACGCCGTCGATCCGGTCGCGCAGTTGTTGTTGACGTTGTAGACGGGGACGCCGGTCAGGCCGAGCTCGTAGGCGGCGCGCTGGCCGGCGGTGGAGGGCTGGAAGCAGTAGCCGACGGGAACCTGTTCCACGTCGGTGTACGCCACCCCGGCGTCCGCGAGGGCCGCGCTCCCCGCCTCCCGCGCCATGTCCCAGTACTGCCAGTCACGGGTCTCGGGCTTCTCGAAGCGGGTCATGCCCACTCCGGCGATGTAGGCCTTCATGGCGCGCGAGAGTAGAACACGTTCTACGAACTCACCAGCCCTGACGGATGATCAGAAACCCATGGGTCGGTCAAGAATTGATTAGAGTCCCGAAGCAACGGAATAGTTGCCTGTGCATACGAGGTTTACCCAGCACTTATCTCACGGGAGGCCTCACTCAATGACGCACACGACGACCGACCAGCCCACGCGGAGAGCGAGCGGGGCCGTGGTTCCGGTGCTCGCCTTCGCGGGCATCGTTGTCGCGGTGATGCAGACCCTGCTCGTCCCGGTCATCAAGGACCTGCCGCAGCTGCTGGACACCGCGCCCAGCAACGCCACCTGGGTCCTGACCTCGACGCTGCTCTCGGGAGCCGTGGCCACGCCGATCATGGGCCGCCTCGGCGACCTGTACGGAAAGCGGCGGATGCTGATCCTCAGCCTCGCCGTGATGGTGGTCGGCGCCCTGATCAGCGCCCTCACCAGCGAACTGCTCACGATGATCGCCGGCCGTACGCTCCAGGGCTTCGCGATGGGCGCCATTCCGCTCGGCATCGGCCTGATGCGCGACATGCTGCCCCGCGAGAAGCTCGGCTCGGCGATGGCCCTGATGAGCTCCTCGATCGGCGTCGGCGGCGGCCTCGCCCTGCCGCTCGCGGCCCTCATCGCCCAGCACGCCGACTGGCACGCCCTCTTCTACGGCGCCGCCGGCCTCGGCGTCCTCTCGATCCTCCTCACCCTCCTCGTCGTACCGGAGTCCCCGATGCGCGCCGAGGGCTCCTTCGACGTCCTGGGCGCACTCGGCCTCTCCGCCGGCCTGGTCCTCTTCCTCCTCCCGATCACCAAGGGCAGCGACTGGGGCTGGACCTCCGGCACCACGCTCGGCCTGTTCGCCGCGTCCGCCGTCGTACTGGTCCTGTGGGGCGTGATGGAGCTGCGCGTGGCGGCCCCGCTGGTGGACCTGCGCACCACGGCCCGGCCCGCCGTCCTCTTCACCAACCTGGCCTCGATCATGGTCGGTGTCTCCTTCTACGTCGTCTCGCTCGTCCTTCCCCAGCTGCTCCAGCTCCCGAAGGCGACGGGCTACGGCCTCGGCCAGTCGATGGTCGTCGCGGGCCTGCTGGTGGCCCCGCTCGGCCTGACGATGATGGTCACGGCCCCGGTCTACGCCCGCCTCTCCGCGAAGTACGGCCCGAAGGTCACCCTGATCCTCGGCATGCTGATCATCGCCATCGGCTACGGCGCGGGCCTCGGCCTGATGAGCGCCGCCTGGCAGAGCCTGGTCATCGCCGTCGTCCTCGGCGCCGGCATCGGCCTCGCCTACTCCTCCCTGCCCGCGCTGATCGTCGGCGCGGTCCCGGCCTCGGAGACGGGTGCGGCCAACGGCCTCAACACGCTGATGCGTTCCATCGGTACGTCCGTCTCGAGCGCCGTCATCGGCATGGTGCTGGCGAACACCGCGAACAACGTCGGCGGCGTCGAGATCCCGACCATGCACGGCTTCCGTGTCTCCTTCCTCATCGCCACCGGCGCGGTCGCCATCGGCCTGCTGATGGCCCTGTTCCTGCCGAAGGCGAACCGCGCGCCGCAGCTGCGTGCGAGCAGCGAGGAGGACGCGGGCATCGAGCGCGCCGAGGAGATCCTGCGCGGCTTCCGCGGCCGCGTCCTGGACGCCGAGGGCACCCCGGTCGCCCGCGCCAAGGTCACCCTGATCGACCGCCGCGGCCGCCAGGCGGGCGCCACGCTGTCCGACGAGGACGGCAGCTATGCGCTCGCGGTGCCGACCGAGGGCGCGTACGTCCTGGCCGCGCGGGCGGCGGGGCACGGCCCGCTGGCCTCGTCCGCGACGCACGGGGGCGAGGAGCTGCCGGTGGAGCTGGACCTGTCGCTGCCGGGTGAGGCGGTCGGCGCGCGCTGACGCGTTCTGAAGAGCCTCCCTGACGCCTTCCGAAGCGGCCCTCTCCCGTCACACCCGACGGGAGAGGGCCGTTCTCGTACGCATGCGAAGATGTCGCCCCGAACGCCGGGGTGGGGCGCATTGGCCGGGAGGGGCGCGATGATCGGGACGGTGTTCCGAAGCGAGGACGTACCGGCCGAGGACAGATTCGACTTCTGGCGGGAACTGCTCGGCCGCACCCGCTCCCCCACCGACATCAGCAGCGCCCACGCCGCCGACTTCTGGGCGGAACACCGGCTGCTGGAACTGGGCCCGGTGACGGTCGGATCGATCGCCTGCCTGCCGACCCGCTACCTGCGCGGCCCCAGACAGGTGCGCCAGTCCGACCCCGAGGCCTACCACCTGACGCTGCTGCTCGACGGCGGGCTGGCGCTCGACCACGCGGACCGCAGGGACATCTTCGGCCCCGGCGACCTGCACCTGGCCGACAGCTCCCAGCCGTTCGACCTGCGCCAGCCGCACGAGAGCGCGGTCGTCAAGGGCGTGGGCGTGGACTTCCCCAAGGCCCTGCTGCCGCTGCCCCCGCACCGGGTCCGGGAGCTGCTGGGCCGCGGCCTTCCCGCGCAGGACGGCATCGGCGCCCTGCTGGCCGGCTTCCTCACCGGCCTGGAACGCCAGGCCGACACCCTCCGCCCGTCCGACGCACCGCGCCTGGGCACGGTCGTACTCGACCTGGTGACGGCCCTGTTCGCACAGCTACTGGAGGCGGAGGCGACGCTGGAGCCAGAGACCCGACAACGGACCACGGCGGAACAGATCCGCGCCTTCATCCACCGCAACCTGCACGACCCGGCGCTGACACCCCGCACGATCGCCGCCGCGCACTACATCTCCCTCTCCTACCTGCACCGCATCTTCCAGCAGCAGACGCAGGGCGAGACGGTCGCGGCCTGGATCCGCACCCAACGCCTGGAGGCCGCCCGCCGCGACCTCGCGGACCCCGCCCAGCGCACCACCCCGATCCACGCGATCGCCGCCCGATGGGGCCTGCCCCGCGCCTCGGACTTCACGCGCGCGTTCCGCGCCGAGTACGGGATCTCGCCGAGGGAGTACCGGCTGCGGGCGCTGTCCGAGCAGGGGTAGCCACCCCTCGGCTGCCCGACTACCGACGAGTACGGCAGCATGGTCCCCAAACGTACACACGCCCCCATCCCGAGAGGCAGGCCCCATGCCCGCGGCACCCAAGCCCGAGATCCTCGCCGCGTTCGAGGCCGCGAAGGGGTTCATGCCCGTGGACGAGGGGCTCGCGCTATACGCGGCGGCCGTCGAGGCGGGTGCGCTCGGGCTGCCGCTGCTGGAGGTCGGCACGTACTGCGGCCGCTCCACGATCCTGCTCGCCGACGCCGCCCGCGAGGCCGGCGTCACCGCGCTGACGGTCGACCACCACCGCGGCAGCGAGGAGCAGCAGCCGGGCTGGGACTACCACGACCCGGAGACGGTCGACCCCGAGCTCGGCCTGATGGACACGCTGCCGACGTTCCGCCGCACCCTGCACAAGGCAGGCCTGGAGGAGCACGTGGTGGCCCTGGTCGGCCGCTCCCCGCAGATCGCGAAGATCTGGGGCACTCCCCTCGGCTTCGTCTTCATCGACGGCGGCCACACCGACGAGCACGCCACCGCCGACTACGAGGGCTGGGCCCCCCATGTGGCCGAAGGCGGCCTCCTCCTCATCCACGACGTCTTCCCCGACCCGAAGGACGAGTTCACCGGCCAGGCCCCGTACCGCGTCTACCTCAGGGCCCTCGAGTCCGGCGCCTTCACGGAGGTCTCGGTGACCGACTCACTGCGCGTGCTGCGGCGAACGGGAGCGGGGCTGAGGGCCCGGTTAGAGCCGCTGAGGATGCTGGCCGCCCTCGTTGTCGCTCGAGGGCGGCCAGCTCGGGCATGAAAACCCGTCCGCCACGCGTTAGGCGGTCAGCATGCAGTGGGCCGTCAGATCACCGTGGTGCGATCCACATCCGTATCCCGGCCCATATCCCTGTAATCGCGGGTACGAGCAGGAAGTAGTGCGGTTTGAACACCGCGATACAGGCGATGCCGACGCCAGTGGAGACGTCCCGAGTGGTGGTCGCCATACGGCGCCAGCGCTGCCTGGAGGCTGGCGGTTCCGGCTGCGTCTGGGGGCGGTTGATGGGCTCATCGTCGGTTGTAGACACGTCCGCTCCATGAGAAAGCCGCCTGGCCCAAGAGGTCGGCGTCGGGGAGTGAACGGGGCAGACTGCCCCGCTGTCTGGTAGACGATGCGGCGGTGTACCGGCTTGAGGCCGTAGGGCATCGGCCGCGGCCGTGCCCCGTATGGTGCGACAGTGCTTCTCTACCACTTCACCGACACCGAGCACTGGCCCGCGATCCTCGCGGCGGCCGAGATACGAGCCACGTGGCAGCGGCGAATGAGCCCGTCAACGGTGCACCTCTCCCGGGGCGGCGACCCCGAGTCGCTTCCGTGGGCACTGAGGACCCGGCGGGTCCGCATCCTGGTTCGGGTGCCGGACGCCGAGGCGTACCCCTGGCAGGAGTGGGCGAAGCAACACCTCGAGCCTGAAGAGCTGTGGTCACTGACGGCATCGAGCGACCCCACCGTGGTAGGCACACCGAACCAGTGGAACGGGAAACCAGAGGAGTGGTTCGTCATCGAGCGGGCCGTACCGATGGCCGAGTGGGAAGAGGTCATCGATCTCGAGACACGCTCGGGTCTGTGGATTGCAGGCCGTGAAACAGGCGGCCCGGGGGCATAGCCGCGCGTCAGCGGGTGCGGCGGCCCGGACGCCCCCGATAGGCGCGACCGGCATCGCCAAGCCTGCCTATCGCCTCATCCAGGGCACGATCGGCCCGCGTGCGCGCGTCAGACTTCGGCTTCTCCATGTAGGCGCCCACCAGTTCGCCCAGGGCCTCGGTCACAGCGGTAGAGGCCGCACGCAGCTCGTCATCGTTGAGCATGGCGAGCTGCGCTGCGGCCGCGGAGACCCGAGACAGGGGGCCGGTGACGAGGGCTTCCTCAGCGGCCTCGGACGCCCGCCGCCATGCCAGGGCAGACGCGAGCCCATCTGCTGCGCCGTGAAAGACGCGATCGTCCCTGTAGCCTGCCAGGATCTGAGTGATCGAATGCGCCAGCGCCCCCGCGATCGTCCGCTTGTCCCGCCAGCGGGTCTCCCAGATCGCCATCGCGGCCTTGGTATCGAGAGCCGCCCGCAGCAGCTCCTGTACAGCGACACGGGCATTGCTGGCAGCCGTAGCCCGGCGGGCCGCCCTGTCCTTGAAGTGGCTGGCCACGAGGCCCACCACGACGCCGATGACCGTCGCGATGCCGCCAATCGCGGCGGCCCATATCTTCGGATCCACGGCCGGCCACTTTGCCACGCAGCTGGTCGGTGCTACCGGAGCCATGCCGTGTGCCTGGCATCCGCGGAGTTGGGGCGAGGCAGCCACGTTGGTGTCGTCCTGCCGTGAGGGTGTTCGGGACTGCCGGGGACTCCGGTAGGTCCCAGCTCCTCGACGAGCGCGCGGCCCTACCGCTACAGGCGGTCTGCATCCTCAAGGTTGGCGATGAAGTCGGTGACCTCTCGGAGCATGCGGACGAACTCCTCTTCCGTGGGCCGGGCGCGGGCGAAGCAGTTGTTCGGGTCCCTGTCCGCCTCGACGTAGTAGGCCGCAGAGAGGCCGATGCCGGCGGTCCGACAGAGGACCATCACGAGCGCCGTAGCTTCGGCGGACTTGTTGTTGCCGCGGCGGTCGTCCTCGATGAGCTGCAGGAGCGGATGCACTTGTCGTAGAAGGAACAGCTGCTCCAGGGTGGGCGGTGTGTCGACGACACGGACACGCTGGAACCACTTGCCCTGCCCGACCTGTGCGCAGACGTCGGCGTGCCAAGGGCGATGCGAGTCATCGGGCACGGTGCTCGTCTCGACGTAGCGGCGGC
The DNA here is from genome assembly GCF_042893105.1 of Streptomyces sp. NPDC001663. Taxonomy (NCBI): domain Bacteria; kingdom Bacillati; phylum Actinomycetota; class Actinomycetes; order Kitasatosporales; family Streptomycetaceae; genus Streptomyces; species Streptomyces sp. NPDC001663. The sequence continues at coordinate 700,134 of NZ_JBIAUR010000003.1, read as the reverse complement.
ACTTCTCGCCCGCACGGTCGCAGGCGTAGCCTCGGCGGGTCTCCAGCCGCCACGCGGTGTGCTCGAACTCCTCGAAGTACGAGCCGAACGTGTCGTCGTTGATGAACTCCGGCGCGCGGTCTACTTCTTGGGGGCGAAGCGGGTCAGCAGCTCGCGCGGAACGCGGACGAACGACTCGTCGGCCGGGACGTCCTGCAGCTGCGCGGCGTCCTCCGGATCGGTGACGGTATATCCCTGTACGACGATTTTCCCGGTCGCGACGTCCTCGTACAGGGTGGGGCAGTTGCCTTCTTCACCGGTGGTGCTGAGCATGCGGAGCTGTAGGGCCATAGTGTCTACCGACTCGTTACGTCGGTGAACCATCGCCATGCGGTGGATTAGCTGATCGGTGCTGGGAAATTGCGCGGAATTGCACGCTCAGTCCTGAGGGCTGGCCTGATTGCGCTCAACCCCCGCGGCTTCAAGCACGGGCCCCACACATGCAGGAGGCCCCAGACGGCCCGCCGCGGCCGCGCTGGGGGCTCGCTGATCCGACGCAGTCGGCAATGCGGGCGCCCCGCCCAAAGGCGGGTGCCGTGCCCCCTTACCGCGATCACGCTACTTCACGTTGCCCGCGAAGATCGCCGTCTCATCATCCATCGACGGCGAAACCTCGACCTGCAGATATTCCTCACTCTTCGGCATCTCGCACGCCACCTTCGCCTTTGCCGTCCGGCCCGGCCGAAGCTTCATCGACGGCAGCCCGTCCAGCCCGTCGTCGAAGATCTGCTCGGACTCCTGGCTGTCGTCGCCGTAGTAGCACATGACGTAGCCGGTCCCGATGTCCACGACCGACTCAGACTTGTTGTCGATCTTCACGGTGAACGCCACGTACGGCGTGTTCTCCGGCGCCGCCCACGCCGACGACGTGCCCCGCTTGTAGTCGGACAGCGACAGCTCCACGCCGTCCTCGTAGCTCACCCCGTCCGTGAGCCCCATAACCGCCGGCTCGGTGTCCTCCGGGGTGGCCTCCTCCTCGACGGCCGCGGTGACCGTGTCGTCGGCCGGCGCGCTGATTTCTGCGGTGGCCTGTGGCTTGTCGTCGTCGCGGGCCTGTACGACCACGATGCCCGTGCCGATGATGGCGGCGATGACGGCGGTTGCTGATCCGATGATGATCGCGTTGGTACGGCTCTTCTTTGGCGCCGAAGGCGGGTCATAGGCAGGCATGGGCGGCGGCGTGACGTCGTTGCTCATAAAATCCCCCAGGGCATGTGTACTGCAGGGGCATCATGCGTCCTGTGAAGGCAGTGCGTGGGATATGTGTCTGTGTTGTGACCGAGGGCAGGGTGACGGAGCGTACGCCCCGGCCGTACCGTGTCGCCCTCGTCTTGTATGCCTTGGGGGCACGATGAAGGTCTTCTGGCTGCTGCTCGCCGTCCTGCTCACCTGCCTCACCATCGGCGGCCTCATGAGCGCTGCGAAGGGTGCTGACGGCCCGTCCGTGATCGGCGACCTCGTCATCAGCGCGCTGCTCGGCGCGGGTGCCCTCGGCAGCTGGAAGCGCGTCAAGTCCTGAACGGTGCTTGTACGAATGGGGCGCGGTGCGAGCTATTCGTGTCCGGGGGAGGCTGGCGGCATGGCTTCCGTGATGCCCGTGGTCGTGTATCCGCCCGCCGAGGACGGCGGGCGACGGGTGCTCGTCGACGGGGAGATCCTCGCCGCGCGTACGGGCTGCGGGACATCGCCGAGTTCCTGCGCCGCGCAGGCCTCGACGACGTCGACGAGGCGTACCTCGCGGCGTCCGGGCTGATCGAGTGGCGCGGCGGGTCGGATATCTGGACTCACTGAACGCCGCGACGCCCGCCATCCTAGGAGGACGACGGGGCTTCGATGGTGTGTTGCCGGATCTACAGCATGCCCCCCTTGCGCACGAACCTCGCGACGCAAAGGCCGATGGCGAACGCTGCCGCGCCGAAGCCGAAGCCGTTGGCGGTCGCCTCGTAGACGCTCAGGTCGCCCACGAGACGAGCAAAAACGCCAGCACCGAATCCGCGATTGCCCGACCCGAATGCGATCGACGTGACGAGCATCGTGCCCCGCCCGGAGGGCTTCTTTGCGGTGGTCTGGGTACCGTCCATTCTGGGTCCAGTTCTGTCGAAGGAACGCTAACCCGATAGGGGCCGTCGGGCTTGCTGTGATAGGTGCACCGGCGAGCCCTAGCGGGTGGCGGGCATGACCGTAGACATCTGGCGCTGCCGTAACCGCCGCAGCCACGTGTCCACCCTCGGCAAAGGCAAGCCGCACTCGCCGAGCGGCAAGGCGCGCCGCGCCCGCGAGTCCGCGACGGTCGCTGGCCCCTCAGGACAGCGGCGGCCGTCTCACACGTGTCTTCGTCATTCCATCGGCCGTCATGGACCACGTGGACACCATGGACGGCCGCTAGGGTGGCAGACGTGTCGTACGTAGGCCCGGACTTCGATCCTCCTCAGCCCCGCCGTCCCCGTTTCCGCCCCCTGACCGTTGCGGTCGCCGCGCTCGTGCCGGGCGCGTTGCTGGGGTGGCTGGTGTACGAGGCGGTGGGCGGCTCGGGGGGCGGAGGCGGTGCGGACAGGGCGACCGTACGGACGACGTCGTCGACGCCCGCGTCCAGCGCAGCCGCGTCCGGCGGATCCGCGTCCTCGTCCACCGGCGACGACAAGAACCCGGGGAGCCCCACGCCGACGCTCGCCTCCCCCACCTCCTCCGCGCCCGCGGCTTCCGGCCCCCTCAAGGGCAAGGTCATCGTCATCGATCCGGGCCACAACCCCGGCAACTTCCAGCACGCCACCGAGATCAACCGCAAGGTGCACATCGGCACGAACGTCAAGGAGTGCGACACGACGGGGACGTCCACGAACTCGGGTTACACGGAAGCCCAGTTCACGCTGGACGTCTCGCACCGGCTCAAGGCGCTCCTCGAGAAGCAGGGCGCGACGGTGAAGTTGACCCACGACGACGGCTCCCCGGCCTGGGGCCCGTGCGTCGACAAGCGGGCGCAGATCGGCAACAAGGCCCGTGCCGACGCCGCGATCTCCATCCACGCGGACGGCTCGGCGGCCGGCAACCGCGGCTTCCACGTCATCCTTCCCGGCTCCGTGCACGCGGGCGCCGCGGACACCCGTGAGATCGTCGCCCCGTCCGCCGAACTCGGCGAGCGCGTCGCCGGCAACTTCGTGCGCGTCACGGGTGAACCGCCGTCCAACTACATCGGCGACGGCACCGGTCTCGTCACGCGTAAGGACCTGGGCGGTCTCAATCTGTCAACGGTTCCCAAGGTGTTCATCGAGTGCGGCAACATGCGCGATAGCAAGGACGCGGCACTGCTCACCAGCGGCGCCTGGCGACAGAAGGCCGCGCAAGGAATCTCCGACGGCATTGCGGATTTCCTCACTTCATAGCAGCCAATCTGCTGTTCAGCGCACCCATCGCCTCCCCTTCCTCACCCCCTCTCCGGCAGGAATGCCTGCACGCCGCAGTCGGCGAACACCCAAAATTGATCATGCTCAGATCTACCTCAGATCAATTGCTGACGCACATTCATCCCTGATGGACTCGTCTCGACCAAACGCGACCGAAACCTCGGTCGAGACCAGAGGGGAACCCATGAACCGTCAGCTCATGCGACGCGCAGCGGCAACAGCCGCGGTGGCGATGTGCATCACAGGCATCGCCACCACCGCGCACGCAGCCCCGCTCAACTCGACGGCGACCGCGACCACCGTCCACGCGCAAGTGTCGAGCGAGGCCTGGGCAGACCGCTTCAACCGTGTGGTCCACGTGCGCTCCATAGCGGGCAAGTGCGGCAAGACAGTCATCGCTGAGGCGTCCGGGACGGGGATGACGCTGCGAATAGACGAAACGAAGTCCCTGAGCACCAGCCTGTCAAAGAACATCAGCGCCAGCTACAAGGCCATCACCGTCGCTGTGGGCTGGGACGTCACGAAGTCGCGCAGCATCACGGTGAGCGGCTCCAAGGAGGTACCGCGGGGGAAGCACGGCGTCCTCACGGCGTACACGAGGTACTCGGGGAAGCAGTTCGACGTACAAGAGCCTAGCCAGTTCGGCGACAAGATCCTTCAGAGGAACAAGAAGGCCTACAAGCCGATCGGGGTCTGCTTCAAGTACACGCAGCGGTAGACGGCAGGACACTCTCGTTTCAGACGAAGCGGCTCGCCGCGACTTCCCACGGCGAGCCGCTTCTCGCTGACCGCACCGCCGGCGGCACCGGTCTCGTCACGCGTAAGGACCTGGGCGGTCTCAATCTGTCAACGGTTCCCAAGGTGTTCATCGAGTGCGGCAACATGCGCGATAGCAAGGACGCGGCACTGCTCACCAGCGGCGCCTGGCGACAGAAGGCCGCGCAAGGAATCTCTGATGGAATCGTGAGTTTCCTGCGCGCTTCGTGATCGACGGGCTGATCCCGGCGGACACCCTGGTCGGGGTGACGATAGGGTCAACCGACGACGAGACGACCTACGAAGGACCTGAAGTGAATATCCGCTCCCTCACTCGAGGCGACGGCGTGGTGATCGGAGCAGCGGTACTGCTGTTCATCGCGTCGTTCCTCGACAACTACTCGTACGACGGCGTACCCGACAGCGTCGATCTCCCGAACCTCTGGGAGAGCGGACCGGTCCTGCTCAGTGTCGTCCTGGCGGGCATCATCGCGGCCGCCCTCGTCGTCGTGGCCCGAGGCCTGCCGCAGCCCCGCAAGGTCGCGGGTCTCGAACTCGGCGCCTTCGGTGTCGCCTTCGCGGTCTTCGCCGCGTGGAGCGCCCTCGGCAACGTCATCGACCCGGCGGGCGGCGCGGACAACATCGGCAGCTCCAACGACGGGCCGAGCGCCGGCACGGGCCTGATCCTCGCCCTGGTCGCCACCCTGGTCATGGCCGGCGCGGCCGTCGCCACCCCCCTCGTCCCCGCCCTCCAGGCCGCCCTGGTCCCCGCCCCCAAGCCCGCCGCCCCCCAGCCCTACGGCGCCCAGCCGCCCCAGGGTGGCTACGGCTACCCCGGTGCCCAGCAGCCGCAGTACGGCGGGCAGCCGCAGCCCGGGCAGCCCTACGGTGCCCAGCCGCCGCAGGCGCAGGCGCAGCCGCCAGCGCCCGCCGGGGACTTCTCGCCGTTCTGGTTCGCCGTACCGGTGCCGCGGCCCCTGTTCGCGGAGGACGGTTCGCCCGCGCCGATCGCCGAACTCGCCCCGGGTACCTGGTACCTGGCCGTCGAGCAGCGCGGTCCGGGCCTGGTCGCCCAGACGCAGGACGGCCGCCGTGGCGTGCTGCAGGACACCTCCGGCATCCAGCGCGGCTGACACCCACCGCACGAGCGGCCCCTCGCCCTTCCGGGCGGGGGGCCGTTGTCGTACAGTCGCAGCTCGCAGCTTCGTAACTGACTACCCGTCAGAATTCAGGAGGCGTCATGCGACTCGGTCTCGCCCTCGGCTACTGGGGCCGCGGCCCCTCCCCCGACCACGTGCCGCTGGCGCAGGAGGCCGAGCGGCTCGGGTACGACTCCGTGTGGACCGCCGAGTCGTGGGGCTCGGACGTCTTCACGCCGTTGACCTGGATCGCGGCGCAGACCTCAAGGATCAAGCTGGGTACGGCGGTTGCGCAGATGGCGGCCCGGTCGCCGACCACCACCGCCATGCATGCGCTCACGCTCGACCATCTCTCCGGCGGACGTGTGATGCTGGGGCTGGGGCTGTCGGGGCCGCAGGTGGTGGAGGGCTGGTACGGGCGGCCGTTCCCGAAGTCGCCGCTGACCGCGACGCGGGAGTACGTCGACGTCGTACGGCAGGTGCTGCGGCGCAAGGCTCCGGTCGCGCTCGACGGGCGGTTCCACTCGCATCCGTACGGCGGGGCGGACGGCACCGGTCTCGGCAAGCCCCTCAAGTCCATCACCCACCCCCTGCGCCCCGGCCTTCCCGTCCTCCTCGGTGCCGAGGGGCCGAAGAACGTCGCGCAGACGACCCGTATCGCCGACGGATGGCTGCCGCTGTACTGGTCGCCGACCCGTCCGGACGTCTACGGACCGGCAGTTGAGGATCTTCCCGAGGGGTTCATCGTGGCCCCCATGGCGCGCGTTCAGGTCTGCGACGACATACGCGACGGGCTGCTCCCCGTGAAGACCATGCTCGGCTTCTACATCGGCGGCATGGGCCACGCCTCCCGCAACTTCCACGCCGACCTGATGGCGAGGATGGGCTACGAGGAGGAGGCCCGGCGCATTCAGCAGCTCTTCCTGGAGGGCCGCCGCGAGGAGGCCGTGCTCGCCGTGCCGGACGCCTTCGCCGACGAGATCTCGCTGGTCGGGCCGCGTGAACGGATCGCCGAGCGGCTGGAGTTGTGGCGCAAGGGGCCGGTGACGGACCTGCTGGCCCTCGCCCCGGACCGGGAGTCGCTGCGGGTGCTGGCGGAGCTGAACTCGTAGGAACCGAACAGGGAACTCGTTCGGGTTTCATCTTGGATGCGGCGGCAATCCGCAGAGTATGTCTCGATATAGCAGCGGTAATCGGGCCGGGGCGGTCGTAGCGATCGTCGCCGACATCATGGCCCTCATCCTGGGCCTGTGGATCCTGATGTACCTGTTGGACGCCAACCGTGCCAACGACCTGGTGCAGTTCGTCCACAACGCGGCCAACTGGCTGGCCGGCTGGTCGCGTGACCTGTTCACCTTCGACAAGGCCTGGGCCCGCGTGATCGCAGGCTACGGCCTGGCAGCCGTGGTGTACCTGTTCGTCGGCCACGCGATCGCCGGACGGATGCAGCGGCACTGATCACCGCTGCGACCGGAGTCGGTCAGGCGCAGCAGTCCGGGTCCAGCCCCGTCGGCAGGTGTTCGCCGCCGAACACCGCGCACGTCGCCTCGTGGCCGCCGAGGGCGGCGACCGCCAACAGCAGCGATCCGGCGGTCCAAGTGGTCAGCTCCTGGGGCCAGATGGTCTCGTCCTCGAAGACGTAGCCCGTCCAGTACAGGCCGCTGTCCGCGTCGCGCAGGTGCTGGATCGACTGCAGGATGTCCAGCGCACGGTCGGACTCGCCCATCGCCCACAGGGTGAGGGCGAGTTCGGCGGACTCGCCGCCCGTCACCCACGGGTTGGGGACGACGCAGCGCACGCCGAGGTGCGGGACGACGAAGCGCTCCCAGCCTTCCTCGATACGGGACTTGGCCTCCGCGCCCGTCAACGCGCCGCCCAGCACCGGGTAGTACCAGTCCATCGAGTAGCGGTCCTTGTCGAGGAACCGCTCGGGGTGCCGGCGGATCGCGTGCCGCAGTGCGCCCGCCGCCAACTCCCAGTCCGGCTGCGGCTCTTCGCGCTGTTCGGCGATGGCGAGCGCGCAGCGCAGGGCGTGGTGGATGGAGGAGGATCCGGTCAGCAGGGCGTCGGTGGTGAAGCCTCCGTCGTCCTCGCCCTTCCAGCCGATCTGGCCGCCGGGCTGCTGGAGTCGGAGCACGTACTCGATCGCCGAGTGGACGGCCGGCCACATGCGGTCCAGGAACATGTCGTCGCCGGTGGACAGGTAGTGGTGCCAGACGCCCACCGCGATGTACGCGACGAAGTTCGTCTCGCGCCCGCGGTCGGTGACGTCCGCGAAGTCCCCGTCGGCGTACGCCGCGTACCAGGAGCCGTCCTCGTTCTGGTGCCGCAGGAGCCACTCGTAGGCCCGCTCGGCGGCCTCGTGCTCGCCCGCCGCGTCCAGCGCCATCGCGGCCTCGGTGTGGTCCCAGGGGTCCAGGTGGTGTCCCCGGAACCACGGGATCGCACCGTCCTCCCGCTGTACGGCGAGGATGCCGGCGACGGTCGCGGCGGCCTGCCCGGCGGTGAGGACCCCGGGCAGGACGAGGTGTTCTGTCCGGGGAGTGGTCACTTGGCGGCCGCCCCGGTCTCGGAAAGGCGCGGCAGGTGCGGCTTGGTCGCGTACGCCACGAAGCTCTTGCCGATCAGCGGGTTCAGCGCCTGCTCGGCGACCCGGGTGGCCAGGGGCTTCTTCATGATGTCCCAGACCAGCAGCTTGTGGTACGCCTTCACCGGCAGCGCCTTGTCGTTGTCGACGCCGAACGCGCACTTCAGCCACCAGTACGGCGAGTGCAGCGCGTGCGCGTGATGGGTGCCGTACGGCTTGAGGCCGGCCTCGCGGATCTTGGCGAGCAGTTCGTCCGCCTTGTAGATGCGGATGTGGCCGCCCTCGACCTCGTGGTAGGCGTCGGACAGCGCCCAGCAGACCTTCTCGGGGCCGTAGCGCGGGACGGTGATGGCGATGCGGCCGCCGGGCTTCAACACCCGTACCATCTCGGCGAGTACGCCCTTGTCGTCCGGGATGTGCTCCATCACCTCGGAGATGATGACGACGTCGAAGGACTCGTCGGGGAAGGGCAGTGCCAGGGCGTCGCCCTCCATGGCGGTCGCCGTCGCGCCCTCGGGTGCCTCGCCGGCCTCCTTCATCGCCGCGAACCACTTCGCGACCTCGCGGATCTCCTCGCCGTTCTGGTCGAGCGCCACGACCTGGGCGCCGCGCCGGTAGCACTCGAACGCGTGCCGGCCGGCCCCGCATCCGAGGTCCAGGACGCGGTCGCCCGGGGCGAGCGGGAACCGGGAGAAGTCGACGGTCAGCACGTGGCCCTGCTTTCGGAGTCTGCGTGGGGTTCGAGGGTGGCTGCTGCAGCCGTGATCGGCGTTGCGGCTGCGGTCGGTGGTACGGACGCTCGTGCCGCGGCCGGGGGTTGAGCGGCGGCGGAGCGGGCGATGGCCTCCCGGTACCTGGCGGCCGTGCCCTCGGCGGCCCGTGCCCAGGTGAAGTGCCGCAGCACCCGCTCGCGGCCCGCCGCGCCGAGCCGCGCCCGCAGCTCCGGGTCGCCCAGCAGCCGGCTCAGCCCCGCGGCCAGCGCGCCCGGGTCGCCCGGCGGTACCGCAAGGCACGTCTCCCCGTCGCGCCCGGCGACCTCGGGGATCGCGCCGCCGGTCGTGGCGACCAGCGGTGTGCCCGTGGCCATGGCCTCGGCGGCCGGCAGGGAGAAGCCCTCGTACAGGGACGGCACGCAGGCGACCTCCGCCGAGCGGACCAGGTCGACCAGTTCGGCGTCCGAGATGCCCTTGACGAACTCGACGGCGCCCTCAAGGCCGTAGCGCTCCATGGCCTGCGCGACCGGGCCCTCCGTGGGCCGCTTGCCGACGACGACGAGGTGGGCGTCGGGGTGCTCGGTGCGCACCTTCGCGAGCGCCTCGACCAGGAAGACCAGGCCCTTGAGGGGTACGTCCGCGCTGGACGTCGTCACGATCCGGCCGGGCACGACGGGCACGGACGGGTCCGGCGAGAAGAGGTCGGTGTCGGCGCCGATGTGGACCACGTGGATACGGTCGTCGCGCACGCCGAGGTGATCGACGATCTCGGCGCGCGAGGTGCCGGAGACGGTGAGGACCGAGGGCAGGCGGCGCGCGACGCGCTTCTGCATGCGGGTGAAGGCGTACCAGCGCCGCTTGGACAGCCGCTGCTGCCAGTTCTCGGCGGCGTCCAGCTCCAACTGCCGGTCCACGGTGATGGGGTGGTGGATGGTGGTCACCAGAGGGGCGCCCACATCCCCCAACAACCCGTATCCGAGCGTCTGGTTGTCGTGCACGACGTCGAACTCACCGCGGCGGGCGCGGAGATGACGGCGGGCGCGCAGCGAGAACGTCAGCGGCTCGGGGAAGCCGCCGGTCCACATGGTCGCGACTTCCAGCGCGTCGATCCAGTCGCGGTACTCGTCGCGCCCGGGAGTACGGAAGGGGTCCGGCGAGCGGTACAGGTCCAGGCTCGGCAGCTCGGTCAGGCTCAGCCGGCCGGCGTAGTCCGCGCCCTCGTCGAGGACGGGATACGGCTGGGAGCCGATGACCTCGACGCGGTGGCCGAGGCGGGCCAGCTCGCGCGAGAGATGGCGGACGTAGACGCCCTGGCCGCCGCAGAACGGGTTCCCTTTATAGGTGAGGAGTGCGATGTGGAGCGGTCGCTCGCCGTCGGCGGCGAGGTCCTCCTGGGGACCCGCCTGACTGGCCTCAGCGGTCACTCTGGGCCCCCTTCTGCCTGCACTGTCCCGCGAGATTACGCCGGGACGCTAATCTAGAACAAGTTTCAGACTTGATCGTCCAGGAGGCACTGAATCTACCGGCAGGTAGGGGCACAGTGAGCAGTGGATCAGGTGATTCGCGCCACGGCGGACGCCCTGCCATGCTCGGTGCGATCACCAGCCCTCACCGACTGTCACGGAACGGGACCCATGCCTGCGGAAGCCAAGCTCGAAGCCACCGGGCGCACCTCCCCGCCCCTCACGGAGCGACAGGAGGCGCGCCGTCGCCGCATCCTGCACGCGAGCGCGCAGCTGGCCAGCCGGGGCGGTTTCGACGCGGTGCAGATGCGGGAGGTCGCGGAGTCCTCGCAGGTGGCGCTGGGCACCCTCTACCGTTACTTCCCGTCCAAGATCCATCTGCTGGTCGCCACGATGCAGGACCAGCTGGAGCACATGCACGGCACGCTGCGGAAGAAGCCGCCGCAGGGTGACACGGCGGCCGAGCGCGTCGCCGAGACCCTGATGCGCGCCTTCCGCGCGCTGCAGCGCGAACCGCACCTCGCCGACGCGATGGTGCGCGCCCTGACCTTCGCCGACCGCAGCGTCTCGCCGGAGGTCGACCAGGTCTCGCGGCAGACGACGCTGATCATCCTGGACGCGATGGGCCTCGCGGACCCGACCCCCGAGCAGCTCTCCGCGGTCCGCGTCATCGAGCACACCTGGCACTCGGCGCTGATCACCTGGCTGTCGGGGCGGGCGTCCATCGCCCAGGTCAAGATCGACATCGAGACGGTGTGCCGCCTCATCGACTTGACGGACCCCGGGAAAAAGAGCTAGGACGCACGCAAAGGACCTACGAGACGGGTTCCCTTCGCCGGCATTGCCCGGATCAGGTTCTGGGGGTCGCCTTCCGGCCTGACCACTGCCTTCCGGCCTCTCAGCCCGACCGTCGACGTCGGCCCCAGCGGATGCTGATGCGTCTCGCCAAAGTCGGCTACTCCGGTCGGACTCCCTCACTCGTCCCGTAGGCCAATTTCCAGAATAGAACGCTCGTGCCTGAATGAAACCCCCCAAAGAATGATTTTTTGGACCCCTACTCCTCCGGCGGAAACACCGGCTCCCCGCTCCCCAGCAGGGTGATCACGATCGCCTCCACCGGGCAGTTCTCGGCCGCCTCCAGGACGCGTTCGTTGGCGTCGGTCTCCGGTTCGACCGGGTGGGACTGCATGGCGGAGTCGAGGCGGAAGGCGCCGGTGGCCCGGTGGGTGCACTGGGCGGAGCCGATGCAGATGGAGCGGTCGACTTCGACGTGCCAGCGGTCGCCCATGGCCGCTCAGCCCTCCCAGCCGGCCGGGAGATGGATCATCTTGTGTTCGAGGTATTCGCCGTAGCCCTCGGGGCCGAACTCCCGACCCAGGCCCGAGTTCTTGTAGCCGCCGAACGGGCCGAGCATGTCCAGGCTGAAGGTGTTCACCGAGTACGTTCCCGTACGGACCTGCCGCGCGACCTCGATGCCGTGTGCCACGTCCGCCGTCCACACGCTTCCGCTCAGCCCGTAGTCCGAGTCGTTCGCGATCTTCAGGGCCTCGGACTCGTCGCCGTACGGGAGAAGGCAGATGACCGGGCCGAAGATCTCCTCCCGGGCGATCCGCATCGAGTTGTCGACGTCGCCGAAGAGGGTCGGCTCGACGTACCAGCCGCGGTCCAGGCCCGGCGGGCGGCCGCCGCCGGTGAGGATCTTGGCGCCCTCCTCCTGGCCGATGCGGATGTAGTCGAGGTTCCTGCGCTGCTGCCGTTGCGCCACCAGTGGGCCGACCTGGGTGGCCGTGTCCAGGGGGTCGCCGACGACCAGCGCGCTCGCCGCCTGCGCGAAGGCGTCCGCGAACTCGTCGTAGCGGGAACGCGGTACGAGGATGCGGGTCTGGGCGACACAGGCCTGGCCGTTGTTCATCCAGGCCGCCGGGACGATGCCCGCGACGGAGGTGGCGATGTCCGCGTCCGGGAGGACGACCGCCGCCGACTTGCCGCCCAGTTCGAGGGTGACGCGGGTCAGGTTCTTCGACGCCACCTCCATCACGCGCTTGCCGGCCGCGACCGAGCCGGTGAAGGACACCTTGTCGATGCCCGGGTGTCCGACCAGGTACTCGCTGACCTCGCGGTCGGCGGGAAGGATGGACAGGACACCCTCAGGCAGCCCGGCCTCCTTCGTGATGTCGGCGAGGATGTACGCGTCCAGCGGCGACTCAGGCGACGGCTTGAGGATCACCGTGCAGCCGGTGAGCAGCGCGGGCGCGAGCTTGGCGGCGGCCACGAACTGCGGGACGTTCCACGGCACTACGGCCGCCACGACGCCGACCGGTTCGCGGCGCACGAGGATCCGGCCGAGCACGCCGTCGCGGGTCTCCTCGTACGTGAAGTTGCGCGCGACCGTGATCGCCGAGTCCCACACCATCATCGCGCCGAGCGCCTGCGCGAGGACGCTCCAGGAGTACGGCGACCCGTTCTCGGACGAGATCACACGGGCGATCTCCTCGTGCCGTACGGCGATCGCGTCCTTGATCCGGGTGACGACCTCGATCCGCTCGTCCAGCGACATCCGCGGCCAGGGCCCCTCGTCGAAGGCACGGCGCGCGACGGCGACGGCGCGGTCGACGTCCTCCCGCGAGGCGTGCGGCACCCGCCCGATGACCTCCTCGGTGTGCGGGGAGATCACCTCGATGACGTCCTTGCCGAGGGGGTCGGTCAACTCCCCGCCGATGAACAGCTGTCCGTGTTCCACGAGCTCGGTCATGGCCGACTGCCTCCCCGGGAGCTGACTCTGACGGTTCATCAGATACGGGAACTGATACCAGTTCCACTGGGAGGAGTCCACAGACCTCACAGCACCCCGGAAGGGTGACTTGGGCTCCCATCGAAACCCGTTCTAGTTATAGTGGCTGGAACGCGGCGACAGGGGAGTCCATGACACAGGTCACCGACCACGGCGGCGGCGTGCGGTCCGTCCGAGTCCCCATTCCGGACAATCCACTTGGGTACACGCTCGTGTACGTCGTCGACACCGACCGCGGGCCGGTGCTGGTCGACACCGGGTGGGACGACCCCGCGTCCTGGGACACCCTCGGCGAGGGGCTGGCCGCGTGCGGGACCTCGCCCGCCGAGATCCATGGTGTGGTGATCACCCATCACCACCCCGACCACCACGGCCTGTCCGGCAAGGTGCGCGAGGCGTCCGGCGCCTGGATCGCCATGCATGCCGCGGACACCGCGATCGTGCGGCGCACCCGGGAGACCCGGCCCGGACGCTGGTTCGCGTACATGACCGCCAAGCTCGTCGCCGCCGGTGCGCCCGAGGAGCATGTGGCGCCGCTCAGGGACGCCGCCCCGCGCACCACCCTGCCGGGCTTCTCCCCCGCCCTGCCCGACCGGGAGATCGTCCCCGGCGAGCTCCTCGACATCCCGGGGCGGCGACTGCGCGCGATCTGGACGCCGGGGCACACGCCCGGCCACGTCTGTCTGCACCTGGAAGAGGAGCACCCCTCTCAACTCCCGGGCCACGGGCGGCTGTTCTCCGGCGATCACCTGCTGCCCGAGATCACCCCGCACATCGGTCTCTACGAGGATCCCGACGACGCCACCATCACGGACCCCCTGGGCGACTATCTCGACTCCCTCGAGCGCGTCGGCCGGCTCGCCCCCGCCGAAGTGCTCCCCGCCCACCAGTACGTGCTCACCGACGCGGCCGCCCGCGTACGGGAGTTGCTCGACCACCACGAGCAGCGGCTCACCGGGCTGCAGTCGCTGCTGGTCGAGCCGCTCACGCCCTGGCAGGTGGCCGAGCGGATGGAGTGGAACCGGCCCTGGGACCAAATCCCGTACGGATCAAGGAACATCGCGGTCTCGGAGGCCGAGGCGCATCTGCGGCGGCTGGTGAAGCTGGGGCGGGCGGAGGCGGTGGCGGGGAGCGATCCGGTGACGTACGTGGCGGTGTAATTCGCTCGTGGTTCCTGGGTGCCCACTGGTACCCAATGACCATGGACCCGCTGCAGCAACTCCTCGCCGAACGCGCCTGCGAGCGCCTGATCCTCGACTTCGTCCACCGTCTGGACCTCGGTGAACCGGCCTCCGTGGCCGAGCTGTTCACCGAGGACGGCCGGTGGGAGTGGCCGCCTCCGGGGGACGGGCGGCGGTCCGAGGGGCGGGCGGCGCTGCGGAAGTACTTCGGCTCACGCCCCGCGGACAAGCTCTCGCGGCGGATCATGTCCAACATCCGGGTCACCGTGACGTCCGAGGACACCGCCGAGGCCACCTCGTACTTCACGACGTACCGCATCGAGGGCTGGTCGGGCGGCATGGTGCCCGCCGGCCCGCCCGTCCAGGTCGGCCACTACGAGGACACGTTCCGCCGCCTCGACGGACGGTGGCTGCTGGCCTCCCGGGTCCTTCACCTCCCCTTCGGCGGACCCACCCCGCACGTCGGCCGCGGCGCCCTCGAACCCGTGCGCACCGACCGCGCCCCCTTCGTCCGCTTCCCCGACGGCAGCGAGCCGCCGCTCTCCCAGGGCGTGCGCAACGGGCCGCTGGTGTTCACCTCCGGGCAGGGGCCGCTGGATCCGGCGACCGGGGAGATGCCCGCGGACTTCGCCGCGCAGGTGCGGCAGGTGCTCGCCAACGTCGAGGCGGTGGTCGAGGCGGCGGGCGGCGACCGGCGGTCGATCACGCGCTGCACCTGCTATCTGGCCGACCCCGCCCACTTCGCCGAATTCAACCGCGTCTACCGGGAGTTCTTCGCGGACTGCGCACCGCTGCCGGCCCGTACGACGGTGCTGGCGCGGCTGGTGCGGGAGGGGGTGCTGGTGGAGGTGGACGCGGTGGCGGTCGTGGGCTGAGGCGCCGGGCGTTCACTCCTGGGGGCCGGTGGACTGCGCCGCGTACCGCAGTCCTTCCTCGTACGACATCGCGCGTCCCTCCGCGAAGGCCGTCTCGTAGATCTCATGGCCGATCTCGCCGCGGACCCGGATTTCATGGGAGCGGCGGGCCGCGATGAGGTCCGGCGAGTTCAGCTGGTCGCCGCCGGTCAGCTCCCAGATACGGCTGCCGACGCCGAGAAGGCGCGCCGCGTGGAGTCCGTCGCCGCGCGCCACGACCGCGGCGGCCAGCACGTCGAGGGAGACGGCGGAGACCACGATGTCGTGCATCAGCGCGCTCTTGGCGATCGCCGTGCGAGCGCCCCGGACGGCCGTGGCCGCATCTCCCTGGGTCAGGTCGATCTGGGCGATCAGATAGTCGGTGACCGATCCCGCCCAGCACTCGCCGCACTCGGCGCCGGCCCGGCGGACCTCCAGGGCGGCGGCACGGGCCGCCTCGAACTCGCCGCGCATCATGTGCGCGAAGGCGGCCACGAGTCCTATCTGCAACTGGGCGGCACCGAACCCGTGCGGCTGGACGGGCAGCCGCGGCACCGTGTCGACGAGTTCGATCGCCTCGGCCATGCGCCCGCTCTGCACCAGGTAGGTACCCCGCAGGTACACGGCGGCGACCTGCGCCACCGCGTCCCCCTCCTCCCGGGCCGAGTCGGCACACCGCACCGCCAGGTTCGCCGCCTCCTCCAGATCCCCCTGGAAGACGGCCACCGCCGCACACGCCCACAGGGCCCGGGTACGGGCCGGGCCGGCCGGCGGGTCGTCGGCGAGCGCCCGGTCCAGGAAGTGCCGGGCATCGCGCAGCACACCGCAGTGGCGCCACATGAGGCCGACGTGGCCCGCCATCTCCACGGCGGCGGCGCGATCCGGACCGGCCAGGGCGAAGTCCAGTGCGGTATGCAGATTGGCCCGGTCGGCCAGGACGCGTACGGCCCAGGCGACCTGGCGTCCGGTGTTCCACTCGGCCCAGCCCTGCCGGGCCAGCCGGCGGTAGTGATCGCGGTGGCGCAGGCGTACGGCTTCCTCCTCGCCGAGTTCGCGCAGCCAGTCGCCGCCGTACTCACGGACCGTGTCGAGCATCCGGTAGCGGGCGGGGTCGGTGCGGTCGGGCCGGACGATCGACCAGGCCACGAGTTTCTCGATGAGCTCGCCCACCCGCTCGGCGGGCAACGGGCCGCCCGCGCAGACGAACGCGGCGGCCTCGGTGTCGAACCCACCCGCGAAGACGGACAGCCTGGCCCACAGGAGCCGTTCCAGCGGGGCGCACAGCTCGTGGCTCCAGCCGATCGTGGTGCGCAGCGCGCGATGGCGCGCGGGAGCGTCGCCGTCCTGCGAGGTCAACAGGTCGAGGCGGGAGGGCCGGTCGGCACCGAGGCGGGTGTGCAGCTCGTCCAGGCCGAGGTCGGACAGCCGGGCGGCGGCCAGCTCGATGGCGAGCGGGATGCCGTCGAGGCCGCGGCAGATGGCGGCGATCCGTCGCCGGGCCGGGGCGTCGAGGACGAGGCCGGGATCCGCGGCGGCGGCCCGCTGCGCGAACAGGGTGTCGGCGACGGCGGGTTTGGCGCCTTCCTTGCCGCCCGCGTCACTCACCGGCAGCGGTTCGACCGCCATGGTCCACTCCCCCGGCGGTCCCAGCCGCACCCGGCTGGTGGCGAGGACGCGCAGTCCGGGCACCTTGTCCGTCAGGGCCACGGCCAGGGCGCCGCACTCCGCCGACAGGTGCTCACAGGAATCGAGGATCAGCAGCAGCCGCTTGTCCCGGGCCCAGGCGGCGATCGCCGCGACGGCCGAGTCCGCCGTCTGGTCGGCGAGCCGGAGCGCCTCCATGACGGCGAAGGGCACCAGGCCGTCGGTGTGCAGGGCGGACAGCTCCACCAGCCACACGCCGTCGGGATACGCCGCGCGCACCCGGGCGGCGGTGTGCAGGGCGAGCCGGGTCTTGCCGACCCCGCCGACGCCCACCAGGCTCAGCAGCCGGCTGCCGCCGTCGGACGCCAACTCGGCGGCCAGCAGGTCCAGTTCCGCCTCACGTCCGACGAAACCGCGGGTCTCCGGAGGCAGGTTGCCGAGGCCGCCCCCGACCGTGTTCCAAGGCACGTCGCACAGTGTGCCGCCATTCCGCCCGCCCAGGGGCCGAAGCACGCGAGCCGGACAAAGGGGCCACAGGAGTCGACATCGCCGGACACATTCGACGCGATGCGGTCAACTCACTCTCCGTGACGGCCTGATGAGAGATAGTCGTCCCTCACTGTGCGGGGCGATCGGGAGCAAGAGGTGCCCCATGGGCGTCATGGACACCGGAGTGGTCGGTCCTCCGGCCACCCTGACCGTACTGCTGTTCGTAGCGCCGCTGCTGGCCTGCGCACGGCTCGGCGCGCGGCACACCGCCCTCGTCTGCGGCGGCGCGGCGGCACTGGCGCTGGGAGCGGACGTCGCGTTCGGGCGACCGTCGCTGCTCGACCTCGTTGCCCGTGGCGGTGCTCTCCTGCTGGGCGGCGGGATCACCGTGTACGCGGCACACCGGCGCACCGAGCTGGAGTCGGCGCTCACCCGGGCGCGCGAGGTGAACCGGATCACCCAGGGGGTGATCCAACAGCCCATCTCCCGCAGCCTTTGCGGCACGCATGTGCGCACGCGCCACCACTGCGCCGCCCGCGAGTCGACGGTCGGCGGCGACCTGTACGACGTCGCGGTGACCCCGTACGGCCTGCGGGTGCTGGTCGGCGATGTGCGCGGGCACGGCCTGGAGGCGCTGCGGCTGACCGCGGCGACGATCACCGGTTTCCGTGAACTGGCCTACACGCAGCCCTCGCTGCCCGAACTCGTCACCGGCCTGGACACCCGACTCGCCGCCGAGCTCGGCCCGGAGGACTTCGTGACGGTCGTGCTCGCCGAGTTCGCACCGGGCGAGGTCCGCCTCGTCAACTGCGGCCATCCGGCGCCGCTGCGCGCCGGGCACCGTGTCGAACTGCTCGAACCCTTCACCCCCACGACGCCGTTGGGCCTCGGTCCCGAGCCCCGTCAGTGCCGCGTCCGCCTCCAGCCGGGCGACCGGCTCCTGATCTACACCGACGGTCTGAGCGAGGTCCGCGCCCCCGACGGCTCGACCTTCCCCCTGCTGGCGGAGGCCTCACGGGCCCTGCGTGAGCCGCTGCCTGAAGACGCGCTGAACCACCTGTACGACCGCGCGATCGCCCACGGGGGCACACCTCCGTACGACGACCTCACCCTGATGCTGTGCCAGCCGACGGAGGCGACGATGCCGACGAGGGCCGCGGTGACCTGACGCCCACCCGGAAGGCGCACCGTCAACGCAGCAGCGTACGGATCAACTCCTCGGCCTCCCCGAGGAGTTCGACCTCCCGTCGGCTCATCGTCGGGTTGGCCGCGCGTCGGCGCCGGGCCTCCGTCAGGCCCGCCTCGGTGAGATGGGAGGGGTCGGCGAGCAGGGCGGTCAGCATGGCGCGGGCGCCGTCGGCGATCGGTTCGTCGTCGACGGCGACCTGGGCCAGGATCATGGCGGAGATGCCCCAGTCGAGGCCCGGGTGGCCCTCCTCCGCGTTGGACCAGTCGATCACGTGCGGACCGTCGGGCGTGAGCATCACGTTGTCCGGGTGCAGGTCGAGGTGGAGGACCCGGCAGCCGGGGTCGGCGGACTCGCGGGCGGGGACGGCGTGCAGGCGCCGCAGCAGGTCGGCCACGGTCGCGCCCGCCTCGTCGGCGCCCAGCGAACCCTCCAGGCACGCCTGCAGCATCGTCGGCCCGGACAGCCGCTCCATCACCAGGTCGGTGCGCGTGGAGTCGGCGAGCCGTACTCGGGGCACGGGGTAGCCGTGGGCGCGTACGTGTTCCATCACGGCGCCCTCCGCGGTGGCATCGCCCCATCCGTGCCGGTCGCGGCGCAACACCCACGCCTCGTCGATCTCGTACACGTCGTTGACGCGGCCCGTGCCGAGCAGTTTCCCCGTCGCCATGACCCTCCCCGTTGTCATGACCCGAACGTACCGGCCCACGCCTCACAGGGGGCTCTCAGCGTGTTCCTACGGGCCGGTAGCATGGCCGGGTCGTCATCACACCGTACGGGGGGAAGCCGGTGCAATTCCGGCGCTGACCCGCAACCGTGAACCGCCCGCAGAGGGCGGTCAGCCGGATTGCCCCGCGCGGTCGTGACCGGCTCACGTGTGTCGGCAGCCCGTCGGCGCACGGCACCGTCGAGGCATACGGAGCCGAGCCGCCCGGGTTCTCCCGTGCTGCTGCCCGCGCTCCCGCAGCGAACCGAGAAGCAGCACAGAGAGGCACCCGCCGATCATGAACGTCGTCCGCCGCAGCGCCGCGGCGCTGGCCGCCGCCACCGTCGTCCTGGGTGCCGCCGTCCCCGCCATGGCCGCCACGCCCGCTCCGTCGATACCCGAGGGGTTGTACGGCAGCACGGACCCCAAGTACGACGGCGTCTGGCGCCAGTCGCTGGCGCTGCTCGCGCAGGACACCGTGGGTGTGAAGCCGGCGGCGACAGCGGTGGACTGGCTGGTGGGCCAGCAGTGCGCGAACGGGTCGTTCGCGGCGTTCCGCGCCGATGCCGCGAAGGCCTGCGACGCCAAGGTCGCGGTCGACACGAACAGTACGGCCGCCGCCGTCCAGGCACTCGCCGCGCTCGGCGGACACGACTCCGCCACCGGCAAGGCGGTCACCTGGCTGAAGTCCGTGCAGAACAAGGACGGCGGCTGGGGCTACGCGCCGGGCGGGGCGAGCGACGCGAACTCCACGTCCGTCGTCATCGGCGCGCTGGCCGCCGTAGGCGAGAAGCCGGGTGAGGTCACCAAGGACGGCAAGGGCGGCAAGTCTCCGTACGACACCCTGCTCGCACTCGCGCTGCCCTGCGACGGAGACGGTGCGGGCGCCTTCGCCTACCAGCCGGACAAGAAGGGCAAGTTGGCGGCCAACGCGGACGCGACGGCGGCGGCCGTGGTGGGCGCGCTGGGCAAGGGGCTGGCCGGGGACGCCCCGAAGCCCACCGACACCAAGCCGACCTGCAAGAAGGCCGTCGACCCCGAGCCGGCGGCACAGAACGGTGCCGCGTACCTCGTCAAGGCCCTGGCCAAGGACAAGCACCTGACGTCGACGCTCGCCGGCGCCAAGCCCCAGCCCGACTACGGCAACACGGCCGACGCGGTCCTCGCCCTCGCGACCGCCGGCCAGGGCGACAAGGCGGCCGACGCCATGCGCTGGCTGGAGTCGAACTCCAAGGCCTGGGCACAGCAGGGCGGACCGGCCGCGTACGCGCAGCTGATCCTCGCGGCGCACGCGGAGACCTTCGACGTCCACGACTTCGGCGGCCAGGACCTGGTGAAGCTCCTCAACGCGACCGGCCCGAAGCCGGCTTCCGTCCCGGCGACCGCCTCCCCCACCCCCGGCGACTCGAACAAGGTGGACACGAAGGACGACTCCGGCGTCAGCGTGTGGTGGATCATCGGGGTGGGGCTCGTCGGCGGCATCGGGGTCGGGTTCCTGATCAGCGGCCGTAAGAAGAAGCAGCCGTGATCCGCCGCGTTGTCTTCCTGCTGGCCGCGCTGTTCCTGACCCTGGCCGCGATCAGCGGCCAGGCGCAGGCGGTCGGCTATCGCTACTGGTCCTTCTGGGACTACGACAACGGCCGCTGGACGTACGCCACCCAGGGCCCGTCCACCGCCCGCCCCTACGACGGCGACGTCCAGGGCTTCCGCTTCTCGGTGAGCGAGGACTCGCAGGACTCGGCGAAACCGCGCGGCCAGGCGTCGTTCGCGGTGATCTGCGCCCGGACGCCGGCCCAGGAGGGCAGGAAGCGGGTGGCTCTGGTCATCGACTTCGGCACGGCGGCGGACGCCCCGTCGGGCGAGACACCACCGGCCCGCCGTACGGCCTGCGCGCGGGTGCCGTCCGACGGGACGACGGCAGAGGCACTGGCCTCGGTGGCGAAGCCGCTCCGGTACGACACCGATGCCCTGCTGTGCGCCATCGCCGGGTATCCGGAGAAGGGGTGCGGGGAGCAGGTCTCGGCGGCAAAGAAGCCGACAGCTGCGGAGAAGAAGGGCGACCGGGACGGCGGGCCTTCGGTGGGGCTGTTCGCAGGGGCGGGTGCGGTTGCGCTGCTGGGCGCGGCGGCGGTGTGGCAGGCACGGCGACGCAGGCATGGCTAGTCGGCCCACGTCGCTGCACCCCGGCGCCTGGTGGCTCTGGTCCCTGGGCCTCGGCACCGCGGCCACCCGCACCACCAACCCCCTCCTCCTGACCCTCCTCATCGCGACATCCGCCTACGTGGTCGCCACCTGCCGCCCCCGAACCCCCTGGTCCCACTCCTACTCCGCCTTCCTCAAACTCGCCCTGGCCGTCCTCCTCATCCGCCTGGTCTTCGCGGTGGCGCTCGGCTCCCCCATCCCCGGCACGCATGTGATCGTCACCCTCCCCGAACTCCCGCTCCCCCACTGGGCCCAGGGCATCCGCCTGGGTGGCAGGGTCACCGCCGAGTCCCTGGTCTTCGCCTTCTACGACGGCCTGAAGCTGGCCACGCTCCTCGTCTGCGTCGGCGCCGCGAACGCCCTGGCCAACCCGTCCCGCCTCCTCAAGTCCCTCCCCGGCGCCCTCTACGAGACGGGCGTCGCAGTGGTCGTGGCCCTCACCTTCGCGCCGAACCTCATCGCCGACGTCCAGCGCCTGCGCGCCGCCCGGCGCCTGCGCGGCCGCCCCGACAAGGGCATCCGCGGCCTGCTGCAGGTCGGACTCCCGGTGCTGGAGGGCGCGTTGGAGCGTTCGGTCGCCCTCGCCGCCGCCATGGACGCCCGCGGTTACGGCCGAACCGCCCAGGTCCCCACCGCAGTTCGCCGCACCACCGCCGCCCTCACCCTCGGCGGCCTGCTCGGCGTCTGCGCGGGAACGTACGGGCTGCTCACCGCCGAGGGCGGCACCTACGGCCTGCCCCTTCTGCTCGCCGGAGTCGCCGCGGCCCTGGCCGGCCTGCGGCTGGGCGGCCGCCGCAGCCTGCGCACGCGTTACCGGCCCGACCGCTGGGACGTGCGCGCCTGGCTGGTCGCCGGGTCCGGCGCCACGGTCGCCGCGCTGCTCACCCTGGCCGCCGCGGACAACCCGGCGGCCCTGCACCCCGGTGTCGTACCGCTCATGTCCCCCACGCTCCCGCTCTGGCCGGCCGCAGCCGTACTCCTCGGCCTGCTCCCCTCACTCGTCGCCCCCAAGGAGCCGTCGTGATCCGCTTCGAGGATGTCTCCGTGACGTACGACGGGGCGGCCGAACCCACCGTGCGGGGCGTGGACTTCGAGGTCCCGGAAGGCGAACTCGTGCTCCTGGTCGGCCCGTCGGGGGTCGGCAAGTCGACGATCCTCGGTGCCGTGAGCGGCCTGGTGCCGCACTTCACGGGCGGTACGTTGCGGGGCCGGGTGACGGTGGCGGGCCGTGACACCCGTACCCACAAACCACGCGAACTCGCGGACGTCGTGGGCACGGTGGGCCAGGACCCGCTGTCCCACTTCGTGACGGACACGGTGGAGGACGAACTCGCGTACGGCATGGAGTCGTTGGGGCTGGCACCGGACGTGATGCGCCGCCGGGTCGAGGAAACCCTCGACCTCCTCGGCCTGACCGACCTCCGCGGCCGCCCCATCGCCACCCTCTCCGGCGGCCAGCAGCAACGCGTGGCCATCGGCTCGGTCCTCACCCCACACCCCAAGGCCCTGATCCTCGACGAACCGACATCAGCCCTGGACCCGGCAGCAGCGGAGGAAGTCCTCGCCGTCCTCCAACGCCTGGTCCACGACCTCGGCACGACGGTCCTGATGGCCGAACACCGCCTGGAACGGGTCATCCAGTACGCGGACCAGGTGGCCGTGCTGCCGGCCCCTGGAGCGCCGCCTCAACTGGGCGCCCCAGCCGACATGATGGCCGTGTCGCCGGTGTGTCCGCCGGTGGTGGACCTGGGGCGACTTGCCGGTTGGTCACCGCTGCCGTTGACGGTGCGGGACGCGCGGCGGCGGGCGGGTGACCTTCGGGAGCGCCTGTCCGGTCGTGCGGCGCCGTCTCACGAACCTCCCGCATCCGTGTACCGTCCGGCGCCCGCCCCTTCCCGTCGGCGTCTCCGCAGGAAGGACCCGGCCGCTCCGGCTCCCCGGCTGCTGGCCGAGGTCCGCTCACTCGCCGTCCGCCGCGCCCGTGTCGACGCCCTGCGGTACATCGACCTCGCCGTCACCCACGGCGAAACCATCGCCCTCATGGGCCGTAACGGCGCCGGAAAGTCCACGCTGCTCAACACCCTCGTCGGGCTCGTGGAACCGTCCGCCGGGTCGGTCCGCGTGGGTGGCGTCACGCCCCACCGCACCGCGCCCCCCGACCTCGTGCGCCGCGTCGGACTCGTCCCCCAGGAACCCCGCGATCTGCTGTACGCCGACACCGTCGCCGAGGAGTGCGCCGCCGCCGACCGGGATGCCGGAGCCGACCCCGGTACCTGCCGGGCACTGGTGTCCGAGCTGCTCCCCGGCGTCCCCGACGACACCCACCCCCGCGACCTCTCCGAGGGCCAGCGCCTCACCCTCGCCCTGGCAGTCGTCCTCACCGCCCGCCCACCCCTGCTGCTCCTGGACGAACCGACCCGCGGACTGGACTACGCGGCGAAGACCCGCCTCGTGGCCGTCCTGCGCACGCTCGCCGCCGCGGGCCACGCCATCGTCCTGGCCACCCATGACGTCGAACTCGCCGCCGAACTCGCCCACAGAGTCGTGCTGTTGGCCGACGGCGAGGTGATCGCCGACGGCCCGACGGCCGAGGTGGTCGTCTCGTCCCCGTCGTTCGCCCCGCAGGTCACCAAGATCCTGGCACCGCAGGAGTGGCTGACTGTCGCCCAGGTACGGGAGGCGCTGCGATGACCGGAACGCCGCCCATCCGCCTGGGCCCCCGCTCGGTCGCCGCCCTCCTCCTGGTCAGCGCCGTAGGCATCACCGGATTCGGCTGGCCCTTCCTCGCCCCGCCCTCCTCGCAGATCGGCACGCACGCCCAGGACGCCCCCTGGCTCTTCGCCGGCCTGCTCGTACTGCTCGTCGCAGTCGTCGCCGCGACCATCGCGGAGTCGGGCCTCGGCCCGAAGGCGGTCGCCATGCTCGGCGTGCTCGCCGCCACCGGTGCCGCCCTGCGCCCCATCGGCGCCGGTACCGCCGGTATCGAGCCGATGTTCTTCCTGATGGTGCTGAGCGGCCGTGTCCTGGGCCCGGGCTTCGGCTTCACCCTCGGTTCGCTCACGATGTTCGCCTCCGCGCTGCTCACGGGCGGGGTGGGCCCGTGGATGCCGTTCCAGATGCTGGCGATGGGCTGGTTCACGATGGGCGCGGGCCTGCTGCCCGGCCCGGACCGCCTGCGCGGCCGCGCCGAACTCGCCCTCCTCGCCGTCTACGGCTTCCTCGCCGCCTTCGCCTACGGCACGATCATGAACCTGGCCGGCTGGCCCTTCATGGGCACACTGGCGTCGGGCATCGCCTTCGACCCGCACGCCGCCGTCCCCGCCAACCTGGCCCGTTTCCTCGCGTACTGCGTGGCCACCTCGCTCGGCTGGGACCTGGGCCGGGCCGTCGTCACCGTCGTCCTGACGCTGACGCTCGGCCCGGCGGTGCTCAGGGCACTACGCAGAGCAACCCGCCGGGCCGCGTTCGAGACCGCGGTCACATTCGAGCCCCACCGACCGGTGAAGCACCCCACATGACCCACATCACCCACTATTCACCCTAGTAGTACATTTCGGACGCCATGTCCACGCCATAAGCGCCTCTGACCTGCACTTTGAGAGCCAGGTCACACGAACCCCGCCCCTCCCAGATACGACCACAACTAGCAAATAGGGTCATTGCGGACCCCTTCCGAGCCTGCTTCTCTGGACGACGTCGCACGGCGCCGACCTGCCCCAGGGCATCGGCGCCGACGCATGCAACCGGGGTTCCGGACCTGCATACGGCGACCCCCTGTCCCCGAAGAAAAGGTTCCTCGTGTCCGTCTCCCGCATCGTCCGCAGCATCGCGTCCCCGAAGAAGGCCCTCACCACCGCCGCCCTGGCCGCCGCCACCGCCGGCATGGTGCTGACCGCGGCTCCCGCCCACGCCGCGTCCGCCGACTCGGCCGCCAGCGCACAGGCGATCGCGCACAAGATGATCCCGAGCGCGGCCCAGTACAACGCCTTCAGCAACATCGTCGAGCACGAGAGCGGCTGGAACGTCACCGCCACCAACGCCTCCTCCGGCGCCTACGGCCTGGTCCAGGCCCTGCCCGGCTCCAAGATGGCCACCGCCGGCTCGGACTGGAAGACCAACGCCAAGACCCAGATCAAGTGGGGCCTGGACTACATGAACTCCCGCTACGGCAGCCCGACCGCCGCCTGGGCCTTCTGGCAGGCCAACGGCTGGTACTGAGCCACAGCCGATTCCGGGCCGCCGCGCACCTCACCGTCGTAGGCCGTCGAAGAACCGCACCACCTGCGGGGCCGACACCGCGAACGACCCGAAGTGGTCCACGGCCCCTTGATCGACCACCCGCACCCTCGCTCCCTGACCTGCGAGGGTGCGGGCGCATGTGCGGGTGTTGCCGATGGGCACGTCGGTGTCGTCGTCCCCGGCGTACAGCCGCACCGGCACGTCCGGCTTCCAGTCGCAGGTGTGGTCGGCGGCGCGCATCGCGTCCAGCAGCGGGCCCGACGGGTGCCGCAGACGCTCGTAGAAGGAGGGCGTGAGCAGGTTCTTCACGTCCGGGGCGAGTCCCTTGACGACCTCCTCCTCGTCGTGGCTCCCGTCGAAGAGGTTCTCGACGCGGCTCGCGTACGGGGCGCGGAAGACCTCGGACGGGTCCTTGTAGATGGGGTGCAGGCGGTTCTGCGCGACCAGCCAGTACGAGATGTACAGGACGCCGCTGATGTCGTTGACCCGGCCGTCGTACAGGGCCGGGACCTCCTGGCCCTCGAGGTCGTACGGCCCGCTGACCGGTGCCAGCGCCTTCAGCCGGAAGTGCCCGTCGGCGCCCCCTTCCAGTGCCCGCCCGAGCGCCATGGCCACCTGGCCGCCCTGTGAGAAGCCGGTCGCGTACACGTCCCCGTTGAGCGGGCGGCCCAGCCGGTCCGCGGCCGTGCGGGCGGCACGCAGCATGTCGACGGAGGCCGTCACGGACGAGGCGGTGTCCATGTACGGGTGCAGGCCGGGGCCGCTGCCCAGCCCCAGGTAGTCGGGCGCGGCGACCGCACGCCCGGCGGAGGCGTTCAGATACGACGGGATGCGGCCGAAGTCCTCGCTCGCGGAGGGCGCGTAGCTGCGCGTGACCATGGTGCCGTGGGTGTCGGAGACCAGGTCGAGGTGCCGGGGTCCTCCCTTGGGGAGGGTGAGCAGGCCGGTCGCCGTCGTCGGCTTCCCGTGCGGGTCCACGGTCCGGTACGTCAGCCGGTACGCCCGTACGCCGTACCGCACGGGGTCGGCGGAGACGTCCCGCCCGGTCAGGAACTCCCTGACCTGCCCGGCATCGCGGTCGGCGACCGGCGTGACGGAGACGAGGTCCCCGCGCCGCGCCTGCTGCGTCTGCTCACCGGCGGCCGCCACCGGGGCCACGGCGAGCCCGGCGAGCAGCAGGGCCGCCGCTCCGGCGAGTCCCCTCCGCGTCCGCCAACTGGTCCGTGTTTCATGGGATTTACGCGTCTCATCACTCATGTCCCCGACGCTACGGACGCGCAGTTCATGTCGACATCCGAGAATCCCCCGCGTCCGTGGTGGACTTGAGTGCACCATGCCCGTCCGGCCGCCCGGAGACCCGGAGAGTCAATGAGTGAATACGAGACACGCGGACTGCGCCTGGTGTTCGTGCTGTTGGGGCTCACGGTGGTCAGCGGGCTCATCGACGCCGTGAGTTATCTGGGCCTCGGCCATGTCTTCACGGCGAACATGACCGGCAACGTGGTGGTGCTGGGCTTCGCCGCCGCCGGGGCGCCGGGCTTCTCGGTGCGGCACACGGCGACCTCGCTGGGCTGCTTCCTGCTGGGTGCGGTGGCCGGAGGACGGGTCTCGCGACGGCTGGGCGAGGGTTCGCGCCGTACCTTTGCCCGGCTCACGCTGGCCGTCGAGGCGGCCCTGGTGGGCGCGTCCGCCGTGGCCGCCTTCGCCGCCCCGCACGCCACCGCCACCCGCTACACCGTGATCGCCCTGACCGCCGTCGCGATGGGCCTGCGCAACGCGACGGTCCGCAAGCTCGAAGTACCCGGCCTCACCACGACCACGGTCCTGACGATGACCCTGACCGGCCTGGCCGCCGACTCCCGGGCCGGCGGCGGCTCCGGCGGCCACTCACCGCGCCGCTCGGCGGCGGTCGTCGCGATGGCCGCCGGCGCCTGCCTGGGCGCGTGGCTGGTGCTCCACCACGGCCTGGGCATTCCGCTGCTGGTCGCGGCGGGGGCGGCGGGAGTGCTGGCGCTCGTGGCCTCAGGGCGGGAGTAGGAGACGTACGTCAGCCGGGATCGGCCGGAACCCGGTGATCAGGTTGCCCGTCCTTGGCCAGGATCGAGTGCTCGTCGGCGACGGCGCGGTACAGCCGTATGCCGGAGTCGCCCTGGACGTCGTCGGCGGTCCAGACCCGCCCGCCGTGCTGCACGGACCGCCGGGAGAAGACGTCCAGCGCGTGCGCGACATCCGGTCCCGCCACACGGGCGGCGACGGCGGACATGTACGCACCCTGACCGGTACCGATGACTGCCGACGAGTCGAAGACGGCGATCCCCACCTCGGGCCGTACGGCGATGTTGCGGGAGTGCAGGGCGTCCGGCGAGGAGACCCAGAAGAACTCGCGGTAGCCCTCGTGGGCGAAGTAGACCGGAGAACTCCACGGCCGCCCCTGCCCGTCGGCGGTGGCGAGCACCATGTACAGGTTGGCGTCGACGACGGCGCGCACGATCTCACCGGGGTTCATCGACGGCTCCTGCGGTACGCCTGCGGTACGTGAGCGGGAAGTCCCGCTCCCAGCCCGCCGACTCGTCCGTCCGCTTCTCCCAGGCGCCGCGGATGGTGTCGCCGTCGTCGCCGATCCGCCCGAGGAACCGCTGCCGGAAGTCCAGCGGCGAGAAGTCCGGTGTCTCGCGCAGCAGTTGCCACACCTCGCCGTCGAAGGCCATCGCATACGTCCGTACGACGCCCCGCGAGTCGAAGTAGTGCTGCGTGTACGCACCCGTCTCCGGGTCCACCGCGATGATCGACATGCTGTCCGGTACGGGATTCGGGGCCTCGGAGCGCTGCACCAGGAACTGCCCGTCCAGGCTCCACTCGAACACACTGCGCCCGGGCGGCACCTCGAGCCCGGGAAACTCGGCCTCCACCACCCATTCCCCGACCAGCACCTCCAGCCGCTTCAGGGCTTCCTGCCGTGCCACTGCACCCATGACATGCACCTCCCTGTCATCAGTGAAGACGGCAGCGGCGGGCAAAACTCATCGGTCCGGCACCCGCGTCAGCCGGCGCTCCCGGACGCGCACCCTGATGCCAGGGGCGTCGTTAGGCTGGTCATGAAGATCATCGTTCCCGCCGCGCTTGCCGCCGCGACCCTCGTCCTGACTGTCGCCCTCCCAGCCTCCGCGGACCCGGACCCCGGGACTCACCAGACCGGCCAGAAGAGCGCACCCAGCTCCGTGGCCAACTCCGGAAACAGCAACCCCACAGCCGTCGACACGGAAGCGGACCCGGACAGCGAAGGGCTCCTTGCGAGCCTCGTGGGCCGGGTGCTCTAGCGGCACCTGAGCACCGCGGAGCCGGGCAAAGGCGGGGACCGCCGCGTCCCCGCCGGCGACCGCTGATCGTCGGCTACTCGCCGGTGGCGCCGTCGATGGCCTCGCGGAGGAGATCCGCATGGCCGACGTGGCGGGCGTACTCCTCGATCACGTGCTCGAGGACGAACCGCACATCGGTGTCACCGAATTCCGGGTTCGGCACGATACGCGCGAGGTCGACGGTCACCTTCGCGAACACCTGCCGCGACTCCTCGCACGCCTTCAGGTAGTCCTCGTAGACGTCCCTGGCCGGCGTAACGTCCGACTCGTCGTACCACTCGTCACCGTCAGCGGTGACGTAGGTCCGATAAGGGAAGAAGCGAGGCGTCGTGCCTGCCAGTGTCCGCTGGAACCAGGCACGTTCAACCCCCTGCAGATGGCGCATGAGCCCCAGCAGGGTCAACGCCGACGACCGCACAGGACGTAGCCGCAGTTGGGCATCCGAGAGGCCCTCGCACTTCCACAAGAACGTCGCTCGGTGGTAGTCGAGATTCGAGGCGATCACCTCCAGCCACGGCCCCGACACTGCGCGCTCGGGCCGGACGATCTTCTGGACCACGATGTCGCTCACGCTGGAGTCCCCTTACCGGTCATCAAGCTCGGTCGAGTTCGAGCCCGTCCGCCCGAGAAGACCTCGCTTCGTATCGGAACTCATCGCTCGACGAAATGCGGCCGGGATGTCGAGACCGGCGGGGCGGCTCCGTCCCAGGGGCAGATGCGGCCGGCGTGGCCGCACCACCGCTCGTACCGGAAGGACAGCCGCCATGGCCATCGCCGAGGACCTCGACCGCGCCACCGACTCGCAGTGGGACTGGGTCGCCGAGCACACCCGCACGTATCTCGCCTCGGGCGGCACCGAAGGCCACGAGAGCAACGGCGTGCGCACCCTCGTGCTCGCCACGACCGGACGCCGGACCGGTACGCCGCGCCGCACCTGCCTGATCTACGGCACCACGGACGACGGCGAGTACGTCGTCGTCGCCTCCAAGGGCGGTGCCGAGGAGGACCCGGCATGGTTCATGAACCTCGAGGCGGACCAGGGCGTCGGGGTGCAGGTCGGGACTCGCCGGTTCACCGCACGCGCCCGCGTCGCGTCCTCGGCCGAGCGCGCGTCCCTCTGGGCCCGGATGGTGGACATCTTCCCGCTCTACGACGACTACGCGCAGAAGACCGCCCGCGAGATCCCGATCGTCCTGCTCACCCCGCTGGACGGACCCCGCTAGTGTGACGCCTCACCGCGTCGGCCACAGCCCCCACCGCCGCCGCGGGATCAGATATCGCCCTGGACAAGGGCGTGCAGATGCTGGTCATGCCATCCGTCCGTGTGCAGCAGCGCGCTGCGCATGGTGCCTTCGAGGGAGTACCCGGCCTTGGCGGCCACCCGACAGGATGCCGGGTTGGCAACCGAGTGGCACAGCCGCAGGCGATGCAGGCCGAGGTCGTTGAGGGCCCACTCACTGACGCGTTTCACGGCCTCGACCACGACGCCGCCGCCGCGGGCCGAGGGCAGAATCCAGTAGACGATTTCGGCGCTGCCGCCCTCGAGGTCCATGTCGCCCCACCCGATGAGCCCCATGGCCTGGCAACCGGGGCGGGCGATGGCCCAGATCGCGCTCCGCTCGGCCTGCCAACGCTCGTGCATACGCTCGATCCTCCTGCGGGCGCCTTCCGGCGTCTCCACTGGCAGGAGGTTCCATTGACAAATCGCCGGGTCGTGGCTGGCTGCCACCAAGGCGTCGGCGTCGGACAGGCGCCAGGGCCGCAGCTCCAGGCCGTTCGCAAGACCAAGTGTCGGCTGGGCATTCCGGGCCATCTGACCTGCGGGAACGACGGCGGGAACGCCTGAGTTGGAGATCATTGCCGCATCGTGCCACGGCCTTCGGTCGCAACGCGGCAGCGGCGAAGGCGGCCAAGTCTGCACCGTGTCGTCACTCGAACTCGTACTCAGGACACTCCAGGAGCCCGTCCGACCCACCGCACTCGAACCACACCGTCTTCCCGCCCCCGGACGCGGCCGACACCCCCCACTTGTCGACCACCGCGTCCAGGAGCAGCAGCCCGCGACCGCCCTCCGCCTCCAGCGACAACTCCGCCGGGGAGCACGGCGGTTGAGGGCAGCCGTCCGCCA
Source organism: Streptomyces sp. NPDC001663 (assembly GCF_042893105.1). Classification (NCBI taxonomy): domain Bacteria; kingdom Bacillati; phylum Actinomycetota; class Actinomycetes; order Kitasatosporales; family Streptomycetaceae; genus Streptomyces; species Streptomyces sp. NPDC001663. The sequence continues at coordinate 669,221 of NZ_JBIAUR010000003.1, read as the reverse complement.
CCTCCACCCTGACTCCCGCCGCCGACCGCAGCACCATCAGCACACAATGCCGGTCCGGAACATGTCGTACGACATTGGCGACCAGCTCGGTCACGCCCAGTTCCACGGCGTCGGACAGTTCCGCCAACTCCCACTCGTCGAGCAACGAGCGGACGATGCGGCGGATGTGACGGGCAGAATGCTCACCCGCGGTGAGGCTCAGCCGGTACGTGGGGGGAAAGTATCCGTTCACACGACGAGCTTGATCCGGCGCAACTACTCTGGGCTACAAGGCGGATACAACCAGTCCCGCAGTCCGCGGCAATCGTTGCACCCAAGGGGGCCGTGCGTGACCCACATCAACACCCTGGACCCGGGCGCCTCGCCGCTCGACTACTACGGCTACGAGTTGCGCCGCTATCGCGAGACCGCGGGGCTGACGCAGCGTCAACTCGGGGACATCGTGAACTACACGGGCTCGATGGTCGGCCAGATCGAGACGGCGAGGAAGCTGCCGACACAGGACTTCAGCGAGCGGGCGGATGCGGCGCTGGGGACGGACGGGGCGTTGTCGCGGCTGGTCGAGTTGGTGATGCGGAGTCAACTTCCGGCGTGGTTCAGGCAGGTGGCCGAGCTGGAGGCTCGGGCGATCGAGGTCTGCACCTTCCAGATGGGCATGATCCACGGTCTCCTTCAGACCAATGCGTATGCCCGGGCTACCCTCGGCGCACTCGACCGGACCAAGCTCGACGACCGCACCGCCGTTCGACTGTCCCGGCAGCGCATCTTCGAGAAGGAGGAGCCGCCGGTCTTCTGGATGGCGATCAGCGAGGGCGTATTGTGCCAGGAGGTCGGCGGGCGGGAGACCATGCGCGGCCAACTGGCCCATCTGTTGAGCTTCGAGGACAACTCGCGGATCAACGTCCAGGTGCTGCCGTTCTCGGCAGGAGCGCATGCCGGTTCGCAAGGCTCGTTCACCGTCTTCCGCTTCGCGAGCGACCCGACCATTGTCTACACCGAGGGATACGGCAGCGGGCATCCGACCGCGAACCCGGACACCGTCAAGGACTGTTCACTCCGTTACGATCATCTCCGGGCCGCCGCTCTCTCCCTCAAGGATTCGGCGGATCTGATCCGGCGAGTAATGGAGGAACGCTATGGAGAACCAGACGGCTCAGTGGCGTAAGTCCAGCTACAGCGGCGACCAGGGCGGCGAGTGCATCGAGATCGCCGAACTCCCCGGCGCCACCGTCGCCGTACGCGACTCAAAGACCCCCGCCGGGCCGGCACTCTCCTTCCGGCCCGACGCATTCCGTCGTTTCGTCTCCTGGAGCGGCGCTACGCCTGAGGTCTGACACCCCCCGTCTTCGCCGCCTGGTGGGATCTCCACTCCTTGCGGAAGAAGTACACGCGCAGCGCCGCGATCGCCAGGAACAGCAGCCCGAAGCCGCCCCGGCCCAGGCCCCCTACCTGGACGAACCAGTAGAGGGCCAGGCCGCCGAAGGACAGGCAAATGGCGATGATGATGGGTTCGCGGATGTAGAAGGGCAGGACGCGGAGGATTACATTGATCAGCATTGGGTAAGTTGACCAGTTCGCGTCAACTCCCTGCAAGCCCCGCCCTAGAGCCGCTGAATGATCGTCCCGGTGGCCAGTCCACCGCCCGCACACATCGTGATGAGCGCGAACTCCTTGTCCGTCCGCTCCAGTTCATGAAGTGCCGTCGTGATGAGCCGCGCCCCCGTGGCCCCCACCGGGTGCCCGAGCGCGATCGCGCCGCCGTTCACGTTCACCTTCTCCAGGTCCTGCTCGAAGACCTGCGCCCAGCTCAACACCACTGACGCGAACGCCTCGTTGATCTCGACGACGTCGATGTCCTTCAGGGACATGCCCGCCTTGCCCAGCACCGCCCGCGTCGCGTCGATCGGGCCGTCGAGGTGGAAGTGCGGGTCGGCCCCGACCAGCGCCTGGGCCACGATCCGCGCCCGCGGCTTCAGCTTCAGGGCCCGTGCCATCCGCTTCGACGCCCACATGATGGCCGCCGAACCGTCGCTGATCTGGGAGGAGTTGCCCGCCGTATGGACTGCGGTCGGCATGACCGGCTTCAGGCGGGCCAGCGCCTCCATGGACGTGTCGCGCAGGCCCTCGTCGCGGTCGACGAGCCGCCACATGCCCTGCCCGGCGCGCTGTTCGTCCTCCGTCGTCGGTACCTGGACCGCGAAGGTCTCCCGCTTGAAGCGTTCCTCGGACCAGGCGATCGCCGCCCGCTCCTGCGAGATGAGGCCCAGCGAGTCGACGTTCTCGCGCGTCAGCCCGCGATGGCGCGCGATCCGCTCCGCCGCCTCGAACTGGTTCGGCAGATCCACGTTCCATTCGTCGGGGAACGGCTTCCCGGGGCCGTGCTTCGACCCCGACCCCAGCGGCACCCGAGACATCGCCTCGACACCGCAGCTGATCCCGACGTCGATGACGCCCGCCGCGATCATGTTGGCCACCATGTGCGACGCCTGCTGCGAGGAACCGCACTGGCAGTCGACCGTCGTCGCCGCCGTCTCGTACGGCAGGCCCATGGTCAGCCAGGCGGTGCGCGCGGGGTTCATGGACTGTTCGCCGGCGTGCGTCACCGTGCCGCCGACGATCTGTTCGACCGCGTCGGCGGGGATGCCGGTGCGGCCGAGGAGTTCGCGGTACGTCTCGCCCAGGAGATAGGCGGGGTGGAGGTTGGCGAGCGCGCCGCCGCGCTTGCCGATGGGGGTGCGTACGGCTTCTACGATCACGGGTTCCGCGGCCATGGGGGGAGATCCTCTCCTCGGTTCCCGCGCGGCGCGGGGGCGTCCCGGCCGGCCCCGCCACGCTGAACTAGTACGTGTTCTAGTTCTGTCAGCAGTCTGCTGACAGCTCAACCACAACCGCAAGGGTCGTGCACGCTATTCGGCTTCAATTCGGCTTGCCGTACCCCTTGCACCTTGTAGAACCCGTTACTACCTTCACGGCAGCCCGATTCCTGATGGACCGTCAGAAGACCTTCAGAGACCGTCAGAACTGTTCAGAACACAGGCTTGGAGCTGCCCATGCCCTGTCCGGCTCTCCCCGACGGGTTCGACTTCACCGACCCCGACCTGCTGCACGCCCGTGTGCCCCTGCCGGAGTTCGCCGAGCTGCGCCGGGCCGAACCGGTCCGCTGGATCCCGCAGTCGGCCAACCTGGCCGGCTTCCAGGACGAGGGATACTGGGCCGTCACCCGGCACGCCGACGTCAAGTACGTCTCGACGCACCCGGAACTCTTCTCCTCGTACCTCAACACGGCGATCATCCGCTTCAACGAGCACATCGAGCGCGATGCCATCGACGCGCAGCGGCTGATCCTCCTCAACATGGATCCGCCGGAGCACACCCGCGTCCGCCAGATCGTGCAGCGCATCTTCACCCCACGCGCCATCCGGGCGCTGGAGGAGCGACTGCGCGACCGCGCCCACAACATCGCGCAGACCGCCCTCGCCCAGCCCGGCCCCTTCGACTTCGTCACCGAGGTCGCCTGCGAACTGCCCCTGCAGGCCATCGCCGAGCTCATCGGCATCCCGCAGGACGACCGGGCCAAGATCTTCGACTGGTCCAACAAGATGATCTCGTACGACGACCCGGAGTACGCGATCACCGAGGAGGTCGGCGCCGAGTCGGCCACCGAACTCATCGCCTACGCCATGAACATGTCCGCCGACCGGAAGCAGTGCCCTGCGAAGGACATCGTCACGACGCTGGTGGCCGCGGAGGACGAAGGGAACCTCAACTCCGACGAGTTCGGGTTCTTCGTGCTGATGCTGGCCGTCGCGGGCAACGAGACCACCCGCAACGCCATCACCCACGGCATGCACGCCTTCCTCACCCATCCCGAACAGTGGGAGCTGTACAAGAGGGAGCGGCCGGAGACCGCGGCCGAGGAGATCGTCCGCTGGGCGACCCCCGTCAACTCCTTCCAGCGCACCGCCACCCAGGACACCGAACTGGGCGGGAAGTTGATAAAGAAGGGCGACCGGGTCGGCATCTTCTACGCCTCCGCCAACCACGACCCGGAGGTCTTCACCGACCCCGACACCTTCGACATCACCCGCGACCCCAACCCCCACCTCGGCTTCGGCGGGGGCGGCCCGCACTACTGCCTGGGCAAGTCCCTGGCCGTCCTGGAGATCGACCTCATCTTCAACGCGATCGCCGACGCCCTGCCGAACCTCACCCTGTCCGGCGACCCGGACCGCCTGCGCTCGGCATGGATCAACGGCGTGAAACACCTTCAGGTCCAGGCCGGCTGACGATCTCGGGCCGGCGGCATCCCGGCGCCGCCGGCCCGTCTCGGCTCGGGGGAGGCAGGAGCATCCCCCCTACGCCTCGCCCCTGCCTCCCCCGAGGACCGCCGCGTCCACGTCGACGTGTGCCGGAACGGACCGCGCCGCGAGGTGTCGTACGACGAACTCCGCGTCCCTTCCGACGCCCTGGATCATCGACGAGGCCATCGCGTACTGGAACAGCCTGCCGACGAAGTACAGGCCGGGCTGTGCCTGAACCACCCCGCGTCGCTGCGCCGGTTCACCGTCCGCGTCGAACACGGGCAGGTCGATCCAGGAGATGTCGGGCCTGAACCCCGTGCACCACAGAACGTTGGCGACCTCGGGCGCCGACCCGTCGGCGAGCACCGGCCGGCCGTCGCGCACCCCCGTCGTGCGCGCCACCCGCCGGACACCGGCCGCCTTCAGGTCCGACGACTTCACGCGGATCAGCGGGGCGCTGTGCGCGAGCACCTTGGGACGGACCTTGCGGCCCATCGGGGTGCGCACGGTCAGCAGGTGCCGGAAGAGGAAGAAGAGGACCGGGGTCAGGAACCTGGCCTTTCGGCTCTCGATCCGCCAGGGGATCTGTCCGGGGTGCGGGCCGGAGAGCAACACCCGGTGGGTGCGGGCGAGTTCGAGCGCGATGTCGGCGCCCGAGTTGCCGGCGCCGACGATCAGGACGGGGCCGTCGCGGAGCTGGTCGGGGTTGCGATAGTCGACCGCGTGCAACTGGGTGATCCCGGGGGCGAGTTCATCGGCGTAGGCAGGGATCTTGGGCAGCCGGTCGTACCCCGCCGCGACGACGACGTTGTCGGCCTCGTACCGCAGATCACCTTTCGTCTCGACGACGTAGCGGCCGTCCTCGTACGACAGCCTGCGCACCGCGGCCCCCGTCCTGACCGGGAGTTCCCCCCACGCGGCGTACGCCTGGAGGTAGTCGGCGAACTCGTCGCGGGTGGGGAACGACCAGGCGGGGCCGGGGTACGGCAGCCCGGGCAGCCCGTCGAACCTGGCGGGGCTGAACAGCCGCAGCGAGTCCCAGCGCCCGCGCCAGGCGTCACCGATGCGCTCACCGGCGTCGAGGATCACGAAGGGCCGGCCGGTGCGGGCGAGGTGGTATCCGGTGGCCAGGCCCGCTTGGCCACCGCCGATGACGACGGTTTCGATGCGCTGGGTGTCCATGACAGCTCCTCCGTGACGTCCGTGCCGCTGCTGGTGGGCCGTGTCCGCCGGTCGGCCTCGTAGATCTCCACGGCCTGGCGCAGCATCCGCTCGGCCTCGGTGTGCTCGCCGAGCAGCCGCAGCAGGGTGCCCAGGTCGGCGGCGCTGTCGGCGAGCCGCAGGCGCGCTGCGCGGACCTGTTCGCGAAGACCGTGGAGGCCGTCTGTACCGCTCTGGTCGTCGGACACATGTCGATGCTCGTGCCGGGGCGGGGGCGGCCGCATCGAGAGGAATGCCCATCGATGCCCATTCGCCGGAGCGGGCGCATGGGTGGTTCTGCGCAGCTCCCCCTACGCCGGCGTGTCGCGCTCCACGAGCCCGTGCTCGAAGGCGTAGGCCGCCGCCGCGGTGCGGGAGGTGACGTCGAGCTTGCCGAAGATGTTGCTGACGTGCCGGGCGACGGTCTTCTCGCTGAGGAACAGTTCGGCGGCGATGGCGTGGTTGGTGCGGCCGCGGGCGATCAGCCGTACGACTTCGAGCTCACGGGGCGAGAGCGTCGGATGGCGGTCCTTGGCGTCGCCGGTGAGGCGCCCGACGCGTGCGGCGTCCGGAGCGGCGCCGAGCCGCTCGAAGACCTGCCGCGCCGAGTCCAGCTCCCACCCCGCCGAGTCCTCGTCGCCGAGCGCCCGGCAGGCCAGGCCGATCGACACCCCGACGCGCGCGGCCTCGTACGGCACCTCCAGCTCCCGCCAGAGCCGTCCGGCCTCCCGGAGCAGCGGCAGGGCCTCCCCCACCGCACCCTCGGCGAGCCGCACCGTCCCTTGGGCCTGCGCGGCCATGGCGCGCAGGGCGACGGCGCCGTGCGCATCGGCGATGCCCGCCAACTCGTCGGCGGCCCGGGCGGCTTCGGCCTCTGTCTGCTCGCCCTCCGCGAGGAGGATCTCCACCGCCGCGGGCAGCAGACGCGCCCTGCGCATCGGCTCCGTCGTCTCCGCCAGTGCCCGGCGGATCGCCGCCGTCGCCGCATCACGCCGGCCCCGCACCAACCGGAGCAGCGCCAGGCCGGGCTGGGCGTCCCAGCCGTGCTGGAGGGTGTCCCGGTAGGCCTGCTCGGCCTCGGTGAACTCGCCGCGCAGACGGTGTAGTTCGGCCAGTTGGTAGAAGGCGCCGCCCGCCACCTGTTCGCCGTAGCCGGCGGTGAGCTGGGTGCAGGCCAGGCGGGCCTCGCGGACCGCGTCCGGCCAGGCACCGCCGAGCTGGAGCAGTGCGACGCGGTGCACCCGGCACAGCCCGCGGTAGGCGCCGGTGAACTCGGGCTGGGCCGCGCACCACTCGGCCAGTGCCTCGCTCCACTCCTGGGCGCGGCGCAGTTCCTGCAGCTCCTGGCAGGTGCCGATGACGACGCAGTAGATCATCCCGGTGCAGCGTGCGGACAGCGCACGGTCGGCGACCGCCACCATCGCCTCGTCGAGTTCGGCGAGCCCGGCGGCGACCTGCCCGTTGCTCACCAGGGCGAGGCCCAGTGTCATCGCCGTACCGGCCGCGAGGTCGGCATCCGTGCGGGGCGCGGCGGCCTCGGCCAATCGGCGCGCGGTGTCGAGCATCTGCTCCGGTTCGCCCGCCCGGAAGTGCAGCTCGGCCTCCAGCATGAGCAGGTAGGCGCACTCGGGGCAGCCGGGTTCGGTGGCCGCGAGCCGCCGGGCACGGGCCAGCCAGGCACCCGACTGCGCGAACTCGCCGCCCCAGGCCAGCGCCTTGCACAGCCAGTACGCACACCGCAGCGCCGCTCCCACGGCCCCGGCCTCGGCGTACGCGGTGTAGGCCCGCCGCAGCAGAGCCACGGCGTCGTCGCAGCGCCCCAGCATGTCGGCGGCCTCGGCGAACAGCTCGACATCACTGGCATGGAGCGGACGCACCGCATCGGCCCGCGCCAGCACGTCGTACGCCTCGCCCCAGGCCTGCCCCAGCACGGCCTCCCGCCCCCGCCCGACCTCCGTATCCCAGTCCATGCCGCCTCCGCACAACATTGCACCCCGAAGGGGGCGGGGCTGTCACCCGGTGCGGCCCGGTCCGTGGCGCTCAGGGCGTGCAGTGGCCCTTGCGGGCGTAGACGACGATCTGCGCGCCGAGGACCCGGGTTCGCTCGCAGGGCTCGTAATACGTCTTCAGGATCTGCCGTTTGACCTTCTCCTGCGGGAAGGCGTCGAGCGGCTGGTCCGGTGGGTCGGTCAGGGCGATGATGCGGTCGGCCGCGAGGATGCGGCGGCGGATCTCGTCGGCCGGCAGTTCGGTGCCCTGGAGGGTGCGCGAGGCCGCCGGGGACCTGGCGAGCGCGAGGTCGTCGAGGCGGTCGTAGATCCGGGGGTGGGACAGGAGCCATTCGCGGCGGCGGGCGGGCAGGAAGAGCACTCCGTCGCCCCTGTGCGCCGACTTCTCCACGGCGCGGGCGACCGCGACGACGTCGTCCTTGCGGCTGTCGGGCTCGCGCACCATCAGCGACCACGGCAGCAGGACGGCGACCGCGGCAGCGGCGAGCAGGCAGGCCGTCAGCAGCCGGGCGGTGAGGGCGAGCCGATGTCGCCGCCGTATCGCATGGGCCAGCAGTGCACCGGCCGGCAGTGCCAGTCCCGTGAGGCCGTAGAGCACGTACCGGTCGACGTACCACGGCTTGACCAGCGAGATCGTCATCAGCAGTCCGGCCGGGGCGATCAGCAGCGGCAGGGACAGACGGGTCAGGGCCACGGCCCCGGGGGCGCCCGCGCGCACCAGGAGGCGGCACAGCAGCACGCCCGCGGCCGCGACCGCCAGGAACTGCAGCCACATGCTCAGGGAGGGACGCCCGAGCCAGCCGAGCTGCTCTTCGGCCTGCCCCGCACTCGCCAGCATCAGCGGCAGTAAGCCCGCCGCCACGCAGGCCGCGGCGACGGCCCAGCCGCGCCACACCCGGCGCGGCACATGTAACCCCGCCAGCGTCATGCCGTGCGCCGCGAGCGCCAGCGCAGCGAACTCGTGCAGCCAGCAGGCGAGTCCGAGGGTGAGGGCGTACGCCGTCCAGCGGCGGGCCCGCGGGTCTCCGACGGCGCGCAGGAAGAAGTACGTCGCCCAGGTCACCCCCGCGGTGACCAGGGCGTACGAGCGGCCCTCCTGCGCGTACTGCTGAGTGGCCGGCAGCAGGGCGAAGACGAGTCCGGCGAGGGTGCCGGCCCGGCGTCCGGCGAGCCGGGTGCCGATCGCGCCGACGCCCGCCGCCGCGAGGGCGGTCGCCAGCACCGAGGGCAGCCGGAGCGCCGTCGGGCCGCCGTCCCACACGGCGAAGACGGCGTGCATGAACAGGTAGTACAGGCCGTGCACGGCGTCGATGTGGCCCAGCAGGCCCCACAGTTCACCCAGTGACCGGTGGGCGACCTGGTAGGTGACGGACTCGTCGCGCCACATGCTGTCCTGCCGGTCGATGCCCCACAGCCCGAGGGCGAGCGCGGCCACGGCGGGGGCGGCAAGGGGCGCCGCTCTCTTCGTCCGGCCCACGTGCCGGGCGGGCGGTGCCTGTCCGGGTCGGGGGCCGCGTTGGACCGGGAGCAGCCTCGCCGTGTCCACTTGTTGAGTGATGACGTCCTCCGGAGACGGGGCCGGTGGGCTGACGGGCTGGTCACGGACGCACCGTGCAGGTCCTTGCGAAACGGGTGCCCCCGGAGTCAACAGCCTTGTTCGCGGCCACCCGCGCTCCGTGAGACGCGCAGAATCCGCCTCCGGTTCATCCGGCGGTACTCAGTGCCGCGAGGAGGTCCGGCCCGCCGAAGCGGCCAGGGCTTCGGGCACCGGGTCGTCCTTGCGGGCGGTCGCGATGGCGACGCGCGGTCCCGACAGCAGGTACGTCAGCCCGAAGCCCGCGCCGACGATGGCGGCGCCGCCGACCGCGTCGAGGACCCAGTGGTTGGCGGTCGCGACGATCGCGGACACGGTGAACAGCGGGTGCAGCAGGCCCAGTGCCTTCATCCACCACCGGGGCGCCAGAACCACGATCACGATGCCGCACCACAGCGACCAGCCGAAGTGCAGCGAGGGCATCGCCGCGTACTGGTTGGTGACCGCGGTCAGGGCGCCGTAGTTCGGCTTGGCGAAGTCCTGGACGCCGTGCACCGTGTCGATGAAACCGAGCCCCGGCATCAGCCGCGGCGGCGCCAGCGGGTACAGCCAGAAGCCGACCAGGGCGAACACCGTGGCCAGGCCGAGCGCCGAGCGGGCCCACCGGTAGTCCGCGGGGCGGCGGATGTACAGCACGGCCAGGATGGTCAGCGGGACGCCGAAGTGGAACGACTTGTAGTAGTAGTCGAGGAACTGGCGCAGCCAGTCGATCTCCACCACCGTGTGGTTGGCCCAGCGCTCGATGTCGATGTGCAGCCAGCGCTCGAGCGTGTGGACCTGGTGGCCGTGGTGCTCGGCGGTGGCCCGGTCGGCGGTCACCGAGACGCGGACCCGCTGGTAGGCGGCGTAGGTGACGCGGATCAGGAGGAGTTCGAGGAGCAGGTTCGGGCGGGTGATGACCCGGCGCAGGAAGGGCACCAGCGGTACGCGCTGCCATCTCGCCGGGACCGGGGCGGCGTACTCGGTCGGGATCGGCATCCGGTAGTACGGCGAGGTGCGGGACAGGAACGGGACGGCGGTGGCCGCGGCGAGGGCGGCGAGCAGCACCAGGTCGTCGCGCAGCGTGTACAGCTGCGGCATGTTCGGCAGCATCATCTTCGCCGGCAGCGTCATCACCAGGACGACTGCGACCGGCCACACGAACCGGTCGGAGGCCCGCTTGCCGACCCGCCCGACGACGGCGAGCAGCACCCACAGCAGCTGGTGCTGCCAGGTGGTCGGCGACACCGCGATCGCCGCGCAGCCGGTGACGGCGACCGCGAGCAGCAGCTGCCCGTCGCGCGCGTAGCGCACCGCGCGGCGCACGCCCAGGACCGCGACCGCCGTGCCGAGCGTGAAGAAGAGGGCGATCTCCAGCGGGCCCGCCAGGCCCAGCCTGAGGAGCGCGCCGTGCAGGGACTGGTTGGCGAGGTCGTCGGCCGGGCCGCCCAGGCCGGTGCCCGCCATGTGGTGCACCCAGTACATGTACGAGTCGTGCGGCATCGCCGCCCAGGTGAGCGCCGTGCACGCGGCGAACGTGGCCCCGGTGGACAGCGCCGCCCGGCGCCGCCCGGTGAACCACAGCAGCGGCGCGAAGAGCAGCACGGTCGGCTGGAGGGCGGCGGCGAGTCCGATCAGCAGGCCGCTGGTGCGCTCGCCGCGGACGATGAAGCAGCCGAGCAGCACGAGCAGCACCGGCAGGATGCTGATCTGGCCGAGCCAGAGGGCGTTGCGCACCGGCAGCGACAGCATCAGCAGGCTGATCGCGACCGGCGCGGCGAGCAGGGAGGCCCGGCGGCTCACCGGCTGGGGCAGGGCGCGGGCCACGACCAGGCCGAGGGCGGCCACCAGCAGCAGCGTGCCGAAGGTCCAGCCCCAGCCGAGGGCCTGCTCGGCCGCACGGGTGAGGGGCTTGAGGACGAGTCCGCCGAACGGGGTACCGGTGAACTGCGTGGAGTCGTACAGCGAACCGTTCACATGCAGGACGCCGTTCGGGCCGACCCAGGTCTCCAGGTCCGTCAGCCGTTCACCCCGGGGAGTACGCAGAACGACGGCCAGTTGACGTACGGCGAGCACAGCCGCGATCAGCCACAGCCCCAGACGTGCGACGCGCAGGCGTCTTCTGCCCGCACCGACAGCCGTCGCTCCGAAGGTTCCCGCCGGTCGCCCGCTGTGCTCCACGTCCGCCACGCCGCGTCGGCCTCCCGCCCCGCAGTTTCTCTGGGCCCCCCGAGAGAGACGCAGGCTACCCGGGCTTCACCTGTCGTCCCTCTCCCTTTTGTCTGGATGACGATAGTGCGACGCGAGTGAGGTCGCCTCCGCGGGGCGCGAGATGGATCACAGCGGCGGCGTACGAAAACCGCAGCCGGGCGGGCATACGAGCCTGCATACGCGACGTTTACGTGCACACCGCAACGACTTGTGCGCGCCCCGTAAGGGGGACAAGGCCCCCTATGGTCGCTTTGATATGTCCCTTCTCGAAAAATCCCCCCACAGTCCGTCCCCCGTCCACAGCACTCCCGAGGTCACCGCGACCGACCCGGCCCTGGTGCGCCGTGCCGTGAAGGCCGCCGCACTGGGCAACGCGATGGAGTGGTTCGACTTCGGTGTCTACAGCTACATCGCCGTGACGCTGGGCAAGGTCTTCTTCCCGTCCGGCAACCCCACCGCCCAGCTGCTGTCCACGTTCGGCGCCTTCGCCGCGGCCTTCCTGGTCCGCCCGCTCGGCGGCATGGTCTTCGGCCCGCTGGGCGACCGCATCGGCCGCCAGAAGGTTCTCGCGCTGACGATGATCATGATGGCGGCGGGCACGTTCGCGATCGGCCTGATCCCCTCGTACGCCACCATCGGCGTGGGCGCGCCGCTGCTGCTCCTGCTGGCCCGCCTGGTGCAGGGCTTCTCGACCGGCGGTGAGTACGCGGGCGCGTCGACCTTCATCGCCGAGTACGCGCCGGACAAGCGGCGCGGGTTCCTGGGCAGCTGGCTGGAGTTCGGCACGCTGGCCGGCTACATCGGCGGCGCGGGCCTGGTCACGCTCATGACCGCGCTGCTGTCGCCGGCGGACCTGGTGTCGTGGGGCTGGCGGATCCCGTTCCTGATCGCGGGTCCGATGGGCATCATCGGCCTGTACCTGCGGATGCGCCTGGAGGAGACCCCGGCGTTCGCGGCGGAGCTGGAGAAGGCCGAGTCCGCCCGCCCGAAGGTCCCCCTGCGCGAGATGATCACGGGCCAGTGGAAGGCGCTGCTCCTGTGCATGGGCCTGGTCCTGGTCTTCAACGTCACGGACTACATGCTGCTGTCGTACATGCCGAGCTACCTGACGAGCGAGCTCAAGTACGACGAGACGCACGGTCTGCTGGTGGTCCTCGCCGTGATGGTCCTGATGATGATCGCGCAACCCTTCACCGGGGCCCTGACCGACCGCATCGGCCGCCGCCCGGTGATAGCGGCGGGCTGCGTGGGCTTCCTCGCCCTGTCCGTCCCGGCGATCCTCCTGATCCGCCAGGGCAGCCTGGCGGCGGTCGCGCTGGGCATGGGCGCCCTGGGCCTGCTCCTGGTCTGCTTCACGGCCGCGATGCCCTCGGCCCTCCCGGCCCTGTTCCCGACCCGCGTCCGCTACGGCTCCCTGTCGATCGGCTTCAACGTCTCGGTGTCCCTGTTCGGCGGCACGACCCCCCTGGTCGTGACGGCCCTGATCGGAGCGACCGGCAACATGATGATGCCCGCGTACTACATGATGGCGGCGGCGATCATCGGCGGGGTGGCGGTCTGGTTCATGACCGAGTCGGCGGGCAAGCCCCTGCCCGGGTCGGCGCCGGCCGTGGAGCGGTAGGGCCGCGGACGGCGGGCGGCGGGTGAGGCGAAGGCCGCACGGCACAGCGCAAGCGGCGCATCGAGCACCGTCGGCCCCCTGACGGCCTCGGGCCACGGGACCAGCAGCCACCCGCCCGCGGCCGCGGCGGCAATCCCAGCACCGACTCCGGGACAGCGGCCCCACACCAGCGGCTGCAGGCCACACCCGCTCGGGCCCGCAGGCGCGCAGCCGGCCCGTGTCGGCGCACTCGGGTCCTCCCCCACCCACCGCAACGTCTCAAACACGCCCTGGAACCAGCCCCTCCCCCGTACCGTCTGAAGCCCTGTCCACGGCATCCGGGAGGCTTCGGGGAATGGGCTGGTTCCTGCGGAAATGTGCGCGGGTGCGCGTGCTGACGGTCGTCGGGGCGCTGCTCGCGGTGCAGCTGGGTTCGCTGATCGCGCCCGCGTACGCGTGCGGCTGCGGGGCGATGATCCCGGGGGCCCAGCAGCGTGTGACCGTCGGCCGTGAGGAGTCCATGGTCCGCTGGGACGGCCGCCAGGAACAGATCGTGATGAGCCTGACGGTGGACGGGGATGCCCAGAAGGCCGCGTGGATCATGCCCGTTCCGCACCGCGCGACCGTCAAGCTGGGTGACCCCGAGCTGTTCACCCAGCTCGCGGCCGCCACCGCCCCCGTGCACCGCGACCGCTACCACTTCTGGCCGCAGGACGGCGACTGGCCCCTCGTCACCGGCGACGGCACGAGCGCAGGCGCCCCACCGCCGGGCGCCGCCGCACCGGGCGTGGGCGTGGTCGGCCGCCAGCAGCTCGGCCCCTTCGACGTGGCCCGTCTGACCGCCACCGACCCCGCCGCCCTGAACGGCTGGCTCGACAGCAACGGCTTCGTCATGCCGCCCCGCCTCACCGACGCCCTCCAGCCGTACGTGGACCGCCGCTGGGAGTACGTCGCCGTCCGCCTGACCCCCGCCACCGCGTCCACCGCCCTGAGCGGCACCCTCGACCCCCTCCACCTCACCTTCGCGGCCGGCCAACCCGTCTACCCGATGCGCCTGTCCCGCCTCGCCCGCACCCCGCAGTCCCTCGGCCTGTACGTCCTCGCCGACCACCGCATGGAGACCCGCACCGCGATCGGCGGCGACCGCCCCCGCACCACCTTCGCCGGACGCGTCACCACCACCCGGGGCCCGCTCGCCGGGCTCGCCAAGGGCACCCCGTATCTCACCGCGATCGGCCAGGAGTTCCCCGACCCCGCCTCGATCTCCGGCGACCACGTGCTGCGCCCGGCGCCCGAGGACACCCCGTTCCAGCAGGTGATCTACGAGGACCACCTGCGCACGGTGGCCGGCGTCCCGGCGTGGCTGCTGACGGTCGTGGGCACACTGGCTCTGGCCGTCACCGCGGCGACCGTCTTCGCCGTACGACGCTCACGCGCCCGGAACCAGCAGACACCCACGTTCGTTAGGCCAACTAGTTAGCAGCGTTAACCATATGAAAGGCGCAGGTGAATGAGCGAGTCGCAGCTCTGGCACGACGTGGACGACTACTTCACCACCCACCTCTCGCCGGACGACGCCGTCCTGGACGCGGCGTTGCGCGACAGCGAGGCGGCCGGGCTGCCGGCCATCGCGGTCACCCCGCCCCAGGGCAAGTTCCTGCAGCTCCTCGCCGAGATCCAGGGCGCCCGCACCATCCTGGAGATCGGCACCCTCGGCGGCTACAGCACCATCTGGCTGGCCCGCGCCCTGCCCGAGGACGGCAGGCTGATCTCGCTCGAGTACAGCGCCAGGCACGCCGAGGTCGCCACCCGCAACATCGCGCGCGCGGGCCTGGACCGGATCGTCGAGGTGCGGGTGGGCCCCGCCCTGGAGTCGCTGCCCAAGCTGGCCGACGAGAACCCGGCCCCGTTCGACCTGGTCTTCATCGACGCCGACAAGGTCAACAACCCGCGCTACGTGGAGTGGGCCCTGAAGCTCACCAGCGCGGGCAGCCTGATCGTCGTCGACAACGTCGTACGCAGCGGCCGGGTCGCCGACGCGGACAGCACCGACCTGGACGTGCTGGGCAGCCGCGCCGCGATCGAACTGATCGGCTCGCACCCGAGGCTGAGCGGCACGGCGGTCCAGACGGTGGGCAGCAAGGGCCACGACGGCTTCGCACTGGCGCGCGTCCTCGGGTGACCCCCGCCGCCGTCCTCCCGATCAGAACTCGTGGTAGAAGCCGACGTTGACGCTGCGCGGGGCGGTGCGGTCCCGGACGACGATCTCGCCGTTGCCGCCCCTGGGCAGTGCCACGGTCCCGCCGTAGACGAGCGCCTGCGCGTACTCCCCGACGATCAGCCGGACTTCGGAGGACGGGTCGGCCTGCGAGCCGCGCAGCCAGGTCACCTGCCAGGTCCCCTCCGGGCCGCACAGGAACTCCAGGTGGACCCGCGAGACGAACAGCCAGTCGTCGGGCGTCGACAGACGGCACACCGACTTGTCCCGGCCCACCCGCAGCACGGCGCCGGGCTCACTGGGCGCGTCGGCCATCTGCATGCCGGCCGTGGCCCCCTCTTCCGCCCCGGAGACGGTGGCCATGGTCAGTTCGAGCACGTGCGCTCCTCTTGAAGTGTCATTACACAGCCGCCGCATGATAAATCGCCCGGCCAGGTCGCGTCCGGCACAATGGACTCATGACCGAGCGAAAGCCACCGGGTGTGCCGTTCGAGTCCTGGGTCGACAAACAGATCCGTGACGCCGAGCGCCGCGGCGAGTTCGCCCAACTGCCGGGCGCGGGCAGGCCGTTGCCCGCCGGTACCGACACGTCGTACGACGAACTGTGGTGGATCAAGCAGAAGATGGCCCGCGAGGGCCTCTCGGTGCTGCCGCCGACGCTCGCGCTGCGCAAGGAGGCGGAGGACGCGCTCGCGGCGGCGTACGCGGCGCCCTCGGAGCGGCTCGCCCGGAAGATCATCACGGACGTCAACGTCAAGATCCGCGACATGATGTTCAAGCCGCCGCCCGGTCCCCCGCTCGGGATGAAGCCGTACGACGTCGAGGAGGTCGTACGGGAGTGGCGGGAGCGCCGGACGGCGGCCGGTGGGTCGGGGTCAGCTGTGCAGTAGGCGCTCGGCCAGCGCGCGGTAGTCCCGCAGGGCCAGCCGCAGCTGCTCGGTGTCGGCGTGCGTGGCCTGCGCCCCGGACCGCTCGCCCTCCTGCCAGGACATGCGCAGGGTACGGCGGCGCCGGGTCAGGGCCTCGGTGAACCGCCCGGCGATCTCCTCGACCACGTGGTCGGCCTCCTCGACGGCTTCCCGGGGCCCGTCGACGAACTCGGAGACGGCCTGGCGGAGGCGGAGTTCGAGCTTGTCGCACTCGTCGTTAGGAAGCAGGCGGGCAGTGGGGGTGGTGGTGCCGGTGCGGTGGCCGGTGGCGTCGCGGCCGGAGGTGCTGCCGGGGCCGGGCTCCGCGCCCTCGCGGTCCGCCGCCCCGGTCGCCTTCGGCGGGGTCGGCGACGCGCCCTTCAAGCCCGCAGGCTCGCTCTCGGTCGCCTGCGGCGCGGTGGGCGCCACCGTGTGCTGCTTGGTCCTGTCGTCGGTCTCGGCACCGTCGGCGCCGACGCCGGGGTTGGCCTTCGCGTCCGCCATGTCGCTCAACTCCCCTTCGCCTGGTGCCGGTTGACGGCCCACGGCAGGCGCGTGCGGCCGTTGGTGCGGGTGTGCTGCTCGGGCTTGGTGGGCTTAGTGGAGTCCTCGCGGGTCGGGCTCATCAGGTCCTCGAAGAGGGCCCGGGCCTCGACCAGCGCCTCGCGCATCTCCTCGGTGTCGGCCCGGTCGCCGTCCTGCCCGCCCGCGCCCACGCGGGCGACCCGGTGCACATGCCGGTAGCCGTGGACGTGGTCGGCGTGATGGACGGAGAGCGCGGCGAGCTGCTCCTCGTACTGGCCGCCGTCGGGGAAGCCGCGGTCGGCGGCGACCTCCGCGAGCAGCCGGTCCGCCTCGGCGACCGCCTCCCGCGGCGCGTCGACGAACCGCTCCTGCGCGGCCGTCCAGCGCGCCTCGAACTGCTCGCGCCGGCCGGGCTCCAGCGGCTGTTCGCGCAGCGATCCGTGCCGTTCCACCCGCTCGGTGAGCTCGCGCTCGGCGGCCTTGGCGTCCCCGTCGTGCCGGGCCAGCGTCCGGTCGTACTCGGGACCGAAGCGCCGCTTCAGGTCCCGGCCGCCGTGCGGACCCCGGGCGCGCAGGATCAGGGCGGCCGCGACAACGACCACGGCCGCCACGATCACGATCAGAGCAATGATCATGCCTGTGGACATGGGTGCCTTCCGGTGGGTCGGCCCAACGGGCCGGTTCCCCGACCGGGTTGCCCGGACGGCACCCCTCAAACGGTCAACTGTCGTCCTGTGACCGTCCTTCGGTGCGCTCAGGGCGCGAAGCGGCGCAGGCCGGTCACCGACCACACGGTCGCGATGCGCCCCTGGACCACCTCGAACAGGTCGATGCCGCTCTTCTGCGTGCCGTCCTCGCGCGTCACGTACCAGCAGGAGGCGACCTGGCCGAGCGCCGGGTCGACCAGCGGGGTGCCGTCGACGGCGTACACGAGTCCGGGGATGGCCTCGCGGTGGCGGGCGATGAAGTCGACGATGCCCTGCGGGCCGTGGAGGGAGTCGGTTCCCGCCTGCTCGGGGTCGTTGCCGAAACGGATGCGGAAGTCGGGGGCGAGGAAGCTGTCGGGGTCGGCGAAGTCGCCGTTCCACAGGGCCGTCCAGCGGTCGAAGAGGGCGATGCCGGTCGCGGGGGTGAGAGAGACGGTGGTGGCCTGGGACATGTCTGTCGCCTTTCGTGGTGCGTCCGTCGAGGTCGGGCACCAGACTCGGCGGCTTGTGCGACAACCCCCTGTCGGTGATTGCCGTCACATCCCGAACTCGGCCAGCGGCACCAGGTCCGAGCCCAGGGTGTCCAGCGCGCTCAGGTCGACGGGACGCCGCGGAGGGCTCTCGGCGAGGGCCTCGACCGCGCGTATCCGGTCCAGCCGGAAGCCGCGCGGCGCCTCGCGCAGCCGGCACCAGGCGGCCAGGTACCAGTGCTCCGCCCCGCCGAGGAAGGCCAGCGGCTCGACGTCCCGCGCGGTGATGGTGCCCTCGGCGTCCGCGTACTCGAGCCGCAGCACCCGCCCGGCGGTCAGCGCCTCGCGCAGCGGCTCCGGTACGACGGGTTCGGCGGACCGCGTGGGGGCGGCCGCCGGTACGAGCAGCTGCACCCGGCCGGTCATCTCGGCGGCCGCCGCCCGCTCCCGCTCCGGCATCACCGCGAGCACCTTGTGCAGGGCGCTGCGGGCGTCCGCCGCGAACGGCGTGCCCGCGAGCGCGTGCAGCCCCACCGCGAGGGCGGTCGCCTCGGCCGGGGTGATGGTCAGCGGGGGCAGCGTGCGCCGCCGGTCGAGGACGTAGCCGCCGGTGCGGCCCGGCTCGGCGTACACCGGGACGCCGGACTGCTGCAACGCCGCCAGGTCGCGCTCGATGGTGCGGACGCTGACCTCGAAGCGCCGGGCGAGGGTACGGGCGCTGCGCGGGCTCGGCGCGGCGGCGCGGAGCTCCTCCACCAGGGCGTAGAGGCGGTCGGTGCGGTTCATGACGACCAGTCTCCGGAATTCGCGCAACCGGTGTGTCGATTCGGCGGCGGGCCCGATCGACGCAGGGGTGAAGAAGCTCTCAAGCGATCGAGGAGGTTGTCATGGGTGAGGTCATCGCACGGCTGGCCATGTCGCTGGACGGATACATCGCGGGCCCGGAGTCCGGGCGCGAGCATCCGCTGGGCATCGGCGGTGAGCGGCTGCACTCATGGGTCTACGGGCTGCGGACGTTCCGGGAGATGCAGGGGATGAAGGGCGGGTCGACCGGCCCGGACGACGAGCTGGTCGCCGAGCACGCCGCACGGCCCGGCGCGGTGGTGATGGGCCACGGCATGTACATCACCGGCGAGATCCCCTGGGGCGACAACCCGCCCTTCCACGCACCGGTGTTCGTCGTCACCCACCATCCGCGCGAGTCCCTGGTGAAGGAGGGCGGCACCACGTTCCACTTCGTCACCGAGGGGCCCGAGCGGGCACTGGAGCTGGCCCGGGAGGCGGCCGGTGACAAGGACGTGTCGCTGGCGGGCGGGGCGGATCTGGTGCAGCAGTTCATCCGCAAGGGTCTGCTGGACGAGCTGCTGCTGCACGTCGTGCCGGTCCTCGCGTGC
The DNA here is from genome assembly GCF_042893105.1 of Streptomyces sp. NPDC001663. Lineage (NCBI taxonomy): Bacteria > Bacillati > Actinomycetota > Actinomycetes > Kitasatosporales > Streptomycetaceae > Streptomyces > Streptomyces sp. NPDC001663. The sequence goes on along the minus strand of NZ_JBIAUR010000003.1, from coordinate 650,105 downwards.
GGCGGCCGGCGGCTGTTCGACGACCTCGGCGACCAGCACATCGAGTGGCACAAGACGCAGGTGCTGGACTCGCCGGAGGTCACCCACATCCGGTTGCGCGCCCCGCACACCGTCTCCGCAGCATGAGCGGACGACCTGGACGATCGCGCCGGAGCCGCGGAGCCCCGGCTAAGGCGTCCCCGTGGGCGAACGCCCCGTAAGAGACGCCCCGTTGTGGGGCTGCTCGCGGTCCGAGCCGCACAGTTCGTCGTTGAGTTCATGGACCAGTTGGGCCAGGTCGGTCGGGCGGTCCGGACCCCACCAGTCGCCGAGCAGGTCGGCGAGGGACTCCTCGCGGGCCATCGCGAGCCGCTCGGCGACCTCGCGTCCGGAGTCGGTCAGTGTGAGGTCGAGGCCCTCGCGGGTGGCGAGGTGGCGTTCCTCGACCTGGCGGGCGGCCTCCATGACGACGGTCAGCGGCACGGAGCTGCGCTCGGCGAGCACGCCGGGTTCGGCGGAGCCGTACTTCTTGATGCGCAGCAGCAGCCAGCTCGCCGAGGGCAGCAGGTCGTAGCCCGCCCGCTCGGTGATCGTCCGGTAGATCTCGCGCCGGCCCTCCCGGGTGCCGAGCACGGACAGCGCGCGGCACACCTCGTCGTACGAGGACCTCTGGACCGGATTGCTGGCGAGCGTCTCCGTGACGTCGGGCGCGGTGACCGAGCCGCGCAGCTTGTCCTCCTTGAGGAACCAGGCCAGTACGAAGCCGACGAGGGCGACGGGGGCGGCGTAGAGGAAGACGTCGGTGATGGACGCCGAGTACGCGTGCAGCGCCGGCGTGCGCAGGGCGGGCGGCAGGGAGCCGATGCCGCGCGGGTCGGCCTTGAGCGAGTCCGCCGAGAGGCCGGCGGGGAGCCGGGCGCCGCGGAAGGCGTCGGTCAGTTTGTCGCCGAGGCGGCTCGCGAAGACCGTGCCGAAGATCGCGACGCCGAACGAGGCGCCGATGGAGCGGAAGAAGGTCGCGCCGGAGGTGGCGACGCCGAGGTCCTCGTAGGCGACCGCGTTCTGCACGATGAGCACCAGCACCTGCATGACCAGGCCGAGTCCGAGGCCGAAGACGAAGAAGTAGGTGCTCATCTCGACGGTGGAGCTGTTCTCGTCGAGCTGGTGGAGGAAGAGCAGCCCGAGGGCGGTGACGCCGGTGCCCGCGATCGGGAAGACCTTCCAGCGGCCGGTGCGGCTGACGATCTGCCCGGACCCGGTGGACGACAGCAGCATGCCGAACACCATCGGCAGCATGTGCACGCCGGACATTGTGGGCGTCACGCCCTGGACGACCTGGAGGAAGGTCGGCAGATAGGTCATCGCGCCGAACATGGCGAAGCCGACGATGAAGCTGATGACCGCGGAGAGGGTGAAGGTGCGGATGCGGAACAGCTTGAGCGGCAGGACGGGTTCGGCGGCCCTGCGTTCCACGGCGACGAACGCGACGGTCAGTCCGACGCCGAGGACGATCAGCCCGACGATCTGTGTGGAGCCCCAGCCCCAGGTCGTGCCGCCGAGGGAGGCGACCAGGATCAGACAGGTGGCGACCGAGGCGATGAGGAACGTGCCGAGGTAGTCGATGACATGGTGGGCGGTCTTGCGCGGGATGTGCAGGGCGGTGGCGATCACGGCGAGCGCGACGACGCCGACGGGCAGGTTGATGTAGAAGACCCAGCGCCAGCTGAGGTGTTGGGTGAACAGCCCGCCGAGGAGAGGTCCCAGGACGCTCGTCGCACCGAAGACGGCCCCGAACAGCCCCTGATAGCGCCCGCGTTCACGCGGCGAGACGACGTCCCCGACGATCGCCATCGACAGCACGATCAACCCGCCGCCGCCCAGGCCCTGGACGGCCCGGAAGGCGATCAACTGGGGCATGTTCTGCGCCATTCCGCAGAGCGCGGAGCCGATGAGGAAAATCACGATCGCGATCTGGAACAGCCGCTTGCGCCCGTACTGGTCGCCGAGTTTGCCCCACAGCGGGGTCGCGGCGGTCGAGGCCAGCAGATACGCGGTGACCACCCAGGACAGGTGCTCCAGACCGCCGAGGTCGCTGACGATGGTGGGCAGCGCGGTCGACACGATGGTCTGGTCGAGGGCGGCGAGCAGCAGCCCGAGGAGCAGGGCGCCGATCGAGACGAGGACGTTCCCGGACACGTGCTCGTCGGCGGCGCCGCCCTGCTGCGGGGGCCTCGCGGGCGACTGCGCGTCTCGCACATTCCCCGTCATACCGTGCGCATCCTCGGCCATGAAGACCTCCAGCGGCTCTGGTTACACGTTCGTGGTGAGTCCATGGTGATCGGTGTGACCGGTTATGGCCTGTTGAGTCCTGTTGGAAGCCGATATTCCGGGGGTCACCGGCCACGGGGCGGAGATGATCTGGATAAAGTCTGGAGTTCGCGAGGGGAGCGTGAAGGGAGGGACGAACGCGTGACAGACCCGAAAGGTCACCTTTGCCCGGAGTGTGGAACGCCCAGAGGGGCGGACAACACCCCGTCCTGCAGCTGCACACAGCGGGCGTCCGACGCCCTGCGCGACGCCCGCACGGCCGAGCAGGCGGCGGCGGAGGACTTCGATCCGCTGCGGATACGGCCGTACGTCGAGCTGGAGGCCGATGGGACCGGGCATCCGGTACCGCCTGCGGCGCCTGCGGTCGAGGTGACGATGCCGCTACGGCCCGTGAGCGCCGAGGTGCCGAGCAGCGACGACCTGAGACTGTTCGAGGGCGTGTACGACGAGGTCGCCGAAGACGCCGAGGACGACGCGGCGTACAGGTCGCGCCGCAGACGCCGCACCGTGCTGCTCGGCGTCGGCGGGGCCTTCGCCGCGGTGATGGCGGCGGCCGGGCTGGCGAGCGGACTGTTCTCCTACGAGAAGCCGACGCGGGACACGGCGCTGCCCGACGACGTACGGGCGAGCGTGCCGGACGCGTCGCCGAGCGAGGCGTCCGAGTCGCCGTCCGCCCGCACCACGTCCGTACGGCCCGCACCGCCGGCGCCGGTGGTCAGCGCGAGCCCGTCGCTCTCGCCGTCCCCGTCGCTCTCGAGCGCCTCGCCGAGCCCGTCCCGCTCGGCCGAGCCGACAGGGACCCCGCCGACGGCCACGGCGACGGGCACGATCTCGTCGGGTTCCGACAACGGCCGCCAGACCGCACCGCCCGTCCTGAGCCGCGGCTCGAACGGCCCGGAGGTCACCGAACTCGAACTGCGCCTGACCCAACTCGGCCTGTACACGCGCAAGGCGAGCGGTCACTACAACGAGGGCGTGGAGGACGCGGTCAGCCGTTACCAGTGGGCGCGGGGGATCACGGACGACGAGCTGGGGGTGTACGGCCTGGAGACACGGTCGCGCCTGGAGTCGGAAACAACCGAGCCGTGACGTGCCGGGGGCTGCCGCCCCCGGACGGGCCGATCTCGCTTACCGTACGGAGAGCCGGATCTGCCCGTCCGGGGCAGCCTCCACCCGCACCCGCGTCAGGTCCCGCACCACCACGTCCGGGTCATGGAAGTCGGCCCGTGCCCCGACCCCGACAACCCGCATCCCAGCAGCCCGCCCCGCCTGGATCCCGGCCGCGGAGTCCTCGAACACGATGCAGTCCTTGGGGTCGACACCCAGTTCCGCCGCGCCCTTCAGAAACCCTTCGGGATCCGGCTTGCTCGCGCCGACGCTCTCCGCGGTGATGCGCACCTCGGGCAGTTCCAACCCGGCGGCCGCCATCCGCGCCGCGGACAGAGCAACATCCGCCGAGGTCACGAGCGCGTGCGGCAACCCCCGCAAGGACGCAAGGAACTCCGGCGCCCCGGGAATGGCGACGACGCCGTCCACGTCGGCGGTCTCCTCGGCCAGCATCCGCGCATTGTCGGCCAGGTTCTGCTCCATCGGCCGATCGGGCAGCAGCACCGCCATGGACGCATAGCCCTGCCGCCCGTGCACCACCTTCATGACCTCCCCCGCATCCAGCCCGTGCCGCTCGGCCCAGCGCCGCCAGATGCGCTCGACCACGGCGTCGGAGTTCACGAGGGTGCCGTCCATGTCCAGCAGGAGGGCGCGGGCGGTGAGGACGGTGGGCACGGTGGTGACCGTCATCGGCAGCTCCAAGGCGCGAAGGGCTCGTGGGAAGAGCTCGAAGAGTGGGCGTACGGGTGGCGCCCGGAGGGACAAGGCGGCCCCGCCCGCCGGTCAGGGAAAACGGGCGGGAGCCACTTTGTTTCTCTACGGTACAAAACAGGGGCCGCATCCGCCACCGCCTTGGGCAACAGTTCACCGGCCGTTCAGCTCAGCCGGCCACGGCCTCCCAGAGGCTCCACACGCCGAGCGCCAGCATCAGCAGCGCCGCGATCTTCGTGATGAGAGCCAGCGGCACCCGCTTCATCAGCGCCTTCCCGCCGACGATGCCGAGCCCGGCCACCGCCCACAGCGCCAGCACCGCACCGAGCCCGACGGAGAGCGGGTCGTCGTACCGTGCCGCGAGGTTCGCCGTCATGATCTGGGTCAGGTCACCGAACTCGGCGACCAGGATGAGCATGAATCCGGCGCCCGTGACCTTCCAGAAGGACTGGTTCTCGGGCTTGCGGATCTCTTCCTCGCCCTCGCCCTTCTTCAGGAGCAGAACGGCGGCTCCGCCGAGGAACAGGACGCCCGTCAGCGCGTGCACGATCTGCTGCGGCAGCAGTGTGAGCACGCTGCCGGCCGCGACGGCGAGCGCGACATGCAGCGCGAACGCGGCAGCCACGCCGGCGAAGACGTACGAGGCGCGGTAGCGGGTGCCCAGCACGAGCCCGGCGAGCGCGGTCTTGTCCGGCAGTTCGGCGAGGAAGACGACGCCGAAGACGAGTGCCGTGACGGTGATGCTGATCAAGGTTCCTCAATCGGTCGGGCTGCCCCACCGAGAGTGCGACTTGCGTGTGCGGACACCTCGGCATGGCAGCACACTCGGCGCCCGTGCCGTACGCACGGGCGTGCACTGCTTGCCGAAGGTCTCGCTGGCGAGGTCCACAGGGACCCGCCTCCGGGCGCCGGCTCAGACGAGCTGAGCAGTATGTCGACGGTCCGGCGAAGAGCTACTCCCCTTCTGCGCCGTCCATCGTACGCGACCTGGATGCGGGAGAAAGTTCGACCGTGAACCTTGTCGTGTCATGAACACGTCACTAACTTCTTACCCGACACTCACCTCCGCGCAACACGGCGCCGCGAGCATTCCATGGCTCGCACCCCAACGCCCCCACACCCCAAGGGAGTTCGCATGCCGAAGTTCTACGCGCGTCGACGGCTCAGCATACTCGCGGCTCTTACCGGACTCATAGCTTCCGTCGGACTTTTCAACGGTCCGACCGCCTCCGCCGCTCTCCCCACCCCGGTCAGCGCCGCCACCGCCCGCACCTACCTCGCCTCCCTCACCGTGGCGACCGAGAGCCGCACCGGCTACGACCGGGACCTGTTCCCCACCTGGATCACCATCAGCGGCACCTGCAACACCCGTGAGTACATCCTCAAGCGGGACGGTACGAACGTCGTGACCAACTCCGCCTGCACCGCCACCAGCGGCAGCTGGTACTCCCCGTACGACGGTGCGACCTGGACCGCCGCGTCCGACCTCGACATCGACCACCTCGTCCCGCTGGCCGAGGCCTGGGACTCCGGCGCCAGCGCGTGGACCACCTCCGAGCGCCAGGGCTTCGCCAACGACGTCACCCGCCCGCAGCTGCTCGCCGTCACGGACAACGTGAACCAGTCCAAGGGCGACCAGGACCCCTCCACCTGGGTTCCGTCCCGGTCCGCGTACGTCTGCACCTACGTCCGCGCCTGGGTCCAGGTTAAGTACTACTACGACCTCTCCGTCGACTCGGCCGAGAAGTCCGCGCTCACCAGCTACCTCGCCGGCTGCTGATCACCCTGCGCTGATCGTTACGCAAGGAACCTCCCCCCTCACCTCCGTCGTTCCGTACCGTACGGGGCGACGGAGGAGGGCATGACGTGGCCGAACTGCGCCTGGGTCCGCTGCTGAGGTACGCCGACGGCTCGACCGCGACCGTGTGGGTCGAGACGAGCCGTCCGAGCACCGCCGAGGTGCGCTGCGCGGACGGCACCCGCGCCGAGGCCCGCACCTTCCAGGTGGCCGGCCATCACTACGCGCTGGTGCCCCTCGCCGGTCTGACTCCGGGGACCGAGACGGCGTACGAGGTCCATCTCGACGGCACCCGCGTGTGGCCGTTGCCCGACTCCCGCTTCCCGCCCTCCGTCATCCGCACCCGGGCCGACGGCGACGACGTCCGCGTCACCTTCGGCTCCTGCCGCTGGGCCACTCCTGCCGCCGAGGAGCACGACCCGGTCGGCCCGGACGCCCTGGACACGCTCGCCGCCCGGATCGCGGCCGACCCGGAGGCCGAACGCCCCGACGTCCTCCTGCTGTTGGGCGACCAGGTGTACGCCGACGAGACCTCCGAGGCGACCCGGCGCTGGCTGGCCGCCCGCCGCGACCTGAGCGATCCGCCGGGCAACGAGGTCGCGGACTACGAGGAGTACACCCGTCTCTACTACGAATCGTGGCTGGACCCAGAGGTGCGCTGGCTGCTGTCCACGGTGCCGAGCTGCATGATCTTCGACGACCACGACGTCATCGACGACTGGAACACCTCCGCCGCCTGGCTCGAGGACATGCGCGCCACCCCGTGGTGGCGGGAGCGGCTGCTGAGCGGCCTGATGTCGTACTGGGTGCACCAGCACCTCGGCAACCTCTCGCCGGACGAGCTCGCCGCCGACCCGCTCTACGCCGCCGTACGCGAACTCCCCGACGGCACCGACGAGTTGCGCGCCTTCGCCTGCAAGGCCGACGCCGACGCGGCCTCCGTGCGCTGGAGCTACCGGCGCGACTTCGGCCGCGTACGCCTGCTGATGGTGGACAGCCGGGCGGCCCGCGTGCTGGACGAACAGAACCGCTCGATGCTCGACCCCGGGGAGGCCGAGTGGCTGCGCGAACAGGCACTCGACGCGCCCGGTTCCTACGACCACCTCCTCGTCGGCACCTCGCTGCCCTGGCTGCTGCCGCACCTGGTGCACGACGCCGAGGCCTGGAACGCGGTCCTGTGCCGGGGGGACCGCGGGGCGCGCTGGGCGCGGTTCGGGGAGGACCTGCGGCGCAAGGCGGACCTCGAGCACTGGGCCGCCTTCCCGGCCTCCTTCGCCTCGCTGGCCGGACTGATCGCCGAGGTCGGTTCGGGGGCGGGAGCGCCGGCGACGGTGCTCGTGCTGTCGGGAGACGTGCACCACGCGTACGTGGCCGAGGCGACGTGGCCGTCCGACGTCCCGGACGCCCGGGTGCTGCAGCTGACCTGCTCCCCCGTCCACAACTCCGTCCCGCTGTCGATACGGCTCGGCTTCCGCTTCGGCTGGAGCGCGGCGGCCCGCGCGCTGGGCCGCCGGTTCGCCCGGCACGGGCGGTGTGCTCCGCCGCCGGTCAAGTGGCGCAAGAAGGGCGGGCCCTGGTTCGGCAACCAGCTCATGACGCTGACCCTGCGGGGGCGTTCGGCGCGGCTGCGGCTGGAGCAGGCGCGGGCGGACGGGTCGCTGAAGACCGTGGAGGAGTCCGTCCTGACCACCCCGTGAGTCGGGGGAGGAGTCCGCTCTCACCACCGCATCCTGACAAACGGGGTGTCTGGGACCCGCGTTGGCTTCCGTGACCGGCGACGGCATGATGAGGCGGACCGTCCGCTTCCAGCGGGTGGTTTGCTGCCAAGCGCCCCACACGCCCGGGAGTCACCCTTTTGTCTGCACCGACCGCGGAACAGCTGCCCGTCTCCCTTGCCGTGGTCGGCGCAGGACCGCGCGGCACCAGCGTCCTGGAACGCCTCTGCGCCTCCGTGCCCGAACTCCTCCCGCCGGGCGTACAGCTGACCGTCCACGTGATCGACCCCGCACCGCCCGGCGCCGGCAGCGTGTGGCGCGCCGCCCAGTCCCCCGAGCTGCTGATGAACACCGTGGCCTGCCAGGTAACCCTGTTCACCGACGACAGCGTGGACTGCTCGGGTCCCGTGCGGCCGGGCCCCAGCCTGCACGAGTGGGCCGCCGGCGAACTGGGCGCGGACGAGTACCCCACCCGCGCCGACTACGGCCGCTACCTGGAGTGGGTCTTCGCGAAGGTGGTGCGGGAGGCCCCGCCCGCCGTCCACGTCGTGACCCACCGAGCCCGGGCCGCCCGCCTCGACGACACCCCCGACGGCCACCAGACCCTCACCCTCGACGACGGCCGCACCCTGCCCGGCCTGTCCGCCGTCGTCCTGGCCCAGGGCCACCTCCCGACGGCCGCGGACGCCACCCAGCGCCACCTGGCGGCCTACGCCGACAGCCACGGCCTGCTCCACTACCCGCCCGCCAACCCGGCCGACGTGGACCTCTCGCCCGTCTCCCCCGGCGAACCGGTGCTGTTGCGCGGCCTGGGCCTCAACTTCTTCGACCACACGGCCCTGTTGACGACCGGCCGCGGCGGACGGTTCGTGCACGGCCGACGCGGCCTTCGCTACCTCCCCTCCGGCCGCGAACCCCGTCTGTACGCCGGCTCCCGGCGCGGCATCCCCTACCAGGCGCGCGGCGACAACGCGAAGGGCCCGTACGGCCGTCACACCCCGCTCGTGCTCACCCCGGAGGTGATCGCGGGCTTCCGCAAGCGCGCGGACTCGGGCGAGGCGCCGGACTTCCTCGCCGAGATATGGCCGTTGGTGGCGAAGGAGGTGGAGACGGTCTACTACACGGCTCTCCTACGACGCCCGGAGTTCACCGACCGCTTCCTCGCCGTGCCGCACCGGGATCCCCAAGAGGCGGACGTACTCGACGAGTTCGGCGTCCCGGCGGCCGAGCGCTGGAGCTGGGACCGGATCTCCCGGCCGTATACGGGACGGGAGTTCGCGGATCCCGGGCAGTGGCGGGAGTGGCTGCTGGCGTATCTGCGCGAGGACGCGGCGCAGGCCGCCCTGGGCAATGTGGACGGCCCGCTCAAGGCGGCCCTGGACGTCCTGCGCGACCTGCGCAACGAACTGAGGCTGACCGTCGACCACGGCGGCCTCACCGGCGCCTCCCGCCGCGAGCACCTGGACCGCTGGTACACCCCGCTCAACGCCTTCCTGTCCATCGGCCCGCCCCGGCGGCGCATCGAGGAGCTGGCCGCGCTGGTGACGGCGGGGGTGGTGGACGTGCTCGGGCCCGGCCTCGAGGTGCGGGAGCAGGACGGGGCGTGGGTGGCGCGCTCGCCGGAGATACCCGGCTCCGAGGTCCGTGTGACAACCCTCATAGAGGCCCGTCTTCCGGAACCGGACCTGCGCCGCACGGCCGACGAACTCCTCGCCCGGCTGCTGAAGACCGGACAGTGCCGGCCGCACACCGTCGACGGCTACGAGACCGGCGGACTGGACGTCACCGAGCGGCCGTACCGTCTGATGGACCGTCAAGGCCGGGCACACCCAAGGAGGTTCGCGTTCGGGGTGCCGACGGAGGGCGTGCACTGGGTGACCGCGGCAGGAGCCCGACCAGGGGTGGATTCGGTCACGCTTTCGGACGCGGATGCGGTCGCGAGAGCCCTCCTACGTGCGGCTGCGGCCCAAACGGAGCCGGAAACGGAGGCAAACCGGTGGCCAAATGTTGAACTTGTAAGCATCGATTAGGCCCACCTAACGTGGGTTGCTCGTTCGGTACCGCCGCCCCACAGCCGGTCAGTCCCCGACCGGTCCGACCGCACCGAAGGAGCACCCCCCACCATGTCCGCACGTCTCAATACCGCTCAGCCCTACGCCTTCGGCCTGTTCCGCATAGTCGTCGGCCTCCTCTTCGCCTGCCACGGCGCCGCCTCGCTCTTCGGCGTCCTCGGCGGAGCCATGGGCACCAAGGGTGGCACCATCGACGCCGGCACCTGGCCCGGCTGGTACGCGGCCGTGATCCAGCTGATCGCGGGCGGCCTGGTACTGCTCGGCCTCGGCACCCGCGGCGCCGCGCTGATCGCCTCGGGCTCCATGGCGTACGCGTACTTCGACGTGCACCAGCAGATGAACCTCTGGCCGATCCAGAACGGCGGCGAACTGTCCGTGCTGTTCTGCTGGTCGTTCCTCCTGCTGGTGTTCACCGGCTCCGGCGCCTTCGGCCTGGACCGGCTGTTCGCCAAGCGCTCCACGGCGGAAAGCAAGCGGGTGGCCGAGCAGACGCCGGTCGCCGCCTGATCCGACGCACGACAGGGCCTTCCCCCGCCGGTGGGGGAAGGCCCTTCGCGTTTCGGGCAGCAGGGCGGCTGAACGGTCGGGGCGGTCTTGGCGGTCTTGGCGGTCGCGAGTGAACGTACTGTGCCGATCACACGAGCCCCCCATGAATCCCCTGTCACACCCCGGGCGTACGCTGTATGGCTGTTACGGCCGCCCTTGCCGCTCCCTCGCGACGTCGCGGCACGGTCGGACCACGGGGGAGTCACGGGGAGTATGCGGTGTTGGAGAGTGTGGGGTCGCTGACCGGCAGCCCATGGATCTACGCCATGGTGGCGCTGTCGGTCCTGCTGGACGTGTTCCTGCCGGTCCTGCCCAGCGGCGTACTGGTGATCACGGCCGCCACCGCGGCGGCCGCGGGCTCGGCGACCGGCCAGGTGCCGCACGAGGTCCCCGACATCCTGGCCCTCGTCCTCTGCGCGGCCACCGCCTCCGTCCTCGGCGACCTGGTGGCCTACCGGCTGGCCTGGCGCGGCGGTGAACGCCTGGACCGCGCGATCGCCCGATCCCGCCGGCTGACCAGCGCGCAGGAACGTCTCGGCGCGGCCCTCGCCCGGGGCGGCGGCCCCCTGGTCATCCTCGCCCGGTTCGCCCCGGCCGGCCGCTCGGTCGTCTCCCTCGGCGCGGGCGCCGCCCACCGCCGCGCCCGCGACTTCCTGCCCTGGTCCGCCCTCGCGGGGCTGACCTGGGCGACGTACAGCGTGGCCCTCGGCTACTACGGCGGCCAGTGGCTCGGCACGACGTGGCTGGCCACGGGGGTGTCGGTGGTCGCACTGTTCGGGGCGGGGGCCGGGGCGGCGTATGTGATGCGGCGACCGGCGAAGGCGTCGTAAGCCCGCAGATTCGCAGGTCCGCGAATTCACAGCCTTCCAGGCGGGTTAGGCCTGGGCGGGCGCCCTCTGTCCCCGTATCTCGAGACCGTCGAGCAGGTCCGCCGTGGCCTCGGCGATGGCGTCGACCGCCTGGTCGAAGACCTCCCGGTTGTGTGCGGCGGGCGCCCGGAAACCGGACACCTTCCGTACGAACTGCAGGGCCGCGGCCCTGATCTCTTCCTCCGTCGCCTCTTCGGGCAACGCGGGCGGGCGAAGTGTCTTGATGCTCCGGCACATGAGACAAGTCTCGCTCAACTCCCTTGTCCCTGCGATGATCCTTTCCGAGGCGGCCACCGATGCGGGGCCGACCGACGAAGGGACAAATGAATCATGGCGAACGACGAACTCACCGTGGCCGTGCTCGGCCCGGGCGGCATCGGGGGCCTGCTCGCGGCGCTCCTGTCCCGGGCCGGTCACCGCGTGATCTGCCTGGCCGGCGAGGAGACCGCCGAGACGCTGCGCACGGACGGAATCCGCGTCCGCAGCGGACTGTTCGGCGACTTCACGGCCCACGTCGAGGCGGACACCGTCCTGCGCGAACCGGTCGACGCGTGCCTGGTCGCGGTCAAGCACACCGCCCTGGACGCCGCCCTCGACCGCGTCCCGCCCGCGGCGCTGGGCGACGCCCTCCTCGTACCGTTCCTGAACGGCGTCGAACACCCGGCCACCCTGCGCGCCCGCTACCGTCCCGGCCTGGTCGCCCCGGCCGTCATCCGCGTCGAGTCGACCCGGGTCGCGGCGGGCGTGATCGAGCACGGCAGCCCATTCGCCGAGATCGACCTGACCGGCGAAGGATCAGGAGTCGACCGCAAGCGGCTCGACGCATTGGCGGGGGCGCTCGACGCCGCCGGACCGACGACCCGCGTACTCGACGACGAGGCGTCGACGCTGTGGGCGAAGATGTCGTTCCTCGCGCCGTTCGCCCTGCTCACCACCCGGTACGCGGTCCCGCTGGGTGACGTACGCACGCAGCATCGCGACGAACTGACGGCCCTGGTGGCGGAGACGGCCGCGGTCAGCCGCGCGAGCGGAGGCCCCGCCGATCCCGCACAGGCACTCGCCCGCTACGACGCCTTCCCACCGCAGACCAAGTCCTCCATGCAACGCGACGCGGAGGCCGGCCGGCCGCTCGAACTGGACGCGATCGGCGGGGCGTTGCTGCGCGCGGCGGAGCGGCACGGGGTGAGCGTGCCGGTGGCGGCGCGGCTGGTACGGGAGTTGAGGGACGCCGGTCACTGACAGGCGTGCGTCTTGGGCCGGTTGACGTCCGCGCGGGTGCGGGTGTCAACCGGCCGCCCGCAGATCGACCCGCCAGTCGTTGGACGTTATCCAGTGCCCCTTCGGGTACTCGAAGTCGACCGGGCCGAGCAGGGTGAAACCGGCGCGGCGGCAGACGGAGTTCGACGCGGCGTGGTCCACGCCGGGAAAGGCATGCAGGTACCGATGCCCACCGGCGGCCCGCGCAGCTTCTATGACTCCCCCGGCCGCCGCCACGGCCAGCCCCCGCCCCTGGAATTCGGGCAGCACGCCCCACCCCGTCTCCCACACCGTGCCGCCCCGCCACGCCCGCTCCCAGAACCCGACCGAACCGACGGTCTCGCCACTGCCCGCCAGCACGACCCGGTACATCTGCCCCGCCCCCAGCCCGAGATACCGACCGTGCCGAGCGACGAGCTTCTCCTCGCTCTCCGGCCCGCCCAAGTGCGCCGTCATCTCAGGGCTGTTGATCCTCTGCAACAACCAGAAGTCCCCCTCACCCCACGGCTCCAACCGCACCTGCTCCACGTCAGCGATGTCCATGCCGCCAACGGTAGAACCAGGGTCTGACAACGGCCTCCGGGCCAAGGACGGGGGTCAGCCGAACTGCCCGACCTGGTAGTCGCCGGCGGGCTGCCGCGTGATGACATTGCCGCGGTTGAAGGCGTTGATCACGGCGATCTGGGTCACCAGGGCGGCGAGCTGGTCCTCGTCGTAGTGCTTGGTGGCCTTCTCCCACACCTCGTCCGGGACGCCACCGGCCGCGTCCGCGAGCCGCGTGCCCTCCTCCGCCAGCTCCAGCGCGGCACGCTCGGCCTCGGTGAAGACCTTGGCCTCACGCCACGCCGCGACCAGGTTGATGCGCACCGCGCTCTCCCCGGCGTGCGCGAGCTCCTTGGTGTGCATGTCGATGCATCCCGCGCAGCCGTTGATCTGACTCGCACGGAGGTTGACCAGCTCCCGCGTCGCGAACGGCAGCGTCGACTCCCCGAGCGCGTGGGCCGCGGCCACGATGTGCTTGAACGCCTTCGCGGCGACCGGGCTGGCCATGAGGTTCATCCGAGCTTCCACGGTGCACTCCTACGTCGTTGTCGGTACTTGCACCTCTTGGACCGAGCAGCTCCCGCAAGCCGTGACAGAAACAGAAGTGACCTGCGTCTCAGCTCCCGCCACCCACGGCAGGTCGGGAGCCGTCGAGCCATCCGTTCGCATGAACCCCGAGAAGGAACTCGCATCCCAAATTCGAACAGGCGTAGCATTGCGCCGTGGCTGAGACCTATGACTTTCCCAGTGACCTCCTCGCCGGCCAGGAGGAGCTGCATCAGGTCCGGGCCGAGCTGTCGGCCCTGCTCAAGCGGCTGCCCTGGTCGGTCGAGCCCCTGGACGCCTTCAGCGACTCGGGCGGCTGGCGCAAGGTGGAGCGCCCCGCCTCCCCCGGCTGGACGGCCGACGAACAGGCCGAGGTCGAAAAGCTCCGGCAGCGCGAACACGAACTCGCGGTCTTCGTCAGCACCCACCGCTTCTGGGCGGAGGTCACGACCGGGGACCGCGTTAAGGCCCGCATGAAGCTGAAGCACGCACACGAGGAGTGAACGAAGAAGACCCCGGCCGCGACGGCCGGGGTCTCCTCGTGACGGTGGGCGCGGACGGTTTCGAACCGCCGACATCCTGCTTGTAAGGCAGGCGCTCTACCCCTGAGCTACGCACCCGAGACGAGTCGACAGCCTACCTTGCCAGGGGCAGTGCCCTGCAAACCCGTATCGGCCCCTGATCGGGAACCCGGATCGCGCCCCTGCCCGATCCGGGGGTTTACCCCACCCCGGATCCGGGAGGATCCCGGATCCCCCTCCAGCCCCCCGCTCCCTACGGTCGAAGAGCCTTCACAATCCGTCCCAGGGGGAAGATCACCATGGCTCGCATCCGTACCCGTCCCGGCACCACACGCACCGCCCGCACCGCCCGTGTCGCCCTCGCCGCCGGGGCCGTCGTGGTTCTTGTCGGGACCGCCGGCGCCTGTGGTGCCTCCGCGGGGGACGACAAGGATCCCGATCACCGGACGTTCGCGCTGGAGGGGCGGACGCTGACCGTGGACTCCGACGACTCGGCGCTGGAGATCGTCGCCGCGGACGGGAATCCGGCGGGGAAGGTCGAGGTCACGCGGTGGTTCCAGGGGTCGGTCGCCATCGGCAAGGATCCGAAGGTGAGCTGGAAGATGGAGGGCGACCGGCTGACGCTGCGCATGAAGTGCTCCGGTGTCGTCGCCGACTGCTCGGCCAAGCACCGGATCGAGGTGCCGCGCGGGGTCACCGTGAAGGTCGAGGACGGGGACGGGAGTGTGCGGGCGCGGGGGTTCGAGGACGCGCTGAGCATTCGTACGGGGGACGGGTCCGTGCATGTCACGGACTCCACCGGGCCGCTGACGCTGCGCACCGGCGACGGCTCCGTGCACGCCGACGTCTCCTCGCGTCAGGTGCGCGCGGAGACCGGTGACGGTTCCGTGCACCTCGAACTCGGCGCCGTACCGGACCTGGTGGACTCCCGCAGCCACGACGGCTCCGTCACCATCGCGCTGCCCAAGTCCACGTACCGGGTGACGACCGAGACGGGCGACGGTTCGGTGGACGTGTCCGTGCCGCGGTCCGACTCCAGCTCGCATGTGGTGTCCGCGCGCACCGGCGACGGCAAAGTCACTCTCAAGACCGCGAACTAACCGGCCCGTGTGTTCGTCCTTAACCGGTGGGAGAATGAAACGAGGCACCGGCCTGGACGGATGACAGCACGGGAGAGGGATGTGACGGCGACACCTTCGCAGCCGTACTCGCCGTTGGTGCCGCGCGCACACCGTCGGGTGCTTCATGCACACCGTCGGGCGTTCAAGGACACCGTCACCCTCCTCGCCCTCCCCCTCGTCGCCGCGCTCGCGCTGCCCGCCGCGTTCGCCGGCGGCGGCACCCGGCGGTGGTTCGGCGGGCGGGCCGAGAGCCAGCGGGCCGAGGCGCAGGCCGCGAAGGACGCCGCGGCGGCCGCGTTCTACGAGCTGGACACCGCCCAGCGGGACCTGCGGATCTCGATCGAGACGATCACGGCGGTCGACGCCACCCCGGCCGCCCGGCGCGCGGTCTCCGACTTCGAGGCGCTGGGCCGCCGTATCGACGAGGTAAGCCAGCGCTACATCGAGGCCGTCGATGCCTATGACCTCGACCGTGACGAGCTGGAGGCCTCGGTCGCGGCCCGCGCGCGTACGGAGCTGACCCGGGCCAAGGACGAGCTCACCAACGTCAAGCGGGAGCTGGACCGTTTCGGCGACGGCCTCGGGCCGCTGCTCGGCAAGGCGGAGACCCAGCTGGCCCGCCTCGCCCCCGCCGTGGAGCGGGCGCGCCAAGGGCTGCTCGCCGCCTCGAACGCCCTGGATGCCGTACGGCAGACGAAGCTGAAGGCGGACGACCTCGCGGCCCGTCTGGCCGCCCTCGGTCCCGAGCTGACCAAGCTCAACCAGGGCGCCGGGCAGCACGGTGTGCCGCAGACCCTGGAGCGGGCCGAGCGGGTGGCGCGCGAGGCCGAGGCGGTCCGGGTGGAGGCCGAGCGGCTGCCGGAGAAGGCGGCCGAGATCGACCACCGGCTGGTGTCGCTGCGCACGCGCGCGCAGGCGCTGACCACCCGTGCCGGGCAGGTCGAGCCGGTGCTGAGCGAGCTGCGTCGCCGGTTCGCGGCGGCCTGCTGGCAGGACCTGCAGCACGTACCGGACCAGGCCGAGGAGAACGTCCGGCAGGCCGAGCTGAAGCTGAAGGAGGCGCAGGCGGCTCGGGATGCCCAGCGCTGGCCGGACGCGACGGCGCTGCTGTCGACGGTACGGGCGCTGTTGAACACGACGGACGAGTCCGTGTCGGCGGCGCGGGATCGGCTGCAGCGGCTCAACGCCGTGCAGAAGGACCCCCAGCAGGAGATCGACCGCACGCGTTTCGCGATCCGGGACGCGCAGCGGCTGGCGATGACGGGGCGGACGACGCCCGATCCGCGGCATGCCCGGCCGCTGGACGACTCGGTGGCAAGGCTGGAGCAGGCGATCGCCGGCCTGGAGGGCCGCCACCCGGACTACTGGCATTTCCTGACGGAGACCGAGGCGGTGCGGCAGACGGTGGGGCGGGTCGTCTCGCAGATTCGCGAGGAGCGTGGAGGCGGTCACTGAACTGCCGCCCCCACGCGGCCGGTTCGCTAGCTGCGGTAGGCGTAGTACGCCGAGTTCGGGTACGACGCGATGAGGCTCGACAGCGACCGCCGGTACGTGTCCGCGTCGTGGTACGTCAGATACGGCACCCCACTCGAACTCCGGAACGTCGTCATCATCGAGTGGTCCTTCGACCCGTCCTTGTCGAAGTCCATCTGCAGCACGTCACCGACGTCCATCTGGTACGCGTTGGCCAGTGCCTTCGTCCGCTTGGTGGTCTGCGTGAACCACGACCATTCGTTGACGCCGATCCAGGTGTCGGACTCCCCCGAGGTCTTGGAATACCAGGTGTCGTAGTCCTCGGCCGAGTTGGTGACCTGCTTCCAGCCGCCGGCATACAGCGACTGGCTCAGGTAGTTGGTGCAGTCGCCGCCCGCGCTGTTGTAGCGGCGGTAGGCGGTGTTGTAGTTCTTCCAGTATTTCTCGGCGTACGTCGCCATCGCCGTGTAGTTGTACGTCGTCCCGGAGCCGAGGTTCTTGGGGTTGGCGGGGGCGGGGTAGGTGGTGGCCGAGCGGGGCGCGTCGATGACGGCGCTCGGGCGGACCGGGGTCGCGGGGGCGGCCGGGGCGGGCGCGTTGACCGGGCGGGGGCCCTGGTCGGTGAGGCGTTCGCGGGTGAGCTGCCAGGTGCCGTCCGGGCCTGCGGTGAAGGTGAGTTGGTGGTGGGCGGTGAAGCCCGTGGTGGCGGGTTCGTCGCCGCGTATTTTCGCGTACGTCAGTGTGGTGGTCTCGGTGACGCGGACCGTGGCGGTGCGGCCCCGCAGGCGGGTGCTGTCGACGTGCGCCTTCGTGTCGGCGCCGGTGTAGGCCTCGCCGAGCGCGGCGAGCCGGGAGCGGGTGCCGTGCAGGGCGGTCAGGGTGGCGGTCTCGGACTTGGCCTGGGCGGTGGCCAGTTGGACGCCTGCGGTCGCCTTCAAAGCCGTACGGGCCTTGGTGGACCCTTCGACCAGGGCGGCCGTGCGGTCGGTGAGGACGGCGTCGGCGATGCGGCCGAAGGCGTCGGTGGTGGCCGCGGTCACGGCGGGGGTGGCGGGCTTGTCGGCCGCGTGGGCGGCGGAGAGCGGGAGCAGGGCGGCCGAGAGGGACATGGCGGCGACGACGGTGCAACGGCCTCTGCTCGCACCGGACTTGCTGGGTCTCACTGGGGTTTCTCCTTGCGGTGGGGGGTGGTTCATTTCACGACCGTCGACCAGTCGGGCGCCTGTGCGGGGTCAAGGCCGCGCAGTCGCGCCAAGGTCTCCGGTTTCTGCACGTCCAGCCAGTCGGCCAGTTCCTTGAAGGACACGCACTTGACGCCCTTCTTCGTGCAGACGTTCTTGACGATCCGGTCGACGGCCTTCATGTAGATGCCGCCGTTCCAGTCCTCGAAGTGGTTGCCGATGAACAGCGGGGCGCGGCTGCCGTAGTAGACGCGGTTGAAGCCGTTCATGTAGGAGTTGACGGTCTGCTTCTCCCACTGGGCGTAGTTCGCCGGGTTGCCCTGGACCTCGCCGCCGGTCTGGTTGTAGAGGAAGTTGAAGTCCATCGACAGGGCCTGGTTGTCGGCGGAGTACGGGACCAGTTGGAGCGGGAAGTTCCAGATGCCGTTCTTCTTCGACGGCCAGATCTGGAAGTCGCCCGGGGAGCTGGCGTCGTACTTCCAGTCGAGGCCCTTGATGGCCTTCAGGAGGTTCTTCTGGCCTTCCAGGCAGGGGGCGCGGCCGCCGGCGACCTCCTTCTTGAAGTCGAAAGGCAGGGCGGGGACGTCCTTGAAGCCGGTGTTGGTCTTCCAGTTCTCGACCAGGGAGTAGAACTGGTCGATCTCCTGCTTCCAGTCGTCGACGCTCCAGTACTTGCCGCTGGTCCTGGTGTCGCAGAAGTGGCCGTTGAAGTGGGTGCCGATCTCGTTGCCCTCGTTGTAGGCCAGGCGCAGTTGCTCCAGCGTGGTGCGGATGTGCTCGTCGGTGGGGTAGTCGATCGCGGCGGCGCCGGGCTTGTGCTGCGGCGGGTGGTAGAGGGTCTTCTTGTTCTTGGGCAGGAGGTAGATGCCGGTGAGGAAGAACGTCATGTGGGCGTCGTATTTCTTCGCCAACTCCCGGTAGTGGGAGAAGAGATGGTCGCTGCCCTCCAGCGCGCCGTCCCAGGAGAAGACGACGAACTGGGGTGGTTTCTCACCGGGTTTGAGCGGCTTGGCCTTCAACTCGCCTTTCTGCGGGCCGGTGTAGGACGTGGAGCCGTCTCCGAAAGTCTTGATCTCTGCGTCCCCGGCGGGTTCCTCGGTGCTCTTCGTCGAGGCGCTGCCGGGACGTTTCGAGGCGACGGCGGTGGGCTGGGTGTGGTCCTGGCGGGTCAGGACGAGAAAGCCGCCGACGACCGAGGCCACGACGAGGAGGGCGGTCAGGGTGCGGACTTCGGGGCGGGCGGGTCGGCGGGGGGCACGCGCTTTCCTGCGACGGCCGTTGGGTCCTTTGCGCTGCATGGTGCGGGGCATGCGGTGCTCATTCTGCGAGGGGGGTGGGGGGTTGGTGCCAGGAGCCTCGGTAGGTCAGCCGAAGCCCATGGCGCCCGACCAGACGGCGTACGGGACGCTGTCGGCGGTCGGGCCGGCGAGGCCCTTGAGCGGCAGTGGCTCCAGGGACCTGGCCAGGTCCATGCGGTAGACGACGACCGCGGTCGACACGGAGTCGGCGGTGCCGGCGTACCAGGCGGCGGTGTCGTCCGCGGTGGTGCCGGACTTCCCGGTCGCCCTCAGGGCGGAGACGGTGGGGTGGGCGGCGCGCAGGGAGTCCGTCAGCGCCTGGGAGACCTCCTCGGCCACCTGGGCGTCGACGGCGCGGCGGGCGATGGGTGTGCTCAGCGCGACCTTCGAGCCGTTGCGGGTGATACGGCGCACCGAGTACGGCTCGGTGTGCATGCCCTCGGCGGCGAAGGTGGCGTACCCGCCGGCCATCCGGATCGCGCTCGGCGTCGAACTGCCCAGCGACAGCGCCGGCACCTGCGGTCCCAGGCTGGAGGAGAGCAGCCCGGCGGCCACCGCCGTGTCGCGCACCTTGTCCAGGCCGGTGTCCATGCCGAGCTGCATGAACGGCGTGTTCACGGACTCGGCGAGCGCCTTGCCGAGGCCGATCCGCCCGTAGGACCTGCCGTCGTCGTTGTGCGCGAGGACCTGTTTGCCGCTGCGGTCCCAGTACGGCCCCTCGGGGGTGGTGACCGGGATGCCGTCGTCGCCGTCGTACACGGTCTGTGGGGTGACCCGGGTCGTGGGCCCGCCGCGTGTCTTGCGCACGCCGTGCTCCAGGCCGGCCGCGTACACGAACGGCAGGAAGGCCGAACCGGCCTGCACGGTACTGGAGTTGGACTCGTTGTAGCCCTGCGTACGGTGGTCGGGGCCGCCGTAGACGGCGAGGATCCGGCCGTCGGTGGCGACGGAGGCGGCGCCGTAGTGCACGGTCTTCGCGGCCTTGGGCTGGTTTTTCTTCGCCTGCTTCCGGGCGTTGGCGACGGCGTCGGTGAGGTCGGTCTCCCGTTTGCGGTCGAAGGTCGTGTAGATCTGGTAGCCGCCGAGGTCGAACTGCTTGTCCGAGATGTGCGCGGCCTTCTTGGCGTACTGCTGCGCCAGTTCCACCAGGTAGTCGCTCTGCCTGCCGGTGTCGTAGACGCGGGCGGACTTGAGCGGTTCGGGGAACTTCTTGTACTGGGCGCGCTCGGCCGGCGACAGTCTGCCGATCTTGACCATGCGGTCGAGGGTCCAGGACCAACGCTCCACGGCACGCTTGTGGTTGGCCTTGGAGAGGGTGGGGTCGTAGAGTCCGGCGCCCTTCAACAAGGAGGCCAGGAAAGCCGCCTGACTGGCATTCAGATGCGTGACGTCCTTGCCGTAGTAGGCCTGGGCGGCGCGCTGGATGCCGTAGGTCCCCCGGCCGAACCAGCTGGTGTTCAGATATCCCTCGAGGATCTGGTCCTTGCTCATCCGGTTGTCGAGCTTGAGGGAGATCATCGCCTCGGTGAACTTGCGGCTCACCGTCTGGTTCTGCGTCAGATAGACGTTCTTGACGTACTGCTGGGTGATCGTCGAGCCGCCCTCGGTGTCCCCCTCGCCGACGGTGCGCCACAGTGCGCGGGTCAGGCCCTTGAAGGAGATGCCGGGGTCGGAGTAGAAGCTCTCGTTCTCGGCGGCCAGCACCGCCCAGCGGACGTCCTCGGGAATGTCCTTGAGCGGCATCGCCTGCCGCTGCACCCAGCCGGTGCGGGCCATGGGGGTGCCGTCGGACCAGT
The DNA here is from genome assembly GCF_042893105.1 of Streptomyces sp. NPDC001663. Lineage (NCBI taxonomy): Bacteria > Bacillati > Actinomycetota > Actinomycetes > Kitasatosporales > Streptomycetaceae > Streptomyces > Streptomyces sp. NPDC001663. Next base: position 629,244 of record NZ_JBIAUR010000003.1, on the reverse strand, counting down.
AGAAAACGTTGTCCTGCTGGGTGGCGTAGGAGTTGAGGTTCTCCGGGATGTCCGTGACGGCGTAGGCCACGACCAGGAAGAGGCCGCTCAGGCCCACGGCCCCCAGGAAGCCGCCCAGCCACTGGCGCCAGGAGGGCAGCCAGCGGCGCCAGCCGGTGTGGCCGGGGCGGGGGTAGTCGGGGCGTAAGCGGCGTAACGCCGCCCGGGGAAACCACTTCGGTGCCGCGCGTCGGCGGCGTGGACGGCGGTGGTCAGCCGGCCGGCCACTGCGCTGTGCTGTCCCGGTCACCACCGGAAAATATCAACGATCTTCGCAGCTTCTCCACATAAGAATCCGACAGGAACGATCACATACCGAGCAGTAGATAACATGATGGACGCGTGACTTGGGTCACACTCGCTGCTCCGTACCGCCGCTAACCTGGTCGCATGCCTCGCTATGAGTACCGCTGCCGGACGTGCGGCGACACGTTTGAACTGAGCCGACCGATGGCGGAGTCCTCCGCCCCCGCCGACTGCCCTGCCGGGCACGGGGACACGGTGAAGCTTCTGTCGACGGTGGCCGTGGGCAAAACGGCGTCCGCCCCCGCTGCGGCTCCTCGAGGGGGCGGCGGCGGGGGCGGGGGCGGTTGTTGTGGTGGAGGGTGCTGCGGTTAGGTCGACCCGCGTCCCTACGAAGCTGCCGTGCTGGTTGCCTTCAGGAACTCCCGCAGGATTCGCTCACCCGCCAGTGCACCCCGCTCCGGCAGTGCGCTGATCTGCGGGGCCGCCCAGTCCGCGTCCGCCAGTTCGCCGTGACCGGGGCGCCAGCCTCGGTCCGCCGCCAGCAACAGGTCGGCGTCCAGCAGTGAGTCGCCGGCGGCCAGCGTCAGCTCCGCGCCCGTGCGCAGCGCCACCTCCCGCATCGCAGCGCTCTTCGTCAACGGCTTCGGGACGGCGTAGATCTTGCGGCCCTGGAGGGAGACCGTCCAGCCGCGGTTCTCCGCCCAGACGGCGAGTTCCTTCACCCACTCCTCGGGCAGCAGCTCGCGCTCCACGACCAGGTAGGCGAAGAGGTCCTCGGCGACGCGGTGCTTGCGCACCCACTCCGGGTCCGCCGTCGCCAGCAGGTGCTCGCGCACCTCGTCCAGCGGTGCGCACTCCTCGGCCAGCCGGGCCGTCACGCGCGCGTGCCAGTCGAGGTCGGAGACGCCGTCCACCAGCAGGTGGCCGCCGTTGGCGCAGATCGCGTACTTCGGTGCCGGGCCCGGCAGGTTGATGCGCTGGTACTGCTTGCGCGTCCGGGTCGTCGTCGGCACGAAGACCGCCGCGTCCCCGAGGTCGGTCAGCAGCCCGGCCGCCGTCTCCGTCATGAACGACAGCGGCCTGCTCTCGTGCACCTCGACACAGAGCAGCCGGGGCGCCCGCGCGTCCGGCATGGTCAGCGCGAGGGCCGCCGAGGAGTAGATGAGCGTACGGTCGAGGTCGCTCGCCACCAGCACCGGCATCAGACGTTCACCGCCTTGCCGTCGGCACCGGTCGCACCGCGGGTGAAGCGGGGGTGGATCAACCCGACGCAGGTGTACGGCAGTTCGCCGACCTCCTCGACCGGTACGCCCCGCTGCTCGGCGAGCAGTCGTACATGGTCCAGGTCGGCGCCGGCACCTTGGCGCGCCAGGATCTTCCAGGGCACCCGGCGCAGCAGCACACGGGTGGTCTCGCCGACGCCCGGCTTGACGAGGTTCACGTCGTGGATGCCGTACTCCTCGCTGATCCGCTCGACCGCCGCCCAGCCCTCCCAGGTCGGCTCGCGGTCACCGGACAGCAGCTCCTTGGCCTGTGCGTCGACGGCGTCCGTGACCTCCGGGAAGCGGGCGGCGACGGCGTCCAGGAAGTCCACCGAGACGTCGGTGCCGGCGAGTTCGCGGTAGAACTTCGCGCCGTGGAAGTCGTTCGGCCCGACGAGGTCGGCGCGCAGGACGGTCCGCGAAATCAGGCCGGAGACGGTGGAGTTGAGGCAGGCGGAGGGTATGAGGAAGTCCTCCCGCGTGCCGTACGTCCGCACGCACGAGCCCGGGTCGGCCAGCACCGCGATCTCCGGGTCGAAGCCGGTGACGCCGTCGGAGGTCTCGAACTCCTTGATGGCGTCGGCGAGTTCGCGGGTGATGGCGCCCTTGCCGGTCCAGCCGTCGACGAACACGACGTCGGACGGGTCGTGGTGCGCGGCCAGCCAGCGCAGCGCGTTGGCGTCGATGCCGCGGCCGCGGACGATCGAGACGGCGTAGTGCGGAAGGTCGAGTCCGTGCCGGAACTGCGCCCAGCGGCGCATCAGGACGCCGACCGGGGTGCCCGCACGGGCGAGCGAGACGAGGACCGGCCGCGGCGACCGCTCGGCGAGCACGAGCTCGGTGACCGCGCCGACCGCCTGCGCGATCCGCGCCGACGACTCCCGCAGTGCCGCGTGGAACAGCTCCTGGTACTGCTCGCTCGGCTGGTACTCGACGGGCAGCGACTCGGCGTAGTGCGCGCCCCCGCTCTGAATGGCCTCCTCGCGCTCCTCGGTCGGCGCCTCCAGCGTCACGTCCGAGAGGTCCTGCAGCAGCCAGCCGACCTCCTCGGGCGGATACGAGGAGAAGGCGGGGCCGCGGAGGGGCTCGGGCAGCATGGGGGGCCTTTCGGGAACGTACAGGGGCTCGGGCACGTACGAGGGCACGACGGCGAGCAGGACGTGCGGGGTGTGCGCGGCCAGCCGGGCCAACAGGCCGTCCGGCGCGTGCAGTTCGGGGGTGTCGGCGACGGTGTCGACGACGGCGACGACCGCGTCGAATCCGGCGCCGGCGACGTTGTAGGCGTAGCGCTCGCCGGGGCCGTCGGCGGGGTCGTCGTGGGCGGGGAAGACGATGCGGCTGCGTATCGCGTACCCGGGGTCGTCGACCGCGAGGACGGGTGACCGGGTGGTCGTGGAGTACCGCACCTCGGCGTCGACGACCTGCTCCAGCTCCCGGGCCAGCCTGAGCGGCGCGTACATCAGCTCCTCGAAGCCGAGGATGTGCACGCGGCGCGCGTCTTCCGGCAGGGCCTCGGCAAGGCGCGCCGCCATGGCGGGGAGGGCGTTCTCAAGGCGCGTTCGGTGCGCGGGCGTGAAGCCGTGGCGACCGCCGTCGGGTAGGCCATGGGGCCAGAACAGTTCTACGCGGCTGATGCGGCCGCGGGGGCGCGTCTGCCGGGCGCGGTCGTCTTCCGGGTGCGGGTCCGTTGTGGCCGGTCGCGCAGTTCCCCGCGCCCCTGGGGTGGCTGCAACGCCCTTGTCTTTCAGGGGCGCGGGGAACTGCGCGACCAGCCCCCACTCAGCCGCAGACGACGAACTACCGCTCGCCGCACTCTCGGCCTCGTACCGCGCAACCAGCTCCTGCCCCTTCTCCAGCACCCCGGAGGGCAACCGCACCGTCCCCGAGGCCGCAGCCACCAGATCCACCCGCGCACCGATCTCCCGCGCGAACTCCTCAAGCCGCCCGGCATCCGCGGCAGACCGCATGTCGACCAGCGCCACCACGACGTACCGCCGCCGCGGATACCGCTCGTGAAGATCCCGGATCGTGTTGAGCACCGTGTTGCCCGTCGAGAACTCGTCGTCGACCAGGACCAGCGGCCCGTCACCGACAAGCAGCGCGGGATCCTCCGGCAGCAGCAGATGAGACGTGGCGTGCGAATGGGACTCCTCGAAACCGCCCGCCGCCGCAACACCCGCGACGGGACGCCGGGTGGAGTGCAGATAGGGAGCGAGGCCCAGACCGTCGGCCACGGAATGCCCCAGCCCCGTCGCCGTCTCCGCGTACCCGAGGACGACCGCGCGGCCCGCCTCCTCGGCACCCAAGAGCTCCCGTACCCGTCGGCCAAGGGCGAAGCCATACCCGTACACCACGGACGGCGACTGCGGCACATGCTTGCCGAGCACGTTGGACACGAGCAGATGCGCCCGCTTGGGGTTGCGGCGCAACGCCAGCCCCAGCAGCTCGGTCAGCTTGTCGTCGCCCAGGAGTTCGACGCCGAGCCGCTCGGCGACCCAGCTGCCGGACCAGACCCGGTCGTTCACTGCGTTGATCATGTGTCCCTAAAGAGAGGCCCGAATAATGCGGCTCAGCCGGGAATACCCGCGGCGAGCAGGTCCACGAAGCTGACGTCCTCGCGCGCGACGCCGAACACCTCGGCCCGCAGCATGGTCCGCTCGGCCCATGCGCGGTGCGGCTTCACCTCGTTCATCTTGTTCGTGTACGCCGACCTCAACACACCCCCGCCGCCGCGCTCGGGCCGCAGGATGTCCGCGGCGTCGCCGAACTCCTCGTGACTGACAACGGACAGCGCGTGCACGGGCAGTACGTGGGAGGGGTGGATGCAGGTCTTGCCCAGCAGGCCGTTGGCCTGGTCCAGGGAGATCTCCCGCAGCAGCCCGTCCATGGCGTGCTCAATCAGTTTCTCGCGCAGCTCGACGGCCTGCCCCTCGAGGAAGGGACTGGTCCGCAGCATCGGCTTGAACATGCGCTCCGGCACCCGGAAGTACTCCCACACCGGCCCCGTCACCGTGAACCCGGTGCCGTCGGCCCGCCCCAGCAGGTTCACCACGTCGGAGATCACCGAGGCGACGACATGGACGTCGTAGGCCGTCATGTCGGGGGCCCGGCGCAGGCCGTACGAGGAGCAGAAGTCGGTCACGCCGAGGCGCAGCGCGAGCACGCGGTCGCGGTACTTGTCGACGGCTCGGGCGATGCCCTCCAGGCTCTCCACGCGCGACTCGCGGTAGAGCAGCTCGGGCGACTCCAGCACCGGCATGGCGAACAGCCGCCGTCCGCTCGCGGTCTCGGCGGCCGCCAGGGCCTCCAGGAAGGGGATGCCGCGCTCCTCGGTGAACTTGGGGAACACGAATCCGGACAGCAGCCGTACGGTCGCCCCGAGGCGCGCCACGAGGTCGGGGATCTGCTCGGGCGTCCGCACCCGGATGAACAGCAGCGGCAGGCCGGCGCCGGCTCTCGCGTCCAGGTCGGCGAACTGGCGGACGAGGTTCTCCTCCCCCGCCGGCACGTCCGCGTCGTCGATCGAGTCCTCCAGGCACAGCACCATCGAGACCACGCCGAGTCCGGCCTGCTTGACGATGTCGTCGGCGAGCCGCGGCCGGGTGGCCGGACTGTAGAGCGTGGCGCCCAGGGCCGCGGAGAGCAGCCGGGCCGGGGAGTCCGTGGTGAACTCGCACGGCTCCTGGTGGAAGAGGCGCTGCCGCACCTCTGGGGCGATGTGCCCGAAATGACGCATAAAACTCCCCCGTGACGCAATGTAATGCTGTGGATGCTGTGGACTCTGATAACAGGTGGCCGGTAATAGTACGTACCGATCCATGTCAGGGGTTCCCGCCAGGCATGAATTTCTGGTAACGCCCGTGGGCACAACCGTGTTGGGCTACCGCACCCCGCGTTGTCGTGATCAGGACCGAGAGGGCAGGATGACCGCATGACGCACGCGATGCTGAAGGGGTCCAACGTCCCGCTGAAGGCCACCACGGTGCGCGCCGTGCTGCGCTGGACGCCCGGGCAGGGAGTCCCGGACGTCGACGCCTCGGCGCTGCTCCTCGGCCCCGACGGGCGCGTGCGCTCCGACGAGGACTTCGTCTTCTACAACCAGCCCCGGCATCCCTCCGGGAAGGCCAGGTGGCTCGGCAAGAAGCGCGTCACCGAAGGCCTCACCGACACGATCCAGACAGATCTGGCCGGCGTCGAGGCCAACGTCGGCCGGATTCTCCTGGTCGCATCGGCGGAGGACGTCACCTTCGACCACGTACAGGGCCTCAGCATCCTGCTGTACGACGCTGCGGTCACCGACGGCGAACCGCTGATCACGTTCGACATCAAGCCGCAGACCGGCCAGGAGACCGTCCTGATCTGCGGCGAGCTGTACCGCCGGGGCGAGGGCTGGAAGTTCCGCGCCCTGGGCGAGGGCTACTCCAACGGCCTGAAGGGCCTGGCCGTGGAGTTCGGCATCACGGTGGACGAGTCGGAGACCACCCCCGAGGTCTCCCAGCCCCTCCCCCCGGAACAGCCGACAGCAGTCCCCGCCCAACCGGACTACGGCTACCCCCAACAACCCCCGGCGACCCAGCCCGCCTACGGCTACCCCCAGCCCGCCGCGGCCTCCGCGGCGACCAACCAGTCCGGCTACGGCTACCCGCCCCCGGTGACGACGCTCCCGAACCCGGACTTCCGGCTGCCGCCCCAGGGCCCACAATTCATCGGCCGCTAGCTGCAAGGCTTTCAGGGGCCAACACAGAGCCCCGAGCTCTCAGGCGACTACCGCTCCACCTTGGTCTTGTAGCCACGCCCCCACTGCAACCCCCACCCGTACAACCGATCAAGCTCCGCCTGGAACCCGTAGACGAACTTCACCTCACGCCGAACGACCAGCTCCCCCTTCACGTTCTCGATCATCACCACCGCACACGACCGAGCCTGAGGATGCCGCTCATCGAGACCAATCTCGATCCGCGGCCCATTGCTCGGATACAGCGTCACAATCGCGTGCGTACGGTCGAACGCCGGCGTCTGGTCGTAGATGTACACGAACACCAGCAGCCGCTTGATCTGATCCCGGTGATCGAGGTTGACGTACATCGTCTCGCCGGACGCGGACCCGAACCGGTCGTCCCCGCTGAGCTTGACGTACGGCGCCGCGTTGACGTCCCCGAAGTAGCCCCCGAGCGGCTGCACGACCCCCTTCGTGCCGTCCATCAGCTCGTACAGGCACCCCAGGTCGAGGTCGACGTTGACCATGCTCTGGCTGTGCCCCATGACCTCCGGCGGCTTCAGTGCCTTGAAGGGGTGGCGCAGCAGGGACTCCCGCTGTGCCCCGCCGATGTCGGACGTCCGCATCCGCCAGGTCAGGTTGACCCGCAGATGCCCGGTGGCCGCGCCCTGTTTGGTGAGCGATACCTGGTGGTGCCGTTTGGTCAGCTCGATGGCGTTGGTCGCCGCGCTGCCCGAGTCGAAGTCGGCCTCGCGTCCACGCCAAAGCCCGTCCAAGAAGCCCATTTTCCCGCCCCCAGATGCACCCGGATTCACCCGAACCCGGCCTCAGTCGAAAAACCAGCGGGGCGGCCGGAGGCCGGCCGCCCCGCTCAGAGCGTTCCCTCACCCGCAGGTGCATCACACCCCGGACGAGACCTCAGTCTTCTCGTCCGAGCCCGCCGCTTTTCCCTCGGCTTCCGCGATCGCCTTGTTGCGGCGAACGGAGGACCAGAAGGACCAGGCGATCAGGATGACGCCGACGAGGCCGGTGATGACCTCGTTGATCTGGTACTGGATCGTGATCATGAGGAGCACCGCCAGCGCACCGATCGCGTAGTGCGCGCCGTGCTCCAGGTAGACGTAGTCGTCGAGGGTGCCCTGTCGGACCAGGTACACGGTCAGCGACCGGACGTACATGGCACCGATACCGAGGCCCAGCGCCATCAGCACGATGTCGTTGGTGATGGCGAACGCGCCGATCACACCGTCGAAGGAGAAGGACGCGTCCAGGACCTCGAGGTACAGGAACATGAAGAACGCGGCCTTACCGGCAAGGGTGACCGCCGAGCGCTGCTTGCCGCTGCGCTTGGCCTCTTCCTCCTCCTCGTGCTCCCGTTCCTCCTCTTCCTCGAGCTTGTCCTCGAAGTAGCCGGAGAGACCGCCGACGACCATGTACGTGATCAGGCCGGCGATGCCGGAGATCAGCACCGTCTGCGCCTTGTCGACATGCGCGCCGCCGTGCTGGTGGGCGTGGGTCGCGAAGGTGAACGACGTGATCAGCAGGACGACCAGGGCGATGCAGACCGACAGCATGTCGACCTTGCCGAGCTTGGCCAGCGGGCGCTCGATCCAGCGCAGCCACTGGATGTCCCGGTCCTCGAAGATGAAGTCGAGGAAGATCATCAGCAGGAACATGCCACCGAAGGCGGCGATCGACGGGTGCGCGTCGGTGACCAGCTGCTGGTAGCGGTCCTTGTTGTTGAGGGCGAGGTCGACGGCCTCGATGGGGCCCATCTTGGCGCTGATCGCGACGATGACGACGGGGAAGACCAGCCGCATGCCGAAGACGGCGATGAGCACGCCGACGGTGAGGAAGATCTTCTGCCAGAAGGCATTCATCTTCTTCAGGATTCCGGCGTTGACCACCGCGTTGTCGAACGACAGCGAGATCTCGAGGATGGAGAGGATAGCTACGATGCCGAAGGCCTCCCACCCCCCGTAGAAGACCGCAGCGACCAGGCCGAGCGCGGTAATCGCGAACGACCAGCCGAAGGTTTTCAGAAGCACTGGCTACCCAATCCGTATCTGGGGGTCCCCCCAAGCGAAGCTTGGGGGAGGCTCTCCCCCGCGCCGTACTCGGCTTTACGAAACGTTGACCCCAAAGTCTAGAGCGATGCCCCGCAGCCCTGACGCGTACCCCTGTCCTACTGCACGGAACTTCCACTCGCCCTGGTAGCGGTACACCTCGCCGAAGATCATCGCGGTTTCGGTGGAGGCGTCCTCGCTGAGGTCGTAGCGCGCGAGCTCCTGTCCGTCGGCCTGGTTGACGACACGGATGAAGGCGTTGCTCACCTGCCCGAAGGTCTGGCCGCGCTCGTCGGCCATGTGGATCGAGACCGGAAAGACGATCTTGTCGCAGTGTGCGGGCACCTTGGAGAGGTCGATCAGGATCGACTCGTCGTCGCCCTCGCCCTCACCGGTGAGGTTGTCGCCGGTGTGTTCCACCGAGCCGTCCGGGCTCTTGAGCTGGTTGTAGAAGACGAACCACTCGTCCCCGAGCACCCGCCCGCTGTTGCACAGCAGCGCGCTGGCGTCCAGGTCGAAGTCGGCTCCGGTGGTGGAACGCGCGTCCCAGCCGAGCCCGACCATCACCTGCGTGAGGTTGGGTGCGGCCTTGGACAGGGAGACGTTGCCCCCCTTGGCGAGCGTGACGCCCATGATGCTGGTCCTCCCCGAGATGGTGCTTTTTTGGTTGTCCTGCGCGTCCGGCGCCGCACGCAAACGGTGCGGCGCCGGACGGTGAGACCTTGTGACGTGTCTCAGACGTTCACGCCGAAGTCCTGCGCGATGCCGCGCAGGCCCGAGGCGTAGCCCTGACCGATGGCACGGAACTTCCACTCCGCGCCGTGCCGGTACAGCTCGCCGAAGACCATGGCGGTCTCCGTCGAGGCGTCCTCGGAGAGGTCGTAGCGCGCGATCTCCGCCTCGCCCGCCTGGTTCACCACGCGGATGAACGCGTTGCGCACCTGGCCGAACGACTGTTGGCGGTTCTCGGCGTCGTAGATCGAGACCGGGAACACGATCTTCTCGATCTCGGCCGGCACGCCGGCGAGATTGATCTTGATCTGCTCGTCGTCACCCTCGCCCTCACCGGTGATGTTGTCACCGGTGTGCTCGACCGAGCCGTCGGGGCTCTTGAGGTTGTTGAAGAAGACGAAGTTGGCGTCACTGCCGACCTTGCCCGAGGCGTTCAGCAGCAGTGCGCTGGCGTCCAGGTCGAAGTCGGTACCGGTCGTGGTGCGGACGTCCCACCCCAGACCGACGATGACCGCGGTCAGGCCCGGGGCCTCCTTGGTCAGCGATACGTTGCCGCCCTTGCTGAGGCTGACTCCCACGAGTCCTCCATTGGTGTCCAGGGGCGGGGCGCCCCGCCGTGCGTTTTGACATCGGATCAACGAATCGATCCTAGTGACGGGTTCCCGCCCCACGCAGGCCTTGGGACCTAACAATCACAGGGTGTCGAGCGCCGTCACGTACTCGTTCAGGTCGCGGGCGTCCGGAAGCGCGTTGACGACGGTCCAGCGCACCACGCCCTCCTTGTCGATGACGAAGGTGCCGCGCACCGCGCAGCCCTTGTCCTCGGCGAAGACGCCGTAGGCGCGGGAGGCCTCGCCGTGCGGCCAGAAGTCGCTCAGCAGCGGGTACTCGAGGCCCTCCTGCTCGGCGAAGACGCGCAGGGTGTGGATGGAGTCGTTGGAGACGGCGAGCACCTGGGTGTCGCGGTCGGAGAACTTCGGCAGGTTGTCCCGCACCTCGCACAGCTCGCCGGTGCACACACCGGTGAAGGCGAAGGGGTAGAAGAGCAGGACGACGTTCTTGCTGCCTCGGAAGTCGGAGAGCTTCACGGTGGCGCCGTGGTTGTCCTTGAGCTCGAAGTCGGGGGCCTTGTCGCCGACCTGGATCGCCATCGCAGTACGTCCCTTTCGATGGGGCTGTTCGGGTGGTGGGACCAACCCTACGCAGCGATCACCGAAAGCAGACGGACGGGCCGAGCACGATGCTCGGCCCGTCCGGTGCGGTCACTTCTTGGACTTGGCCGCCTTCGGCGTCACCAGCCGGCTGCCGCTCCAGTCCTTGCCCACGCTGACGCTCTTGGAGGCGGACAGCCCCGCCGTCGTCGCGGCTTCGGAGATGTCGCTCGGCTCCACGTAGCCGTCACGGCCGGTCTTCGGCGTGAGGAGCAGGATCGAACCGCCTTCTTCGATGTACGTGGTGGCGTCCACCAGCGCATCCGTCAGGTCGCCGTCCTCGTCGCGGAACCACAGCACCACGGCATCGGCGACGTCGTCGTAGTCCTCATCCACCAGGTCGCTGCCGATGACTTCCTCAATGGCCTCGCGGAGCTCCTGGTCTACGTCGTCGTCGTAGCCGATCTCCTGGACCACCTGCTCGGGCTGGAACCCCAGCCTCACGGCAGGGCTCGTCTCCGCGTGGTCCGCGGTCGCGCTCACGGGTTGCCTCCTGATCATGTCTTGTTGAGTATCTCAGCCACGCGCGTGCGCGAAGCATTGGCCGTAGTCCACACGGGCCGGGCGGATCGCGCAAGTACCCGGCCGTTCAGACCGCCGAAACGGTGACGATCCTGGCCGTGTCACCGCAACTCCAGGCACGCGGTTGCCGTCGCAAGTGACCTACACCACACCTTTCTGCCCCCTTTGTGGCTTTGGGAACCCGGGGAAGCCGTCAGAGGTCTCGGTTACCTCTCAGTAGAGATGACGTTTGCTTCCCCGAGGTACACGATGGGGAACGGTGCAGGCATACCGAATTGCAGCTCAAGACAGCCCTCTGACAGGTAAGGAACAGCGTGGCTTCCGGATCCGATCGCAACCCGATCATCATTGGCGGCCTTCCGAGTCAGGTTCCTGACTTCGATCCCGAGGAGACCCAGGAGTGGCTCGACTCCCTCGACGCCGCCGTCGACGAGCGCGGCCGTGAGCGGGCCCGCTATCTGATGCTGCGGCTGATCGAGCGGGCCCGCGAGAAGCGCGTGGCCGTGCCCGAGATGCGCAGCACGGACTACGTCAACACCATCCCGACCAAGAGCGAGCCGTTCTTCCCGGGCAACGAGGAGATCGAGCGCAAGGTCCTCAACGCGACCCGCTGGAACGCCGCGGTCATGGTCTCGCGCGCCCAGCGCCCCGGTATCGGCGTCGGCGGCCACATCGCCACGTTCGCCTCCTCCGCGTCGCTGTACGACGTCGGCTTCAACCACTTCTTCCGTGGCAAGGACGAGGGCGACGGCGGCGACCAGGTCTTCTTCCAGGGCCACGCCTCTCCGGGCATCTACGCGCGCGCGTTCCTGCTCGACCGACTCAGCGAGGACAACCTCGACGCCTTCCGCCAGGAGAAGTCGAAGGCGCCGTACGGGCTTTCGTCGTACCCGCACCCGCGGCTGATGCCGGACTTCTGGGAGTTCCCGACCGTGTCGATGGGCCTCGGCCCGATCGGTGCGATCTACCAGGCACGGATGAACCGCTACATGCACGCGCGCGGGATCGCCGACACCTCGAAGTCGCACGTGTGGGCCTTCCTCGGCGACGGCGAGATGGACGAGCCCGAGTCGCTCGGCCAGCTGACCATCGCCGCGCGTGAGGGCCTGGACAACCTGACCTTCGTCGTCAACTGCAACCTGCAGCGCCTCGACGGCCCGGTGCGCGGCAACGGCAAGGTCATCCAGGAGCTGGAGTCGGTCTTCCGCGGCGCCGGCTGGAACGTGATCAAGCTGATCTGGGACCGCTCCTGGGACCCGCTGCTCGCGCAGGACCGCGACGGCCTCCTCGTCAACCGGATGAACACGACGCCGGACGGCCAGTTCCAGACGTACGCCACCGAGTCGGGCGCGTACATCCGCGAGCACTTCTTCGGCGACGACCAGCGGCTGCGCGCCATGGTCGAGGGCATGACCGACGACCAGATCCTGCACCTGGGCCGCGGCGGTCACGACCACAAGAAGATCTTCGCGGCGTTCTCGGCCGCCACGGCGCACAAGGGCCAGCCGACGGTGATCCTCGCGAAGACCGTCAAGGGCTGGACGCTGGGCCCGAACTTCGAGGGCCGCAACGCCACGCACCAGATGAAGAAGCTGACGGTCGACGACCTCAAGCGCTTCCGCGACCGCTTGCACCTGCCGATCGCCGACAAGGACCTGGAGTCCGGGGCACCGCCGTACTACCACCCGGGGCGCAACTCCGAGGAGATCCAGTACATGCACGACCGGCGCAAGTCGCTCGGCGGGTACGTCCCGACGCGCGTCGTGCGCTCCAAGCCGCTCACGCTGCCGGAAGACAAGACGTACGCGACCGTGAAGAAGGGCTCCGGCCAGCAGTCGATCGCCACCACCATGGCCTTCGTACGACTGCTTAAGGACCTCATGCGGGACAAGGAGATCGGCAGGCGGTTCGTGCTGATCGCGCCGGACGAGTACCGCACGTTCGGCATGGACTCCTTCTTCCCGAGCGCGAAGATCTACAACCCGCTCGGCCAGCAGTACGAGGCGGTCGACCGCGATCTGCTGCTCGCATACAAGGAGTCGCCGACCGGGCAGATGCTGCACGACGGCATCTCGGAGGCGGGCTGCACGGCCTCGCTGATCGCGGCGGGTTCGGCGTACGCGACGCACGGCGAACCGCTCATCCCGGTCTACGTCTTCTACTCGATGTTCGGTTTCCAGCGCACCGGCGACCAGTTCTGGCAGATGTCCGACCAGCTGGCGCGCGGTTTCGTGCTGGGTGCGACCGCCGGCCGTACGACCCTGACCGGTGAGGGTCTGCAGCACGCGGACGGCCACTCGCAGCTGCTCGCCTCGACCAACCCGGGCTGTGTCGCCTACGACCCGGCGTACTCGTACGAGATCGCGCACATCGTGCAGGACGGTCTGCGGCGGATGTACGGCGGTGACGCCGAGCACCCGCACGGCGAGGACGTCTTCTACTACCTGACCGTCTACAACGAGCCCATCCAGCACCCGGCCGAGCCGGCGAACGTGGACGTCGAGGGCATCGTCAAGGGCATCCACAAGCTGGGCGAGGGCACTTCGGGGTCGATCCCGGCGCAGATCATCGCGTCCGGTGTGGCCGTGCCGTGGGCGATCGAGGCGCAGAAGATCCTCGCCGAGGAGTGGAACGTCAAGGCGGACGTCTGGTCGGCGACCTCCTGGAACGAGCTGCGGCGCGACGCCGTCGAGGTCGAGCGGCACAACCTGCTGCACCCCGAGGAGGAGCAGCGGGTGCCGTACGTGACTCAGAAGCTGTCGGGAGCGCAGGGGCCGTTCGTGGCCGTGTCCGACTGGATGCGGGCGGTGCCGGACCAGATCGCGCGGTGGGTGCCGGGGACGTACCAGTCGCTGGGCGCCGACGGGTTCGGCTTCGCGGACACCAGGGGTGCCGCCCGGCGCTTCTTCCACATCGACGCGCAGTCGATCGTGGTGGGGGTGCTGACGGAGCTGGCGAAGGAGGGCAAGGTCGACCGGTCGGTGCTGAAGCAGGCCATCGACCGCTACCAGCTGCTCGACGTGTCGGCGGCCGATCCGGGGGCCGCCGGGGGCGACGCGTAACGCCTGTGATCGCGGTATGAGGGCGGCGGGGCCTGAGGGCCTCGCCGCCTTTGGCGTTTCTCACCCTTACTTCTTCTTTACGATGCGGTCATGGAGCAACATTCGGCGCAAGCGCGCTGGGAACACCTCACCCAGCGGCCTCTGCTGGCGCTCGCCGTGGTGTTCGCCGTCGCGTATGCCGTGCCGATCGTGGACACCTCGGCGGGGCGATCGCTCACGGTCGTGTGCACGACGATCGAGTGGGTGGTGTGGGGAGCGTTCGCCATCGACTATCTGATGCGGGTCGGACTGGCCCGCAATCGCCGGGAGTTCGTCCGGACGCACTGGCTGGACCTGTGCGCGGTGGTGCTGCCGATCCTGCAGCCGCTGCGGCTGCTGCGGATGGTGTCGACGCTGATACTCGTCGGGCGGCGGGCGCGGATGGCCTCGCAGATCCAGCTGACGACGTATGTCGCGGGAGCCGTGGTCGGGCTGCTGATGTTCGGGTCGCTGGCCGTGCTGTCGGTCGAACGGGAGTCGCCGGACGGGAACATCCGCACGTTGGGTGACGCGGTGTGGTGGTCGTTCACGACCATGACGACCGTGGGGTACGGCGACCATGCGCCGACCACCGGGCTGGGACGGATGATCGCGGTCGGACTGATGCTGTCCGGGATCGCACTGCTCGGTGTGGTCACCGCGAACATCGCCGCCTGGTTCATCTCACGGTTCGAGATGGACGACGTGGAGGAACGACGGCAGACGGAGGCGATCGAGGCGTTGACGGAGGAGGTACGGGCGCTGCGGGCCGAGGTCGCGGCCTTGCGGGAGCCGTCGGGAAGACCATGAAGAGGCGGGCCCCCGGTCCATCCGCCGGGGGCCCTTCCCTCACTCGCCCCGGGTCAGAACAGTCCGTAGCCCGGGGTTGCCGCTCCGGCGAGCCACACGATCGCCAGGAGCGTGTCGATGGCGCCCAGTACGAAGGCGACCAAGGCCGGGACCGAGCGGCTGCCCGCCCAGCTGCGGCCCATGCCGAGCCAGCCGCAGACGATCGCCACGGGGCCGAGGATGATCCCCAGCACAAAGAATCCCGCGACCGCGCAGATGACTCCGATGATTCCGAGCGTCGCGCGATCCGGCCCGGTCCGTGACCCCGTACGGCCACGCGAGCGGGGGTACCTGCGCGTTCCGTGTCCGAAGCCCGCCATCATCAACTCCCTGAACCCCGGGGTCTGTTCGGGGTTCAGGGAGCGGGTACCCCCGATGCGGTTCCTAATCCCCGTGCTGCCGGCGCGCTGTCCCCCTCCGGCAGCGCGCCGCAGCCCGGGCGCCCTCCACGCCGTACGAACGTGCCCGTGGAACATGCCGCGTGGAGGGCTGGACCCACTGTGGCCTGCGGTGCGCACCGGGTGCGAGGAATCTTTAGCCTCTTCACCCTGATAGGCGAAGTCCGTTGAAACGCCGTCAGGTTCGGTGCGATTCCCCGCGTCAGATGTGGGCCGCGCCCGCGCCCGCCTCCGCGTTCTCGCCGCGCTTGGTGAGCAGGGCGACGAAGACGGCCACGACCGCCACCCCGCAGGCGACGAGGGAGGCGAGGCTCATGCCGGAGATGAACGAGTCGTGCGCGACGTCCGCGATCTTCGCGGCGATCGCCTCCGGGGTGCCCTTGGCCACCGGTGCCACGCCGACCTGGACGGCCTCGGAGGCCTGGTCGAGCTGGGCCGGGGTCAGCTGCGGGAGCCCCGCGTCCTTCCAGTTGGCCGGGAGGTCGCTGTCCACCTTGGACGCCATCACGGCCCCCAGCACGGCCGTACCGAGGCTGCCGCCGATCTGCATCGCGGCCTGCTGGAGACCGCCGGCGACACCGGACAGCTCCATGGGCGCGTTGCCGACGATGACCTCCGTGGCGCCGACCATGACCGGCGCGAGGCCGAGGCCGAGCAGGGCGAACCAGACGGCCATCAGGCCGCTGCCGGTGTCCACCTTCAGCGTCGACATGCCGTACATGGCGATCGCGGTGGCCGCCATGCCGCCGGCCAGCGGGATGCGCGGGCCCAGCTTGGTGATCATCGCGCCCGCGAGCGGGGAGCCGACGATCATCATGCCGGTGAGCGGCAGCAGGTGCAGGCCCGCGTCGATCGGGCTCATGCCGTGCACGTTCTGCAGGTAGAACGTCACGAAGAACAGGCCGCCCATGAACGCGATGGCCATCAGCACCATCAGTACGACACCCGCCGACAGCGGGATCGAGCGGAAGAGGTTCAGGGGGATCAGCGGTTCCCTGACCTTCGTCTCCCAGAAGGAGAAGAGGACGAAGCCGATGAGGGAGGCGGCGATGAACGTCCACGTCTTGCCGTCGCCCCAGCCCCACGTCGGGGCCTTGATCAGGGCCCAGACCAGGCAGAACATCGCGCCCGACAGCAGGGCGATGCCGAGGATGTCGAAGGAGCGCGGGGCGTTCTCGGCGCGGTGGTCGCGCAGGATCAGCAGGCCCAGGACCAGGGCGAGGGCGCCGACCGGCACGTTGATGAAGAACACCGACTGCCAGTTGACGTGCTCGACGAGCACACCGCCGAGGATCGGGCCGCCCGCGGTGGAGGCGCCGATGACCATGCCCCAGATGCCGATGGCCATGTTGAGCTTCTCGGCCGGGAAGGTCGCCCGCAGCAGGCCGAGCGCGGCCGGCATCAGCAGCGCGCCGAACAGGCCCTGGAAGACACGGAAGGTGACGACCGCGGCGATGCTGCTGGACAGACCGATGGCGCCCGAGGCCGCCGCGAAGCCCGTCACGCCTATCAGGAAGGTCTGGCGGTGCCCGAAGCGGTCGCCGAGCTTGCCGGCGGTGATCAGGGAGACCGCGAGGGCGAGGAAGTAGCCGTTGGTGATCCACTGGACGTCGGCGAAGCTCGCCTTCAGGTCCTTCTGGATGGCCGGGTTGGCGATGGCCACGATGGTGCCGTCGAGGGCCACCATCATGACGCCGACGGCCACGGTGATGAGGGTGAACCAGGGGTGGCCGCGCAGTCCGGAGGACGGCGACCGGTCCGACGGGGTTACCGGCGCCTTGTCCCCCGACCCCGTCGTGTCGATGGTCTGACTAGTCATGCGTTCGAGGCTAGTGACAGCCACTGACAGTTGACAAACCAATTCACAAGTCAGTAACTGACGCATATGGAAACGCTGCGCGAACGCAAGAAACAGCGCACCCGGGACTCGCTGCTCAGAGCCGCCGTCGAGCTGTTCACCACGCGCGGCTACGAGCGCACGACCGTCGACGACATCACCGAGGCCGTCGACGTCTCGCAGCGCACCTTCTTCCGCTACTTCGCCGGCAAGGAGGAGGCCGCCCTCGCCCTGCAGGAGCTGGCGGTGGCGCGGTTCGTCGAGGCGGTGCGCGAGCGGCCGGCCCACGAGGCGCCGATGGAGGCGCTGCGCCAGGCCGTGCTGGAGGGCTGGGACAGCCTGCACGACGTCATCGAGTCCGTCGTACCCGTCGAGCTGTACTTGCGCATGTACCGGGTGATCGAGTCGACGCCGGTGCTGCTTGCCGCGCATCTGCGGCGCAACCTCGAGACCGAGGACGCCCTCGCGCGCGTGCTCGCCGACCGCGAGGGCCTGGACGTGGACGCCGATCCGCGCCCGCGTCTGGCCGTGGCGGTCTTCAGCGGGGTGATGCGGGTGACCGAACGGCAGTGGAGCACGGGCGAGGACTTCAGCCTCGAGGCGATGCGCGGGCTGACGATCGCCTACCTCGAACAAGTGGGGCCCGCACTCACCGAGAACTGGCGGACACACTGAGACACGGCGAGGTCATCGCCGCGTTTATCGAAACGTGATAGTCGTCACTCGGCTCACGCGAGACCCTCTCGTTCTCCTAGTGTGTCCTCCCAGTGACTTCCTTCGACACCTCCCCGCAACTGAACGTCTGGCGCGCGCTGCTCGCTCTGGCCGTCGTGTTCGTGATGCTGGCCACCACCGGATGGACGGCCCTGCGCAGCCACCGGAGTGCCACTCCGCTGCAGGCCTCGGTCTCCGCCTGGGACCACGGCCGCCTCCACGGACACCACGTGCCGGACGCGGACGCGACCCCCGCGCGCCTGTCCCGTTTCTTCGCCTCGCTCACCGCTCAGGAGCGAGCCGACCTCGCCCGCCGCTATCCCCTCGCGGTCGGCAACATGAACGGCGCCCCCGTCGCACTGCGCTACAGCGCCAACCGCCTCGCGCTCCAGCAGCAGCGCACGGTGGAGCGGAAACGCATGCACGACAGCCGGCTCTCCCCCGCCGGGCAGCACGACGCGGGCCGCCGTATGCACCGCTACGAGGCCCTGATGAGCAAGGGCCGGCACATCCTCGCCTTCGACCCCGAGGGCTCGGGGCGGGTCGCGGAGGTGTTCGGGAACCTGGAGAAGGCCGACCGCGTGTCGGTCGTCGTCCCCGGTGTCGACACCGACCTGCTCACCTTCCAGCGGACGAACCGCCAGTACTCGGCGCCCGTCGGCATGGCGAAATCGCTGTACGCGGCCGAGAAGGCGGCGAGCCCGACGACGCGGACGGCCGTGATCGCCTGGGCCGACTACACGGCGCCCGCCGGTCTCGGCATCGACTCGGCGACGGCGATGCGCGCGGAGGACGGCGCGGTCCGGCTGAACGCGCTGGTGCGCGCCCTGCCCGGCAGTGCGCCGGTCTCCCTGTTCTGCCACAGCTACGGCTCCGTGGTGTGCGGTGTCGCCGCGCGCTCGCTGCCGGGCCGGGTGGCCGACATAGCGGTGGCCGGCAGCCCCGGCATGCGGGTCGAGAAGGCCGCGAACCTGCACACCGCCGCCCGGGTGTGGGCGATGCGGGACGCGACCGACTGGATCCAGGACGTGCCGTACATGGAGGTCGGCGGGCTGGGCCACGGAGCGGACCCGGTGTCGACCGCGTTCGGGGCGCGGGTGCTTTCGGCGGAGGGTGCGAAGGGGCACGCGGGCTACTTCGAGCCGGACACGGAGAGCCTGCTGAACTTCGCCGAGATCGGCATTGGCGCGTACCAGTCGGTGCACTGTGCGCACGAGGACGCCGTGTGCCGGGCCGGTTTGTCCGGCGCGGCCGCGGCCGGACGCGCGTAGAAGCGCAGAAACTGCGGTGTGCGCAGGGTGGCGACGAAGGAGCAGGTCCCGCATACGATGAGCCGCATGGGTGACGTACTGGCCGGATTTCATGCTGCCTGGGAGTTCGAGTCCGACTCCGTGGTCATCCGTTACGAACGGGGGATTCGAACACCCAAGCTCTTCCAGGCGCTGGGGGAGCGTCGTGTTCCGCTGGAGGCGATCTCCGGGGTGACGCTCTCCCACGGCAAGCGCGGCACCGTCGTCCTGCGGGTAGAGGTGCGGCCGGGTGCGGACCCGTTGCTGGAGGCGGCGGCCGGGCAGCTGAAGGAAGTGTGCGATCCGTATCGGCTGGTGCTGCCTGCCGAGCGCGAGACGCTCGCGGAGTACTACGCCGACGAGCTGCGGGCCGAGCTCAAGGCGGACGGCGAGCCGGCCGAGCGGTATCTGGTGGCCGCGCCCGAGGCACCCCGGCAGTTCAAGGCGTACGACGCGAAGGCGTCCTTCGACGGCAAGACGGTCAACTTCCGCTGGTTCTGGACCGGGGCGTCCTCGGCGAAGTGGAAGGCGGGCGACCAGAGCTTTCCGGTCGCTGAGCTGAGCGGGGTCGAGTGGCGCTCGCCCGAGGTCTTCGAGGGGCATCTGCGGCTGGTACGGCGCGACGGGGCCGCGGCGCCCGCGCAGGCCGACCAGGATCCGGCGGCCGTGGTGTTCGGGCTGGGGTACGGGCCGGTGCACGAGTCACTGCCGTTCGCCGCGGCCGTGTTGGCGGCGGTGCGGGACTGCGGGCCCGCCGCGGTGGCCTCCGGGCCGGTGCGGCGGGACCCTGCCGATATCGCCGAGAGGATCCGTCACCTGGGGGAACTGCACCAGGCGGGGCTGGTGACGGATGAGGAGTTCTCGGTGAAGAAGGCGGAGCTGCTCGCAGAGCTCTGAGTCACTCCCTGCCTGCCGACGCGAACGTCATGTCCGCGTACCGGTCTCCCGCCACCTTCGCCGCGATCGGCTCCAGCAGCGCCAGCTCGTCCGCCGTCAGGTTGATCGTCGTCGCCGTCACGTTCTCCTCCACCCGGCCCGGCTTGCGGGTGCCCGGGATCGGGATGACCGGGAGGTCGTGCACTCTCGTCTGTTGCTGGACCCAGGCCAGGGCGATCTGGGCCGGTGAGGCGTCGTGGGCCTCGGCGATCGTGCGGATCGGTTCCAGCAGGGCCACGTTCGCGGCCGCGTTCTCGCCGGTGAAGCGGGGGTGCTGGCGGCGGAAGTCGTCGGCGGTGAGGTCCTTGTCGGCGTTGGTGAAGGAGCCGGTGAGGAAGCCGCGGCCGAGCGGCGAGTACGGCACCAGGGCCACGCCCAGTTCGCGGGCGGCCGGCACCACGTGGGCCTCGATGTCCCGGCTGAACAGCGACCACTCCGACTGCACGGCGGCGATGGGGTGGACGCCCTGGGCCGCGCGCAGCTCGCCGGCCGTGACCTCGCTCAGGCCCAGGTGCTTGACCTTGCCCTCGCGCACCAGCTCGGCCATGGCGCCGACGGTCTCCTCGATCGGCACGTTCACATCACGCCGGTGCATGTAGTAGAGGTCGATCACGTCGACGTCCAGCCGCCGCAGGCTGGCCTCGACGGCCTGGCGGATGTACGGCGGGTCGTTGCGGATGACCCGACGGGTGGGGTCGTCCGGCGGGATCGACAGGGCGAACTTGGTCGCGATGACGACCTCGTCCCGGTTGGCCTTGAAGAACGGGGACAGGAACTTCTCGTTCTCGCCCGCCCCGTAGGCGTCCGCCGTGTCGAACAGCGTGACGCCCAGCTCCAGCGCGCGCTCCAGCGTGGCCCGTGACTCCTTGGCGTCGGAGGGGCCGTAGGCGAAGCTCATGCCCATGCAGCCGAGGCCCTGTACGCCGACCTCGGGGCCGGCCTCGCCGAGTCGTGCGGACGTCATCCTGCTGTCGGTCATCGGGCAACCTTCTCCGCTTCGTGGGCCGAGGGGCGACCGGCGTCCGCGTAGAAGCTGATCTTCCGGTCGAGCACGGCGAGGGTGTCCTGCAGCTCGGCGATCCGGGCCAGTACGTCCCGGCGGGTCGCCTCGAGGAGTTCGAACCGCTCGCCGAAGGTGTGGTCGCCCTCGCGCACCAGCTCGGCGTACCGCACCATGTCGGCGACCGGCATGCCGGTGAGCCGGAGCTTGCCGACGAGGTCGAGCCAGTCGAGGTCGCGGTTGCTGTAGCGGCGCTGGCCGGTGTGGGAGCGGTCGACGTGCGGCATCAGGCCGATGCGCTCGTACCAGCGGAGAGTGTGCGCGGTCAGCCCGGTGAAGGCGACGACCTCGCTGATCGTGTAGCTGTCCTGGCCTTCGGGGCGCCGGTGCGGGTGGGGCGGGGCGGCGCAACTGTCGGTCCTGGTGGGCGTGGTCTCCATCACCGTCATGGCCTCAACGCTATGACCTTCGAGTGCACTCCAAGCAAGCGGAACCCGTAAGAACCCGTAAGAAATCGGCAGGACATGGCGTGGCGGCCCTGGCTACCGTGCGGTTCATGAGTCTCGTACGCCGTGCTGTGCCCGAGGACGCGCCGGAAGTGCTGCGGCTGCGCCAGGTGATGATCGACGATCTGCCCGGCGGGGACAAGTCCGTGGAATGGCACGAGCAGTCGCTGCCGGTCCTGCGGGAGCGGCTGGGCGAGGCGGACGGGGACTTCGCGGCGTTCGTCGTCGACCACCCGGAGCGGCCGGGGGCGCTGGCGGCGCTGGTCGTCGGGACCGTCGACTACCGCATCGGGAAGGCGGGCAACCCGCACGGGCGGGCCGGGTACGTCTTCAGCGTCGCCACCGACCATCAGGCGCGCCGTCGCGGGTACGCGCGCGCGTGCATGGAGGAGCTCATGGAGTGGTTCCGCGAGCGGGGCGCCGGACAGGTGATGCTGACCGCGTCCCCGGAGGCCGAGCCGCTCTACGCCTCCCTCGGCTTCGTCCACAAGCCGGACCCCACGATGATGCGCAGGCTCTGAGCCGCTTAGGCTCGTCGGCATGTCCTTGCAGAGCCTTGCGTTGATCGAAAACTGGCCGGTTCCCACCGCCGCGGCAGGTGTCGTCCGGGCCGACGGGACGGTCCTGGGTACGCACGGGCCGGTCGACCGGCGTTTCCCGCTGGCCTCGGTCACCAAGCCGCTCGCCGCTTACGCCGCCCTCGTCGCGTACGAGGAGGGGGCGATCGAGCTCGACGAACCGGCCGGTCCGCCCGGCTCGACGGTGCGCCATCTGCTGGCCCACACCTCGGGGCTCGCCTTCGACGAGCACCGGGTGACCGCGCCGCCCGGGGAGCGCCGCCTGTACTCCAACGCCGGCTTCGAGCAGCTCGGCGACCACATCGCCAAGGCCGCGGACATCCCGTTCCGGGAGTATCTGCGCCAGGCGGTGCTGGAGCCGCTCGGGATGACGTCCACGTCCCTGGAAGGCTCCCCGGCCAAGGACGGCGTCTCCACCGTCGACGACCTGCTCCGCTTCGCCGCCGAGGTGCAGGCGCCGCGGCTGCTGGACCCCCGTACGGTCGCCGAGGCGATGACGGTCCAGTACCCGGGCACGAAGGGCGTCCTGCCGGGCTACGGCCACCAGAACCCCAACGACTGGGGCCTCGGCTTCGAGATCCGCGACTCCAAGTCGCCGCACTGGACGGGGAGTTCCTCCTCCGCCCGCACCTTCGGTCACTTCGGACAGTCGGGTACGTTCCTGTGGATCGACCCGGTCGCGGGCGCGGCGACGGTCGCCCTGACGGACCGGGCGTTCGGGCCGTGGGCGGTCGAGGTGTGGCCGGCGTTCACGGACGCGGTGCTCGGGGAGCTCAGCTAGCGGACGTCTGCGGGGGCAACGCCGCACGGTGCGCGAGCACCTCCGAGGTGAGGCGTTCGATGGCGGAGCGCAGGGGGCGGGGTTCACCGACCGGCCTCCAGTCCTCGACACTGACGGGCAGGCCCGCCGCCCTGATCCCGGCCGCGAGCGCACCGAAGCCGCCGTTGTCCCGCATGGCCGTGACCAGGATGACGGCGTGGCAGTCCGTCCCTGCGAGGCGCCCCATGAACTCGTCCACGAGCTCGGCGGGAAACTCCCTGGGCACGCTGCGCGCGTACAGCGCGAAGACCCCGATCCGTACGGCGCGATCGGGCGACTCAAGGACGACGAGAGGTTCACCGACCTCCGCCTCGGGGTGCGGTTCGACCCGCTCGCCCGCCAGGGCGTCGGCCACGACCCCGTCCCTCACCCGGGCCTCGAAAAGCAGCGACTCGATCAGGGCCAGCAGGGCGTCGTCGCCCGTGAACGGGTCGCCGTGCACCGCGTCGATGATCCCCTTGAGCCGGTTCGCCTCCGCGTCGGGGAGCCGGCCCGCCGCGCGCGTCAGCGCCCTGACGCGCCGCTCGGCCAGGCGCAGTTCGAAGTCCCGGATCCTCGCGCCCACCACGGGCATCCCGCTCACCGCGACCAGCAGGAACAGCGCGCCGACGACCAGCATCGCCACGCTCCCCGCCTGGTTTCCGCCGGTGAACACAGCGACCACACCGCTGACGGCCAGCACTCCGCCGATGGCGCCCGCGGCCTGTTGCTGCCTCTTGGTCAGCGGAACCGGTTCGGTGTGCTCACTCGAATCAGCCTCGACTTGCCGCGACTCCCCCTCGGACATGTGCCGATGGTAAGTCAGCAACCATGGTGCGCAAGGGACTTGAGCCGACGAGACATCACCGGCCCATCTCCCACACCAACACCTCGGCGTCCGTCACCCCGACCGCCTCCAGTTCCTTGGCGTCCGTGATCCGCGCCGCGTCCCCCGCCCCCAACTCCTCGCCGTCCAGCCGCACTTCACCGCGCACCACATGCACGTACACATACGCCCCGTCCGGCACCGCCGTCCGCTCCCCCGCGGTCAGGCGGCGTACGTGGAGCATCGCGGCCGCTTCCGGGACCGCGTACGGGGTCGAGTCCGCGATGCCGTGGACGATCTCGTAGGAGGGGTCGCCGCCCGGCTCCAGGGGCGCCAGCCACATCTGGACGAAGGTCAGCGGGGCGTCGCCGTCGTTGCGCTCGACGTGGCGGACGCCCGCCGCCGCGCTCAAACGCTGCACGTCGCCGGGGCGGACCCGGGTCTCGTGGCCGGTGGAGTCGCGGTGGGTGAGCTCGCCCTCGACCACCCACGTCACGATCTCGGTGTGGCTGTGCGGATGCTCGTCGAAGCCGGCGCCGGGGGCGAGGCGCTCCTCGTTGCAGGCGATCACCGCGCCGAAGCGGAGGTTGTCGGGGTCGTAGTGCGGGCCGAAGGAGAAGGCGTGCCACGACTCGATGCCGGCCGCCGCATCGCCCCCCGGGTAGCGCTCCGCAGCGCGCCGTACGTCCATCACGAACCCCACGGTAGCGGCGCGGGCACGCCTGCGTGGCGGTCACCCGTGACCCGGCAACGCACACTCCCGTCCGGATAAGGCAGTCTTGTCCCCGTGCCCGAACCCGTATCCCGCAAGCCCGAAGCCGCCTCGCCCGACGTCCATGCGCATGTTGCGACGCTGAAGCGGCTGGAGAAGTCGTCCGGTTCGCTCGCCGCACAGGCCATCGCGCGCATGGACGAGACGCTGCCGTGGTACCGGGCGATGCCCCCGGAGAACCGTTCCTGGATCGGGTTGGTCGCCCAGGCCGGTATCGCGGCCTTCACCGAGTGGTTCCGGCATCCGGACGCCCCTCAGGCCATCTCCACCGATGTCTTCGGGACCGCTCCTCGTGAGCTGACCCGGGCCATCACGCTGCGCCAGACCGTGGAGATGGTGCGGACGACCATCGAGGTCATGGAGTCCGCCATCGACGAGGTGGCGGCGCCCGGGGACGAGAGCGTGCTGCGCGAGGCCCTTCTCGTGTACGCCCGTGAGATCGCCTTCGCCACCGCCCAGGTCTACGCCCAGGCCGCGGAGGCACGCGGTGCCTGGGACGCCCGGCTGGAGTCCCTGGTCGTCAACGCCGTGCTGAGCGGGGAGGCCGACGAGGGGGCCGTCAGCCGGGCCGCCGCCCTCGGGTGGAACGCTCCCGAGCATGTGTGTGTGGTGCTGGGGACCGCGCCCGACGGGGACTCCGAGCTGACCGTGGAGGCGATTCGGCGGGCCGCCCGGCACGCCAAGCTGCAGGTGCTCACCGGTGTGCTCGGCGACCGGCTCGTCGTCATCGCCGGCGGCAGCGACAACCCGATCGGCGTCGCCAAGTCGCTGATCGGGCCTTATGCCGCGGGACCCGTGGTCGCCGGGCCCGTCGTACCCGATCTGCTGGCCGCGACCCGGTCCGCGCAGGCCGCGGCCGCCGGGCTCAAGGCGTGTTCCGCCTGGCAGGACGCCCCGCGGCCGGTTCTGGCGGACGATCTGCTTCCGGAACGTGCCATCGCAGGGGATCCGAGCGCGCGCGAGCAGTTGGTGGAGGAGATCTACAGACCGCTCGAGGAGGCCGGGTCCGCGCTTCTGGAGACGCTCTCCGTCTATCTCGAACAGGCGAGCAGTCTGGAAGGCGCGGCCCGGATGCTCTTCGTCCATCCCAACACCGTGCGCTACCGGCTCCGACGTGTGACTGACGTCACCGGCTGGTCGCCCTCTGATGTACGTTCGGCCTTCACGCTGCGAATCGCGCTGATCCTGGGGCGTCTGGCCGATGGAGATCTCCCCGCCTAGGCTTTTGTCGGGGCTATACAAAACCCCCTCGTGTTCTTCGTCCCTGTCCCCACGGGCGGCCGTGCCCGTCCACAAGAGAGAGTGTGAGAGTGCTCGTACTCGTCGCTCCCGGCCAGGGCGCCCAGACGCCCGGCTTCCTGACTCCCTGGCTCGAACTGCCCGGTGCCGCCGACCGCGTCGCCGCGTGGTCGGACGCCATCGGCCTCGACCTCGCCCACTACGGCACCCAGGCCGACGCCGATGCCATCCGCGACACCGCCGTGGCCCAGCCGCTGCTGGTCGCGGCCGGAATCCTGTCCGCCGCGGCACTGGGTGACATCGCCCCGGGCGCCGTCGCGGGCCACTCCGTCGGTGAGATCACCGCCGCCTCCTTCGCGGGCATCCTCGACGACACCGCCGCGCTGACCCTCGTGCGCAAGCGGGGTCTGGCGATGGCCGACGCCGCCGCGATCACCGAGACCGGCATGTCGGCGCTGCTCGGCGGCGACCCCGAGGTGTCCGTGGCGCACCTGGAGAAGCTGGGCCTGACCCCGGCGAACGTCAACGGCGCGGGCCAGATCGTCGCCGCGGGCACGCTGGAGCAGCTCGCCGCGCTGAACGAGGACAAGCCCGAGGGCGTCCGCAAGGTCGTCCCGCTGAAGGTCGCCGGCGCCTTCCACACGCACCACATGGCGCCCGCCGTCGACGCGCTGGCCAAGGCCGCCGCCGAACTGGCCCCCGCCGAGCCGAAGTTCACGTACGTCTCGAACAAGGACGGGCAGACGGTCGCCTCCGGCGCCGAGGTGCTGGAGCGCCTGGTCGGCCAGGTCGCCAACCCGGTCCGCTGGGACCTGTGCATGGAGACCTTCAAGGAACTCGGCGCGACTGCGATCATCGAGGTGTCCCCCGGCGGCACGCTGGTCGGCCTCGCCAAGCGCGCGCTGCCGGGTGTGAAGACCCTCGCGCTGAAGACCCCCGACGACCTCGACGCGGCCCGCGAGCTCATCGCCGAGCACGCCAACGCCTGACCCCAAGGAGCCGTACGAACATGTCGAAGATCAAGCCCAGCAAGGGCGCCCCGTACGCGCGCATCCTCGGCGTGGGCGGCTACCGTCCGACCCGGGTGGTGCCGAACGAGGTGATCCTCGAGACGATCGACTCGTCCGACGAGTGGATCCGTTCGCGCTCCGGCATCGAGACCCGGCACTGGGCCTCCGACGAGGAGACCGTCGCCGCGATGTCGATCGAGGCGTCCGGCAAGGCGATCGCCGACGCCGGGATCTCCGCCGAGCAGATCGGCGGCGTGATCGTCTCGACCGTCTCGCACTTCAAGCAGACCCCGGCCGTCGCCACGGAGATCGCGGACAAGCTCGGCACGAACAAGGCCGCCGCCTTCGACATCTCCGCGGGCTGCGCCGGCTTCGGCTACGGCCTCACGCTCGCCAAGGGCATGATCGTCGAGGGCAGCGCGGAGTACGTCCTCGTCATCGGCGTCGAGCGGCTGTCCGACCTCACCGACCTCGAGGACCGCGCGACGGCCTTCCTGTTCGGCGACGGCGCGGGCGCGGTCGTGGTCGGCCCCGCCCAGGAACCGGCGATCGGCCCGACCGTGTGGGGCTCCGAGGGCGACAAGTCGGAGACCATC
The DNA here is from genome assembly GCF_042893105.1 of Streptomyces sp. NPDC001663. Lineage (NCBI taxonomy): Bacteria > Bacillati > Actinomycetota > Actinomycetes > Kitasatosporales > Streptomycetaceae > Streptomyces > Streptomyces sp. NPDC001663. The sequence goes on along the minus strand of NZ_JBIAUR010000003.1, from coordinate 602,020 downwards.
AAGCAGACCGTGCCGTGGACGGACTACCGCGAGGGCCCGGTCGCCAAGTTCCCTGCGATCACGCAGGAGGGCCAGGCGGTGTTCCGCTGGGCCGTGTTCGAGATGGCGAAGGTCGCCCAGCAGGCGCTGGACGCGGCCGGAATCACCGCGGACGACCTGGACGTCTTCATTCCCCACCAGGCCAACGAGCGGATCATCGACTCGATGGTGAAGACGCTGAAACTGCCGGAGCACGTCACGGTCGCGCGTGACGTACGCACCACCGGCAACACCTCGGCCGCCTCGATTCCGCTCGCGATGGAGCGGCTTCTGGCGACCGGCGAGGCGAAGAGCGGCGACACCGCGCTCGTCATCGGCTTCGGGGCGGGTCTCGTGTACGCCGCGACGGTCGTTACCCTCCCCTAGGCACTCCGTGCCGGATCATCAACGGGTCCGGTGCGGGAGCAGCAACAATCTGCCGCTGCCGCGGCGGGTGCCAAACCCTCTGGATCACAACGAAGGAGCGCCTGACATGGCCGCCACTCAGGAAGAGATCGTCGCCGGTCTCGCCGACATCGTGAACGAGATCGCCGGCATCCCGGTTGAGGACGTCCAGCTGGACAAGTCCTTCACCGACGACCTGGACGTCGACTCGCTGTCCATGGTCGAGGTCGTCGTCGCCGCCGAAGAGCGCTTCGACGTCAAGATCCCGGACGAGGACGTCAAGAACCTCAAGACGGTCGGCGACGCGACGAACTACATCCTCAAGCACCAGGCCTGAGTTGACCCCTTAGGGGTCTCAGCTCCGGCTGCCTTGCCCCGCCACCCGGCGGTGGCGCCGCTGAATCCTCGTAATCGTTGGAGAAAGAATTCCCGTGAGCCCGACCAATCGCACCGTGGTCGTCACCGGTATCGGCGCAACCACACCGCTGGGTGGCGACGCAGCCTCTACCTGGGAGGGTCTGATCGCCGGCAAGTCCGGCGTGAAGCCCCTGGAGCAGGAGTGGGCCGCCGACCAGGCGGTCCGCATCGCCGCGCCCGTCGCCGTGGAGCCCACCGAGGTCATCCCGCGGCCGCAGGCCCGCCGTCTGGACCGCTCGGCGCAGTTCGCGCTGATCGCGGCCAAGGAGGCCTGGGCGGACGCCGGTTTCACCGACAAGGCCGGTGAGGACGACAAGGTCGACCCCGACCGGCTCGGCGCCGTCATCGCCTCCGGCATCGGCGGTGTGACGACGCTCCTCGACCAGTACGACGTGCTGAAGGAGAAGGGCGTACGCCGCGTCTCCCCGCACACCGTCCCCATGCTGATGCCGAACAGCCCCTCGGCCAACGTGGGCCTGCTCGTGGGCGCCCGCGCGGGCGTGCACACGCCGGTCTCCGCCTGTGCGTCGGGCGCCGAGGCCATCGGCTACGCCATCGAGATGATCCGCACGGGCCGCGCCGACGTCGTCGTCGCGGGCGGCACGGAGGCGGCCATCCACCCGCTGCCCATCGCCGCGTTCGGCAACATGATGGCGATGTCCAAGAACAACGACGACCCCGAGGGCGCCTCGCGTCCCTACGACGTCGCCCGTGACGGCTTCGTCCTCGGCGAGGGCGCGGGTGTCCTCGTCCTGGAGTCCGCCGAGCACGCCGCGAAGCGCGGTGCCCGGGTGTACGCCGAGGCGGTCGGGCAGGGCATCTCCGCCGACAGCCACGACATCGTCCAGCCGGAGCCGGAGGGCCGCGGCATCTCGCACGCCCTGCAGAACCTGCTGGAGCGCACCGACCTGAACCCGGCGGAGATCGTGCACGTCAACGCGCACGCGACGTCGACGCCGGCCGGTGACGTGGCCGAGCTCAAGGCGCTGCGCAAGGTGTTCGGCGACGACGCGGACCACATGGCGGTCTCCGCGACGAAGTCGATGACCGGTCACCTGCTGGGCGGTGCCGGTGGCGTGGAGTCGGTCGCGACGGTCCTCGCGCTGTACAACCGCGTCGCTCCGCCGACCATCAACGTCGAGAACCTCGACCCCGAGGCCGAGGCGAACGCGGACATCGTCCGCGGCGAGGCGCGCAAGCTGCCCGTCGAGGGCCGTATCGCCGCGCTGAACGACTCGTTCGGGTTCGGCGGCCACAACGTGGTGCTGGCGTTCCGCACGGTCTGAGAAGCGCTCGTACGCAACTGAAGGGCCCCCACCGCCTGGTGGGGGCCCTTCGGCGTGTCGGATGCCTACACCACCTGGTGCAGCCAGCGCACCGGGGCGCCTTCCCCGGCGTACCGGAACGGCTCCAACTCGTCGTCCCACGGCTTGCCCAGGAGCTTTGCGAGTTCTGCCTCCAGGTCGGTCTCGCCGCGCTGCGAGCGGACCAGGGCGGCCCGCAACCGGTCCTCGGGGATCAGGATGTCGCCGTGGATGCCGGTGACCGCGTGGAAGATGCCGAGGTCGGGGGTGCAGCTGTAGCGTTCGCCCTCGGCCGTGGGGCAGGGCTCGGCGGTCACCTCGAAGCGGAGCAGGTGCCAGCCGCGCAGTGCGGAGGCCAGTTTGGAGGCCGTGCCCACCTCGCCCTGCCAGGAGAACTCCGAGCGCCAGGTGCCCGGCGCGGCGGGCTGCCGGATCCAGTCGAGGTTGACGCGCGTGCCGAGCACGCCGGCGACGGCCCACTCGACGTGCGGGCACAGCGCGCGCGGCGCGGAGTGCACGTACAGAACTCCACGTGTCGTCACCGGGACCTCCGGGCAGAGCAGGACATCTTGCGAACTGGCGGACGGTGTGGCCGGGCAGCCACGTTGATGGCGAGGCTACCGTGCGGCGGCGCAAGGAGTGTGACGTACCGTCGGTCCCGATGCGCCGAAACGCCCCCCATTCACCCGGCAGGACGCTTGTACGGGTGTGAAGCGTTGCATGGTGCGCGGATCGGGAACCCTCGAGCGTTGTTATGGAGGGGGACATCTCTTCATGTCTCGTCTTCATGTCCTGTACGTCGACCGAGGGGATCAGCAGCGGATGCGGAAGCAGAGCCACCGCTCAAGGGCCGTTCTCGCCACGGTCGTGGCGGCCGTCCTGGGCGTCGCCGGCTGCGACGCCGTCGGTGGTAACTCCGCCGGGCCGAGCGGCACCAAGGCGCAGAAGGCGAAGCCGTCCCCCACGCCGACGTGGGACGTGAGCCCGAGTTCGATCGCCGCCGTCGGTGACTCCATCACCCGTGGCTTCGACGCCTGTACGGTCCTGTCGGACTGCCCCGAGGTGTCCTGGGCGACCGGTAGCAGCGCCGGCGTCGACAGTCTCGCCGTACGGCTGCTGGGGAAGTCGCAGGCGGCCGCGCGCAGCTGGAACTACGCGGTGACCGGTGCACGGATGGCGGATCTGCCCGGCCAGATGGCCCAGGCGGCGACGCGCCGACCGCAGTTGGTGACGGTGATGGCGGGGGCGAACGACGCCTGCCGGGCCAGCACCTCCGCGATGACCTCGGTGGCGAGCTTCCGCGCCGACTTCGAGGACGCGCTGAGCACCCTGCGCGAGTCGCTGCCCAAGACGCAGGTGTACGTGGCGAGCGTGCCGAACCTCAAGCGGCTGTGGTCCCAGGGGCGTACGAACCCGCTGGGCAAGCAGGTGTGGAAGCTCGGCATCTGCCCCTCCATGCTGGGCGACGCGGACGCGCTGGACTCGGCGGCGACGCTGCGGCGGGACACGGTGCAGAAGCGGGTGGAGGCGTACAACAAGGTGCTCAAGGAGGTGTGCGGGAAGGACCGGCGGTGCCGGTTCGACGGGGGCGCGGTGTACGAATACCGCTTCGGTACGGACCAGTTGAGCCACTGGGACTGGTTCCACCCGAGTGTGAACGGCCAGGCCCGGCTGGCGGAGATCGCCTACCGCGCCGTCACCGCGAAGAAGACGTGACCTAGTGTTCCGCACATGAACGAACTCTTCGGCACACTTTCCGACGACACCCCGGTTCACCGGTGGACCCTGGAGCGGGCGGGCGTACGGGTACGGATCCTGTCGTACGGCGGGATCGTGCAGTCGGTGGAGATCCCGGACCGGGACGGGCGTACCGGGAACGTGGTGCTGGGGTTCGCGGACCTGGAGGGCTATCTCGACCACCCGGAGCCGTTTCTCGGCGCCCTGATCGGCCGGTACGCCAACCGGATCGCGGGCGGCCGCTTCCCGCTGGACGGGGTGACGTACGCCCTGGAGCCGAACAACGCGCCCAACTCCCTGCACGGCGGCGAGCGCGGCTTCGACAAGCGGGTGTGGGACCTGACGCCGGCCGGGGACCACGGGGTGCGCCTGAGCCGGGTGAGCACGCACGGGGAGGAGGGTTTCCCGGGCCGGCTCGAGGTCTCCGCGACGTACACGCTCGACGCCTCCGGTGCGCTGCGGATCGCGTACGAGGCGGTGACGGACGCGCCGACCATCGTGAACCTGACGAACCACTCGTACTGGAACCTGGCCGGTTCCGGGAACGCGGGCGGTCAGGAACTGCGGCTCGCCGCCTCCCGCTTCACGCCCGTCGAGGACGACCTGATCCCGACCGGTGTGCTGGAGGACGTGTCGGGCACGCGCTTCGACTTCCGGGAGGCGCGGAAGGTGGGTGCCGGGTACGACCACAACTTCGTGCTCGACGGCGGGGTGACCGAGGACGCCCGAGAGGTTGCCGAGCTGTACGACCCCGCGTCCGGCCGGGTGCTGACCGTGGCGACCAGCGAGCCCGGGCTCCAGCTGTACACCGCGGACCACCTGTCCGACCCCTTCGCGCCGGGCGACGGCATCGCGCTGGAGACCCAGCACTTCCCCGACTCCCCGAACCGGCCGGACTTCCCGAGCACGGTGCTGCGCCCGGGAGAGGTCTTCCGCTCGGAGACGGTGTACGGCTTCGGCGTACGGTAGGCCGCACGGTCCACGCAGAACACACAAGCCCCGGTCCAGGGGTCAGGTCCCGGACCGGGGCTGTTCGTGGGAGGGCTTTCCCGGATCAGACGTTAATCGTCGCGGTGAGGCGGCGGTCCGTGATCGAGCGGCTCACCTGGATCTCGTACGAACCCTTCACAAACGACCACGAGTTGGCCGCCTCGTCCCAGACCTCGAAGGCGCGGCGGGGGATCTCGACGACCGCCTCGGCCGTCTCGCCCGGGCCCGCCTGCACGCCCGCGAACCCGGCCAGCAGGCGCGCCGGGCGGTCGGGGTCGGTGCCGCTCGGCGCCAGGTAGACCTGGACGACCTCGTGTCCCGGGCGCTCGCCGGAGTTGCGGACGCGGATCCTGGCGGTGGTGCCGTCGACCTCGACGGACTCGTACGTCCAGTCGGTGTAGCCGAGGCCGTGGCCGAAGGGGTACGACGGGGTGCGGCCCTGCTTCTCCCAGGCCCGGTAGCCGATGAACACGCCCTCGTCGTAAGGGAGTTCGCCGTCCTTGGGGACCACCCGGGTGACCGGGGCGTCGGGCAGCGAGCCCCAGGTCGTCGGCAGCCGGCCGCCCGGTTCGTGCGCGCCGGTCAGCACGTCCGCGAGGGCCGCGCCGCCCTCCTGGCCGGGAAACCAGCTGAGCAGGACGGCGGCGACGTCCTCGCGCCACGGGAGCTCCACCGGGGAGCCGGAGTTGACGACCACGACCGTGTTCGGGTTGGCGGCGGCGACGGCACGGACCAACTCATCCTGACGGCCCGGGAGTTCGAGGTCCTTGCGGTCGAAGCCCTCGGACTCGACGCGCTCGGTGGTGGCGACCACGACGACGGCCGTGTCGGCGTTCCGCGCGGCCTCGACGGCCTCGGCGATCAGCTCGTCGCCGTCGCGCTGTGGCTCCTGGTGGGCGAGCGCGAAGGCGACGACCTTGAAGGGGATCTCCTCGGGGAGCGCGAAGACGTAGGTGAGGGAGACCTCGACCGGTTCGCCGGCGGTGAGTTCGGCCTGGGCGCGGGGCACCGGGGCGCCGAAGAAGGCCTCGAAGGGGTCGCTGTCGTCGGCGGGTCGCTGGACGTCCTCGTAGTACGTCGTGCCGGCGACGGTGAGGGTGAAGTGGCCGGTGCCCTTGATGCCGAAGGTGTGCGGGCCGGTGTCGCGCGGGGTGAAGGTGCCGGTCAACTCCACGGTGTGCAGGCGGTCGTGGGTGACGCCCTCGGGGAGGTCCGAACCCATCCACTGGAGCTGTCCGTTGAGCGCCGAGCCCGTGCCGAGGACGTTCCCGTCGGCGTCCCGGCACACGGCGCGCAGCTCGAATCCCTTGTCGGCGACGGCGAGTTCGGTGTTGATGTCGGCGCCGACGCAGTAGCTGACGGTGCCCTCGGGGAGGGCGGCGGTGAGGCCGTCGAGCGGGGAGACGACGCGGGCGGGGAAGACGGTGGCGGAACCGCCGCCGAGGACGCGGGCGTCGCGGGCGGCGGCGCCGATCAACGCCACGGTCCCGGGCTTGAGAGGCAGCGCGCTGTTCTCGTTCCGTACGAGGACGAAGGCGCGGCGGGCGATCTCGCGGGCCAGTGCGCCGCCGTCGACGGTCTCGGGCAGTTCCGTGACGGCCGGCTCGGCGCTCTCCAGGGCGCCGACGCGGGCGGCGAGCCGCAGGACGTTGCGGACGGCCTCGTCGACGACGGCCTCCTCGACCTTGCCGTCCCGGACGGCCTGGGCGAGGGGCGGGCCGTACACGGTCTGCGGCCCGGGCATGGCGACATCCAGGCCGCCCTCGATGGCGTCGACCGTGGACCGGGCGGCCATCCAGTCGGAGACGTTGTAGCCGTCGAAGCCCCATTCGCCGCGCAGGACTTCGTTCACGAGATAGCGGTGTTCGGTCATCGTCGTGCCGTTGACCGTGTTGTAGGCGGTCATGATGCCCCAGGGGTGGGCGTTCTCGACGATGATCTCGAAGGGGGTCAAGTACAGCTCGCGCAGGGCGCGTTGGGAGACCAGGTTGTTGACGGTGAAGCGGTCGGTCTCGGCGTCGTTGGCGACGAAGTGCTTGACGGTGGTGCCGACGCCGCCCGACTGGACCCCGTTCACATACCCGGCGCCGATCAGCCCGGTCAGGTACGGGTCCTCGCTGTACGCCTCGAAGTGCCGCCCGCCGAGCGGGGAGCGGTGAAGATTGACGGTCGGGGCGAGGAGCACGTGCACGCCCTTGCGCCGGGCCTCCTGGGCGAGCAGTGTGCCGGCGCGGCGGGCGAGCTCGGGGTCCCAGGTGGCGGCGAGGGCGGTCGGGGAGGGCAGGGCGATGGAGGGATCGTCGGCGGTCCAGCGCACACCCCGGACGCCGATCGGGCCGTCGGACATCACGAGGGACTGCAGGCCGATCTCCGGCAGGGCGGGCAGGGACCACGTGTCCTGGCCGGACAGCAGCCGGGCCTTGGCGTCCAGGTCCAGCTTGCCGAGGGCCGCCTCGACGGCGGCCTCGCGCGCCCGGTCGGCCGGTGAGGTTCCAGGGGTTCCCGCCATCGGGGTGCCTCCTCGTTGAGTCCGTGCGATGTCGAATGCGTGCGGTGTCGTCCTGCGCCCATCGTGCACCGGTTACCTGTAGACCGGTAGGTTTCGTTATCCTGCCGTAATATTGACCGTACGTCGATGCCGTACGGTGACGCCATGAACCCCAGGGTCAGGAGTGAGGAGCGGCGCGCGGAGATCGTCCGGGCGGCGCTCGACGTGATCGCCGAGCGCGGTTACCGGGGTGCGAGCCTGGCCGCGGTCGCGGAGCGCGTGGGGCTCACCCAGCAGGGGCTGCTGCACCACTTCCCGACCAAGGAGGCGCTGCTGGTCGCCGTACTCGAAGAGCGGGATCAGTGGGACGCGGTGCCGGCCACGCAGTGGCGGGTGGATCTGCTGGCCTCGCTGGTCGAGTACAACGCGATGCGGCCCGGCATCATCCAGACCTTCTCGGCGCTGCTGGGCGAGAGCGTGACGGAGGGGCACCCGGCGCGGGAGTACTTCACGGAGCGGTACCGGCAGGTGCGGTCGAGCATGGCGGCGGTGCTGCGCGCGGAGTACGGCGACCGCCTGCCGAACGGTCTGACGCCCGAGCGGACGGCCCCGCTCCTCGTCGCGGTGATGGACGGCCTGCAGTACCAGTGGCTCCTGGATCCGGAGTCGGTGGACATGCCGGCGGCGTTCCGGGACTTTCTGGCGCTGCTGGGCGAGTAGGCGTGAACTCGCCCGCTACTGGCGCCAGATGACGGCGAGGGTCTTGCTGACGGCGCAGACGAGGGCGAAGGCGATCGCCCAGGCATACGCCCCGGCGGCGCACAGCGCGGCAACTCCCGCTCCGAACCAGAGGAGTTCGAAGGCGACACGGACCGCGCCGCGGGTCTTGTACGACGCCTTCTGGGAGCCGAACAGCGCCCACAGCACGATCAGTACGGCCGGGGCGCCGAGGCCGAGGAGCCAGGCGAGCGGGGTCGCCACGTCTCGTGTGAACCCCCAGTAGCCGGCCGCCGCGAGGGCGCCGAGTTCGATGAGGAAGAGGACGCCGAGGTTCGCTGCCTTCGCTGTCTTCACGCGCGGCAGTATCACCTGCCGGCCGGCACCGCCGCCACGATTTCGATCTCGACCAGGGCCTCCGGCCGGAACAGCCGGGGCACCTCGAACGTCATGCTGGTGGGCGGCGTCCCGGTGAGGAACTCGCGCCGGACGGAGCCGTATTCCTCGAGCCTGCCGATGTCCGTCAGGTACGTACGGATGTTGATGACGTCGGTCAGGGCCGCGCCGTGGGCCTTGAGCAGGGCGTCGAGCGTCTCGAAGACGCCCCGGGTCTGCTCGGCGAGGGTGGCGCCCTCGGCGATCTGCCCGGAGAGGAACAACAGGGCGCTGCCGTCGGCGTGTTCGACGCGGGCGACCTGGGAGTAGTAGGGGCTCAGCGGCTGGGGTGCGGAGGCGGGGTTTTCGATGGTGACCTGCATGCCCTCGACGCTAGGCACGGCCTCGGGATGCGACAAGCGAATGTCTAGCATGACTGCCATGCCGAACACGCATCGCGAACCCGAGCTTTCCACCGTGTGGCTGCGGGTTTTTCTGGAAGTGGCCGGGCACGGGTCGTTCACGGTGGCCGCGAAGTCGCTCGGGTGGACGCAGTCCGCGGTGTCGCGGCAGATCGCCGCGCTGGAAGGGGCGTTGGGCGGCGGACCGCTCTTCGACCGGCTGCCGCGTGGTGTGCGACTGACGGAGGCCGGACGCGTCCTCGTGCCGCATGCGGAGGCCGTCGTCGAAGCCCTGCACGGCGCCGGGCGGGAACTGTCCGCGCTGCGTCAAGTGGCGGGCGGACGGCTGCGGTTCGGGGCGTTCCCCACGGCCGACGCGGCGCTGGTGCCGCACGCCCTGGCCGCGTTCCGCGCCCGCCACCCCCGCGTCCACCTCTCGCGGGAAGAGGGCCTCACTGCCAGGCTCCTGGACCGGCTCACGGCGGGCCACCTCGACCTGGCGGTGGTCTCGACGACGGGCGGCTCACCCCTGGAGTCGTACGAACTCCACCACCTCCTCGACGAGTCGCTGTACGTCGCCGTCCCCGCCGGCCACCCCCTGGCGGCCGGCACGGACCCCGTCCGCCTCGGCCAACTCGCCGACGCCGACTGGATCTCCGGCAGCTCCCGCCCCGAGGGCACCCTCCTGGACGCGGCCCTGCGCCAGGGTTTCCGCCCGCGCGTGGCACACGTCGTCGGCGAGTGGACCGCCAAGCAGGGGTACGTCGCCGCAGGCCTCGGCGTGACCCTGGTCCCGGCCCTGGCCGCGGAGTCCGTACGCCCCGACATCGCCCTGCTGCCGGTACTGGACGAGGACGCCCCGGCGCGGGCGGTCTACGCGGCAACGGCACGGGGCCGCTCGGCGACACCGGCCACGGAGGCGTTCATCGGGGCACTGCGGGAGGCGGCGGCCCGCATCCCGGACTAGCTGAGTACCCGTACTCAGGCGCCCGCCCTCCCCCGGGACGACGATGAGCCCATGAGGTGGAGGAACACCGTCGCCGTCCTCGTGCTGCTGCCGCTCGACGCGCTGGCCGTGGGCTACGGCTGGATGGCGGTGATCTGGACCGATGAGCCGCACGAGGCGCCGCTCGCCCAACTGGGCGTGCTCTGCGGGGTGGTGGCGGCCGTCGGCGCCGTGCTGTGGCCGGCCCGGCTGCGAGGCGCCGCCGTGTTCCAGTTCCTCCCCGTCCTCATGCTCGCGACGCTGCTGCTGTCGTCCTCCTGAGCCCCACCCCATGGCGTAGACCACTTCCGTCACGCGATACTGCGGCCGTCCGCACCACGCTCCCCCACGACGGCGACGGAAGGACCTGAACCCCCTTGAATTCCATACGTGTTCGGATGGGCATCCTCGGGCTGGCACTGATGGCGGGGCTCTCGTCCCCCGCGACGGCGACGGCGGCCGGTACCGCTCCCTCCCCCACCGTGGAGGAACAGCGGCTCGACAAGGCGGTGCCGCAGGAGATCCTCGAGCGGTCCGGGTTCGACGACGTGGCGCCGCGGTTCGCCCGGGAGTTGGGCCGTGCGCACTCCTATGCCGAGGCGCGGCGGGTCGTCGTACGCGAAGGGTCGGCGCTGTGGCGGCGGGCGGTCGAGCGGGCTCAGGGGCGAGGGCCGGCGGGCGGTGATCTCAGCCGGGACGACGACCGGCCCTTGTACTGGGCGCGGCTCGGGCTGACGCGGGAAGTGCGGACCTGGGAGCCGGAGTTCGGACTGAGCGACAGTCGACGGGCCGCTCTGCTCGATCAGTTGGAGCGGACGTCCCGCGGGCAGACCGACGTCCGTTACCCGCACGGCCGGAAGATCCCGCGGATCCTCGTCACCGGGTTCGACCCGTTCACGCTCGACCGGGACATCCGGATCTCCAACCCCTCCGGGGCCACCGCACTCGCCCTCGACGGCACGGTGATCGAGACGGAGCACGGACCGGCGCGCATCGAGACCGTCGTCTTCCCGGTGCGGTGGCAGGACTTCGCGGACGGCACGGTGGAGCGGACGCTGCGGCCGTATCTGAAGTCGGTGGACCTGTTCACGACCGTGAGCCAGGGGCGGGTCGGGCGGTTCGACGTGGAGCGGACCAACGGGGCCTGGCGGGGTGGCTTCCCCGACAACGACAACATCAGCAGGACGGAGACCATCCCGGTCACCGACCCCGCCTCGCAGCCGCAGTGGACGTCGACGACCCTGCCGTACAAGGAGATTGTGGCCGCGAACACCGGACGGTTCCCCGTGTACGACCACACGGAGGTGACCGAGATCCCGGCGGGCGGTACGACGGCGGTCGTACGGCCGGACGGGCCGACGGACGGGTCGACCGCGCGAGCCGGTGGCGGCGGCAACTACCTCTCGAACGAGATCGCCTACCGGGCCACCCTGCTGCGGGACCGGCTCGGGCTGCACGACACGCTGCCGGGCGGGCATGTGCACACGCCGGTGCTGCAGTTCGGAGCGGGCAACACCGATCCGGCGACCGGGACGATCACCGACCCCGAGTTCGTGCGGAACCGGGTGGACATCATCGCTCAGGTGCGGGCGATCGTGACCGTGGCGTTCAACGCCTCGGTCACCGGGTGACGTCCTCGGGCTCGTCGGCGGTCTCGCCGTCACCCTCCTCGATCTCCTCGCCCAGCAGGTCCCGCGCCATGAGCGTCGCGCCCGCGACCGCGCCCGGCATCAGGAAGACGGCGACGAACGGGACCAGGAAGGCCAGGGCCAGTGGGGTGCCGAAGCCCCAGACCAGGGTCCTGCGGGAGCGCAGGAGGGTGAGACGGGCGCGGAGTTCGACGCCGCGGCGCTGGAGGGCCACGGCGGTGAGCTCCTCCGTCAGGAAGAACCCGGTGACGACGAAGCCGATCGCCGGGACCACGGTCTGGCCGACGAAGGGGATGAAGCCGCAGGCGAAGAGGAGTACGCCCCAGACCAGCGCCCGGGCCACGATCCGGAGGCTGTCGCGGGCCGAGATCCACAGTTCGCGCCAGAGCGGGAGGCCGGACTCGGGGGCGGTGCCGTCCGGGTCGACGTCGCGGTCGACCTTCTCGGAGAGGTTCTCGTAGAAGGGCTGGCCGATCAGGAGCGTGACGGCGGTGAAGGTGACTACGGCGAGGAGGAGGCCGAGGGCGACGAGCACGGCCGTGAGGAAGCCGCGGAAGACTCCCTGCCAGGGGCTGGACCAGTCGTCGGCGAAAGGGGTGGCCCAGCCCACGAAGTCCTCGCCCCACAGGGCCAGCGCGACGAGGGCGGCCACATACAGGACGAGGGTTATCACGCCCGGGAGCAGGCCGAAACCGTACTGCTTGCCGTGCCGGGCCACCCAGCGCTGGCCCTTCAGGAGGTAGGTAAAGCCTGTGCCAAGATCGCGCATGGGGGAACTTTATCGGCCATGCCCCGTGCCCCTGAAGGGCGGTGCAGTCACGCTGGTGACACTGCTACGACGATTCCCTGGTCGCCTGCCGGTGATACTGCCGCTTGCACTCGTATCGCCGCCGCGCGCGCCAACCGGCCCGCCCTCGAAGCCGCCGCCAGCAGCAGGGGCTGGATCTGCTCCAGGCTCGACACCAGCAGTTCCTCGCCGGCGATCAGCACGGGACGGGTCGCCTTCGCGGTCGCCGCTGCTGCCTCCGTGAGGTCCGCCAGGGGTGGGAGCGTCGCGCGGACCACGCCCGCTCCGGCGGCCGCGGCGCGTTCCGCCAGCGCGACCTGGAGCGGCATCAGGGGAGCCAGCGCGGCGGTCAAGGCGTCGGCTATGCGGCGGAGTTCCGGCGAGGAGTCGCGGAGGACGTCCGCCGCGGCACGCAGGACCGGTGTCACGGCCAGGAGCGCGCCGGCCGCCACACCCGCCGTCGCCGGCAGCAGCGGAGACGTCGCCTCGACCAGGTCACCCATCGCGTCCGCGAACTCCTCGACGGCCGGCTCCACCGCGTCCAGCACGGGGAGCAGGCTGTCGCCGAGCGCGGTCAGCAGCGCCTGCGCGGGTTCGCTCACGGGATGAACGGCCAGCGGGGCCCCGCTCGTTCCCAGGCGGGTCAGGGTGTCGACGATCCGGTAGAACGCTTCCTGGGCCTGGGGCGAGGCGCTCGCCTCCGCCAGTTCCGCGGTGGTCTCGCGCAGCACGCGCAGCACCTCCGCGCCCGAACCGTCCCGTGGGTCGAACGTGTTGATCGCGATTCTGGTGATGTTCCCGGCCGTGTCGAGGAGTTGGCCGGTGATGTCGGTGGTGTTGCGTGCCATGCGCAGCACGTCGTCCCTGCTGGGGAGCGAAGGGATCGTGGCCATGAGCTCTCCTCGCCTCACAGGCGCTACCAGCGGTCGTCCTCAGCATGCCCCCTCCGGCCCCCTCGGAATGCGCGCTCCGGGGCATCCGTGACATCGGCCACCTCCTGTCGCGGTTGAGGTGCCTTTGAGTCGAACAGGCACATCTCGCCGTACCGATCTGCGGTGACTGTCAGTGCCCCGGGCTACGGTTTCGTGTGCGGGCCGGACATCGGTTCAGGTGAGGAGAGCGGATGACTCAGGAGATCCACGGCACCGTCGCCGCCGGCTTCGAGGCGGTGCGCGAGGAGTTCGCCGCGTTCGTGGCGGGGGAACTGCCGGACTACGAGGGCCAGTTGTGCGCGTACGTGCACGGCCGCAGGGTCGTCGACCTGTGGGCCGGTGACGGCGCCGGGGCCGACTCCCTCTACGGCGTGTACTCGTCCACCAAGGGCGCCGCCCACCTCGTGGTGGCCCTGCTCGTACAGGACGGCACGCTTGAGCTGGACCGCAAGGTGACGTACTACTGGCCGGAGTTCGCAGCCGAGGGCAAGGGCACGCTGACGCTGCGCGAGCTGATCTCCCACCGGGCGGGCCTGGTCGGCACGGACGCCGGATTCACCCCGGACGAGCTCTCCGACGACCGTGCGATGGCCGAACGCCTCGCGGACCAGAAGCCGTTCTGGCGCCCGGGCACGGCCTTCGGCTATCACGCGCTGGTGATCGGTGCGCTGACGGGTGAGGTGGTCCGACGGGCGACGGGCCGCTCGCTCCAGGAGATCTACCAGGAGCGCATCCGGGCACCGTACGGCCTGGACTTCCACCTCGGGCTCCCCGCGGCCCTCGAGCCCCGCTTCCGCTCCGTGCAGCCGATGGCCCCGACGCCGAAGCAGCAAGCCATCCTGGACGCGGCACCGACCGGCCCGCACACCCTGGCCTCGATCGCGTTCAACGCGCATGTGGAGGGCCCCGGAACCCTCGTCGACTACGCCAACTCCCGCACCGTGCGCGCCAAGGGCCCGGCGTCGGCGGGCGGTGTCGCGGCGGCGCGCGGCCTCGCCCGGATGTATGCGGCGGCGATCAGCGAGGTCGACGAGAAGGCACCGCTGCTGAAGCCGGACACCATCGCCGAGGTGGGCCAGATCCACTCCGTCGGCTACGACCTGGTGGCCCGCGCCCACCGCTCCTACGGCCTCGGCTTCCAGGCCACCGCCGACACGTGGCACCCCTTCCTGGGCGCCGGCGCCTTCGGCCACAGCGGAGCAGGCGGCTCCCAGGCCTTCGCCGACCCCCGCAGCGGCCTGGCCTACGGCTACACCCGCCGCCGCATGGCCTTCCCGGGCGGAGCGGCCCCCGAGAACAACCAGCTGGTCAAGGCGGTGCACACAGCCGCCCTCGCGACAACCACAAGACAGCACTGACGACCGGGGGCACAAACCGCCCTCGCCACACACCACTTCCGGCGCGCGCCCTCCAACAGCCACTGGTCCAACGACACCGGCCGCGAAGAGAGCCGTAGGGGGCGCGTCGGTGTCGAGAGCCCGAACGCGCGGAGGCGCGAAGCGCTGAGCACGATCGGGCTCTCGACACCGACTAAAGCGCCCCCGCAGGCGAATGAAGCCACAAAAGGGGGCGGACCGCACCCCACGTCCAAGGGTGCGGCCCTCCCCCGTGCAGAACGAGCGTCGTCAGACCAGCGTCACGGTGATGTTGCCGTGGGTCGCCTTCGAGTACGGGCAGACCTGGTGGGCCTTCTCGAGGAGACCCTTGGCGGTTTCCGCGTCGACGTTGGGGATCGCGGCCGAGATCTCGACGATGATCCCGAACCCGTCGTCGTTCTTGCCGATGCCGACCTTGGCAGTGACGGTGGAGTCGGAGACGTCGGCCTTCTCCTGGCGGGCGACGACGCCGAGGGCGCCCTGGAAGCAGGCGCTGTATCCGGCGGCGAAGAGCTGCTCGGGGTTGGTGCCCGCGCCGCTGCCGCCCATTTCCTTGGGCGGGTTCACGACGACGTCGAGTTTGCCGTCGTCGGTGGCGACGCGGCCGTCGCGACCGTTCTCGGCGGTGGCGACGGCGGTGTAGAGGACGTCGGTCTGCTGGATGGACATGCGGTTGTCTTCCTCCTCGGTCCGCCGCGACTCGCGCCCACGATCGACGACGGATTTCGGAAAGAAGTTACCGCATGCCGGAAATCCAGTGAAGGCCCGCGGAAGACGTCAGAGCTTGACGATCATCTTCCCGGTGTTGTCACCGCGCAGCACCCCGAGGAACGCCTCCAGGTTGTTCTCGATGCCCTCGACGACGGTCTCGCGGTACTTCAGCTGACCCGAGGCGACCCAGGGCCCGACCTCCTGGACGAACTGCTGCTGCAGGTCGTAGTGGTCGCCGACGAGGACGCCCTCGACGCGCAGCCGGTTCTGCAGGATCTTGACCATGTTGCGCGGGCCGGGGGTCGGCTCGGTCGAGTTGTACTGCGAGATCATGCCGCAGATCACCGCGCGGCCCCTCAGGTTGAGCGCGCCGATGGCGGCCTCGAGGTGCTCGCCGCCGACGTTGTCGAAGTAGACGTCGATGCCGTCCGGGGCGGCCTCCTTGAGCTGCTCCCGGACCGGGCCGTTCTTGTAGTTGAAGGCGGCGTCGAAGCCGTACTCCTCCACCAGCAGCTTGACCTTCTCGTCGGACCCGGCGGAGCCGATGACCCGCGAGGCGCCCTTGAGCTTGGCGATCTGCCCGACCTGGCTGCCGACGGCACCCGCGGCGCCCGACACGAACACCGCGTCACCCTCCTTGAAGGCGCCGACCCGCAGCAGGCCCGCGTACGCCGTCAGACCGGTCATGCCGAGCACGCCGAGGTACGTCGACAGCGGCGCGGCCTCGGGGTCGACCTTGACGGCCTGCCCGGCGTCGAAGGTGGCGTACTCGCGCCAGCCGCCGAAGTGCAGGACATGGTCGCCTACGGCGATGCCCTCGGCGTTCGAGGCGACGACCTCCCCGACCGCACCGCCCTGCATGACCTTGCCGAGCTCGAAGGGGGCGACGTAGGACTTGGCGTCGCTCATGCGGCCGCGCATGTACGGGTCGACCGAGAGGTACTTGTTCCGCACGAGGACCTGCCCCGCACCGGGCTGCTGGACCTCCGCCTCGACCAGGGCGAAGTCCTCGGGCTTCGGCCAGCCGACGGGACGGCTGAGCAGGTGCCATTCGCGGTTGATCATGAGACGCGCCTTTCCGAGCGTGGAGAAAATACTTCAGTACCTGAAACAACCATGCTCCTGAATATTTCATGATGTCAAGTAACGGGGTACGCTGAGACCATGCCCACTCCACAGAAGACCCGCCGCCCCGACCCGCTGACCATGGAGGTCGTCGAACTCATCGGCGATGTCGTGGCCCGGTTCTACGCGGACTACGAGGAGGCGGCCGGCGAGCACACACTGACCGGGGCGCAGGCGCGGCTGCTGAGCCTGCTGTCGCTGGAGCCGCTGCCGATGCGGAAGCTGGCGCAGAAGCTGAAGTGCGAGCCGTCCAATGTCACCGGGATCGTGGACCGGCTGGAGTCGCGGGGGCTGGTCGAGCGGCGCCCCGACCCGGCGGACCGGCGGGTGAAGCTGGCGGCCGCGACGGACGAGGGCCGACGGGTCGCCGGAGAGCTGCGCGACGGCCTGCGCTTCGCACGCGAGCCGCTCGCCGGGCTGTCCGACGAGGAGCGGCAGTCTTTGCGCGATTTGCTACGACGAATGCTGGACGCCTGAGCTGCACCTAGTCCCCGGGGACCGGGGTCCGGCTAGGTGCACCACCACAGGAACCGATTGCACGTCTCCGACGGCGACGGGTCCGGCGTCGGATCGGACTTCGTCGGCTCGGACGTCGGCGTGGGCGAGGACGCCGGCGCCGTGGCCGTCGGGGCCGTGGTCGAGGTGCCGGGGTTGCTGCCCGCCGTGGCCGACTCGGTGTCCTTGTCGGTCTTGTCCTTGTCCTTCTTCGGCTTGTCCTTCGAGGACTTCGAGGGTGAAGGGGACCCGGAAGCTCCCGGCGACGGGGAGTCCGCCCCCGCGCCCGCCTTGTCCCCGGTCGGCTTGGCCGTCACCTCGGACGCCGCCCCACCCTCCGCCGCATCGTCCCCGGCGGCGGCCGGCTTGGGGGTGGAGAAGGGGGCGTCGATGCCGAGTTCCGCGAGGCTGAGGCCGCCGGCCGCGAGCACGCAGGCCGCGGTGATCAGCAGCACCCGGCGGCGGCGCCGGCGGTGCGCGGCGGCTTTGCGATCGCGTCGACTGGCAGCGCCTACGGGACCCTCGGCGTCCCGGCCGCCGTTCTCGCGCCCGCGACCGCGCCCACGGCCGCGGCTCTGCGCGCGCCGTGCGGCCCGTCCGACGGGCTCACCGGCATCCTCGGCGTCCTCGTCGTCGTCCGCGTCGCCCTCGTCGTCGTAGGAGCCCTCCGCGTCGCCCTCATGGCCGTCGTAGGCGACTCCGCGCCCGCCCTCGGACCCGTACGCGGGCGTGCCACCGTGCTCCGCGTACGCGCGGAGTTCTTCGACGGGCGCGCCGCACCCGGGGCAGGCGAGGGCGCCATTGAGGTGCCGTCGGCACGGGTGGCAGAAGTCCATGACGCGGGAAGACTAAGTTCCTCACAGGCAACGTTCATAGTCACGCCTGTGAAAGTTGTGTGCGGAACTACCGCTTCCGGCGTGGCGAGTTGAGGAGATGGCGGCGTATGCGCCAGGGACCTCCCGGGCATCCCCTCCCGATCACGCCGAAACCGCCGCCGAAAGCCGTACCGAAAGCAGTGTCGAAACCGTTATGTGTTCGACCCATTGACACTCCCGTCGCCCCGTCCTTACTGTCACGCCAGCATTTCGAACGTGTGACGAAATTTCGAACACACAGAACTGAGCCGACGAAACGCGAGGGGCAACTGCCGTGCGCATCACCGGAATCAGCACACACGTGGTCGGGACCCCGTGGCGGAACCTGACATACGTCCAGGTGCACACCGACGAAGGGATCACGGGCGTCGGCGAGACCCGGATGCTGGGCCACACCGACGCGCTGGTCGGCTATCTGCGGGAGGCGGAGGCCAACCATATTCTGGGCTCCGACCCGTTCGCCGTGGAAGACCTCGTACGTCGGATGAAGTACGGCGACTACGGCCGGGCCGGCGAGATCGTGATGTCCGGCATCGCGGTGATCGAGATGGCCTGCTGGGACATCAAGGGCAAGGCCCTGGGCGTGCCCGTCTGGCAGCTGCTGGGCGGCAAGGTCACCGACAAGGTCAAGGCGTACGCCAATGGCTGGTACACGACGGAGCGGACCCCGGAGGCGTACCACAAGGCCGCCCAGGGGGTCATGGAGCGCGGGTACAAGGCGCTGAAGATCGACCCCTTCGGGACCGGGCACTTCGAGCTGGACCACGAGCAGACCCTGTACGCCGTCTCCCTGATCGAGGCCGTGCGGGACGCCATCGGGCCGGACTCCGAGCTGATGCTGGAGATGCACGGTCGGTTCTCGCCCGCCACCGCCGTCCGTCTCGCCCACGAGCTCGCGCCCTTCAAGCCCGCGTGGCTGGAGGAGCCCTGCCCGCCGGAGAACCTGAAGGCGCTGGAGAAGGTCGCCGCCAAGGTCGACATCCCGGTCGCCACCGGTGAGCGCATCCACGACCGGATCGAGTTCCGC
Organism: Streptomyces sp. NPDC001663; assembly: GCF_042893105.1. NCBI lineage: Bacteria > Bacillati > Actinomycetota > Actinomycetes > Kitasatosporales > Streptomycetaceae > Streptomyces > Streptomyces sp. NPDC001663. The sequence goes on along the minus strand of NZ_JBIAUR010000003.1, from coordinate 583,206 downwards.
GAGCTGTTCGAGAGCCAGGCCGTCGACATCATCCAGCCGGACGTCGGCCATATCGGTGGTATCTGGGAGACCAGGAAGCTGGCCGCCACCGCCGAGACCCACTACGTGCTGGTCGCTCCGCACAACGTCGGCGGGCCCGTGCTCACCGCGGCCTCCCTCCAGGTCGGCTTCACCTCCCCCAACTTCAAGATCCTTGAGCACTTCAACGACTTCGCTGACGCGGAGATCAAGAAGGTCGTGAAGGGCGCGCCGCAGGTCGTCGACGGGTACTTCCACCTCTCCGACGCCCCCGGTCTCGGCGTCGAGCTGGACGTCGACGCGGCCGCCGAGTTCCCGCAGCAGCAGGCACGGTTCGACCTGTGGGCCGAGGGCTGGGAGCAGCGCAAGCCGAAGGGCACGAAGTGACCACCCAAGTCGTCATCGAGGCGCCGGGCGAGCACCGGGTGACCTCGCACGAGCCGCGGCAGCCGGAGGCCGGCGAGGCGCTGGTGCGCGTCCACGCGGTGGGCATCTGCGGCAGCGACCGCGAGGTGTACCAGGGCAACCGGCCGGAGGGATACGTCCGTTATCCGCTCACGCCGGGCCACGAGTGGTCCGGCACGGTCGAGGCCGTGGGCACCGGGGTGCCTTCAACTCTCGTAGGCCGCAAGGTCGTCGGCGAGGGCTTCCGCAACTGCCAGGTGTGCGACCGCTGCCACGCGGGCGAGACCACGCTGTGCACCGCCGGGTACGAGGAGACCGGGTTCACCCAGCCGGGCGCGATGGCCGCCACGCTGACCCTTCCGGCCCGTCTCCTGCACGTTCTGCCGGACGACGCCGACCTGACGGCCGCCGCCCTGCTGGAGCCGGCCGCCTGTATCGCGGCCGCCGCGATCAAGGCGAACGCACTGCCGGGTGAGCGGGTCGCGGTCGTCGGCACCGGGACGCTCGGGATGTTCGCCGTGCAGTTCTTGAAGGCGGGCTCTCCGGCGGAGCTGCTCGTCGTGGGGACGCGGCCCGACCGGGCGGAGCTTTCGAGAACTTTCGGCGCCACCGACTTCCGCACGAAGGACCAGGAGCTCCCCGACGACTTCGACGTCGTCATCGAGACCGCCGGGTCCGCGTCCGCCGCCCGCACCGCCGCCTCCCTGCTCAGGCGCGGCGGACGCCTGGTCCTGACGGGCATCCCGGCGCCGGGCGCCGAGGGCCTCGACCCGACCGACCTGGTCGTACGGCAGCTGGAGGTGCACACCGTCTTCGGGGCGCCGCCGGACGCCTGGGCGCACACGGTGCGGGTGTTCGGGGCCGGTCTGCTCGATCCGCTGCCGCTGGTCACGCACGAGCTGCCGCTCGGCGAGTTCCCGGAGGCCATCGAGCTGGTCGGGTCGGGTGATCCGAAGGTGGGCAAGGTGCTGCTCCGCCCCTAGACGTACGCCGGTACGGGGGCGACCTGACGGCCCCCGTACCGGCGTACACCCAAGCCCCCCATGACTTGAGCCGCGAACCTCGTCCGAAATATCGAACACGAAGGACAGCTTGTGACGACCGACGCTTCCGCTACGGCGGCCCGCCGACCCGGTGAACAGGTGCTCACCGCGCTCGGTCTGGGTGCGCCCGCCCTCGACCCCGCCGACGCCTCGCCGCACACCTTCCCCGGCGGCGGCCGCTGGCGCACCGAGATCCCCTCGTGCGAGGGTCCCGAAGCGCTGGCCGTCGTCCTCAAGGAGTCCTCGCGCCTCGATGTGCCGATCCACCGGATCAGCCAGGGCAGCGGCGTGTGGATGCTGACCGATGCCGAGATCACCGAGATGGTCGAGGCCACCGCCGAACGCGACATCGAGCTCTGCCTGTTCACGGGTCCGCGCGGCACGTGGGACATCGGCGGCTCGACGCGCTCCGACTCGCGGGGCGGGGGCCTTCGGGCCCGCGGTCACGACGCCCTGGCCGGCTGTGTCGAAGACGCCGTCCGCGCAACGGAGTTGGGCGTCAAGTGCCTCCTCGTCGCCGACGAGGGCGTGCTGTGGACGCTGCACCAGGCCCGCGAGGCCGGCATCATCCCGGCCGACACCACGCTGAAGGTCTCCGCGCTCATCGGGCCGGTCAACCCGGCCAGTTATGCGGTCTACGAGCGGCTGGGCGCCGACTCGCTCAACGTGCCCAGCGACCTGACGCTCGATCACCTCACCGAGATCCGGCGGGTCTCCGCCGCCCCCATGGACATGTACATCGAGGCCCCCGACGACCTCGGCGGCTACATCCGGATGTACGAGGTCGCCGAGCTGATCCGGCGCGGCGCACCGCTCTACCTGAAGTTCGGTCTGTCCAAGGCTCCCGGCATCTACCCGTGGGGCACCCACATGCGGGACGTGACCCTGGACACCGCCCGGGAGCGGGTGCGGCGCGGCCGTCTCGCTCTCGACCTGCTCGCCCGGCACGGTGCGGACGGCGACATGGCGCCGCTCGGCTCCCGGCTGCCGGGGTCTTTGAACCGGTTCCCCGTCGAAGGTGCCACTGCATGACCCATGGGGGCTGCGGGTCCATCGTGGCCGGTCGCGCAGTTCCCCGCGCCCCTTTGGGGCGCTTCAACCGACCTCGCTCAAACATCTCAACGTCGAGAAGAACAAGGGACGATCACTATGCGCACTCGTAGAAGCGCCCTCACCCTCATAGCCGGAGCCGCCTCCCTCGCTCTCACGCTGTCCGCCTGCGGTCAGGACAGTGAGGGCGGCAGCAAGGAGAGCTCGGGTAGTGCCAAGGGCGGCACCATCGGAATCGCGATGCCCACCAAGTCCTCCGAGCGCTGGATCGCCGACGGCAACAACGTCGTCAAGGACCTGCAGGCCAAGGGCTACAAGACCAAGCTGGTCTACGGCGAGGACGACCCCGACCAGCAGGTCTCGCAGATCGAGAACCTGATCACGCAGGGCGTCAAGGGCCTGATCGTCGCGGCCATCGACAACAAGTCGCTGAACAACGTGCTGCAGCAGGCCGCGGACGCCAAGATCCCGGTGATCGCCTACGACCGCCTGATCCTCGGCACGAAGAACGTGGACTACTACGCGTCCTTCGACAACACCAAGGTCGGCGAGCTGCAGGCCAGCTACATCGTCGACAAGCTGGGCCTGAAGGACGGCAAGGGCCCGTTCAACATCGAGCTGTTCGCCGGCTCCAACGACGACAACAACACCAAGTACTTCTTCAACGGCGCGATGAGCGTGCTGCAGCCGTACATCGACAAGAAGAAGCTCGTCGTCAAGTCCGGCCAGACCAAGCTCACCCAGGTCACCACCCTGCGCTGGGACGGTGCCACCGCGCAGAAGCGCATGGAGGACATCCTCACCTCCACGTACGGCAGCGCCAAGGTCGACGCGGTCCTGTCGCCGTACGACGGCATCTCCATCGGCATCCTCGCCGCGCTGAAGTCGGACGGCTACGGCTCCTCCAGCAAGCCGCTTCCGGTCATCACCGGCCAGGACGCCGAGCTCGCCTCGGTGAAGTCGATCATCGCGGGCCAGCAGACGCAGACCGTCTACAAGGACACCCGCAAGCTCGCCGACGTCGCCGCGGCCATGGTCGACGACGTCCTCAACGGCAAGAAGCCGGAGACCAACGACACCAAGACGTACGACAACGGCACCAAGGTCGTCCCCGCCATGCTGCTGCAGCCGGTGAGCGTCGACAAGACCAACTACACGAAGGAACTGGTCGACACCGGCTACTACAAGGCCAGCGAGCTGAAGTAGTCCCCCTGCCGGTGACCCAGCCGGCCATTCCTACGGATTGAAAGGGCACACCATGGCGGGACCCGTCCTGGAAATGCGCTCGATCGTCAAGACCTTTCCCGGCGTCAAAGCGCTGTCGGACGTCACGCTGACCGTCCGTCAGGGCGAGGTCCATGCCATCTGCGGTGAGAACGGCGCCGGAAAGTCCACCTTGATGAAGGTGCTCTCCGGAGTCCATCCTCACGGCACCTACGAGGGCGACATCCTCTTCGAGGGGGAGGTCTGCTCGTTCAAGGACATCCGGGCGAGCGAGCAGCACGGCATCGTGATCATCCATCAGGAGCTGGCCCTGGTGCCGTTCCTGTCGATCGCGGAGAACATCTTCCTCGGCAACGAACACGCCTCGGGCGGGTTCATCAACTGGAACGAGACGCTCAAGCACGCCACCGAGCTGCTGCGCCGGGTCGGTCTGAGCGACCACCCGGAGACCCGGATCGCCGACATCGGCGTGGGCAAGCAGCAGCTGGTGGAGATCGCCAAGGCGCTGTCGAAGAAGGTGAAGCTGCTGATCCTCGACGAGCCGACCGCGGCGCTGAACGACGAGGACAGCGGCAAACTCCTGGATCTCATCCTGGAGTTGAAGAAGCAGGGCATCACCTCGATCATCATCTCCCACAAGCTGAACGAGATCCGCCGGGTCGCCGACTCGGTGACGATCATCCGCGACGGGAAGTCCATCGAGACCCTCGACGTGAAGGCCCCGGAGACCACCGAGGACCGGATCATCACGGGCATGGTCGGCCGCGACCTCGACCACCGCTTCCCCGACCGCACGCCCTTCGAGGGCGAGGTCGGCGCGGCTCCCGCGCTGGAGATCCGCAACTGGACGGTGCACCACCCGATCGACCAGTCGCGAAAGGTGGTCGACGACGTGTCGATCAACGTACGGCGCGGGGAGATCGTCGGCATCGCGGGTCTGATGGGCGCCGGCCGCACCGAGCTCGCGATGAGCGTGTTCGGGCGCACCTACGGCCGGCACGCGGGCGGCACGGTCCTCAAGGACGGCAAGGAGATCCGTACGAAGACCGTCGCGGAGGCGGTCGAGCACGGCATCGCGTACGTCACCGAGGACCGCAAGCACTACGGCCTCAACCTCATCGACAACATCAACCGGAACATCTCGCTGACCGCCCTGGGCAAGGTCGCCAAGCGCGGTGTGGTCGACGAGCACGAGGAGCGGAGGGTCTCCGAGCGCTTCCGCAAGTCCATGAACATCAAGGCGCCGACCGTCTTCGAGACGGTGGGCAGGCTGTCCGGCGGCAACCAGCAGAAGGTCGTCCTCAGCAAGTGGATCTTCGCGGGTCCCGAGGTGCTGATCCTGGACGAGCCGACCCGCGGCATCGACGTGGGCGCCAAGTACGAGATCTACACGGTCATCGACCAGCTGGCCGCCGAGGGCAAGGCGGTCGTCTTCATCTCCTCCGAGCTGCCGGAACTGCTCGGTATGTGCGACCGCATCTACACCATGGCCGCCGGGCGGCTCACGGGCGAGGTCCCGCGGGCCGAGGCCACGCAGGAAGTGCTGATGCGCCAGATGACGAAGGACAAAGAGGTAACTCGATGAGCACGGATGTGACGGACAAGGTCCCGGCCTCGGCGCCGCCCGGCAAGAGCGGGGGAACGGCCGACGGCAGCCTGCTGCAGCTGATGCTGAACGGCCTGCGCCGCAACATGCGCCAGTACGGCATGCTGATCGCCCTCGGCCTGATCGTCGCCCTCTTCGCGGTCTGGACCAACGGCGACCTGCTGCTGCCGCGCAACGTCTCCAACCTGGTGCTGCAGAACAGCTACATCCTGATCCTCGCGATCGGCATGATGCTGGTGATCATCGCCGGCCACATCGACCTGTCGGTGGGTTCACTGACGGCGTTCGTGGGCGCGTTCGCGGCCGTGCTGACGGTGCAGCACGGTGTGGCGTGGCCGGTTGCGCTGGTGCTGTGCCTGGTGGTGGGCGCCGTGGCGGGATCGGTCCAAGGGTTCCTGATCGCGTATCTCGGCATACCGTCGTTCATCGTGACCCTGGCCGGCATGCTGCTGTTCCGCGGTCTGACGGAGATCTTCCTCCAGGGCCAGACCCTCGGCCCGTTCCCGGACGGTCTGCAGAAGCTCGGCAACGGCTTCCTGCCCGAGGTCGGCCCGAACACCAACTACCACAACCTCACCCTGCTGCTGGGCTTCGTGCTGCTGGCCTTCGTGATCTACCAGGAGGTCCGCGACCGCAAGCGCGAGCAGGAGTTCTCGCTGGACGTGCTGCCGCGCAACGCCTTCCTGCTCAAGCTGGTCGCCATCGCCGCCGCGGTCCTCGCGGTCACGATGCTGCTCGCCAGCTACCAGGGCGCGCCGATCATCCTGATCGTCCTCGGGGTGCTGGTCGTGGGTTACGGCTACGTGATGCGCAACGCCGTCTTCGGCCGTCACATCTACGCGATCGGCGGCAACCTGCCGGCGGCGAAGCTGTCCGGCGTCAAGGACAAGAAGGTCACCTTCCTTGTCTTCCTGAACATGGGCGTGCTCGCGGCCCTGGCGGGTCTGGTGGTCGCCGCCCGCCTCAACGCGGCCTCGCCGAAGGCGGGCCTCAACTTCGAACTCGAGGCCATCGCCTCGTCGTTCATCGGTGGCGCGTCCATGAGCGGCGGTGTGGGTACCGTCCTGGGTGCGATCATCGGTGGTCTCGTCCTCGGCGTGCTGAACAACGGCATGAATCTCCTCAGTGTCGGCACCGACTGGCAACAGGTCATCAAGGGCCTCGCCCTGCTGGCCGCGGTCGGCTTCGACGTGTGGAACAAGCGCAAGTCAGGTTCGTAAGTCCAGCTCGGGCCCCGTCAGAAACGGCGGGGCCCCACCCTTTACGGGAGCCGCACACATGGAACTGAACAGACGCACAGTGATCGCAGGAGCAGCAGCCGCCGGCATCGCCGCGACCACCCTCGGCACCGGCAGTGCCGAGGCTGCCTCGGGAGGCAAGAAGCCCGTGAAGTCGCTCTTCGGCAAGCTCGCCGACGGCACCAAGATCTACAGCTGGGCCCTGGAGAACGGCGGGACCCGGCTGAAGGTCCTCACCTGGGGCGGCATCGTCCAGTCCCTGGAGATCCCGGACCGGCACGGCCGCTACACCAACGTCTCCCTCGGCTTCGACAACATCGAGGACTACGTCGCCAAGACGCCGTACTTCGGCGCTCTGATCGGGCGCTACGGCAACCGCATAGCCAAGGGCCAGTTCACCATCGACGGCAAGGCCTACCAGGTCGACGTCAACGACGGCGTGAACAGCCTGCACGGCGGCGCCAAGGGCTTCGACAAGCGCGTGTGGGACGTCGAGCCGTTCACCAAGGGCTCCGACGTCGGCCTGTACCTGTACTACACCAGCGTCGACGGCGAGATGGGCTACCCCGGCACGCTCAAGGTGAAGGTCACCTACACCCTCACCAAGCACGGCGACTGGCGCATCGACTACGAGGCCACGACCACCAAGGCCACCGTCGTCAACCTCACCAGCCACGTCTACTGGAACCTCGCCGGCGAGGGCAGCGGCACGATCGAGGACCACGAGCTCACGATCGCCGCCGGCCGCTACACGCCCACCGACTCGGGCCTGATCCCCACGGGTGAACTGGCGACGGTGCACGGCACCCCGTTCGACTTCCGCAAGACCAAGACGATCGGCCGCGACATCCGCGACGGCCACATCCAGCAGGTGCAGGCCAAGGGCTACGACCACAACTGGGTCCTCGACAAGGGCATCACCGCCAAGCCCCAGCACGTGGCCACCCTGCGCGACCCGCGCTCCGGCCGCACCCTGAAGATCGCCACCGACCAGCCGGGCCTGCAGTTCTACTCCGGCAACTTCCTCGACGGCACCCTCACCGGCACCGGCGGCCGCACCTACCGCCAGGGCGACGCCCTCTGCCTGGAGACGCAGCACTTCCCGGACGCGCCGAACCACCCGAACTTCGCGTCGACGCTGCTGCGGCCCGGACAGACCTACAAGACGACCACGGTGCACACCTTCAGCGCGTGACCGTGCACTCGTAGGGCGTGTGACGGCGGGCGCTCGGACGGGGACGCTGAGCAAGGCCTTCCGGTTCCCGAAGTCACACTAGTTTCACATCCGTTGAACAGCGCCACCCCTGCCTCCGTATGTAAGGGCGGCCCGTGCTCCCCCGCGCGGGCCACCCAAAGACGACGGGCCCGGCCGTCCCCGCGGGCCCGCCCCATACGGAGGTTCCATGGCCGACAACGTCTCCTCGCTGTTCCGCAATACTGCGGCTCACAGCCCGTCGATGGCGGCGTTGACGCGAGAGGGCGGCGAAGGCGTCGGCCCGGTGGACTTCTGCATCCCCTGCAACCCCTACTTCCCCACCCCGGCGATGTTCGAGGACATGGCGGCCCGCCTCCGCGACATCATCACGTACTACCCGAGCAGCGCCGACACGATCACCGCCGAGCTGTGCAACCTGCTCCAGCTGCCGCCGCAGTGCGTGGCCATGGGCAACGGCTCGACCGAACTGATCACCTGGATCGACCACTTGATGGTCCGCGAGTCCCTCGCCATCCCCGTCCCCACCTTCGGCCGCTGGACCGACCAGCCGATGGAGACCGGCAAGCGGGTCGACATGTTCCCGCTGCAGGAGTCCAGCGGCTTCGCTCTGGACCTGGCCCAGTACGCCGAGTTCATCCGCGCCCGGGGCACCCGGGTCGCGGTGATCTGCAACCCGAACAACCCCGACGGCGGTTTTCTCCACAAGCACGCGCTCGTGCAGTTCATGGACGCGATGGCGGACCTGGACCTGGTCGTGATCGACGAGTCGTTCCTGGAGTTCGCGGACGCGGAGGTCGAGCCGTCGGTCGTCCAGGAGGCCATGCTCCGCCCCAACGTGGTGGTGCTGCGCAGCCTCGGCAAGAACTTCGGTCTGCACGGCATACGGTTCGGCTACCTCGTCGCCAACCCGTCCCTCGCGGGCCGCATCCGCTCGATGCTCCCCAAGTGGAACCTCAACTCCTTCGCCGAACACGTCGTGTTCATGCTCAAGGAGCACGGCGCCGAGTACGCGCAGAGCCTCCAGCAGGTCCGCCGCGACCGCCTCGACATGGCCAGCCAGCTCTCCGCGCTCCCCGGTCTGACGGTCTACCCCTCCCAGGGCAACTTCCTCTTCGTGCGCCTCCCCGTGGGCGCCGAAGGCACGGTGGTCCGGGACCGGATGCTCACCGAGCACCGGATCCTGGTCCGCGAATGCGGCAACAAGATCGGTTCGTCCAGCCGCTTCCTGAGGCTCGTGGTGCGCCCCCAGGTGGACGTGCGTCGCCTGGTGTCCGGCCTGGAACAGGTGCTCTACGGGACCAGGAGGGGAGCCGCCGTACCCGAGCTGAGCACCGGGACCAGCTACAGCTCGGGTACGGCGGCCGTGGACCGGCTGGTCGGCGCGACCAACGGGGCGGGCATGCAGGGCCTTGCCGCTCAGGCCGTCGGTGCCGGCGGATATCCGGGGCTTGCAGCCGCCCCGGCCGCCGGCACCGGCATGCCCATGCCTATGCCTGCGGCGGCTTCGGCGGGTCCGCAGCCTGTGCCTGTGCCTGCGGCGCCTATGCCGGCTCCTATGCAGGTGCCTGCGCAGATGCCTATGCCTGCGCCTGCGCCGATGGCTCCTACACCCATGGCTCCTGCTGCGCAGACCGGGCCTACGCCGCCTGGTGTGCCGGCTCGTGGGGGGCTTACGGCGGCTCAGGTGCGGGGGACCACCGGGCCGGGGCTGGCTCCGGCGCCCGCGACTGGGTGGCCCAACGCTCAGAGCTGGCCCAATGCGGCAGGGATGGGACAGGCCGGCTGAGCGCCATCGGGGTGTTGTGCGTGGCCGGGTGCAGGCTCGTTGTGGCTGGTCGCGCAGTTCCCCGCGCCCCTAAAAGCCACAAGCAAGGCACCGGCGGTCAGTATGCGACCGGCCAACCTGTGCTCCAGCTCAGCAAGTTGATGCCGAGCTTTGGTGTGCCGTTGTCGTTGGAGTCGTAGTAGTGGTAGACGATCAGGTCGCCGTCGGAGTCGTTCAGGATGGACTGGCCGCCGGGGCCGATGATGCTGCCGTGGGACTCCAGGACCGGGGTGCCGCCGTTGTTCGTCATGGCTACGCCGCTCTTGTCGTAGTACGGGCCGGTGATGCTCGTGGCTCGGCCGACCTTGACCTTGTACGTCGAGCTGGTGCCCTGGCAGCAGACGTCGTATGAGGCGAAGAGGTAGTAGTAGCCGTTGCGCTTGACGATGTACGGCGCCTCGACGGCCTTGGTTCCGGTCGGGCGGGAGGCGATCGAGTAGCGGGTGGTGTTGGAGGCCGACTGCTTCCCGCTGGAGGGGTCGATCTGGATCATCTTGATCCCGGTCCACCAACTGCCGAACGACAGCCACCACTTGCCGTCGTCGTCCACGAACAGGTTCGGGTCGATGGCGTTGTAGTCGCTGGAGGTCGTGGAGGTGTAGACGACCCCGTAGTCGGTCCAGGAGCCCGACAGCCCGGTGCTCGAACCGGCCAGCCCTATCGCGGACTTGTTGGAGCCGAAGGTCGAAACGGCGTAGTACATCAGGTACTTGCCGCCGTGGTACGAGATGTCGGGTGCCCAGGCCTCGGTGGCGTACGACGACCACCAACTCGGTTTGGTGGAGAAGGCGTCGCCACCTGCGCTGAAGGCGGTCCGGTCGGTGGACGTCTTGTACGCCAGGCCGCCGCCCGTGGAGTACAGCAGGTAGCGGCCAGCCGAGGTGCGGATCATCGTCGGGTCGTGGACGACGACGTCGCCGGTGACCTTTCCGGGGTTGGGGTATGCCGACGCCGTGCTCGGGATCAGGGCGAGGACGACGGCGGCGGGGATCGCGAGGAGAGTGGTTCTGCGAGAGGTGCGGCTCACGCTGACGCTCCCAACGGGTGGGGGGATACGGTCCGTTCGGTATATCGATCGTCGGTCAGAACCTCGGACGGACCGTAGAATCGAACCCCTTGCGAGTCAATGGTCCGCGCAGTCCCTACCGTCAGTGGTCGTTCTCCAGGTGCAGCTTGAGCAGGTCCACGCCGTAGTCGCCGCCGTTGGGGGTGCGGATGATGGTGTGGATGTGCTGCTGGGAGGGGTTGCGGTTGTCGGTCTCGTAGGCGATCGGGGACTGGGCGTCGTACTCGATCAGCACGACCGGGCTGTGCACGCGGTAGTAGAAGGCCGAGCTGTCCTTGGTCTCGCCGATCCAGTAGAAGTACGTCTCGTCGAGGTGCTCCTCGACCTCCGTCATCTTCACCTCGGCGTGGCCGTCGTCCATGTTGCCGACGTACACGCGGACCAGGTCGAGGAGGTGGGTGCGCTGGGTCTCGGTCCAGCCCGTCGCGGCCAGGCCCTGGTAGGCGATCCGGGCGTTGTCCTGCCCGGCGCCGGCCTTGAAGTTGTCGCCGGCCTTGCTCTCCGAGGAGATGACCTTCTTCTGCTGGGCGGAGGTCAGTGAACGCAGGAGCGTCAGGCCCGCCTTGGTCTCCTTCCTGAAGAGGGTGATCCTCTCCCCCTTGTAGGTCGCCGAGGTCGGCTCGGAGCCCATGAAGGTGGGCGTCATGACGACCTGGTCGCCGAGCACGAAGTAGTTGATGGCGACGTGATGGCCCTCGTACTGGAAACCCCAGGGCTTGGTGGTCGAGGGGGTGCCCATGAAGGTGAAGAAGTACGCGCCCTCGGTGAGGGTGGCCCGGCCGCCGCCGCTGTAGTCGCCCAGGAACGCGTTGAGCTTCATGATGTTGCGGGTCTGGGCGAGGCCGTCGGCGGAGAGCGCGGCACCGAGAAGTGCGTACCCGAGGTCGCGCTGCTTCTCGGTGATGTCGCCCATCCGGACACCCTTGCGCTGGTACCCGTCGACGTTGCTCCAGGCCAGCCACTCGTCGTCGTCCACGTCGAAGGTGGCCGATTTGCGCTCCTTGGCGGACAGCCCGTCCAGGAAGGCCTGCGCGGCCTTGACGATGCCGTCGGTGGAAACGTCGGTGGAGTGGATCGAGTACAGGTCGTCGACGAGTTTGCCGTCGGTGGTTACGCCCTTGAAGTCGGCGTACTTCACCTCGCCGGCGCCGGGCCCCATACCGCCCGCTCCCCCGCCGGGACCACCGGACGGACCACCGGACGGCATGCCGCCCGGGCCGCCGTAGGAGCTCGAACCACCCGCTGCGTCAGAGGAGTTCGAGGACTTCGAGGAACAGCCGGTCATGGTCGCCGCCGCGGCGACACCGCCGGCGAGCAGCGCCTTGTTCATGAACCAGCGGCGGCTGCGTTCGGCTTCGGGGGTACGTGGTCGGTGTCCGTGCATGCGCACCAAACTCCATGACGGACCTGAAGCGCTCCTGGGCGAAACCTGTGGATGCGAGGCTCAGAGGGTTCAGGCTCGCTTCGCCCGTCTGGCCAGAGACAGCCACCCCGGCAGGTCGACCTCGGCGCGGACGGTCTTGCCGGGCGGTGGGTCGCGGTCCAGCACCTCCCAGCGGTCGGCGAGCGCGTCGACCAGGAGGAGACCGCGGCCGCTCTCGTCGAGGGGCTTTGCGGGTGGGAGCACGTGCGGGTGGCGGTCGGCCCGTGTGTCGGTGACCTCGATACGCACGCTGCCCGCGACGAGGGAGAGCCGCAGCTCGAAGTCCCGCCCGGGGACGCGGCCGTGGGTGACGGCGTTGGCGGCGAGTTCGGCGACGATCAGGGCGACGGCGTCCGAGGGGTCCGTGCCGTACGGGACGCCCCAGGCGTGCAGCTGGTTCACGGCGAGGTGCCGGGCGAGGCGGGCGGCACGCGGGGTGGCGGTCAGCCGCTGCGCGAACGGACGTACGGTGACCGGGGGTTGGGGGGTGGGGGGAGCTGCCATGGCCCCAATCTGGCGGGAGGGGTGGGCAGTTCACCAGCTCAGCGGCGCGTACGCTGCGGGAGCGTACGCGGTGACAGGCTGGACAGTACGCGTGACCGACCGTAACCATGGGCGCGGGAGGTGACCGATGGTGGTCGAGGGTGCGGTGGGGACGGGCGGCGAGCCGGAGTCTTCGGACAGCCTGCGGACGTTCGGGGCGGTCGTCCAGGCGTTGCGGGAGTACAAGGGGTTGAGCCGGGAGGAGTTCGGGGACCTCGTGGGGCTCTCGAAGCACACCGTGGCTTCGGTCGAGTTGGGGCGGCGCATGCCGGATCCGGACTTCGCGGAACGGGCGGAGACGGTGCTGGGGAACACGGGGGCGCTACGGAAGGCTGCGCCTTGCCTGACTCGGCAGTCGGGGTTGGCGGCGTGGTTTCGACGGTGGGCGCGGTTGGAGGCGGCCGCGATCACGCTGTACACGTACGAATGCCGGTTGATTCCGGGGCTGTTGCAGACGGAGGCGTACGCGCGGACGCTGTTCACCGACCAGCTGCCGCCTCTGAGCGACGAGCAGATCGAGGCACAGTGGGTGGCACGGGCGGAGCGGCAACGGCTGCTGCGGGAACAGCCGAACACGTCGTTCGGCTTCATCCTCGAAGAGCAACTGTTCCTGCGGCGCACCGGCGGCGTGGAGGTCACGCGGGAACTCATCGATCACGTGCTGGAGATCGCCGCGCTGCGGAACGTCGAGGTCCAGATCATGCCGTTGGTGCAGGAGTCCCATGCAGGCCTGGCGGGCCCCATGCAGTTGCTGGAGACTCCGGACAACAAGTGGTTCGCCTACTGCGAGGGACAGCGCGGGGGCATGTTCGTCGCCGACTCAAAAGAGATCAGCGTGCTCCAGAGGCGGTATGCCAGGATGCGTTCGCAGGCTCTCACCCTCGAAGACTCCGTGAGCCTGTTGGAGCGGATGCGAGGAGCGCTATGAGCACGTCCGAACTGGCCTGGTTCAAGAGCAGCTACAGCAGCAGCGGCGACGGCGACTGCGTCGAGGTGGCCCTCACCCCCGCCACCATCCACCTCCGCGACTCGAAGGACACACAGGGCCCCGAACTCGCTCTCTCCCCCACCGTCTGGACCGACTTCCTCACATTCGTCGCCGCCCGTCCAGGACAACCCTGACGGCTGCCGCCTCCAGGGCGGCAGCCGTCAAGTACCTCAGCGCCTCAGTGCGACGCCCCGCGCGAGCGGATGTAGTGCCAGCCGAAGTAGAGCATCCCCGACACTCCCACGACGGCACCGGCGCCACACAGCGCCGTCGCCCATGCGGCCATGTCCTGAGTGATCCACAGCAGGCTCACTGCGGCCAGCGCTATGGCGAACAGGAACCGCTCTCCGTAGCCCAGGTCGCGGCCGGTCAGTCCCCTTCGGCTGTGCACTCGTACACCACGCCTTTCATCTTGATATCCCGCCACCCGGCCTTCGGGGTGACGGTGTTCGCGGTGACATTCGCGAAATCACCGCCGCCGCCACCACCGCTGCTCTTTTTCCGGCAGTAGTAACCGAGCGCATCAAGCTTCTTGAGGTCGGTCTTACTCTGGTACTCGTTGTACGCCTTGATCATGGCCGCCCGCTTCGCCGCAGGCGTTTGTTCCTTGGCCTTGGTGTACAGATAGCAGCCGATGCTGGCGCCGATTCCTACCCACGACGCGCCCTTGGCCAGCGCCTTGGTGAGGCCGGCGGCACCACTGCCGATGCCGATGACTGCGCAGATCTCGTCTGCTCCGGCACGGGTTTGCACGTTGGTTACCGCCGGAGCCGCGGATGCCGTATTCGCGCCGATGCCACCTACTACGCCGGTCATAGCGCAGGCAAGGACGACGGAAATCCCTTTACTTCGCACGTTCACGAAGCCATTCCCCCATTATTCAAATTGCTGCTTGGTCAGAGCGAATATGACGCTAGCAACGAGATCATCTGTGCGCAACGGCGAACTTTGCTCGGGCGACGGCTTTTACCGGGAGATTAACTCTGCCGAGTCGGATTCAGTCCATACGTCCTGAAAAGCGCCGCGGGCGACGACGGGGCTGCCGACCACGCCGAGGCGGCGCGACTTGTCCTGCACGGAACTTGACGTTCCGTCACTTTGCCCAACTGACAGCCCATCAACAGAATCCGCTCCTACCGTGCCGTGTCCATGACAGACACGCCAGAAGCAGCAAGCCCGATCGGGCGCCGCACCGTGCTGATCGCCACGGGCGCGACGGCGGCCGCCGTCGCCGTGGGCGCGGCCGCGCCCGGAGCCCCCACAGCCGTGGACACCGGTGACACCGAACCCGTCGCCGCCGCGGCCGTCTGCACCCTCACGAAGGAGATGACCGAAGGTCCCTACTACCTCGACGGAGCGCTCGTGCGCTCCGACATCACCGAGAGCAAGGCGGGCATCCCGCTCAAGCTCGCCCTCACCGTCGTCGACGACGACACCTGCGCCACGATCAGCAACGCCCTCGTCGAGATCTGGCACGCCGACGCGCTCGGCGAGTACTCCGGCTTCGTCGGCAGCAACGGTCACAGCGAACCGGACGACGGCACCTTCCTGCGCGGCGGCGTACTGACCAACTCCTCCGGCGTCGCCAACATCACCACGATCTACCCCGGTTGGTACCGCGGCCGGTGCATCCACATCCACATCAAGGTGCACACCGGCGTCACGCTGACCTCCGACGGCTCGTTCACCGGCGGTCAGGAACTGCACACCGGACAGCTCTTCTTCGACGAGTCCATCACGGCCAAGGTCGCGGCGGTCTCGCCGTACTCGACCAACACGGTCACCCGCACCACGCTCTCCCAGGACTCCATCTACGACGGCGGGGGCGCCGCGTCCGGCCTCCTGACCCTTACGGCGCTGGGCAGTTCGACCTCCTCGGGCTACACCGGCACGCTGACGCTCGGCGTCGAGCAGGGCTGAGCCCGTACGGACAGGGGTGGCCCGTGGTGCGGGCCACCCCTGTCATGCGCGTCAGGACGCCGGGCACTCCTTCCACGCCATGTGGTACGTGGTGCTGATGTTCCCGTCGGTCGAGTCCATGGTCATGAAGCTGACCTTGCCCGGGTTCGCGGTCCCCGCGTTCACTCTCAACTCGGTGTTGATGTTGAAGTTGCGGAGAACTCCGCAGGGAGCCCAGACCAGTTGGGCCACGTCCGTGCTGTCGGTGGCCTGCCAGTCGTCGTTGTACGTGCCGTTGAACGGGTGGGTCTTGGGCACGGTGCTCGAGGAGCCCTGGAAGTAGTACGAGGCCTTCTGCGTGGCGGACGCTCCCGGCTGGAGCGAGAGGAAGCCCCGGTAGTCGGCGCTGGCGATGGCGTAGGTGAAGCCCTGCGGGACGTGCACGATCAGGTTGAGCTGGCAGTTCTTGCGGAAGGCCGTCGGGTCGGAGTTGCCGCCGGCCTGGGCGAGGTACTGGCTGTAGGTGACCGTGAAGGCCGTGTTGTCCGGGGAGACGGCGACGGCCGCCGTGCCCTGCGGACAGCCGGAGCCGTTCACCGTCGCCACATCGATGACGATCTTGTCCGGGGGCGGGTTGTCGACCACGGGGGACGAGGTCTGCGCGGGGAGCGCGGTCGCGAGCAGAGCGGCTGCGGCGCCGCTCAGCAGGAGTCCACCAGTCATGGTTTCTCCGGTTCTGTGAGTGGGGGGTGGCACACCCCGGCCCGGCGGGAAACCTTTGGAGAAACAGTGGGGTTTCTGTGAAGGCCGGAGGCGATCCGCATCGTAGGAAGACACACAGCCCGTAGTCAGGGCGAACTCAAGCCATTCACAGATGTGGATTTCACATGGAGAACACGTATCCGAACTCTGTTGAAATAAGGGGCCGTTGACGAATCCGTCCCCAGGTCGTTCACAGCCGCACATCAAGGAATCCTTCAGGTACGCCCCTAACTTCCCTGCCCATGACGGGAAACACAGAGCACAACCAGCAGCCCGCCCGGCACCGCCGGGACAAGGGCGTCCAGCGCCGCCGCGTCCTGATCGGCGGCGGCACCGCGGCCGTGGTGGGCGGCCTCGCGGTCGCCGGCTTCGCCTCGGCCGACACGGGCACCACCTCGACCACCGACTCGGCGACGTCGACCACCGCGGCCACGGAGGCGTCCGCCTCCAGCAGTGTCTGCACGCTGACCGCCGAGGTCACCGAGGGCCCGTACTCCCTGGACGGCGCCCTGGTCCGGGAGGACATCAGGGAGGACAAGGAAGGCGTGGAGGTGCGGTACACCTTCACGGTCCTCGACCAGGACAACGACTGCGCGCCGCTCGCCGACGCGCTCGTCGAGATCTGGCACTGCGACTCCCTCGGCGAGTACTCCGGCTTCGTCGGCGGCAACGGCCACACCGAGGAGGACGACGGCACGTTCCTGCGCGGCGGTCAGATGACCGACGAGAACGGTCGGGCAAGCATCACGTCCATCTGGCCGGGGCACTACGTCTCCCGCGCCGTGCACGTCCATCTGCGAGTGCACACGGATGTGACGCTCACCGACGACTCGTACACCGGCGGCGACCTCGTTCACACCGGGCAGTTGTTCTTCGACCCGGACATCAACGAGGAGATCCAGGCGATCTCGCCGTACTCCGACAACACCACCAAGGAGACGTCGCTGGCCGACGACACCATCTACGACGACGGCGGCGCCTCCTCCGGGCTGCTGACCCTCACCGCGCTCGGCTCGAGCGTGTCCGACGGCTACAAGGCCACCCTCACGATGGGCGTCAGCACCGCCTGATCAGGCGGTGACGGGCTGCCGCTCCGCGGCGGGCTCGGCCTCCGCCGCCCTCTCCTGACGGTGGGCGCGGATCGAGTACGCCAGGGCGGCGGCCCACAGCGCGTAGAGGAAGACGTAGACAGAAGTGCCGAGTCCGCCGGACGCGGCGACCCAGTCGCTCTTCAGCAGCGTACGGACGTTGGTGACGACGATGATCCCGCCGACCGCGGAGCCCAGCACCCGCGGCGGGACGAGGCGGACCAGCCAGGCCGCGATCGGCGCGGCGACCAGCCCGCCGAGCAGGAAGGCGAGCACCCAGGTCCACTTCAGGCCCTGCGAGCCGAGCGAGAAGAGGAAGCCGAGGCTCGCGGCGACCGCCACCAGGAACTCGCTGGTGTCGATCGAGCCGATGACCTTACGGGGCTCCATACGGCCGCTGGCCAGCAGCGCCGGCGTCCCGACCGGACCCCAGCCGCCCCCGCCCGTCGCATCCAGGAACCCGGCGAGCAGGCCCAGCGGCGCCAGGAACCGCTTCCGCAGCGGCTTGCCCAACTGCCCCTTGGGCAGGCCGCGCAGGGTGAAGCGGGACATGACGTACACGCCGAGGCCCAGCAGGATCAGGGACATCACCGGCTCGGCGAGCTCGGTGGAGAGCCTGGACAGGACGGTCGCGCCGAGGAAGGACCCGACCGCTCCCGGTACACCGATCTTCGCGACGACCTTCCAGTCGACGTTCCCGAAGCGCCAGTGCGAGGCGCCGGACATCAGGGTCGTACCGATCTCGGAGAGGTGCACCGTGGCCGAGGCGGCGGCCGGATTGGTGCCCAGCGCCAGGAGCAGGGTCGTCGAGGTCACGCCGTAGGCCATGCCGAGGCTGCCGTCCACGAGCTGGGCACCGAGGCCCGCGAGGGCGAGCAGGATCAGCGTGCGCATGTGGGGTCCCGTCCGTGTTGCCGTTTCCGAGCTTTCCCACCGGTGGGGTAGGGATGAACGGGAGGCGACGCTAGGACCTGAAGCTGAGGGGAGCCTGAGACGAGGATGAGGATCCCTCACAGCACCTCACAGCAGCGGCGTGACCATCTTCGTCACCTGCGCTTCCGTCACCTCTCCCATCCGCGTCGCCGCCACCTTCCCCGACCGGTCGACGACGATCGTGAACGGCAGCCCCTTGGTGTTCACCAGGCCGCGCGGCAGCCTCAGGATCTGCTTGCCCGAGGGGTCGTGCAGGGACGGGTAGCCCAGCCGGTGCTGTTTCTGGAAGGCGAGTCCGTCGGCGCGGCTGCCGTCGTTGTCGAGGCCCAGGACCTGCAGTCCGCGCCCGCCCCACTTCTTCTGGACGTGCTGCAGCTCGGGCGCCTCCGCCCGGCAGGGCGGGCACCAGGAGGCCCATGCGTTGAGTACGACGACCTTGCCCCGGTAGTCGGACAGCCGGACCGCGTGCCCGTCCAGCGAGGCCCCGGCGAGATCCGGAGCGGCGGGACGCTCGCCTTCCTCGAAGGTCCTGCTGAGCGGGTCCCCGGAGGTGGTGTCGCCGATCGGTTCCTTCGACGAGCAGCCGGCCAGGAGCGCACAGGCCGCCGCCACCACGACCGCGTACGTGTGTCGAGTCGTCGTCATCGCGCGCTCTGCTCCCCGTGCAGCTCCTCCGTCGCGGCCCGGCCGAGCACGACCTCCAGGCTCCCCGACCGCCACACGCACAGCAGCCACGCCGCGGGCAGCTGCAGCGTGAACAGCGCGAGGATCGCCATCACGAACGCCGCGTCCGCCGGTGCCTCGTCACCCGCGACCACCGCCGCGATCCCCCAGCACAACAGCAGCGCCACCAGGTAGACGGACCCGTCGACCAGCATCACGCGCCAGCGCGGCAGGGGCGCCAGCAGGCGCCGGGCCAGGGTCAGGGACACGGTGGCGGCGGCCACGAAGACCGCGTGCCACGGGTCCCTCACCCAGAACGAGGCCCAGATCCCGAGATCTCCCGAAGCGGCCGACCAGGCCAGGTCCACGGCCGCCCCGACCAGCCAGGACACAACGACGACGGTGAGCGCGTAGGAAACCGCGCCGCGCCAGGTGACAGTCACGTCACTCCCCCTTTTCGCCGGCGCACCACCCAACAGCCGTGCGCCACACGATCATTGTGCTCTGCGTGCGCTCGGCGGCCGGGGGCAGGGGCCGGTGACCGCCGCCACTCCGACGGTGTCTAACGTGCTGCACGACGGCGCCGCCCAACGCGCTGTCGGAACCGACCGCCCTCACCCCGGGAAGACCGCCGCCGACCATGCCCCCGATCCGCCGCACCCGACTCGCCGTGGCCGTGGGAGTGTGCGGCCTCGCAGCCGGCGCCGCGCTCACCGCCTACGTCCTCGTCGCCAACGACGCCGACGCCGGCATCACCCCCGCCAAGGCCTCCGGCACACCGCACTGCCACCGCATCGCCGACCGCGCCCCCGCCTCCCTCGGCGGCCACTCCCGCCGGGACAGCAGCCTGCCCGGGGTCGCCGTCTGGGGCGACCAGGACATCGTGCTGCGCTGCGGAGTGACACCGCCCGGACCCACCGGCGACCCCTGCTTCGCGGTCGACGGCGTGGACTGGGTCTACGACGAGGCCCAGTCCACCCACGGCAGAAAGGTCGTCGTCACCTACGGCCGCAGCCCGGCCACCCAGGTCGTCTTCGACGGCCCGGGCCGGACCGACGAGGCCCTGATCGACCTCTCCCGGCTCGTCGCCCCCGTCAAGCAGACGGCCGGCTGTCTGTCGAAGAACTGACCTCTACGGGTTCTCCCAGGCCGCAGGCTCCGCCGCCAACTCCCGTACCGGATCCGGCAGCGCGTCCGCCGCGATGTCCGCGATCGTGACGCCCTCCAGGATGCGGCGCACATTGGCGCGCAGGGCGATCCACAGGGGCAGCAGAGGCTGTGCGGAGCCGGTGTACTCGAGGCCGGTGGGCCGCTCGCCGCGTACGGAGACGATCGGGCCGTCGACGGTGCGGATCACGTCCGCGACCGTGATCTTCCCGGCCTCGCGCGCCAGCCGGTAGCCGCCACCCCCGCCACGCCGGCTGTCGACGACGCCGCCGCGCCGCAGGTCGCCGAGGATCCCCTCCAGGAACTTGTGCGGGATCTCCTGAGCGGCGGCGATGGCCTCCGCCTTCACCGGCCCGCCCTCCTGCCGCACCGCGAGCTCAAGAACCGCCCGTACCGCGTAATCCGCCCGTGCCGAGATCCTCATAGCACCATTGTGCTGTGTCGGCCCGTACACAATGACCCCGCACGCGCCGCCGACCGACCGGCACGACGGGAGGCTCCCTTGGGGCTCAGCAGACGTACCTTCAACGCCCTCGCCTGCACCACCGCACTGGGCCTGGCCCTCGGTGGCAGCGCGGCGGTGACCTGCGCCTACGCCGCTCCCACCGCGCCGACGGGGCCGGCGCCCGCGCCGCCGGCCGCGGACGGGCGGCGGCACACGATCGGCTTCGACCGCTACTCGCTGCTCGTCGACGGCCGACGCCTGGTGGTCTGGTCGGGCGAGATGCACCCCTTCCGGCTGCCGAGCCCGTCCCTGTGGCGGGACGTCCTGCAGAAGATGCGCGCCCACGGCTACAACACGGTCAGCATCTACGTCTCCTGGAACTACCACTCCCCCGCCCCGGAACAGTACGACTTCACCGGCATCCGCGACCTCGACCTGTTCCTGCGCACGGCCGCCGAGACCGGCCTCTACGTCATCCTGCGCCCCGGCCCCTACATCAACGCCGAGATCGACGGCGGCGGCTTCCCCGGCTGGCTGACGGCGACGAAGGGGGCGGCGCGGACGGCCGACCCGACCTATCTGTCGTACGTCGACGAGTGGCTGACCCAGGTGAACGCCATCGTCGCCCGGCACCTGTACACCAAGGGCGGTGGGACCGTCCTGCTCTACCAGATCGAGAACGAGTACGACTCCCACGTCACCGAGCCGACCGGCCGCGACTACATGGCCCACCTGTACAAGAAGGTGCGCTCCGACGGCATCGACGTCCCCCTCTTCCACAACGACAAGGGCCGCAACGGCTATTGGGTCCCCAGCTCCTTCGACACCGGCGGGGAGCAGGGGGGTTGGCTGTACGGCTTCGACGGTTATCCGTCGCCCGACAAACTCCCGCCCGACTGGGGGCACTTCGGGACCGGAGGGATCAAGGGCGGGGCCACGGCCAGCCCGCGGACGCCGGGTTTCGTGCCCGAGTTCGGGGGCGGGTGGTTCGATCCGTGGGGCGGGGCCTGGTTCGACGGGAAGGGGTACGCGGAGTCGCGGCGGCAGCGGGACGCGGCGTACGAGCGGCGCTTCTACCTCACCAACCTCGCCAACGGCATCACGCTGCACAGCGTCTACATGACCTTCGGCGGCACCTCCTGGGGCTGGCTGCCCGCGCCGGTCGTCTACACCTCGTACGACTACGGGGCGGCCATCGACGAGGGACGGCAGCCCACGGCCAAGCTGATCCCCATGCACCAGCTGGGCCAACTGCTGCGGCACGTACCGGACTTCGCCAAGCTGGACCGCGCGGCGGACGTCACGGTGGACGGGCTGAAGGTGTACCACCTGACCAACCCCGACACCCACGCGCATGTGTACGTCCTGCGCAACGACGGCACGGAACCGGTCGACGCCACGCTTCCGGTCCCCGGCACCGACCTCCCGGTCACCGTCCCGGCGCGGGACGCACGACTGCTGGCCGCCGGCATCGCACTGGGCCGCCGGAAGCTGCGCTACTCCAACGCCCGGCCCATGCTGGCCCTCACCGCCGGGCGGCAGGAGATCGCCGTGCTCACCGGGCAGTCGGGCGAGGCGACGGTGACCGCGCTGGAGTGCGCGAGCCTGCCGAAGGTCACGGTGGTGGAGGGGGAGGCCGAGCACTCGTACGCGGACGGCCTGCTGCGGATCGAGGCCGAACTCGACGGTCTGACACGGGTGTTGGTGACCGGCGGCGGGACCTCCACACCGCTCCTCCTGCTCCTCGCCGACGACGAGACCTCCGTACGACTGTGGCCGCGCGAGACCCCGTCCGGCCAGGTGCTCGTGTACGGCCCCGCGCTGGTGCGGACCGCGAGCGTGAGCGGGGAGACGGTCCGGCTCACCGGGGACACCGTCCGGGCCACCGAGGTGGAGGTGTGGGGGCCGCGAGGGACCCGTCGAATCACCTGGAACGGCGGGGACTTGAAGGTCCACGCCACGTCCGGCGGCAGTCTGCGGAGCGCGGAACCGCTGCCCGGCGTCGGGAAGGTCGACCTGCCCGCGCTGCGCGACGGCTGGCGCCGCAAGACGGAGAACCCGGAGTCCGCACCCGGCTACGACGACTCCGCCTGGAAGCCCGCCACCAGGACCACCTCCTACAGCACCACACCGGTACCCGCCGGACAGCCCGTCCTCTTCGCCGACGACTACGGCTTCCACTACGGCGACGTCTGGTATCGCGGGCACTTCGTCGACGCCCGCGGCGCGGAGTCGGTGTCCCTCGCCTACAGCACGGGCACCCAGGGGCTGCTGATGGCCTGGCTGGACGGGCGGCCGCTGGGGACGCACCGGATGCCGGTGCCGGACAACAGCAGCGTCCGGCAAGGGAGTTGGGCGGACACGGCTGTCTTCGCCGTACCGGAGGAGCTGCGGACGGCCGGCGCCCACGTCCTGTCCGTCCTGGTGCGCCGGATGCAGCACGACCAGGACGGCAAGGCGCAGGACACGCACAAGGTGGCGCGCGGGCTGACGGCGGTCACCTTCACGGGGGCGGCGCCGCAGGTGAGTTGGCGGCTGCAGGGCGAGGCGGTGCCCGACCCGGTGCGGGGGCCGCAGAACAACGGCGGGCTGCACGGGGAGCGGCACGGCTGGCATCTGCCGACGTTCGCCGACGGCGGCTGGGAGGCGGTGCGGCTGCCGCGGGCCGACCAGGGGCAGGGGGTGACCTGGTACCGGACGAGGTTCCGGCTGGCCGTGGACGCCGGTGTCGACGCCTCCGTCGGGCTGGTCCTCGACGACGACCCGGCCCGTGCCTACCGCGTCCAGATCTTCCTGAACGGCTGGAACATGGGCCAGTACATCAACGACGTAGGGCCGCAGCACACCTTCGCCCTCCCCAACGGGATTCTGCGCACCCGTGGTTCCAACACACTCGCCCTGGCGGTTCTGTCCGACGGGACCACACCGTCGGGGCCGTCGGAGGTGCGGCTGACGTTGTTGGGGGCGGCGGCGGGTGGGGTGCCGGTGGCGGCGGTGTGACCTGAAAGAGCCGTACCTGCGCATTGCCTTCTTCGGCACGCTGGTTGACCGTGTTGCCTCCGCAGACTGCTGCGATGAAGGGGGAAGACATGCGAAGACGGCGTTTCATCAGCGGATTAGTCGGCTCCGGGGTCGCGCTCGGGCTGACTTCGGCAAGTGCGAGGGCGACGGAACCACGTGCGGTCGCCCAGGGACCCCATGAGTGGCAGGCAGTGCCGGCTCCGGAGTGCGCGCCCGCCGCCCAGCTCATCGCTGTCGCGGCCGCCCGTGCCGACCTCGCCTGGGCCGTCGGCGAGGAGGGCCGCAACGGCAGCACCCGCGGCGTCCCGCTCGCCCTCGTCCGGGACGGCGAGGCGTGGACCCGGCTCGACCTCTCCCACCTCGGATACGGCGGCTATCTGCGCTCCGTCGCCGCCGCCCCCGACGGCTCGGCCTGGGCCGTCGGCGCCGACGCGGGCGGCACCGCACACCTCCTCACCTGGGACGGCAGCACCTGGCAGGAGGCCGACTTCCCGGGCCGGGGTGCGTCCGCCATCTCCCTCACGGGTATCGCGGTCGGCACCGACGGCGGCGTACGGATCTCGGGCCGGAACAGCGACGGCTCAGTGCTGCTGCACGGCGACGGCGGGGAGTTGGCGTGGACGCCACCGCCCCCGAGCGCGACCACCGCCACCCCGTCGGGCGTCCGCATCACGCTCTCCGGTGACGTCTGGGTCTACGACAGCGCGCTCGTCGCCCGCTGGGACGGCGAGTCGTGGACCGAACTGACCGCGCCCGGCGGCATCCGCCCCGCCGTCACCGGACTGCTGCCGGTCACCGCCGACGACATCTGGCTCACCGGCTACGACTACGGAGTGGGCGGCCCGCCCGGCAAACCCCCGGGCGTCACCCTCAAGCACTGGGACGGCAGCGCCTGGACCAGCGTCGCCGCCCCGTTCACCGCCGGCATGCTGAGCGGCATCGTCGACGACGGCCAGGGCGGGCCGGACCGTATCGCCGGCTGGGACTTCTGGGACCAGACGCGCGCGCACTACCTCCGCTGGGAGAACGGGAGCTGGGTGAGCGAGCGCGGCCCGACATCCACAACTCCCGTGCTGCCCATCGGACTTGCTTCCGTGCCCGGCGCGGGCGGCTACTGGTCCGTCGGCACGACGTCCTCGTCGCCGTACCCGCCCGCGCAGGTGCACATCGAGCAGTGACCGCGGCTACGCCAGCCGGATCACGTTCCAGGACAGCGGTTCGAGTACGGCGCTGAGCGTGCCGTCCTGCAGCACGGTGCCCTCGACGGCGTGCGGAGCGACCCGCTCGGGGTCGTCGAGGGTGTTGCGCGCGTCCGGGTCAGCGTCGGCGAGGGCGCTGTGCTCGACGACCGACGTCAGGTCCAGTCCGTTCAGGGCGACTTCGAGCGGCAGCGCCTCGGTGCGGCTGCGGTTCACGGCGAAGACGGTGAGGCTGCCGTCCTCGCCGCGCACCGCGGTGGCGTGCAGCAGGTCGGCCTCGCCGTACTTCTTCGTCTCGTACGTCGGTGAGTCCACGCGGACGTCGAGGACCTGGCCGCGGCCGTACTGCGCGGCCTGGGCGAAGGGGAAGAAGGTGGTCTGGCGCCAGGCCGGGCCGCCGGGCTCGGTCATGATCGGGGCGATGACGTTGACGAGCTGGGCGAGACAGGCGACGGTGACGCGGTCCGCGTGCCGCAGCAGGGCGATGAGGAGCGAGCCGAAGACGACGGCGTCGGTGACGCTGTAGTTGTCCTCCAGGAGGCGGGGCGCCTCGGGCCAGTCGTCCTGCTCGAACGTCTTCGCGTGCTCCTCCCACTCGGGCAGGTACCAGACGTTCCACTCGTCGAAGGAGAGGTTGATCCGCTTCTTGGACTTCAGCCGTGCGCCCACGTGGTCGGCGGTCGCGACGACGTTGTCGATGAAGGACTCCATGTCGACGGCGGAGGCGAGGAAGGAGTCGATGTCGCCGTTCTCCGGCCAGTAGTAGGCGTGCAGGGAGATGTAGTCGACGAGGTCGTACGTCTCCTTGAGGACCGTCGCCTCCCACTCGGCGAAGGTCGGCATGGACTGGCTGGAGGAGCCGCAGGCGACGAGTTCGACCTTCGGGTCGATCTGGCGCATCGCGCGGGCCGTCTCGGCGGCGACCCGGCCGTACTCCTCGGCCGTCTTGTGGCCGGTCTGCCAGGGGCCGTCCATTTCGTTGCCGAGGCACCAGAGTCTGATACCGAAGGGGTCCTTGTCGCCGTGGGCCGCACGGAGGTCGGACAGGGCGGTGCCCTCGGTGTGGTTGGCGTACTCCTGGAGCTCGAGGGCCTCGGCGACACCGCGGGTGCCGAGGTTGACGGCCATCATGGGTTCGGCCTGGGGGCCGACCTTGCGGAGGAAGTCGATGTACTCGGAGAGGCCGAAGCGGTTGGACTCCGTCGAGTGCCAGGCGAGGTCGAGGCGGCGGGGGCGGTCCTCGACGGGGCCGACGGAGTCCTCCCACTTGTAGCCGGAGACGAAGTTGCCGCCGGGGTAGCGGATGGCGGTGACGCCGAGTACGCGGACGAGGTCCAGGACGTCCTGGCGCAGGCCCTTGTCGTCGGCCGTGGGGTGGTCCGGTTCGAAGATGCCGGTGTAGACGCAGCGGCCGAGGTGTTCGACGAAGGATCCGAAGAGACGGGGGTTGACCTCACCGACGGTGAAGGCGGGGTCGAGGGTGAAGCGGGCGGTGGTCTTGCTCATGAGGTCCTTCCGGATACAGGGCGTTACTTGAGAACAGGCCAACCGTCACGCGTCCAACCCAGCCTGTTCAGGCCCAGTTTCGGCGTGCCGTTGTCCTCTGCGTCGTAGTAGTGGTAGGCCAGCCAGTCCCGGCCGTGGTCTCGGAAGACCGATTCTCCGCCCGGGCCGATGTACCGGCCGTGACCGGCCAGCAGCAGGTCACCGCCGCCCTCCAGCATGGGCTTGCCCGTGCTGTCGGCGTACGGGCCGGTGACGTTCGCGGAGCGGCCCACGCGGATCTTGTACGTCGAGTTCACGCCCGCACAACACTGGTCGTAGGAGGCGAAGAGGTAGTAGTAGCGGCCGTGCTTCACCACGTACGGGCCCTCGACCGCGTACGGGGCGTCCGGGCGGGTCGCCAGGTGGGCGACCGTCGCTCCCGGTACCGCCTTGCCGGTCCGCGGGTCCAGTTCGACCATCCGGATGCCCGTCCAGTACGAGCCGAACGCCATCCACAGCCTGCCGTCGGCGCGGATCACCGCCGGGTCGATGGCGTTCCAGGTGTCAGTCGTCTCGGAGGTGAAGACCTTGCCGTGGTCGGTCCAGGTGCCGGGCAGGCCGGACGGGGAGGTCGCGACGCCGATCGCGGAGTGGTTGGTGCCCCAGGACGAGACGGCGTAGTAGAGCCAGTACCTGCCGGACCGGTAGGAGATGTCCGGTGCCCAGGGATCACCGGTGTCGTTGTACTCGTACCACCAACTCGGCGGCTGGGCGAAGGCGTTGCTCGCGTCGTCCCAGTGCTTCAGGTCCTTCGAGAGGCGGGCCCCGATCACGCCGCCCGTCGAATAGGCCGCGTAGCCGCCGGACTTGAGGTGGATGACGGTGGGGTCGTGGATGATCTGCTGGCCGGTGAGGGGGAGGGGGTCGGGGTAACTCTCGGCTGCCTGCGCCGCGTTGGGGAGGAAAGCCAGGAGTGCCGCGACCGCCATGGCCGTCAGTGCTCTGCGTACGCTCACTGTCCCGCCAATCCCGTGTGCGCGACACCCGCCACGATCTGCCGCTGGAAGAAGACGAAGACGACGATCAGCGGCAGGCCC
Organism: Streptomyces sp. NPDC001663; assembly: GCF_042893105.1. Classification (NCBI taxonomy): domain Bacteria; kingdom Bacillati; phylum Actinomycetota; class Actinomycetes; order Kitasatosporales; family Streptomycetaceae; genus Streptomyces; species Streptomyces sp. NPDC001663. The sequence goes on along the minus strand of NZ_JBIAUR010000003.1, from coordinate 555,802 downwards.
GCCATCAGGCCGCCGGCCATGAGCTGGGCCCACTGGATGCCGTAGGAGTTCATGACGGTCGCGATGCCGTTCGGCATGGTCATCAGGTCGGGGTTGTTGGTCACCATGTAGGGCCACAGGAAGTTGTTCCACGAGGCGATGAAGGTGAAGATGCCGACCGCGGCGAGGGAGGGGCGCGAGAGCGGGACGACGATGGTGAAGAAGACCCGCCAGCGGCCGGCGCCGTCGATGAAGGCCGCCTCCTCGAGTTCGCGCGGGATGCCCTGGAAGAACTTGTAGAGGATGTAGACCATCGCGGCGGGCGCGCACTGCGGCAGGATCATGCCCCAGTAGGTGTCGACCATGCCCATCTGCTGGACGGTGGTGAAGAGGGGGACACCGAGGACGGCGGGGGAGATCATCAGGCCCGACATCACGATGCCCATGAGGACGCCCTTGCCGCGGAACTCGGTGCGGGCGAAGCCGTATCCGGCGAGTGCGCTGACGACCACCACGACGGTCGTCACACACACCGAGACGACCAGCGAGTTGACGAACCAGTTGGTGATGTTGCCGGTCTCGTAGAGGGCTTTCCACGCCTGGCCCGTCCAGATCTTCGGCAGCCAGTGCGGCGGGATCTCGGCGGCTTCGGCCTCGGACTTGAGCGAGGTGAGCAGGGCCGCCGCGATGGGCGCCACGAACACGGCGGAGACGGCGACACCGATCAGCGTGAGGACGATCTGGCCGGGGGTCCAGGGCTTGCGGGACTTGGTGCGTACGGTGCGTACGGTCGTCTCGGCGGTGGTCATCGGCCGCCCTCCTCACGGTTGCGCAGCAGCCACATCCGCGCCAGGGCGACGACTGCGATGATCACGAAGAAGATGATGGACATCGCGGAGGCATAGCCCACGCGGTAGCTGGTGAAGCCCTGTTCGAGGGTGTACTGGACGAAGGAGCGGGTGCTGAGCTCCGGTCCCGGGCCGAAATCCATCATCACGACGGCCTGGTCGAAGAGCTGGAGCGAGGCGAGGACCTGGAGCGCGATCACCAGGCCGGTGATGTTGCGCAGCATCGGCAGCGTGATGTGGACCATGCGGTGCCAGGCATTGGCCCCGTCCAGCTTGGCGGCCTCGTACAGGTGGTCGGGGATGCCCTGGAGCGCCGCGAGGTAGAGCAGGAACGAGAAGCCGACCGTCCACCACAGGGTCTCGATGACGATGGCGAGCATGGCGTACGACTTGTCGGTCAGCCAGGGCGTGTCGATCCCGAGGGTGTGGTTGAACATGCCGATGCCCTGGGTGAACAGCCACTGGAACAGGTTGCCCGCGACGGTCGACGGCAGCAGGAACGGTACGAAGAAACACAGCCGCCACAGCCACTTGCCGCGCTCGATGTTGTGCGCGAGCAGAGCGAGCAGGCAGGCGAGGACCGTGATGCAGGGCACGACGAGCAAGGTGAAGTACGCGCTGTGGCCGAGCGCGTCCCACATCAGCTGGTCGTGCAGGGCCTCGCGGTAGTTGTCGAGACCGATGAAGCTCGCGCCTTCGCCGGAGATGTTGGCGTCGGTGAAGCTGAGGTAGAGACCGCGCAGCAGCGGCCAGATCACGAACAGCGCGAAGAGCGCCAGGAACGGGGCGATGAACCAGCCCCCATGCTGGAAGCCCTGCTTGCGGCGTACCGTCGCGGTCGCGGCGGCGGTCCTTGCGCGCGCCGGCGCGAGAACGGTCTGAGCGCTGGTCGTCATGCGACCGCACCTCCCTGCGCGGCGGTCCTGCCGTCCATCGGGTTCTTCGAGGCCAGAAGCTTGACGAGCTCTTTCTTCATCCGCTGGGCGACCGTGGCCGGCTTTGCGGAGCCCATCGTGGAGGAGACGACCATCGGGCCGAGGTCCTGGGCGAGGACGCCGGTGGAGCCCGCGAACCACACCTTCGGCTCGGTGGCCTGGTGGTTCATGGCGCTCACGTACTCGTTCTGCGGGGTGAGCTTCTTGTACGCCGCCGTGGAGAGCGTCGGCCGGTACGCGGGGATGTGTCCGCCGGCCGCCCACTGCAGGGCATGCCGGACGACGTACGCGGCCAGCTCGTGTGCGGCCTGGTTGGTGGCACCGCCGCGGCCCGCCTGGTGCGGCAGCACGAAGGAGTGTGACTCGGCGTGGGTGGCCTGCTTGCCGAAGACGGGCGGCAGCGGGGTCGCGCCGTAGTCCAGCTCGGCGCCGGAGAAGACCGGCACGGACCAGTTGCCCTCCCAGGTGAAGGGGGCACCGTTGATGAACTGCTCGCCGGTGGGCGCACCGGGGATGACATAGCCGTCGGTGACGTGCTGCCGGAAGAACTCCAGGACCTGGGTGGCCTTGTCGGCGTCGAAGAGGACCTCGGTGCGGGCGTCGTTGAACCACTCGCCGCCCAGCTGGGTGTAGAAGGCGACGAAGAACCACCACTGGAAGTTCTGGTCGTTGGTCCACAGGCCGATGGTCTGCAGGCCCTTCTTCTGGACCTTTCTGGCCTTCTTCAGGACCTCGAACCACTCGTCGGTGGAGGTGACCGGGATCATCAGGCCGTCCTCGCCGAGCAGGTCCGCCTTCTTCAGCACATCCCGGCGGTAGAAGCAGAGCTGGACGTGGATGTCGAGCGGCAGGGCGTAGAGCTTGCCGTCGATGACGCCGCGGCTCCACAGCGCGGGGTTGTAGTCCTGCTCCCGCACCCCGTACTCGGCGAGCAGGTCGACGTCCCACGGGTCGAGGAGCCGGCCCGGCGAGAAGCCGGCGACCCGGCCCATGTGCATGACTCCGAGCTCGGGGGCGCGGTTGCCGGCGGCGGCCATGGCCAGCTTGGTGTAGAAGGGGTTGCCCCACTGCAGCGTGGAGTCCTTCACCGCGATGTCGGGGTGCTCCTTGCGGAAGGCATCCAGCATCGCGATCATGTTGGCGCCGTCGCCGCCGCTGAAAAGGTTCCAGTACCGCACCCTCGTGTCCGCGCCGGAGGCCAGCGCGTCGGCGCCCGTACCGAGGGCGGCGAAGCCGAAGCTGCCGGCGACGGCCAGTCCGCCGGCGGCCGCCAGAAGTTGCCTGCGGTTCAGGTCAGGTCGTCCCATGCCCTGCCCTTACTGTTCGAGAAATCGTGTTCGAGAAGTCCTGTTCGATATATCGAAATGCGCTCGTAACTTCGAACGGGACCGTAAATAGGAAGCGCTTGCCAGTCAATGGTTTGGGCAGGACTTTCCAGCCAGGGGCAGTCGTTACCGGTTGAACGACCGGTACGACGGCGTAGTCTCGGACCGCCTGCTGTGCGGCGGCGAGAGGGGAACCGAGCGATGGATTTCGCGGGCGCGCGGCAGAGGGTTGCCGGGTTCGCTGCCGGTCTACGGCTGTGGCGCTCGCGAAGAGCTTCCGGGATGCGGGAGCTCACCGCCGGCCTGGCCGCCGCGGTGCGGGCGAGACCACGCCCGCCGGCCGACGCCCGGGAGCTGTGCCGGGCACTGTGCGAGGAGATGAGCGCACGGCGCGGCGGGCGACCGGTCGAGCTGCGCTTCGAGCGCTTCCCGGACGAGATCGAGGTGACCGGGCTCTGGGTGGGCTTCCAGGACTTCGACCTGGTCATCGTCGAGGAACGCGCCGAGGCGATGCAGCAACTGGTCATCCTGGGGCACGAGTTGTGGCATCTGCACGCCGGCCACAGTCATCATCACCTGGTGGGAGCGGCGCTGGCCGACCGGCGCGAGTGGACGGACCTCGAGAGCGACGCGCTGTCGGTGGCGGCCCGTGACGGTTCCCGTGCGGATGACGAGGGGGAGGCGGACGAATTCGGGCACCGGCTCGCCGCGGAGCTCAGGCCACTGCTGACGGGGCGGGACGCCGAGGCCCCGCTCGACCCGCTGCGGCGGTCCCTCGGCTACCGCGGGCGCCGGTGAACGGGGCGGTGACCGCGGCCCTGGACCGACTGGCCTGGTCGCCCGCCGGGTTCGTCAACGAGTTCTACCCGTCGTTCTGGTGGATCCCGGCCGGCGTCCTGACCGCCGCTCTCGCGATCAAACTGCCCACCATCATCCGGCTGTGGAGCGACCCGCTGCTGCGTGCCGTCGGCGGCGTACTGCTCGTCGCCTGCGCGGTGTTCGTGTTCGTGGCGCCGTCGACGATCGCCCGGGTCAACCGGATCACCGGCGTGCCGAACATCTCGGCACCCTGGGTGTACTCGCTGCTGACCGCGTTCTGCGGCTCCTGTCTGCTGCTGATCATCGCCTGGCGCAACGGCCTGGGCGACCGCTCGGCGTCGACGGTCCGCGCCGTGCGCTGGGTCGTCGCGGGCTCCCTCGGGGTGATCGTCGCCCTGTGGGTGCTGTTCGCGCTGGCCGACGCGCCCGTGGAGCGGCTGCGCGACCTGGACACGTACTACGCCAACACCCCGTACATGCGCGAGATGATCCTGCTCTACCTGCTCGCGCAGGCCGTGGCCACCGTGATCACCTCGGGCCTGATCTGGAACTGGGTGCGCACCGACGGGCTCGACGCCTGGCTGCGCTGGGGCCTGAAGTTCCTCGGCGTCGGTTACGCGACCCAACTCTCCTTCTACGCCGTCAAGTTGCCGGCGGTGGTGGCCCGCTGGACCGGCCATGACCTGGACTGGCTGAGCACGGCGGTGGCACCCCCGCTGGCCTGCCTCTCCGCCCTTCTGATCGCGGTCGGGTTCATCCTGCCGCACGCCGGCCAGTACCTGCACGAGCGCTGGCGGGTCCGGCTCGCGCACCACCGGCTGCGGCCGCTGTACCTGCTGATGCGCACCGTGAACGGCGGCGGCGTCTCCTTCGTCCTGCGCGCCACGCCGGAGCTGCGGCTGATCCGCCGGGAGACGTTCATCCGCGACGTGCTGCTGCCGCTGGCCCGGCACATCGACGAGGACGGGCGACGGAGGGCGTACGAGGGGGCGCTCGCCCTCGGCTTCGAGCCGGACCGGGCGAGGGCCCTCGCCTCCGCCGTGGCGATCCAGGACGCCGTCGAGACACGGCGCCGGTCGGCGGACGGCGAGGGCGGGCACGACCCCGACACCACGGACCTGCTCCGCGAGATCGGCACGGTCTCCCAGGCCCTGCGCCGCCCCGACGACCTGCTGGCGGTGCGGGCCCGCGCGGCGGGGCCCGCACCAACATTCAGCCCGCGAACGCCGGCTGCGGCAGGCCCTTTCCGGCGCCGGGGACGACCAGCAGGGAGCCCGCCACCGGGTGGGGTGCCGCGAGGCCGACGCGGGCCGTCGTGATGTACAGGTCGGTCAGGTCCGGGCCGCCGAAGGCGCAGGCGGTCACCCGGGGCGTGGGCAGTTCGATCACGCGGTCCAGTTCGCCGTCGGGTGTGTAGCGGCGTACCGCACCGCCGTCCCACAGGGCCACCCACACACAGCCGTCGGCATCCACCGTCAGTCCGTCGGGGAAGCCGTCGCCCTCCTCGATCTGCGCGAACCGGCGCCGGTCCGCGACCCGGCCGCCCTCGTGGTGGAAGACGTCGACCTGCCGCGTCGGCGAGTCGATGTAGTAGATGAGCCGCCCGTCGGGACTCCACCCGGTGCCGTTGCTGACGGCGACGTCGTCGAGAACCGTCTCGACATTCCCCTCCCCCGTGATCCGGGAGAGCGTGCCGCCGCCTGCGGCCTCGTCGTAGCGCATGGTGCCGGCCCACAGCGAGCCGTCCGGGGCGACGGCGGCGTCGTTGGCACGCCGGCCGGGCACGACCTCGTGGTGCAGCCAGCGGAAGCCGCCATCCGGGTCGACGAGTCCGACACCGTCCCGGAGGTTCAGGACCAGCCCGCCCCCGGCCCTCGGCTTCGCCGCGCCCACGTGCTGGTCGGTCACCCGGACCGTGCGACGGCCCGACACGGGGTCGTACGTGTACACACGTGCACCGAGGATGTCGATCCAGATCAGCCGGCCGGCGTCCGCGTCCCAGGTCGGGCCCTCGCCCAGGGTCGCCTCGGCGCGCACCGCCACCTCGTACGCCGTCATCCGACGGTCCGGTGGCCGAGGCGCTCCGAGAGCTCGACGGCGCCCTTGGCGGCGAGCTGCTCCAGCTCGACGCGGCGGTCGTCGCTCCAGCGGATCATCGGGACGGAGATGGAGAGGGCGGCGACGACCTGCCCCGTACGATCCCGCACGGGCGCGGCGACGCAGCTCACATCCGGGTTGGACTCCCGGCTCTCGACCGCGAGCCCCCGCTGCCGGATCTGTGCGAGGGCCTCGCGCAGGGCGGCCGGCTCGGTGATGCTGTTGGGAGTCATCGCGACGAGCTCGGCGTCGTCCGGGATGCGCGCGGTGAGTTCCTGCTCCGGAAGGGAGGCCAGCAGCATCTTCCCGACGGATGTGCAGTGCGCGGGCAGCCGACGCCCGGCGGCGGACACCATCCGCACCGCGTGCGTCGAATCCACCTTGGCGATGTAGATGACATCGGTGCCCTCGAGGATCGCCACGTGCACGGTCTCGTCGCAGGTCTCGGCGACGGACCGGGCGACCTGCTGCCCCTCGGCGGCGAGGTCCAGCTGCTCGGCGTACCGACTCCCGAGCTGGTACGGCCGCACACCCAGCCGGTAGCGTCCGGGCTGCCCCGGCACCTGGACGATGTACGACCGGGCGGCGAGCGTGGTGACCAGCTCGTGCACGGTGGTGCGCGGCAGCTGCAGCTTGCGCACTATGTCGGGGGCGGAGAGCGTCCCGTCCCCGTCGAGGAAGAGCTCGAGAATGTCGAGAGCCCGGGTCACGGCAGGTACGAGGCGTCCCACGACCGGCCCCCTCCCTTATTTTCCTAGGCGTCTGTGTTCGAAATTTCAACAGACGATCGGCATGACGAACACAGGCTAGCGACAGCATGTTTGCCCGGGCAATGGTTCTGCGCAGACCGCCTCGTGCCCGCTGGGGTATTACTGTCTCCCAAGTGCGACACGTCACATCATGTCGCACGTTGGGCGGCCGGGACGGGAGGGGTCCGCGGCGCCCTGAGTATGTGATTGGGGGGTTCCGTGCACGAAATGGTCAAGGGCTCGAACGTGTCTCTGACGAGCCTGAGTGAGAACATCGGTTCCGTGATCGTCGGCCTGGGCTGGACCAGTCCGAGCGGGGAGGGCGACGCGGACGTGTCCGTTCTGCTGCTGGACGCGAACGGCAAGGTCCGCAGTGACACCGACTTCCACTTCTACAACAACCCGGTGGCCGCCGACGGAAGCGTGCAGCTGCTGGGCAAGACACCCACGGAGGACGGCAACGAGGACCGGATCAGCTTCGATCTCACCGCGGTGGCGGCCGACATCGACCGGATCGTCGTGGCCGCGAGCCGGTACGAGAGCGCACGCTTCGGGGAACTCGACGACCTGCAGGTGACGCTGGCCGACGCGGCGGGCGAGCATCTGCTCCGGTTCGCGATCGACGACGCCGGAGCGGTGAGCGCGATCATTTTCGGTGAGCTGTACCGGCGCGGGCAGGAGTGGAAGTTCCGCGCCGTCGGCCAGGGCTACGACACCGGACTGGCCGGGCTGGCAACGGACTTCGGCGTCGACATCGACGACGATGCGGCAGAGGCAACCGAAGCGGAAACGCTGAGCGGTGCCGAGAGCGGCGAGCAGCCCGACCTCGCCGCCTCTGCAGCGCCCCCGCCCGTGGAGCCCCTTCCGCAGGCGGCGCTCGAGGCCATCCCCGCTCCGCGGCGGCCCGACCTTGACGCCGCGGCCGCCGCGCCTCAGAAGCCGGCCGCACGCCCTCGTACGGCCAAGAAGAAGGTCACCCTGCCCAAGGTGACCAAGAAGTCGCTCGCGGAGAACGAGTCGTGGCGGGAAGCCCGGCTCTTCCCGGTCTCCATGCTCAAGAGCGACCGGGACCGCGAGATGCGCGCCACCTCGGTACTGCTGTCGGTGATGGCGCAGGTGCCGGAGTTCGGCAGGGGGCTCACCGCGGCGTTCGGGGCACCGGCCGGCCGTATGGAGACGTTCACCGAGGTCTCCCTGCCACACGGCGACACGCCCCGGCGGCCCGACGGAGTGATCCGCGTCGAACGGGCCGGGAAGCTGTGGACGGCGCTGGTGGAGACCAAGACCAACGGCAACGCCCTCAAGTCCGAACAGGTGCAGGCCTACATGGACATCGCCGCGCGCCGAGGCTACGAGGCGGTCATCACGCTGTCGAACGACGTCGCCCTGGAGGGCAGTCCCCTCGTCGACGTCAAGATCGACGGACGGCGCAAGCACAAGGTGGCTCTACGGCACCTTTCCTGGGCCGAAGTCGCCCACCAGGCACAGCTGTTGATCCGGCACGAGGGCGTCGGGAACGCGGCGCATGCCTGGCTGCTCCAGGAGCTGCTGCACTATCTGCAGCACGAGAACTCGGGGTGCCACGGCTTCCAGAACATGGGATCGGCCTGGGTGCCCGTGCGCAAGGGAATCGACGACGAGACCCTGTGCCAGGGCGACTCGCGGTCCCTGGAGGTGGTCGAGAGCTGGGAGCGGCTCATCCGCCAGGTGTGCCTCGGGCTCGGCGGCGAACTCGGGCAGAAGGTCCTTCCCGTCCAGCGGGCCAAACGCGGGGCTGATCCCGGGGCCCGTCGGGCACTGCTGGCGGACCGACTCTGCGTCGACGGGCGGCTCGAGGCGGAGCTGCGCGTCGAGGGTGCGCCGGGTCTGCTCGCCGTCACCGCCGACCTGCGAACCGGCCGACTACGCACGTCCGTCGAGATCCCGGCACCGGATCAGGGCTATCCGCTGACCTGGGCCAAGCGCTTGATCCGACGGTTGGAGGAAGCGCCGGCAGATCTCCATGTCGAGACTCTGATCGAGGGCGAGGCGAGCGGGCCCCGGGGGACGCTGGAGCGCCTGCGCCCCGAGCCGGCCGACATGCTTCCCAAGAACACCGCCACGCGGATCACCGGTTTCCGCCTGTCGTTGCTGAAGGGCATGGGCAGTGGCCGCGGCAACGCCGAGACCGGCTTCATCCGCAGCGTGGACGATGCCGTACAGCGTTTCTATACGACGGTGGTGGCGTGTCTCGACAGCACGACGCCGCGACGGGCTTCGTCGAAGGAACGTACGGGGTAAGGGAGTTACGACTCGGCAGACGAGATCGGAGATGGCGTGGACGTGCTGGTGACCGGCGGCAGTGGATTCGTGGGCAGTCATCTGGTGCTGCGGCTGCTGGAGCGCGGATATCACGTGCGCACCACCGTCCGCAGTGCCGCCAACTCCGCGAAGGTGGCGCCCCTGCGGGCCATGCAGGACGCGCACCCCGGGCGGCTCGAGCTCTTCGAGGCCGATCTGCTCTTCGACGGGGCCTTCGACGAGGCCATGAAGGGGTGCGAGGTCGTCTTTCATGTTGCCTCGCCCTTCTTCATGCCCGAGAAGATCAAGGACGGGCAGCGGGACATGGTCGAGCCCGCGCTCGTCGGGACGCGGAATGTGGTCGGGAGTGTGGAGCGGACGCCGACCGTACGGAGGCTCGTGTTCACCTCCACCGTCGGTGCGATCTTCGGGGACTACGTCGACGTGCTGGAGATGGAGGGGCGGGTGTTGAGCGAGAAGTACTTCAACACCACCAGCACCGTCGAGAACAATCCGTACCACTACGCCAAGACCGTTGCGGAGCAGGCTGCTTGGGAGGCCGAACGCTCCCAGGACCGCTGGCGCATGGTTTCCGTCAATCCGGGGCTCGTGCTCGGGCCTTCGCTCACGCCCGCCTCCGAGTCCGGCAGCCTGTTCCTTCTCGAAGAGCTCTTCAAGGGGTATTTCTTCTACGGCGCCCCCGACTTCAGCTTCACCACGGTCGACGTGAGAGACGTGGCCGACGCGCACATCGCCGCGGCCGAGGAGCCGGACGCGCACGGGCGTTACATCCTCGCCGCCGAGACGATGTCGTCCTTCCACGACATGGCGCGCATCATCCGGACCCGGTATCCGAGAGACCTGCGACTCCCCCGAATTCCCCTTCCCCACTGGCCCGTTCGCATACTCGGCCCCGCCTTCGGACTCACCCAGGACTACATCCGCAAGCACCTCGGCATCAGGTTCCGCGTCGACAACAGCCGCAGCGTGCGGGAGCTGGGGCTCACCTACCGCCCGATCGAGGAGACAGTCCTGGACCATTACGAAGCGTGGCGCGCGCAGCGCAGAAAGTGACACCGCCCGGCAACCTCCTCCGCCCCGGCGGCAACCCCCAGGTGAAATCCCGCCTCCACGAAGGGAGTTCACCTTGCGCACCCGCATCGCGCGTCTCGTCACCCTGCTCGCCGCCCTCGTCGCCCTCATCGGCGCCGCCGGGACGACCGCGGCGCCCGCCCAGGCCGCCGACAACTGGAATCCGCCCGCCAATCTGGTGCAGCCGCTGAACGAGGTCTGGAGTCACGTCGAGTCGACGTACCCCGACCTCTACGGCTTCCGCAACTACGGCTGGGACCAGATCATGGCCAACAAGGGAAGCGTCAACTACTGCGTCCGCTGGGACTCCGACGCCCCCGTCAGCACCGCACTCCGCGACCAGATCCACACCTCGCTGAAGAAGCAGTTCGGGAAGTGGATGACCGCCATGCTCGACAACGGCACCGGCACCAACGCCTGGCCGTACACCACCGTGCCCGTCAACATCGTCGGCTGGGCGGTCAAGAACCGGTCCACACTGCAGTGGAGCGACAACCCCGTCGACGTCTACGCCGGGAACCTGGACAGTGAAGGCTCCCCGCAGTGCGCCCCCGACTGCGGGCGCTTCTTCCACCAGGACGGTAACTACTCCAAGTGCCCGGGCGGCGCGACCCGTCACTACGACCAGTCACTGTGGCTGACCAAGGGGTTCCAGGGCGGTGCCGGCGGCGACTGGGGACAGCGGGTCGGACAGGAGTACTTCACCGGCGCGCTCAGCCAGGAGAACATCCATATCTATCTTCATGAGGTCGGGCACACCTTCGGCCTCGACGACTTCTACGACTGGACCCCGACCGGCCAGTGCTGCTTCCTCATGAACGCGGGCAGCGCCACGCAGATCACGGAGTTCGACAAGTGGATGCTCCGTGACTTCTGGCGGCACATGAAGAGCCGCTACGGCCTCTGACGGCCCGTCTCCCCCAGCACCCCCCGCAACCTCTGTGCCCTGAGCACCAGTTCCAGCTCGAAGCGGCGGTCGGGGTCGTCGATCTCGTCGCCCCACAGCTCCCGGATCTGCCGCAGGCGGTAGCGGACCGTCTGCGGATGGACCCCGAGCCGTGCGGCGACCTCCGGCGCCCCGCCCCGTGTCTCCAGCCACGCCAGTAGCGTTTCGGCAAGCCGGCGCCCGTGCGTCGGCCCGGAGTGGGCGAGCGGTGCGAGGCAGCGCAGGGCGAGGTCGTCGATCAGTTCCTCGGGCTGCAGGAGGACGAGGGCCTCGGTGTGTTCCGTGCAGTACAGGACGTCCCCGGCGGGCAGCAGTCCCCGTTCCATCAGGCGTACGGCCGCCTCGGCCCAGCGCAGCGACTTCGCCGCGTCGGCCAGCGGCACGGGCGGTCCGATCGCGCCGGACCAGCCGGTCAGCGCCCGGTGCAGCAGTTCGGGGCGCCCGGCGGCATCCGGTTCGGGCACGACCATGCGGGGCTGCTCGTACTCCATGTCGAGCAGCACCCCCTGTCCCACCGCGGGCGCCACCGCCTCCCGCGCCGGGCGCAGCAGCACGCCCACCGCGACCTTGTGCGGGAGCGGCCAGCCGACGCGGGCAGCGCGTTCGGTGAGCGCGTCGGCCGGATCGCCGCGGTGGTACTCGGCCAGCAGCAGCTCCATCAGGCGGCGTTGGAGCCGCAGCCGTTCCCCGGCCTGGCGGGCCGCCGCCTCCGCGTAGCCGCGTACGGACTGGTCGACCAGGCCGTCGAGGTACTCGTAGCCCGCGTCGACGAGTTCGTACATCGCCGGCGGCGGGATCTCGACGCGCTGGCCGATCTCGGCGAAGCGCCGCCAGGCCAGGCGTACGCCCATGCGGTAGATCGCCTGCAGCGAGTCGAGGGAGCGGCCGTGCAGGCCCTCGCCGCGGCCGAACTCCTGGAAGACGCCCGGCGGAACCGACGGGCGGCCCTCCGACTGCTCCAGGTGTTGGACGAAGACCTCGATGGCGCGGCGGATGCCGACCAGGGCCATCGGCTCGCCCGACTCGTCGAGGACGACGGGCAGGTGCGGGTACTCGCGGCGGATCTCGCTCAGGATCTCCTCGGCGAGCACGGGCGCCTCGGCCATGGCGAGGGCGGCGAAGCGGCGGACCTGGAGACGGGGGACGTCGTGCCAGGCCGAGCGGGTGGTGACGGCCGGCGAGCGGGCGGGCGCCACCGTCAACTCCCTTGCCCGGCTTGCTCGTAGGTGATCAAGGGGGTGTTGGGCTGGTCGGGCGTCGCGTCGAGCAGCGCGACGATGCCGAAGGCGGCGCCGACGGCGAGGGCCGCGGCGGCCACGACGGTGAGCGCGGCGGCAAGCAGTCTGGACATCGCAGGGTCAGCCTCTCTGTCCGGAGGTCGTCCCCACCCCGGTGCACCACCCCTGCCCGTCGGCCCAGTCTCGACAAGCATTGACACCCCGTCAAGAGCAGCCTACGGTCTCCGGCCACAAAGGCCCTGTCTTTCGGATCAGTCCGGCGTCGCGGGGTCCGGCACGCGCATCTGCGGCGTTGTCGTCGGTTGCCGACGCTCCGCGTCGACGCCCTCCTCCGCCTTGCAGCTGCACGCACCAGACCCCGCTCGGGTCGGCCGAAAAGTGCTGTTCCTCGCAGCCGGCCTGACCCGAAAGACAGGACCAGAGCGGCCCGAACTCCGTCACCTGACGCCCCTGGAGTGCCCGGATGCGCCGTACAGCCTCACCCCTCTCTCTGATTCTGCTGGGACTCGGCACGTTTCTGCTGGTCCTGGCGCCGATGCTGGCCTGGTACGTCGAGCCGCGGGCCGCCGTGAACCCGATCGACATCGACACCACAGCCGTCTACCGCGGCACCGGCAGTTACTTCGACACCGACGAGATCGAGACGGTGCACGACAAGCGGATCACGGTCACCCAGCAGGTGCGCGGCAACGTCGCGGACAGCGAGAAGAGCGGGCGGGCGGTGTGGGACGTGACGACGACGGTCGACACGGACAAGTCGCTTCCGGCCGCCGATCCGCACGATGCGCTGGAGTTCTTCCTGAACCGGTGGGTCACCAACCGTCACACCAACCAGCCGGTGCACTGCTGCAAGGAGAACCCCTACTTCGAGGGCGACGCCTACCTGAAATTCCCCTTCGACGTGCACCGACGCTCGTACCAGTGGTGGGACAACTCCCTCGGCTCGACCGTCACTCTGCACTACTCGGGCACCAAGAAGGTGCAGGGATACCAGGGTTACCGGTTCACCGGGACCGTCTCACCGGTGAAGATCGGGACGCGGCTGGTGCCCGGCACGATCGTCGGGCAGAAGAACAAACCGCAGGTCCTGGCCGAGGAGTGGTACTCCAACCACGGCATCGAGCTGGTAGTCGACCAGCGCACCGGGCGGGTGTTCTATGCCCAGGTCGGCCCGCGCCGCACCCTGCGCGCACCCGGTGCGAAGAAGGACGCGGTGGTCCTGCTGGACAGCCGGAAACTGGGGTTCACCACTGAGACGCAGAAGTCCCAGGTGAAACTGGCCAAGAAGGAGAGTGGCCAACTGCGCATGGTGGGGCAGACGTTGCCGATCGGTGCCGCCGTGGCCGGATTTGCACTGGCGGTGGTTGGTGGGGTTTTGGTGCTACGAGGGCGTAAGCGCCCCGATTCGCCCGAAGAATCCCAGAGTCAGCTCACGATGTGACATGACGTCAGTTCTAATAAGCCGGGAATTTGTCACCTTGGTGAGTAGCCGTGGCGAACGGGTGGGCGAAAACTGTCCATCCCCACCCGAGCACAACCCTTCCACACCCCCCGCCCATGAAGAGCTCAGTCCCCCCACAGCAAGTCCAGAAAGCCACCACTGAGTTCCGCACCCTGAGACGAGTTGGAGCACCCATGCCCCAGCACGTGCCGTCCTCGCTGCGCGCCTCGTACCCCCAGGCGCCGCAGCACCACCCTCCGGCGCTCCCCCCACAACCGCGCCGAATCGTTTTCCTTGCCCATCGAGACCTCGGCAATCCGGCCGCCGGCGGCTCCGAGCTGCTGGTCGACCGGCTCGCCGACGGCCTGACCGGACTCGGCCACCAGGTGACGCTGCTGTGCGGCGGACCCGCGGCCTTCCGGGACTACCGCGTCGTGTCGGCGGGCGGCGAGTTCGCCCACTATCTGCGCGCCCGCTCGGCCTTCGCCCGGCAGGTCGGCGAGACCGATCTGCTGGTCGAGGTCTGCAACGGCATGCCGTACCTCGCGCCCCTCTGGCACCACGGCCCCACCCTGTGCCTGGTCAACCACGTCCACTCCGACCTGTGGAAGATGCGGTTCGGCGGGCCCCTGACGCCGGCCGCGCGGATCGGACGAAGACTCGAGCAGTGGGCGCTGACCGGTGCCCAGCACCGGAGTCTGCTGGTCGCCGTCTCGCCCTCGACGGCCCATGCCCTGCGGGCGATCGGTGTCGAGCGGGACCGCATCAGAGTCGTGCACAACGGGGTCGAGGAGCCCGGTCCGCGTGCCGACCGGTCGGCCGAGCCGCTGTTCGTGGCGGTGGGCAGACTCGTCGAGTACAAGCGGATCGATCTGCTGCTGAGACTCTGGGAGCGGGTGCGGCCGGTCACCGGCGGGCGACTGGTGATCGTCGGCGACGGTCCCGAACGTGAGCGGCTGGAGCAACTCGCCGGTCCTGGAGTGGAGTTCGCGGGCCACGTTTCCGAGGCGGAGAAGCACCGGCTGCTGTGTGCGGCGTGGCTGTTGCTGCATCCGTCCGCGGTGGAGGGGTGGGGGCTGGTCGTCACCGAGGCCGCCACCCGTGAGACGCCGACCATTGCGTTCGACGTGCCCGGGCTGCGGGATTCCGTCGTGGACGGGGAGACCGGGGTGCTCGCGCACGGGGAGTCCTCGTTCGCGGCCGCCTGGTGCACGCTTGCCCTGTCGGGGCATCGGCGTGAGCTGATGGGCAAGGCGGCCCGCGACCGCGCAGCCCGCTACCGCTGGCACCGTACGGTCAGACAGTTCCGTGCGGTGGCCGCCGAGGCGGTGAGGAGCTGGTCTCCATGACCGGCCTCAAGGACCCTTCGATACGCCGCTCCCTCGCCCTCTTCCGTGCCTTCCGGCACGAGCAGGACGACCCCGAGTCCTGCTACCAGCTGCTCGCCCGCGACGCCGCCGACCAGGTCGAGGCCTACGACGGGCCCGTCGCCGGTCGTACGGTCGTGGACGTCGGCGGCGGTGGCGGGTACTTCACCGAGGAGTTCCGCCGGCGCGGCGCTCAGGCCTATCTCTTCGAGCCCGACGTCACGGAGCTCGGCGAGAAGCCGCGCGAAGGGTCCGTGATCGCGGACGGCTATCTGCTGCCCCTGTGCGACGGGGCCGCGGACGTGACCTTCTCCTCCAACGTGCTGGAGCACGTGGCCGATCCGCAGACGTTCCTGAGCGAGCTCGCCCGGGTGACCCGGCCCGGCGGGCTGATCTACGTGTCGTTCACCAACTGGCTGTCCCCGTGGGGCGGTCACGAGTGGGCGCCGTGGCACTACTTCGGTGCCGAGCGGGCCCGCGCCCGCTACCGGCGCCGTACCGGAAGACCGGCCAAGCACACCCTCGGCGAGAACCTCTTCGCCGTGCACATCGGCGCCACTCTGCGGCAGGTGCGCGCCCGCGACGACGTGACGGTCGTCTCGGCGCGCTCCCGCTACTGGCCGTTCCTCGCGGAGACCGTCGTGAAAGCGCCGGGGATACGTGAGGTCGCCACCTGGAACCTTCTCCTCATCCTCCGGCGGTGTCCCCCATGACGACCACGGTCCAGGCCCCTCCTCCGGCTGCCGTCCCCACCACCGCAGGCACCTCGGGCCCGCCGGAGGGCCCGCGGTCGCGGCGCTGGCTGGTGGGGTTCTGGGCCGTGGCGTTCCTGCTGTTCCTGGTGGTGCACCCGGGGCGGCAGACCTTCGACACCAAGCTGGGTGTGACGGTCGACCCGGGTGCGTTCTTCTCGGATCTCGGGCAGCTGTGGCACGACCAGGGATCCTTCGGCGGGATCCAGGACCAGTACGCCGGTTATCTGTGGCCGATGCTGCCGTTCTACTGGCTGGCCCATGTCCTGCACCTGCCGGTGTGGCTGGCCGAGCGGCTGTGGATGTCGCTGATCGTGTCCGTCGCCTTCTGGGGTGCGCTGCGGCTGGCCGAGCGGCTGCGGGTCGGCAGTGGCGGATCGCGGCTGCTCGCGGGGATCGCGTACGCGCTGTGGCCGGTCTTCACCATCGTCGTCGGCTCCACGTCGGCCGCCGTGCTGCCCGGCGCGTTTCTGCCGTGGGTGCTGCTGCCGCTGACCAACGAGCGCTACACCGCCCGGGTCGCGGCCCTGCGCTCGGCGCTGGTCGTGCCGTTCATGGGCGGCGTCAACGGCGCCTCCACGCTCGCCTCGCTGCTCCCGGTCGGGCTGTATCTGCTGTCCCGTCCGCCCGGACCCCGGCAGCGCAAACTGCTCGCCTGGTGGGTGCCGGGTGTGATCGTGGCGACCGCCTGGTGGTGGATACCGCTGGTCATGCTCGGTGTCTACGGCGAGAACTTCCTTCCGTACGTGGAGACTTCGCAGACCACGACGGCCACCATGTCGGCGACGGAGGCGCTGCGCGGGGCCGGGAACTGGGTCGCGTATCTGCACTTCGGCCAGGCCTGGCTGCCGGCCGGCTGGACGGTCGCGGCCTCGGTGGTCGTGATCGTCTGCTCGGCGCTCGCGGCCGGACTGGGCCTCGCGGGCCTGGCCAGACGTGACATGCCGGAGCGCCGCTGGCTGGTGCTGACCGTGGTGTCGTGCGTGCTGGTGCTGCTCGCCGGGTACGGCGGCGCGTTCGGCGCGCCCTTCCACGGGGTCGTGCAGGACTGGCTGAACGGCGGTCTCGTCCCCTTCCGCAACATCTACAAGTTCCAGACCGGGCTCGCTCTGGCGTTGGTGCTGGGGCTGGCCCATCTGGTCGGTGTGGCCGCCGAGACGCGCGGGGTCCGCCGGGTGCGCGGCCGCCGGTTCGCCCCGCTGATCGCGGCGATCCTCATCCTCCCGGGCCTGCTGTGGCCGTACCTGAACGGCTCGATCCTCAATCCGGGCTCCTTCCAGGAACTGCCCAAGTACTGGAAGACCACGGCCAGTTGGCTGGAGAAGTACTCACCCGACTCGCGCGCCCTGGTCGTCCCGGCGACCGCGCACGGCCTCTACACCTGGGGCTCGCCCATCGACCAGCCCCTCGACGTCCTCGCCAAGTCCCGCTGGGCACAACGGGACTACGTCCCCTTCGGCACCCCCGGCAACCGCCGCGCGATGGACGCCGTGGAGAACGCCCTGACCTCCGGCAGTGAAGTCCCCGGTCTCGCCGACTACTTGAGCCGGGCCGGCATCTACTACGTCGTCGTACGCAACGACCTGGACCCCGACCAGATCGGCTCGGTGCCCACCTCGACCGTGAAGCGGACGCTGGAGCAGTCCGGGTACGAGCGGGTGACGGGACTCGGGCCGGTGATGACCGGCGGCACGATCGCGCACGACGCTCCGCTGCAGGTGGAGGGGTTGTATCCGCGGCAGCGGGCGGTGGAGATCTACGAGCCCTCCGACCAGGACGTGACCCGCCCGGGCCAGGCCCATCTGTACCCCGTGGCCGACACCGCCGTGGTCTCCGGCGGCCCCGAGTCCCTGCTCCCGCTGGCCTCCGAGCTGCGCGGCCGGGCGACCGTCCTGACCGGCGACAACCATCCCGGGCTCGGATCGCCGCCGCTGCAGATCGTCGGCGACGGACTGCGCCGTGCGGACACCCGGTTCGGGCTGGTGAGCGCCAACACCTCCTATACCTATACGAGTTCGGAGCGGAACGCGCCGGACGCCGTGCAGGACGCCGGGAAGAAGCCGCACCAGATCCTGCCGACCAAGGGCCTCGACCACCAGACGGTGGCCCAGCTGCGCGGAGCCGGCTCGGTGACGGCCTCCTCCAGCGGCAACTGGCTGTTCTACCTCCCCCAGTACGACCCGGTGAACGCCTTCGACGGCAACCCGGACACCGCGTGGGCGGAGGGCGCGCCGGAGTCGGCGGACGGCCAGTGGCTGCGGATCGGCTTCACGGACTCGTACGACATGCCCTCGTCGTTCAAGGTGACGCCGCTGCCGCAGGAGAGCGTGCGGTCGGCGGCGACCAAGGTGCGGGTGGAGACGGAGAAGGGGTCGAGGACCAGCTTCCTGCGCCCCAATGGGCAGACGCAGAGCATCAAAGCGCCTGCGGGCGAGACGAGTTGGATGAAGCTGACCATCGTCGACTCGGTGGAACGCCGCTCGGGTCTGACGGGTGCCGGATTCTCCGAGGTCGACCTCCCGCACATCCAGGTGACCCGGCTCCTACGGCTCCCGACCGACGCCGACAGTTCCGACGCCGCCGCCTCGATGATCTCCCTGCACCGCACCCCCGACCCCACCGGCCTCTCCGCGACGGGCACGGAGGCGGGCCTGCACCGGCGCTTCTCCACGGCCACTGCGGGGACGTACGAGATGAAGGCGAGCGCGGTGCCGGTGCCGGGCGAGGAGGCCGACAAGCTGCTCTACGAGGTCGCCCCGGACCAGCAGAACCGCATCGTCGCGACCGCCGACTCGACGGCCGGCCTCGGCGCGGGCCTGTCGGCGCGCAATCTCACCGACGGCGATCTGACAACGGCGTGGATCGCGGGCGACCGCCCCACGATCCATCTGCGCTGGGACGGCAAACAGCCCATCGGGGAAGTGGTGTTGGCCCCGGCGGGCGGCCTGTCGACCCGCGCCACCCAGGTCGACATCAGCTCCCCGGACGGCTCGACCATCGCCGGTGTCGACGAGAACGGCGTGGTCCGCTTCGACCCGATCACCACGGACCGCCTGGACATCACGATCACCAAGACGGCCCCGCTGACCCTGCACAACCCGGTCGCCGACGAGGACCTGCAACTCCCCGTGGGCCTGAGCGAGGCGTACATCCCGGCGCTCGACCAGTACCGCACCCCGCAGCCGCAGGAGAGCAGGACGTTCTCGCTGCCGTGCGGGCAGGGCCCGGACGTGGCCGTGGACGGCGAGCTGTACCAGACGAGCGTGAAGGGGACGGTACGGGACCTCACCGAGCGCCGGGCGGTGGATGTGACGCTGTGCCAACGCGGGCGTTCCGACACCGCGTTGGAGCTGCCGGCGGGTTCGCACCGGGTCGAGGCCGGGGATGCCGGACCGCTCACGCTGACGGACGTGACGCTCACCCGCGGCACGGTCGCCGAGCCCACGGCGGCGGCACGGCAGCTGACCATCCGGGACTGGCTGGGCGACCGTCGCGAGGTGACCGTCGGCTCGGGTGCGGCCATGTACCTGACGACGTACGAGAACTACAACGACGGCTGGAAGGCCACCCTCGGCGGCAAGGAGCTGACACCGGTCCGTCTCGACGGCTGGCAGCAGGGCTGGCGCATCCCGGCCGGGAGCGGCGGCACCGTCAAGCTGTCGTACGAGCCCGCGACCACGTACGAGGGCGGGCTGATCGGCGGTGCGGCGGGCCTTGCGGTGCTGATCGGCCTGGTCGTGTGGCGCCGCCGCGCACCGAACCCCGACCCGCCGCAGCCGACCCCGCCGCCGCCCGGGCTGTGGCTCGGCACGGTGGTGCTGACGCTGGTGGGCATCGTGATCGCCGGGTGGTTCGCGCTGCTGGTGCCGGCGCTGGCGCTGCTGGCGTCCCGACGGCATGCGCTGCTCGTACCGATCGCGTTCGTCGCCCTCGCGGGGGCCGGGATCGCGGCGGCCACGGGGGCCGGGGAGCCGGTGGGCGCGGGCGAGGGGGCGTTCGGGCACGCGGCCCAACTGCTGGCGCTGATCGGGCTGTTCGCGGGGGTGGTGAGCGTGCGGGAGCCGGACGAGGGGCCGGGGCACACGGCGGTACTGCCGCCGGTGGCCGGACCTGCGTCCGCGCTGTGGCCGCCCGGCTCCGAGGCACCGACGGCACCACTGCCGCAGCGACACCGCGGCGAGAGCGGGACGGCCGAGGGGCAGACGGAGGCGTCCGCCCCGGCGCCCCGCCCCGACGCCGGGCCGACCGTCTCGGCACGCGGGCCCGGCGGGCCCGAACCGGATGCGCCGACCACGCGGATCCCCTTGCGCAAACCCAGGTTCCGGCCCGCTCCACCGCCCGAGGAGACACAGCGGCCGGACGACGACAGCGGGAGGGACTGACCCGTATGACCGCGCTCGATCACCCCGCACGCGCCGAAGGCGGCCCGGCACGACCGCCCGCCCGTATCCCGTTCCCGGTGGTGGACGAGGTGGCCCGGCACTGCCTCCAGGAGGAGGAGCCGGAGACCGTCCACATCGAGGTCCACCTCCCGGGACGGCTCGACCGGGAGCGGCTGCGCTCGGCGTTCACCGAGGCCCTGCGCCGCCATCCCCGCATCCTGATGCGCGAGGCCGCCGGCCACTGGTACCGGCGCCGCTACGAGTGGGAGCTGACGGCGGAACCGGACGTGGAGGTGGTGAGCTTCCCGCCGCCGGGGCCGGATGCGCTGCGGGACGCGCGGACACGGGCACTGACGACCGCACCGCCGCTGAGCCTGTCGCCGCCGATACGGCTGGAGGTGGTGGAGGGGGCGGGGCCGGTGGAGGGCAGCGAGGCGACCGACTGCGTCGGCCTTGCTGCGGGCAGTCGCACCGCCGGGGCGGCTGCTCCCGCCCCGAACACAAAGGGAACCGTCCTCTTCCTCACCATCAACCACACCGCCCTCGACGGCCCCGCCTGCCTCCGCGTCCTCGCAACCGCCGCCGAAATCTACGGCGACACCGACAACTCCCCCGCCGCACCCCCCACCCGCACCCCAGACACCCCCCAACCCCCCGAGGAAACCCCCTCCAACTGGTCCCCACCCGCCAGAGTCGCCCCCGGCACCCCCGAACCCTCCCCCGGCAACGGCATGCTCGTCACCGAGCTCCCCCTCCCACACCGCCCCAAGGGCTCCCCGTACACCGTGAACGACCAGCTCATGGTCACCACGGCCCTGACCATCGCCCACTGGAACAGAGAGCACGGCGCCCACCCCCGCCCCCTGCGCATCACCATGCCCGTGGACGACCGCCCCCGGGACGCCACCATGCCCATCGGCAACGGCACCCGCCTGGTCGAAGTCCCCTTCTCGCCCGAGGAGTTGGACACCCACGACCCGACCAGGATGCCCGCCCTGCTACGCCGTACGGCGACCCGCACCCGAGCCCTGAAATCCCTCCCCCGCCCCCAACTCGGCCACGGAGCCGCACTCCTGACCGCTCCGGTCACCCCCGTGGCCTGGCGGGCCGCCCTCACGCGGGGCCTGCGCAGAGCGGCCGCACCCTGGACGTCGACCACGCTCCTGAGCAACATCGGCCGCATCCCCTACCCGCTGGACTTCGGCGAGGAGGCCGGCCGCGCGCACGCGGTCTGGTTCTCGGCGCCGGCCCGGATGCCCCGCGGCCTGACCGTCACCACGGCCTCCACCGCGGGCCGTCTCCACCTCGCCCTGCGCTGGTCCCGCGCCCTGCTCAGCCACGGCGACGGCGCCCATCTGCGGGACCTGTTCGAGCACTACCTCCACACGACGGAGGTGACCCCATGACCACCACCGCACCCCACCCCCGCCCCAAGGACCTGCGCGACTTCTACGAGGACCCGTCCGTCCCCGTCGCCTCCGGCACCCCGCGCAGCCTGCGCCAGGCCCGCATGCTGGCCGCCGCACTGGGCACCTCCGGGCCGCAGACCGTCCTCGACATCGGCTGCGGCGACGGCACCGCGGCCGCCACCGCCGCCCCGCTGCTCCCGGGCCACCGCCTCGTCGGCGTCGACTGGTCCCAGGACGCCCTCAAACGCGCCCGTACGCACCTGTCGTACACGGTCCGCGGCGAACTCACCGGCGGCGGGCTGCCGTTCAGGTCCGACTCCGCCGACGCCGTGCTGTTCAGCGAGGTCGTCGAGCATCTCGTGGACCCGGACGCGGCCCTGGACGAGATCCGCCGCGTCCTGCGCCCGGGAGGCCATCTGATGCTCTCCACGCCGAACCTGGCCGCCTGGTACAACCGCGCTCTGCTGCTGGCCGGAGTGCAGCCCGTGTTCTCCGAGGTCAGCCTGCGCGCAATCCACGGCCGGCCGGGCACGGAGGTCGTAGGACATCTGCGGCTCTACACCGCCCGTGCGCTACGGGAGTTCGTCGCCGCGTCCGGCTTCGAGGTCGTACGCCTCGCGGGGGCCCCCTTCCACGGCGTACCGCGTCCGCTGCGCCCGCTCGACCGGCTGGCCTGCTCCAGACCCTCCCTCGCCTCGATCCTTCTCCTGCACGCGCGAAAGACGTAGAGGGGGCTCAGCCATGTGGTGGGGAGTGGCCGCGGCCCTGTTGGCGAACACCCTGTACAGCCTCGGTTTCGTCCTGGAGAAACGGGCGCTCACCGCCCTCCCGGAGGTGTCGATCCGGCAACCCGCCCGGCTGCTGCGGCTGGTGCTGGGCAGCCCGCTGTGGATCGGCGGCTCGATCGCCCTGGCCTCCGGGTTCGGCGCGCAGCTCGTGGTCTACCGCACCCTGCCGATCGCCGCGGCCCAGGGCATCTTCGTCTCCGGCCTGGTGCTGCTCGTCCTGCTGTCGGCCCGGCTGCTGGGCGAGGAGACCACCGGGCGGGAGCGGTACGCGCTGGGCGCGATCCTCGCCGCGCTGCTGATGGTGGTGATGTCGCTCAAGGAGAGCTCGGACAAGGTCAGCCACAGCGCCCCGTACCAGCTGATCCTGCTGGTGTGCGTGCCCTCGCTGGCGGCCGGTGTCTGGCTGTACGGCTCCGCCGAGCGCCGCACCCGCCACCGGCACCGCGCGCCGACCACGGGCGTGGAGTACGGCGTGGCGGTGGGCCTGCTCTACGGCGTCAGTTCACTGGCGATCAAGGGCGTGTCGAGCTACCTGACCACAAGTGGGCTGAGCCGTGCGGTGGTTGACGTACTCAAGTCGCCGTATCCGTATCTCCTGCTGTTCACCGGTGCGTTCGGCCTGGTCATGTCGCAGGCCGCGCTGCAGCGCTGCCGGGCCTCGCTGATCGTGCCGGTGTGCACGACGGTGACCTGTCTGTACACGGCCGTACTCGGCACCCTCTCGTTCGGCGAGGCCCTGCCGCACGACCCCCTGCGGCTCGCCCTGCGGCTCGCGGGCACCGCCCTTGCCGTCTCCGTGCTGCTGGCCATGCCCAAGCACGACAAACCTGCGCCCCAACCCCCCATAGGTGCCAAGGAGTTGACACCCCCATGAACCCCGACGACCCGCTGCTGCGGATACTGGCGTGCCCGCTCGACAAGGGCCCGCTGCACCTCCTCGTGCCGGACGGTCCGACGGCGGACGAGGCGCTGTACAACCCGCGCCTGCACCGCCGTTACCCGATCGTCGACGGCATCCCGCAGCTGCTGCCCTCCTCCGGGGAGCAGGTGTCGGACGACGAACACGAAGCCCTTCTGAAACGGATGGCCCAGTGACTCCACGCCCCACCCTGGCCGCCCGGCTGGCCCCGCTCCTGCCCACCCGCCTGGTCGCCGCCACCGCACGGGCGGTCTACCCGCGGTTCGAGCCCGAGCTGGCCCGGCTGTCCGACCTGTGCCCGCGCGGCTGCCACACCGCCGTGGACGTCGGCGGCTGGTACGGCCCCTGGACGCGGCGCCTGGCGGGGCGGGCCCGCCAGGTGGTGACCGTCGAACCGGTCCCGCACCTTGCCCGGTTGCTCGCCGCCGGCACCCCTGGCAACGTCCGCGTCGTCCAGGCCGCCGCCTCCGACCAACCGGGCATCGCCCGCCTGTGGCTCCCGCCGGACGACGCCGGCGACCGCGGTGTGTCCTCCCTGATCCGCCGCGACATCCACGCCCACGCCCTCGACGTCCCGTGCGTCACCCTCGACGAACTCGGCCTGCGCGACGTCGACTTCATCAAGATCGACGTGGACGGCAACGAACTGGCGGTCCTGCGCGGCGCGACGGGGCTCCTGGCCCGCGACCGCCCCGCCCTCTTCGTCGAGCTGGAGTCCCGCATCCAACCGATCGCCCCGGTCGTCACCTACCTGTCGCTGCTCCGCTACGACGGCTGGGTCCTGCCCGGCACCACCTGGGTGCCGCTGGCGAAGTTCCCCCTGGAGGAGCACCAGGCGAGCGCCTCGCACGTCGTCACCCAGGGCCTGCTGGGCCGTGTCCTGCCCTTCCGCCGCCACCCGCGCTACGTCAATTCGGTGCTGTTCCTCCCCGACGGCCGCCGCCCGGGTGTCAGTGCCGTGGGCGACCATGGAGCCCATGCCCTCCGGAAAGCGCCCCGCTAGCCCCTTCACCCCGCTCGACTTCCAGCTGGTCCTGCTGCGCCGCATGGCCGACCACAATCCGGACCTGGTGGAGGACGCCCGCCATGAACTGGGCGTCTCCATCGCCGACATGAGAGAGGCCAACAAGCGCTGGCAGGCGATGCTGCACTCCCCGCGCTCCCGCGCCGCCGCATCCCTCCCCCACTCTCGACTTCGCTCGAGCGGGGGGACCCCCATCCGCTCGATCCTGGGCGCTCCGGAGTCGACGATCACCCGGAAGATCGGCGACCTGGACTGCGAGGCCCTCCTGTGGCCCGTCCCCCTCTGGCCCGACCTGCGCTTCGAGGTGCTGCTCGCCCCGAACGGCGCCGTCTGGAACGAGTGGCTGGTCCGCGCCCCCGGAGCCGCGGCCCCGCCCCTCCACACCCTCGACGACCTCACCCCCTGGTCCTGCACGGTCGACGAGGCGGCCCGCGCCTTCGCCCCCGCCCGCCCCCTGGAGGGCACCGCCCCGACCCGCTGGGGCCTGGCGTTCACGGCCCCGGACGCGGACGGCGTACGTCGGGAGGTGGTCGCCGAGTTCACCTGGGGCCTGCTGCAGCGCACCGCGGTCAACGGCTGAACCAGGTCCGCAGCGCGGTCTCCAGCCCCTCCGCATCCGGCTCCCCGCTGCTCGCCCACGCGACCGCCCCGTCCGGTCGCACGAGTACGGCGTCGAGGCCGTCGTAGGCGATGCTCTCGACCTCGACCAGGTCGACCCGCTCCCGCCAGGGCTCGGCGGCCCGCACGTCCGGCGCGAGGAGGACGGACCGCCCGTACACGGTGTAGCGGCTCAGGCGGTCTGCGCGCGCGCCGGCCTTGAAGGCCAGGTCCGGGCAGTGCCGGCCGGTCAGCGGATGGGCGCTCGGGTACGGGAAGTCGTAGGCGTCGGCGAGTCCGGAGAGCATCCGGCCCAGGTGGCGGTTGACCTCGGGGATGTCCATCAGGTCGGCGAAGACGTCGCGCAGGGCGTCGGTGTGCGGGCCGGGGGCCAGCAGGGCGGACTGGGCGCGGGTGTTGTGCAGGACGCGGGCGCCGACCGGGTGGCGCTCGGCGGTGTAGCTGTCGAGGAGGCCGGGCGGGGCGTCACCGCGGAGCTCGGCGGCCAGTTTCCAGCCGAGGTTGACCGCGTCCATCAGGCCGAGGTTGAGCCCCTGGCCGCCCATCGGCGAGTGCACGTGGGCGGCGTCCCCGGCGAGCAGGACGCGGCCGCGGCGGTAGGTGGTGGCCTGGCGGGCGTGGTCGGTGAAGCGGAGGGTCTCGCCGGTGAGGGCGACGGTGACGTCCACGCCGGTGACCCGGCGGACGCTGTTCTCCAACTCCTCGGCGGTGAGCGGCGCTTCGCGGTCCTCGGGAGTGTCGCCGAAGTCGAAGGTGGCGAGCATGCCGTGGCCGTGGTGCAGGATGCCGCCGTGCTGCCGGCCGGGCGGCGGGAGCCGGTCGGCGCCCTCGAGGATCTCGGCCTCGGCTCGGCGCGCGGTCATCATCGGCGGCGTGCCCGGGAAGTCGAAGCCCGTGAGCCGCCGCACGGTGCTGCGGCCGCCGTCGCAGCCGACCGCGTAGGCGGCGCGCAGCCGGCGTTCGCCGTGCGGCGTGTCGACGGTCAGCGTCACGCCACCGGCGTCCTGCGCGACGCCGACGACCGTGTGCGCGCGGCGCACCTCGACGCCGAGCCCGGTCGCGTACTCGGCGAGCAGCTCCTCCAGCTCCGGCTGCCAGATCCACACGCCCTGCCGGTCGGGCTCGTCCTGGAGGGCGGGGTCGATCTTGTGGATCGCCGAGAAGTGCCCCTTCTCGCTGCCGTGGTCGCGGGCCTTCTCGGCGGTGCGCTCCGCCAGGTCCGCGGTCAGCCGCCCGCCGAGACCGCGCCGGGCAAGGGCCTCGGCGGCGAGCGGTCCGACGCCGCGGGCCCTGCGCTGCGGTGAGCGGGCCGCGAGCCGTTCTAGGACCAGCGGTACGGCGCCGGCGAGGCGCAGTTCGGCCGCGAGCAGCAGTCCCACGGGGCCTGCTCCGACCACGATCACATCGGGTTCGTCGGTCATGGCCACCCCTCCTTAACTAGTTAAGTGCCCCCTCAACGCTTCCCTTAACTTGTTAAGGTGTCAAGCGCGGAACGACGCATTCAGGACAGGGCACGACGGGAAGGGGCCCGGTGGCCATCGACAAGGACCACGCGGCGCGCACCGCCCTGCGGCTGCTGGACGCCGACGGGCTGGAGAAGCTCACCGTGCGCCGGCTGGCCCGCGAACTCGGCGTCCAGGCACCCGCGTTGTACTGGCACTTCGCCAACAAGCGCGCCCTGCTGGACCACATGACGGACGCGATGCTCGCGCCCACGGCCGCGCGGCTGGGCCGCCCGCGCTCCGGCCGGCCCTGGTGGGAATGGCTGGGGGACACCCTCGAAGCCCTGCGCCGCGCACTGCTCGCCCACCGTGACGGAGCCGCGGTGGCCTCCGGCGCCGACCTGCGCCGGGCCGTGGCGCTGGGCCTGCACGCCGAGCGCATCACCGAGGTCCTGTACGAGTCGGGCTTCGCCCTGGCCGACGCCTCGCGCGCGGCCGGAGCGGTGCTGCACTTCACGGTCGGCCGGGTGGTCGAGGAGCAGTCGCGCGCCGACGCGGGCACCGAGCAGGCGATGATCTCCGACCCGGCGTTCCCGTTCCCGCTCCTGGCCCGCTCCCTGCGCGAGCGCCACGCGGCCGCCGCCACCCCGGACGACGACTTCGACTACGCCCTCGCGATCGTCCTGGCGGGCCTGCGCACCCTGCACACGAACGCGGCCGAGACGCCTACCCGGCAGCCGTGAGGATCGCGTCCCTGACCACCGCCAGGGACCCGGGGTGCAGACCGAGGAACAGATTCGGCTCGACGAGCTCCAGCTCCATCACCCGCGGCTCCCCGTCCTCCCCGTCCACGAGATCCACGCGCGCGTACAGCAGCTCGGGCGCATCCGGCACGGCGGCCAACGCCCGCTCGGCGACGGCGAGTTCGGCCGGGGTCGGGGTCCACGGCTGCAGATCCGGGTGGGCCACCTTGTCGTCGTCGTAGGCCGTCCCGGGCGCCAGCACCGCACCCTTCCGGCTGGCGTGCAGGAACCGCCCGCCGAAGAACTGCAGCGCCCGCTCCCCGCTGACGTCGATGCCGGCCAGATACGGCTGCACCATCGCGGTCAGCCCCTCCCGGTGCATCCGCGCGAGATGCCGTACGGCGGTGTCGTGGTCCTCCGCCGTGTAGCGGGCGGCGTACCGCGCGCCGGCGCCCGAGGTCGGCTTGACGACGTACTCGTGATCGCCGGGGAGGTCCGACGCGTCACCGGGCGCGAGATAACGGGTCGGCACGACGGGCACCCCGGCCGCCGCCAGGTCCCCCAGGTACCGCTTGTCGGTGTTCCACCGCACGACTTCCGCGGGGTTGGCGAGCCGGGTGACGGCGGCGCACTTCTGCGCCCAGGCCACGAACTCCTCCGCCCGCCAGCTGTAGTCCCAGGTCGACCGGATGACGACGAGATCGAACCCGCCCCAGTCGGTGCCGCCGTCGTCCCAGGGCAGCGCGACGGCCTCGGCCCCGGCGTCCCGCAACGCACGCACCAGCACCGGAAGATCACGGTCCTTGCTCGGCGCCGTACCGGGGTCGTAGGTGGCGAGTGCGACGCGAGGCACGGTCGGGGCTCCGTTCTGCTGCGGGTGCGGACCACCGCAGGTTAACCAGACGGCACGGAACCGCTGCAACCCGATTGACCTTCCCCTTCGGGGAAGCCCCAGCATCGGTGGCGGGAACACGGGGAGGACTCCGAGGTGCACACGAACATGCTGACGATCGGCGCCTTCGCGAAGGCGTGCCGGCTGTCGCCCAAGGCCCTGCGCCTGTACGACGAGCTGGACCTGCTGCGCCCCGCCCGGGTCGACCCGGACACGGGTTACCGCTACTACGCGGTCGGGCAGCTGGAGCGGGCACGTCTGGTGGCGTGGCTGCGGCGGATCGGGATGCCGCTGGCCCGTATCCGCGACGTGTGCGCGCTCGAACCGGCGGCCGCCGCGCGGGAGATCCGGGCCTACTGGGCGCGGGTCGAGGCGGAGACTGCGGTACGGCGGGACCTCGCCGCGTTCCTCGTGGATCACCTGTCGGAAGACCCGGGGAAGGACGACACCGTGCTGGAACTGCGCTACTTCGCCCACTCGGACCGCGGCCGGGTCCGCCCCGCCAACCAGGACACCGCGTACGCGGGCACCCGGCTGCTGGCGGTGGCCGACGGCTTCGGCCCGGCGGGCGCACCGGCCAGCAGCGCCGCAGTGGCGGCCCTCCGCTTCCTGGAGACGGAGGAGCTGCCCGCGGGCAACGTCCTGAACCTCCTGGAGGAGGCGGTGCAGGGCGCGACGGAGGCCCTCCGCGACGCGACGGACGGCACCGACGGCAACGGCACGACCCTGACCGCCCTGCTGTGGACGGGCTCCCGCCTGGCCCTGGTGCACATCGGCGACTCCCGCGCCTACCTGCTGCGCAACGGGGAGCTGTTCCGCATCACCCACGACCACACGGTGGTCCAGTCGATGATCGACGAGGGCCGGCTGACCGAGGAGGAGGCCACGACCCATCCGCAACGCAGCCTCCTCCTCAAGGCCCTCGGCACCGGCACCCCGGACCTGCGCCTGCACGACGCCACCCCCGGCGACCGCTACCTCCTGTGCTCCGACGGCCTGTCGACGGTCGTCCCCGAGCCCCGCATCCGCGAACTGCTCACCTCGGGCACGGGCCCCGACGAGACGGTCCGCACCCTGGTCACCGAGGCGAACACGGCGGGCGGCCCGGACAACGTGAGCTGTGTGGTGGCGGACGTGGTGGAGGCGGCGGCATGACTCCGAGGCCGCGCGTCACCCGCCGGCGGGTTCCGGCTCCGGCAGCGGCTTCCGCTCCGGATAGAACTCCCGCGGCCGCCCCTTCCTGTCCCGCAGCGCGGCCAGCAGACTGCCCGGGTACTCCACCGTCCAGTAGCTGACCGTCGCCACCAGCAGCCCGGCCGCCACCACCAGTACCACCGCCAGCGGGAAGCCCGCCTGAGAGCGTGGCAGGGCGCCGGTGTCGTACAGGAGCAGCATCAGGGGCTCGTGCCAGATGTACAGGCTGAAGCTGACCAGGCCGACGGCGGTGAGCCAGTCCGTGCGCAACAGCCCGTGCCAGCGCGGGCGTTCGGAGCTGCGGACGTGAAGGGTGCAGTAGAGGAGGGCGAACCAGCAGAGCGCGGCGAGTGGGTGGTAGTACGTGTGCCAGATGTTCTCCGGTTCGGAGTAGTACGACAGCGCGTACAGGCCCGCCGCCGCGGCCGCCGCGAGCGCGCTCGCCCATCGGGCGGTCAGGCGGCCCCGCTCCCCGAGCGCCACCAGCAGCACCGCCAGGCCCATCCCGGCCGCGAAGCCGCCGAAGCGGGCCTGCGGGCCGAAGTACACCGGCCAGTCGGTGTGCGGGACGCCGAGGACGTGGTGGGCCACGGCGATCCACGCCACCGGCGCCAGATACAGCACCGCGCAGCCCGTCGCGCACAGCGTCACCCGGGCGCGGCGCGTGTGCAGGCGGCGGCAGGCCCGGATCGTCAGGGGGCCGACGGCGACCAGGGTGAGGTAGAAGGCGATCTCCAGGGAGAGGGACCAGCTCGGGCCCAGGGTGTAGAAGATGCGCTTGCGGTCGAAGACATGCGTGAACGTGAGGTGTTCGAGCAGGTCGCGCCAGTCGCCGGGGAGCGTAGGGTTGCGCAGCGCCCAGACCAGCAGGACCGCCAGGAGATACAGCGGCAGGATCCTCGTCGCCCGGCGGAACAGGAAGTCCCTGCCCGGCCGGGTCCGGTCCTCGCCGTCGATCGCCGCCCGGGCGTAGGAGAGGGTCAGCAGGTACGCCGACATCACGAAGAACAGGTCGATGACCTCCAGGGAGATCAGCGCCCCCAAGTAGGGGCTGTTCAGCGGCGGATGGGCACCGCCGGTGTCGTAGACGTAGTACTGCTGCCAGACGTGGAAGACGACCGTGCTGAGTGCGGCCAGGCCCCGGTAGCCCTGCAGTTCGAGGGTGCGCGAACGCGCCGGTGCGGGGTTCGTCACTGCTGCCCCACCGCCTTCGCCGCCGCCACCGCACGCGGTGTCACCCGCCAACGGCGGTCCCCCAGCGCCTCCTTGAGATGGGACTGCCGGGCGACCATGTTCTTGAAGTGGGTGTAGAAGACCGTCGAGATCAGCGCGTGCAGCCAGAACCAGCCCCGCCTGCGCCGCAGTTCGGGCTCGGCCAGGCGGCCCGCGAAGGCCGTCTGGACGAGGCCTGCCGAGAGCGTGAAACCGAAGGCGAGCAGGCACACCGGGGTCGCCCAGTGGATCCGGTCCGTGCCGCCGGCTCGCAGGGCCGAGTGGAGGAGGATCGGGAGGATCTGCAGGGACAGCCACGGCTGGATCTCCCGCCAGCCCAACAGGACGGTGAATCCGGTCTTCTGACGGAATGTGAAGGCAGGGTTCCGCAGCGCCTGGCGCAGATGGCGCAGCGACACCTGCAGCCAGCCCTGCGCCCAGCGCGACCGCTGGTTCCACAGCGGCTTGAGCCGTGTGGGCGCCAACTCCCTGGAGATCAGCGTCCGGTCACTGGCGATCCGCGCTCCCTCGGTCAACGCGCGTAGCGTCGAGTCGATGTCCTCCGTCAGCATCGAGCCGTGCATCCGGATACGGGCCAGCAGATCGGTGCGCCAGAAGCCGTTGGACCCGCCGAAGATGCCGAAGCCGTACAGCCGGGACCGGCCGGGATGGCTGACGGCGTAGATCGCCTCGAACTCGGCGGCCACCTGCCGGGCCACCCAGGAGCTGTCGCCGTTGCGGATCACGCAGTGCCCCTGGACGACGTCGTAGCCGTTGGAGAGCCAGTCCCAGGCGTGCCGGAAGGCGTCCGGCGCCGGATGGTGGTCCGCGTCGAAGATGCCGACGAACTCGCCGCGCACCCGCGAGACGGCGGCGTTGACGTTCTGCGCCTTGGAGGTGGAGCCGGGCACCGGCAGCAGCACGAACCGCCGGTCGCGGCGGGCGATCTCGCGCAGGGCGTCCTCGACGGGCAGCGGGTGGGGCGTGTTGTAGGCGAGGACGATCTCCAGGTCGTTCGGGTAGTCGACGCGCAGGAACGACTCCACCGTGTCGACGATCGTCGCCGCCTCGTTCGGCAGATACGCGGCGATGACCGCGCTCGCCGGCGGATACGCCTGGGCCGGCCCGGCGGGCCGGGCGGGCGCGTCGAGCGCGAACAGGCACTCCAGCAGGATCAGCGTCGCCGACAGCACAAGTCCGGCCACCACGACCCAGTACACCGCCGACGCCACGTCCCAGCCGAGCACCTCGTACGCCTGCTCGTACAGCACGAACGGCACGCCCACGCCGACCAGCAGCGCGAGCAGCGGGGACAGCGCCAGCAGCAGCGGGCGTACGACGGCCTTGGCGCGGCGGCGATGGGAGGTCGCCCGCATCCACGGCTCGTAGCGGACCGGCCGCAGGTCGCGGTGGCGCAGCGCCTCGGCCACCGCGTCGGCGGCCTGCTCGACGGCCCGTCCGTCCGCGTCCGCGAGCGGCAGCCAGCCGACCGCGGGAGTCAGCCGTACGTTCTCGTCGGCGACCACGAACCGCGTGCCGGCCACGGTCGTCGCGAAGTCCTTCAGCGCCCGGCGTGCGGTCTCCCCCTCGACGCCGGGCATGAGGACGAGCAGCCGCCCCTCGTCGTCCCAGCCGAGCCGGTCGCAGCCGCTGCCGAGCCGTTCCGCCACGCCCGCGAGCCGTTCGGCGACCTCGCGGCGCACGCGCGCCCCGAAACGTTCCTCCAGCGCGTCCGCCTCGGCGACCGCGACCACCGCGAGGACGCCTGCACGGCGGCCGGGGCTTCCGGGGCGGCGCAGCTCGCGGTCGAGTTCGGCGCGGAAGTGGGGCGCGGAGTACAGGCCGGTGCGCGGGTCCTGGGTCAGCCGGTCGACGGGGACCGGGACGCGGTGGAGCTTGGCGGCGATCCGGGCCGACAGTTCGACCGGGTCGGCGGCCTCGGACAGACAGTCGTCGGCGCCGCTGCGCAGCAGCCGGGCGACACCGGCGGACTCGTGGCCGGCGGTGACCATGACCAGCGGGAGCGCCTGGCCCTGGGGTGCGGTGCGTATCTCCCGTACGACGTCGACGGCCTGGTCCACGCCGTTGCCGTCGAGGGCGACGATCGCGTCCGGCGGGGTCTGCTCGACCCGTCGGCCGATCTCGCCGGGCGTGGCGTGGGTGACCGCGTAGCCGGTGGACTCGAGGGTCCGGGTGAGCCGTTCACGCCTGGGACCGGGGGTGCCGACGGCCAGGACGTGCCGCTGGGGCGGCGCGTTCTCGGTCGCCTCCCCCGTCGGATCCGTCGGAGGGCAGGCCGGAGCGTTCCGGGGTGCGGGTGAGCACCTCAGTTCGGTGTGCATGTATGGGGTCCAATCCTGTTCGGATGTGGGGGGAGGACCTGGTTGTCTGTACGTATGTTGTCCGTACGCATCCGTAGCCTCACCGGACGCTGTGACATCACACATGCAGCCGTGTAACACCTTCATTGCGTTTACGTGCACACGACAAGGAGCTGGCGTGCCCCCTCTGTTCCCGGCCCTGGAGAGCCCGAGCGACCAGGTCGCCCTGCAGTTCGGCGACCGATCCCTGACGTACGCGGAACTCGGCGCCGTGGCGGGCGCGTTGGCGGACCGGATCTCCGGCGCCGGACGGGTCGCCGTCTGGGCCACGCCCGCGCTGGAGACGGCGGTGGCCGTGGTGGCGGCGCTGCGCGCCGGGGTGGCCGCGGTGCCGCTCAACCCGAAGTCGGGCGAGAAGGAGCTCGGCCACATCCTGTCCGACAGCACGCCGTCGCTGGTACTGGCGGCTCCGGGTGACGAACTTCCCCTTCCGCTACGGGACTTGGAGCGCATCGATGTCGCCGCAGCGCCGCCCGGCGGGGGAACCCCCGCCCCCTCCCCCTCCGTCGGTGCCGAGGACCCGGCCCTGATCGTCTACACCTCCGGCACCACCGGCCCGCCCAAGGGCGCCGTCATCCCGCGCCGCGCGATCGCCACCACGCTGGACGCGCTCGCGGACGCCTGGCAGTGGACCGGCGACGACGTACTGGTCCACGCTCTGCCGCTGTTCCATGTGCACGGGCTGGTGCTGGGCATCCTCGGCCCGCTGCGGCGCGGCGGATCCGTCCGCCACCTGGGGCGGTTCGGCACCGAGGGCGTGGCCCGAGAGCTGAACGGCGGCGCGACCATGCTGTTCGGGGTGCCGACGATGTACCACCGGATCGCGCAGGCACTCACCGAGGAACCGGAGTTGGCGAAGGCGCTGGGCCGGGCGCGGCTGCTCGTCTCCGGTTCGGCGGCCCTCCCGGTGCACGACCACGAGCGGATCACGGCGGCGACCGGGCGGCGGGTCATCGAGCGCTACGGCATGACGGAGACGCTCATGAACACGAGCGTGCGGGCGGACGGTGAGGCGCGGGCCGGGACGGTGGGCGTGCCGCTGCCGGGGGTCGAGCTCCGGCTGATGGAGGAGGACGGGTCGCCGATCACGTCGTACGACTCCGAGACCGTGGGCGAGATCCAGGTGCGCGGCCCGAACCTGTTCACCGGCTACCTCAACCGCCCCGACGCGACGGAGGCCGCCTTCACGACCGACGGGTGGTTCCGCACCGGGGACATGGCGGTGCGGGATCCCGACGGTTACGTCCGGATCGTCGGCCGCAAGGCCACCGACCTGATCAAGAGCGGGGGTTACAAGATCGGGGCGGGCGAGATCGAGAACGCGCTGCTGGAACATCCGGGGGTGCGGGAGGCGGCGGTGACCGGGGAGCCGGACGAGGACCTGGGCGAGCGGATCGTGGCGTGGGTGGTTCCGGCGGACCCCCAATCACCGCCCACCGCCGAGGAGTTGGCCGACCACGTGGCCGCCCGCCTGGCCCCGCACAAGCGCCCCCGCGTCGTCCACTACCTCTCCGCCCTCCCCCGCAACGACATGGGGAAGATCATGAAGCGGGCCCTGAACCGTGACTGAACGCCTCTCCGCCCGCGAGATCCTGGCCCTGCTGACCGACCCCTCGACCTTCACCGAACTCCCCTCCCCCACAAGGGAGTCCGCGCCCGACGGCCCGCTCGGCTGGCAGGGTTACGACGCCTCGCGCGCCCGGGCCGCCGAGCGCACCGGCGAGTCGGAGTCCGTCGTGTGCGGCACGGCTCGGGTCGCGGGCACGCAAGCGGTGCTGATCGCCTTCGAGTTCGGCTTCCTCGGCGGCTCACTCGGCGAACGCACCGGCGACCGGCTGGAGGCGGCGTACACCTACGCCCGCACCCACCGCCTCCCGGTCGTCCCGCTGGTCGCCACGGGCGGCAGCCGTATGCAGGAGGGCATGCTCGCCCTGACCCAACTCCAGCGCGTGGCCCGCCAGTCGGCACTGACCCGGGAGGCCGGCCTCCCCCAGATCGCCGTCCTCCGCGACCCGACAACCGGCGGCGGCTGGGCCACCCTGGGCGCAGGCGCCGACGTGATCCTCGCGCTACCGGGGGTCCAGGTGGGCTTCGCGGGTTCGCGGGTCCGTCCGGCGGACGCGGACCCGACCGCGTACACGGCGGAGGCGCAGGTGGCGGCGGGGGCGGCGGACGCGGTGGTGCCCATGACGGAGCTGCGGGAGACGCTGGGGCGATGGCTACGGCTACTCACTGCCGCAGCTGCGGGCAGTCGTGCCGCTGGGGCGGCTCCCGACCCAAAGAGAGCGGCACCCGGCCAGCGCGGGCAAGCGCCCCTTCCCCCGAGCCCTGACGCCGGTCAGCCCGCACCCGTCCCCGCCGCCCTCGGTACCGTCACTCCCTCCACCACCGGCTGGGACGCAGTCCAACGCGCCCGCTCCCCCCAACGCCCCCGAGCCCACGCCTACTTGGACGACTACTTCACCCACCGCGTCGCGATCAGCGGCGACCGCTGCGGTGGCACCGACACAACCGGCATCCTCTGCGGCTTCGGCGACCACGAGGGCCGTACCGTCG
The DNA here is from genome assembly GCF_042893105.1 of Streptomyces sp. NPDC001663. Classification (NCBI taxonomy): domain Bacteria; kingdom Bacillati; phylum Actinomycetota; class Actinomycetes; order Kitasatosporales; family Streptomycetaceae; genus Streptomyces; species Streptomyces sp. NPDC001663. Next base: position 520,374 of record NZ_JBIAUR010000003.1, on the reverse strand, counting down.
CCTACGCCGCCCAGACCGGCACCCCCACCCGCCCGGCGGGCTACCGCACAGCCACCCGCCTGGTACGCCTCGCCGACCGCCTCGGCATCCCGATACTGACGCTGGTCGACACCCCCGGCGCCGCCAACGACGCAGACGCGGAGCGCCAAGGCGCGGGAGCCGCGATCGCGGAACTGTTCGGCGCGGTGGCCGCCGCCCGCACCCCGGTCACCACCCTGGTCATCGGCGAGGGCGGCTCCGGCGGCGCCCTCGCACTGGCCGCGGCCGGCAACACCTGGGCCACGCCGGACAGTTACTTCTCCGTCATCGCACCCGAGCTGGCCGCGGCCATCCTCAAGCGAGGGCCCGACCAGGTCGAGGCGACGGCCGACCAACTCCGTATCCGCCCCCAGGACTTGGTGGAGCTGGGGGTGATCCGAGGCATCGTCCGGGCCGTGGACCACCCCCGCCCCTGACTACCTCACCCCCACCGCCCTGATCACCTCCTGCGACACCGACCCACCCCGGTCGTCGCTCGCCGAGGCCCGCAGAGAGATGTAGGAGGCGCCGCGCGGCACGTCCAGCGTGCCGACGCCGCCGGTCAGTCGCACCGCCCGCCACGACGTGCCGTCGTCGTACGACACCTCGAGCCTGCGGCCGCCGATGGTCCCGGTGTCCGGCGCCCCCTGCACATACTCCGCGCCGATCCCCACGGGCACCCGCGCCCCGCCCCGCACCTCGCCCGCGAGGTCGGTGTCGATGTCGAAGGAGAGGTTGATCAGCGGCAGAAAGGTCCACCGGTCGTCGGGCGTGGCCGCCGACCTGAAGGTCCACTCGGCGTGCCCCTTGGTGGCCGGCTGCCAGCGCCCGGCGTCGAGCGCGGTGTCGGTGACGACCTTGTACGTGTGCTCGTCGGCGGGCGCGTCCCACGCGTACGCCCCGGAGCCCGTACGCCGATCGACCAACTCCCCGTCCAGATGGACCTCCGTGGTCTGCGTCATCCCGCTCTCGTCGCTCCACACGTCCCCGAACCCGGTGTGGTCGGGCCCTGAGTCGCCCCAGCCGGGCGTGTTGAACTGCAGCTGGTTCCCGGACCGTTGCTGCCCCCAGCCGAGCCCGGTTCCGAGCCATGGATGCCAGACCGGCCGGAACCAGTCCAGCTCCCGGTGCGAGCCACCCGAGTACCGCACAAGCCCACTCCGCTCCTCCAACGCCCCGTTCCCGGCCGTCACGGACTCGTGCCACAACTGCCCCGCCCCGGTCGACACGTAGTCCGTCCGCTCGGCCGGGTAGTCGATCCGCTCGAGGAAGCCGATCCCGACGGGGAAGGAGTCGGTGATCGAGTACCGGAACTCGCCGCCCCCGCTCACCGCCTTCGCCGCATGGAACTTCGTGTCCAGTACGGCGAGTTCACGCACCCCCGGCTCATACGTCAGATCCCCCCGCGGGATCGCCCCCCGATGCCCCTCCGAAAGGTCGTACACATACGGCGAGTTGCGCGTACCCGTCATGTCGACGCGCCCCGCCGCCCGCAACCGCGCCGCGTCGGCTGCGTTCACCGTGGCGATCTGCAGCGGCCGGTCGCTGTTGTCGTCGTTCCCCCACCAGGCGTTGAGCCGCCCGGCGGCATCGTCGGTCACGAACAGCGCCTTCGCACCGGCGTCCTGCGCGGCCTGCGCGAGTGCGAGCGGATCGGCCCCGTCGGCGAGGTGCGCGAGCACCGCCTTGCCCCGCACACCGGTGAGCGGCCCGTCCCCCACGTCCACGAGCTGCAGCCTGCTGCGCCCCTCGATCAGCGTGCCGCCCGGCTGGACGACCGCCTCGCGGACGCCCCCGACCTCCAGCAGCGGCTTCGCGAGCCGCCACACGGTCCGGTACTCGAAGCCGCCCTGCGCGACCTTCGCCGTGGGCGCCGCGAAGATGCTGTCGTACTTCACCGGCACCTGCACGGCCCCGAACAGATCGGAGCCGTTCGCGTTGCGGTCGTACTCCATGAGCAGCTGCCGGGTCTCGGTACGCCGATCCACCTCGGCCCTGATCTCCCTCAACTGCCTTCCGTCAAGGGTGACTTCGCGGTCCCGGTCGAGCATGATCTCCGGCGCGGCGAGGAAGCCGAGCCCCAGCGAGTCGGCGCCGTGGCTGCCGTGCACGTCGAGGAAGGAGGTGAGGCTGTACGCCCCCGGCTGCAACCGCAGCTTCAGCGTGCCGGAGTCACCGACGTGTGCCGGGTACGGATCCGAGCCCCCAGCGAGCCTCTGCACGACGAGATCGGCGGCGGTCGCGCCCCCGTCCCGGTCCTTCACACGGACGGTGAGGGTGTACCGCTCCTCCTCCTTGACCAGCCCGAACACGGTGTGCGCGAGGGGCGTCCCACTCTCGTCGGAGGCCACGATCTGCCCGCTGGTGTTCCCCACCGCGGCCTTGGAGCCGTCCCCGGTCACGGTCGTCGACGCGGTACCGTGCGCGGGCACGGTGAGAGTTCGCTCGGCGAGCGTGGCGACCCCGTCCGGGGCGCCCTGCACCGACAGACTCAACTCCACGGCCCTGTCCGAGGAGTTGGAGTAGGTGACGGTCTTGGTGACCGGCTTGTTGGCATCGTAGGGCCAGCTGTAGAAACCGAGATCGGCGCTCCCGGTGGCGGTGACGGCCGCCCCGACCGCACCGGGCACGCTCACCCGCCCCGCTCCCAACTCGTAAGCGCTGGTGTCGAGTTGCGAGGACGAGGACATCAACGCGTCCTTGAGCCGAGCTCCGGTCCAGTCGGGGTGCTCCTCGGCGAGCAGGGCGGCCACGCCCGCGACATGGGGTGTCGCCATCGACGTACCGCTCATGGAGGTGTAGTAGCCACTGCCGCCCGTGAGCTGGGAACGGGCGGCGAGGATGTCGACGCCGGGTGCGGAGAGGTCGGGCTTGAGGGCGTTGTCGCCGTACCTGGGACCCGCGCTGGTGAAGTAGGCGGCCAGGTCCTCCGCGTCGACGGCACCGATGGTGAGCGCGGCGTCGGCGGCGCCGGGTGAGCCGATGGAGGAGGGGGCGCCGGTGTTGCCCGCGGCGACGACGAAGAGGGCGCCGGTCTCCTTGGAGAGGGTGTCGACGGCCTGGGCCATGGGATCGGTGCCGTCGCTGGGCTCGGTGGACCCCAGGCTCATCGACACGACCTTGGCGTGCACGTCCCGCGCGGCCCACTCCATGCCGGCGATGATCTGCGACTCGCTCCCCGAGCCCTGGTCGCTGAGCACCTTGCCGACGGCGAGCGTGGCCCCCGGGGCGACGCCCTTCTCCCTGCCGTCGGATGCGGCCCCGCTGCCCCCGACGGTCGAGGCGACGTGCGTACCGTGCCCGTTGCGGTCGGCGACGTCCTCGCCGTCGATGAAGCTCCTGCTGACGGACACCCGCCCGGCCAGATCGGGGTGCGAGGCGTCGACTCCCGTGTCCAGTACGGCGACCGTCACCCCCTTGCCGGTCAGCCCGGTGTCCCAAGCGGCCGACGTCCCGATCTGCGCGTTGCTCGCGGCCATGTCGGCCCTGACCCGCCCGTCGAGCCAGACACCCTTGACGCCGTCCGCCCGTGTGAACCCCCGCCAGAACCCACGCCCCTTGTCCGCCTCGACGGCGACCCCGCGCACACTGCCGAGCGTCCTCGTCCGCTCGGCGGCCCGCGGCGTGACGGCACGCGCCCCCTTCTCGTACGTGACGATGAGCGGCAGCTCGCCGGTCTGCCGGTCGGTGAGCCCCTGCCGTATCAACTCGCTTACATCGAACAGTCGTTGATCGAGGGTTCCCGCCCGCAGATACGGCAGCGCCTCGTCCGGTACGACGGTGACCTCACCGTCGGCGGTCTGCGTCCGCACGGCCCCCGTGGCCCCCCGCGGCCGCTCGACGGCGACCGTCTTCTTCCCGTGCCCGAGATCGGCGACGGTCACCTTGTCGCCGGTGACGAGGGTGACGGTGTGGGTGGGTGCGGCCGTGCGGGTCGGGGTGGCGGACCGGGCGACCGCTTGTGCTGTCACGTGCGCCGCCGGCAACAACGCCAGCACGAGCCCGGCCGACAGAACCATCGCCCCACGTCTGACAGGTCCTCTGCTCATCCACGCCTCTCTTCGTCGAGCGCCGTCGAGTGCTGCGAAGAGTGTCGGGGGGCGTGTGGGGCAGGGGAGTTGAACGGGAGGTGGCGGGTTGGCGCAGTGGCGGGTTCCCGCCAGACATCCGCACCGCATACACCCTCATGCGGGATTTACCGGTATCCACTACGGACACAAGGGGCAAAAACCCCCATTCAGCGGCACCCCACCCGGCCCCCTCCAAGCGGCGCCCGCACCCTCGCCCCCGCACGATGCCAGAGAGAGGCCCGCCACCCGGCGGCCCAGGCCCCATGGAACGAACGAGGCCCGCCGCCCCACAGGCGGCTCCGCTTCTGCGCTCTCGGGAGGATCTGCATGACCGCAAGTCTGGAGCAGCTTCGCCGCTGCCATTTCGCCGTCGACCTGGGGGCGGCCCGGACCCGCGTCTATGTCAGGGGCGCCGGCCTCGTCGTCGACCAGCCGTCCGTGGCCGCAGTGAACACCCGTACCGGCGCCCTGATCGCCGTGGGCGAGTTCGCGGAGAAGATGCAGGGCCGCACCCCCGACTACATCCGTGTCGTCCGCCCGATCTCCGGCGGTACCGTCGTCGACATCGAGATGGCCCAGCGCATGCTCCGGCAGCTGCTCGGCGACCGGATCCGCCGCTCCCTGCGCCGCAAGCCCTTCCTGCGGGCCGCGGCCTGCACCCCGCACGACTCCGACCCGCTGGCCACGCGCGCAACCATCGAGACGCTGGTCGGGCTCGGTGCGCGGCGCGTGGAGCTCGTCGACACGCTGATCGCCGCCGCCGTGGGGTGCGGGCTGCCCGTCGAGCAGCCCGAGGCCACCATGGTCATGGTGTGCGGGTCCGCGGCCACCCAGGTGGCCGTCCTCTCCCTGGGCTCGATCGTCACCGCCGAGCGCATTCCCGTGGGCGGCGAGGCCGTCGACCATGCGATCGTCCAACACCTGCGCCACCAGCACGAGTTGATGCTCCCCAGCCAGTCCGTACGACCGCTGCAGCTCGCCCTGTCCGGCAACGGGCTCACCAGGCAGGGGCCCAAGTCGACGGAGATCCACGGGCGGGACGTCGTCACCGGCCGCGCGCGTTCCGTGCAGGTCGACACCGCCGCCGTGCGCGATGCGATCGAGACCCCGCTGACCGCCGTGCTCGACGGCATCGGCAGGGTGCTCAGGGACTGCCCGCCCGACCTGGTGGCCGATCTGGCCGACCGCGGGATCATGATGGTCGGCGGCAGCGCGCTGCTGCCCGGCCTCGACCAGATGCTGCGGCACGCCACCCACATGCCCGTGCACATCGCCGAACGGCCGGACGTGTGCGCCGTACAGGGCCTCGGCCACATGCTGGAGGGCAAGATCGAGCCGCTGGCACTCGGCGCGCCCGCCACCTGACGCACAGCCCGGCAGCCCGTCGTCATCCCTTCAACGCGGCGATGTCTCGGGCCAGTTGCCCTGCCAGCCGTCCCGCCTCCGCCGTGTCCTTGCGGTCGGCCGCGTCCCGGGCCTTCTTCAAGTCGGCGGTGATCACGGCCGACTTGGCGGTGTCGGTGCCCGTCAGCCGCTGCCGGACGAGTTCGAGACCGGTGACGTCCCCGGCGACCGAGCCCTCGTCCCCGGCGCCCGCGTCGATCCCCAACTGCCGTGCCCACATGCCGAGTCGCTCCCGGTCGACCGTCTTGACCGACTCGTACCGAAGCCGCAGATCCGTCGTGTTCTGCTCGACCCGCAGCGCCGCCGCACGGTCCCGCGGCGCCTTCTGCCAGGCGTCCAGGTCCCGCGTCATCTGCCGCTCCAGCAGCGCCGGTACGGCATCGGAGGCGCGGTAGGCGTCCCAGGCCCCGCGCACCGCGCGGACCGTGGCCGGCGTCGGATCGGCGTGGGCCGTACGGACCGCCGTGGTGAGCGCGCCGAGCCCGGCCGGCACCGGCGCCCGCCTGGCGTCCGTCGGCACGGCGAGCGACACCGCCTCGAGGTCGCCGCTCGCGGAGCCCGTGGAGAACTCCCCGTACCCGGGGGCGAAGATCTTGTCCTCGGTCGAGCCGTCCATGTGCAGCTCGTGCACGGTGATCGCGCCCTGGATCCTCCCGTACGGCCCCTCGACGCCCTGTCCGACGGCCCGGACCGTGACCTGCTCGAAGACGACGCCGGGGAGGTTCTCGGTGCGGTAGACGTCGCCCTTGCGCGGGTGCGCGGGCATGATCATCGCGCCGGGGGCCTTGTCGCGACCCGCCTGCCAGGTGCCCTCGGTGTCGGCGACGACTCCGTTGTCGTAGTTGAAGACGTCCTCGCCGAGGTACCAGACCGAGCCGTCGTCGGCCTGGGCGTACCAGTCGTCGGCGACCTCGTGGATCCGTCCGCCGGAGAAGGCGACGTACTGCGAGGTCACCGCGTGGATCGTGCGGCCGCCCCAGGTGATGGTCTTGGTGCCGGGGAGGAGGGTGACCTCGGTGCGGAAGGGTTTGCCGGACTCCTGGCCGCCGTAGATGGTCTGGGTGACCTGGGAGGTGGGGTGCGTCGGGTTGGTGATCGGGGTCGGGTGGGTGAAGTGCGGTGCGGCGAGGTCGACGCGGGCGCTGTCGGGGGCGAGCGGCAGACAGGCGGATCCGGTACGTCCGCTGGTCTCGTCGACGACGTGGATGCACGTGCTCTTCTTCGCGTTCGTGTCGCTGTTCGCGTTCCCGGAGCAGGCGCCGGCCAGCAGGACGGCGGCTCCCAGTGCGGGCAGCAGGGCCTTGTGTCGCATGGCGGCCTCCTCGGCGTCCCCACGTCCTTCGACGTGCTGCACCGAGCGTGCCTCGCGCCCGCTGAACAGACCCTGAACGAAGCTGACGGAGCGTTCAGTTCCGCTTGCCCCGCCGCCCCATGTCCCGCCCGCTCACTCCCCCGACGGCAACGTCGCCACGAACCGCGCTCCGTCCTCCACCAGCACCCTCCCGCCGTGCGCCGCCGCCACCTCGGCGACGATCGCAAGACCGAGCCCCGCGCCGCCCGCGTCTCGCGAACGGGACTCGTCGAGCCGTACGAAGCGCTCGAAGACCCGGCGCCGGTCGGCTTCCGGAATCCCCGGGCCGTCGTCCTCGACGACCAGCCGCACCCGCCCGTCCCCCGTGTCCGCCAGCGCGAACGTCACGCGCGTGCGGGCGTACCGGGCGGCGTTCTCGCCGAGGTTGCGCACGAGCCGTCGTAGCGCCTCCTGGTCGCCGGAGACCCGGGCGGCGCCCACCGCCGTGCCGTCGATGCGCAGGCCCGGCGCCGCCGAGCGCAGCCGCCGTACCTCCTCCAGGACCAGGTCGTCGAGGTCCACGGGCCGGCGCCGGCGTGCGGCGGCCGGACCGCCCTCGTCGGCGCGGGCGAGCAGCAGCAGGTCGTCGACGAGGCGCTGCATGCGTACGGCCTCGTCGTAGACCGTGTCCGCCAGGGCCCGGGCGTCGGCGCGCTCGGGGTCGGCGAGGGCGACCTCGGCGTGCTGGCGGACGGTGGCGACGGGTGAGCGCAGCTCGTGCGAGGCGTCGGAGACGAAGCGGCGCTGGGCCGCCTCGGCGCGGGCCACGCGCCGCAGGGCCAGGCCGACGGCGGCCCAGGTCGCGGCGGCCGCGAGCACCAGCAGCACGGGCAGGCCGATGAGCAGCAGCCGGGTGACCGTCCTGGCGGCCTCGGCGGCCCCGGCGGGCGTACGGCCGTCGAGGACGACCAGCTTGCGGTCGCCGTCCCGGGCGCCGACGGCGGCCACGAGGAAACGGTCCTCGTCGAGAGGGGTCTTCACGGAGGCGCGCTGCCCCGGCTTCAGCCTCGCCAGCGCCGGCAGCCCCTCCACATTGCTGCTGGCGGCTACGACCTTGCCCGCCGAGTCCACGACCTGCAGGAACTCCTCGTCGGGGTCGGCCACGGTCGGTGCGGGCACCCCGCGCCCCGCCTCGATCACCCGGGCCACCTCATGCGCCCGGGCGCGCGCCGCGTCCCGTACGTCATTGCCGAGCTCGGTGCGCAGCCCGAGCACGAGGGCCGTGCCGCCCGCCACCAGTGCCACCGCGACGGCCAGCACGGCGATGAGCGTGGCCCGCACCCGCACGGCCCGCAGACGGCGTCGCCCGCGCCGCTCACCCGTCATCGGGCACCAGCCGATACCCGTGCCCCCGCACCGTCAGCAGCGACCGCCGGCCGAAGGGCCGGTCGACCTTGTTGCGCAGCCGCCGTACATACACCTCGACGATGTTCGGATCGCCCTCGAAGTCGTCGCCCCACACGTGGTCGAGGATGGTCCGCTTGGACACCGCCTCGCCGGCCCGGCGCAGCAGGAACTCCAGCAGCGCCAGCTCCCGCGCGGTGACCTCGACGTCCCGTCCGGCCCGGGTGACGGTGCGGGTCGCGGGGTCGAGGCGGAGATCACCGGCGGCGAGCACGGCGGGCCGCTCGCGGGCGTCGCGCCGCAGCAGCGCCCGCAGCCGGGCGAGCAGGACGCCGTAGGAGACCGGCTTGGTCAGGTAGTCGTCGGCGCCGGTGTCGAGGCCCTCGATCTCGTCCCACTCGCCCTCCTTGGCGGTGAGCATGAGGATCGGCGTCCAGTCGCCCTCGCCGCGCAGCGCCCGGCAGACCCGGTAGCCGTTGAGGCGCGGCAGCATGATGTCGAGGACGATCGCGTCGTAGGCGTTCTCACGGGCCAGCCACAGCCCGTCCACCCCGTCGGGCGCCACGTCGACGGCGAAGCCCTCGGCCTCGAGCCCGTCCCTGAGCCCGGCCGCGAACCGCGCCTCGTCCTCGACGACCAGCACGCGCATGAACTCACGCTACGACGGTCATCGCGCCCAGGGCCTGTCTTTCGACGCCGAGCTGATCCGAAAGACAGGCCCTCAGCCCCACGATCAGCGGGCGAACCAGCAACGCACGGTCGTGCCGCCGAGTCCGGTGTGCACGCGGACGAGGTCGGAGACCAGGTTGACCACGAGCAGGCCGCGGCCGCCGCGCTGGTCGCGGGAGGCGGGCCGGCGGCCGGCCAGCGGGTCGGTGAGGCGGCCCTTGTCCCGCACCTCGCACAGCACGTGCCCGTTCTCGGCCCACACCCGCAGGGCGCCCGAACCGCCGCCGTGCACCACGCTGTTGGTGGTCAGCTCGGCGGTGACCAGCGCCAGGTCCTCGGCGCGGGCGGGCGCGAGACCGAGCCGTACGGCCTCGTCGGTGGCCAGGTGACGGGTCACTGCGAGGGAGCAGGCGTCGAAGCGGAAGGCCATCGCGTCCGGCACGGGCGGCAGCGGTTCGTTGTAGCGGGCGACGACGTCCGAGGGGGCGTAGGCGCCGCTGTTCCGCTCCTGCCAAGAGCCGCCCTGGACGACGGTGGGGTGGGTGGCGTGGGCGTCGGCGATGGCCCGCGGGTCGAGGCTCGCGAGGTCGTACGGGCACAGGATGGTCGCCGTACGGCCCTGGAAGGCGGCGTTGATCAGCGCCTCGTGCTGGACGCAGGCCGGGTACTCGGTGGGGCTGCGGCCGGCCCAGATCGGCTCGCCGATGATGCGCACGCGCGTGCCGGGCGCCTGGGCGTCGGCGAAGGCGCGCAGCACGCCGGGGATGATCCGGCCGGGGTTGCGCCCGGCCTCCCGCATGTCCAGGAACCGCACGGCCCCGGCGGCGCCGCCGAGCGCGTCCCGGATCAGCCGGAGGTTCTCCGCGGGCACGGCCACCGCGGCGGGTTCGCCGGCCTCGAGGCCTTCCAGGACGAAGGGGACGGTGCCCGCGAGGTACTCCTCCTCATCGGCGTAGAACAGCGCGGGGTGGACGAAGGGATCCTCGGCGAAGGGCGTGAAGGGGTCGGTCGTGGCGCTCATCCTCCTGCCCTCCTCCAGCGGGTTTCTTCCCTCTTGTACCGGCTTCCCCCACCGGTTTCTTCTACTTCCAGGACGTGTGCCCCCGTACCCCCGACAGGAACCGGTCATTCCCCCGGCCCGCGTGTACTCCGCGGTGCTCAGGGCAGGCGCATGGTCAGCACCGCCGGGCCCCCGCGGAGCACGGCCCACGACTCTCCGCGCCGGACCCGACGGCACCAGGTGACTCAACGTCGTGACGACTGTCGGGAGCAGTGAGGCGCAGACCATGACCTCAGGGGCACACACACCTCTCGCGGGGCGGCTGAACGCCCTGACCATCGACAGCCGCGTGGACGCCGAACGAGCGGTCCTCATCCCCCGCGGAGAGCTCGTCCACGGCTGTGCGGACATGCTGGCCAGGACGCTGGCCGAGCTGCCGGACGGTACCGGCCGGGTCGACCTGGACATGGGCCGGGTCGTCTTCATGGACACGGCGGGACTGCAGTTCCTGGACCTTCTCGACAGCTACGGCCACCGCCACCGCATCCCGGTGCGGGCCACGCACTGGAACGGCCAGCCGCGCCGCATCCTGGAACTCGCCGGCCTCGACACCACCGACCCCCTGGACCGCACGGCCCACGCCTCCGATGCGGAGCCCGGCCCGCCCTCGGCCTCCGCGGTGGCCCTGGAGCGTGCGGAGCAGCTGGACGTACTGCGCGAGGAGGTCGAGCAGCTCCGTCAGGCGATCGCCTCCCGCCCGGTCATCGACCAGGCGCGCGGTGTGCTGATGGCCACCCACTCCTGCACCTCGGACGAGGCGTGGAACATCCTGCGGGAGGCCTCACAACGCTCCAACATCAAGCTGCACACGGTCGCCGCGGCGGTCACGGCCGGCACCGAGACCGCCGGCCCGGCCCCGCCCGAGGAACTGCGCCGGGCACTGCGTACGGCGATCACACGCTGCCTGGCTGAGAGCTCGCGCAGCGGATCAGTACGGCAGGATCCGTCCCGACGGCGTCCTGCGGTCGATGGTGGTGTCGCGGGGGGCCGACGGCCGGCGGGTGACGCGGACGCGGATCTGGCGGTTCATGACGCCCTCCTCGGGTCTCGGACCTGCTCCGGCTGACGTGAACCAGCCTGGTCCGCGCGCCCTTTCGGCACATCGTGCCCACGGAGGCACTTGTCATGCCTCCGCAGCATGAGCCGACGCATACGTCGCTACTCCCCGGGGAGGACACCGACCCTGACGACTCGGTCACCGCGGTCTCCCGGGCCGCGCCGTAATCCCGTACGGAAGCAGGAAATTGGGCGGGTGAGCTCCGGTAGGGTCGGGGCAGCGTCAACAGGGTTCCCTACTCACCTTGATACCGCGGCAGGACTCACGAAGGGCAAGGAGACGTCATGATCGGTGAGCCTGTCGGGGTTGCTGTGCGGCCTCCGGGCCGCAAGGGCTGACGATGAATCCTCTGGTCGGCTTACGGCAGTGGCAGCGCATGCGGCGGCGGGACAGGGACATGCATGAGTTCGCCGAGACACTCATCGGTCCCATCCGGGAAAGACTGGCCGCCGAAGAAGGCGACGCGTCCGGCCGGCAGAACTCGGCCGATCCCGAGGCCCTGTTCGATGCGTTGGTGGAGTCCGCGCGCCGGTGGCGCGGCGATCGCCCGCTCGAGGTTCACAGGGTGCGCATTCCGCGCAAGTTCCTCGCCACGGGGATGTGGGTGGAGCGAACCCAGCAGGACGACGTGATCGTCGAGGCGGATGCCGAGGTCTGGCATCAGGCGCAGATCCTCGGTCACGAGCTGTGGCACATGCGGCAGAAGGACGGCTCGACGCCCGATCAGCAGACAGCGGACGCCTGTTCCGTACTCGGGCCGGGGCATCTGCACGACGCCCGGCCGACCGCTGCGCGCTCCCGCTTCGACGAGGATCCCGAGCGGGATGCCGAGCTGTTCGGCATTCTGATCGGGCAGCAGATGCGATCCCTGATGGATCGAGACGTGATCGTCGGTGACACGGCTCGTCGCATCGCCGACTCTCTCGGCTATCAGAGGCATCGCAGATGAGCGGAGCGATCAACTACATAAGTTGTGGCCTGCTCTGGACTGCGCTCCTGTTCAGGCTGCCCGATCTGAAGCGTCACTGGTCCGAGCCGTCCTTGCGGGCCATCATCGGAGTGCTGGGGTTCGCCTCGTTGTGCTTCCTCTTCGGGGCGCCTCCGACGGTTGCACTGATCAACCGGGTGACCGGCGTGCCCAATCTGGCCGCCCCTCTGACCTACGCCGCGATCACTGCTTACAGCGCAGCCTCCCTGGTCCTGATCGCCTGCTGGCGCGGCGGCCCGTCCATGCGCCGGACGACACGGAACTGGATCTACGGCTACACGGCCGTGCTGGTCGGTATCGCCGTCCTCTTCGCCGTGGGGAACCCCGCTGACGAGCGGCGAACCGACTTCGACACCTTCTATGCGACGACTCCGTGGGTCGCGGAGATGGTCGTCCTGTATCTGATCTCGCATCTGACGGCCACGACCGTCAGCGCCATCTGGTCGCTGCGCTGGGCTCGCGAAACGGAGGTCCGGCAGCGGCCCTGGCTGCGGGCCAGCCTGGTGACCATCGGCGCCGGCACAGCGCTCAGCGCCGGGTACAGCATCTCCAAGCTGGCTGCCGTGGTCGCCCGGTGGTCCGGCCGGGACTGGTCCTCGCTCGGCACCTCGGTGTCTCCGCTGTGTGCCGGTCTGGGTGCGCTGCTGACGGTCACGGGGGTTCTCCTGCCGATGGCGGGTCACCACCTGTCGGCCTGGGCCGACTTCGTCCGTCTCGCGCCCCTTGACGCCGTGCTGGACCCGGTCCTGAAGGACCGCGCCCTACGGGTCGCACGGCCCCGCTCTCCGTTTCTGTGGGGCACCTGGCGCCGCAGCACCATCCTCAACGGTCTCCGTGAGATCGAAATGCTCTTCGACCAGGGTCTCTACGACCGGGTTCACGATGCGGAGTTGAAGAGGCTGCAGCGCATGGGCGACCGGAGCAGCCACGTGGGTGCCGCTCATGAGCGCGCGGCCTCGGCCGCATGGGCCGCCACCATCGCCTCGGCGGCACGCCGAGGTACCCGGCCGAGCGCCGAGCCGTTCGGCCCATCGGTCCCCCCGTCGCTGCCGCGAGACCCCAGGATGCTGGTCCTGATCGCCGATGCCGTGAAGCGGTCGGAGCGTGAGGCACGCTCCATGGCGACCGGCCCCGCCAGGGCCGGGTCGCTGTGACGCGCGGCACCGGCTGCCCCCCACAGCCGGCGGAATGGAGTCCCCTGACATGAGCCTCGTCGTGTATACGGCGGCCTTGCTCCTGGTCATGGCCGCCATGGTGATCCGCCGATCACGCACGGCTCCTCGTACGCCGCTGACCGTGCCCACACGGGCCACCGCCTTCCTGGGCGCCGTGTGCTTCGTCTGCGCGGCGCCGGCCACGCTGGCCGCGGTCAATCGCCTCACCGGGATCCCCAACATCGGGGCCCCGCTGACGTACAGCTCCATCTCCGCGTTCAGCTGCTCCCTGATCATCCTGCTGATCCACTGGCGGGGCGGACCCGACGACCAGGTGCGCCGGATGGTCCGGATCAGCATTGCGGTGTACGGGACGCTGATCGTCGCCATCATCGTGCTGTTCTTCCTTGCGGACGCGGACACGGAGCGGCTCAGGGACCTGGACACGTACTACGCCAACACCCCGTTCATGCGAGAGATGATCGTTCTCTACCTGGTGGGGCATCTGGCCAGCACCATCGTCCTCAGCGTGGTCTGTCTGAAGTGGGCCCGCGACGAGGTCACAGGCCTGCTGCGCGTCGGGCTCCGGTTGATCCTCGCCGGTCTGCTGCTGGACGTCCTCGGGTTCGAACTGACCAAGGTCACCGCGGTCGTTGCCCGGTGGTGCGGGTACGACCTGGACGTCCTGTCGACCACGGTGGCACCGCCCGCCGCCTCCCTCGGCGCGCTCATCTACTCCGCCGGCTTCGTCCTTCCGCGCCTGGCATCGGCCGCGGCAGAGAAGCAGAGCCTGGCCGACTACCGCGCGCTGCTGCCCCTGTGGGCGGCGGTCAGGGACATCACCACCACCCCGCAGGCAGAGCCACGGTGGTGGCACTTCTGGTGGCAACTGCCCAGCAGCCGCCTGTACCTGCTCGAGGCAAAGATCCGCGACGCCCTGCTCCAGCTGACGGCCCACTTCGACCAACGCGTCGGCGAAGCCGCCTACGCGGCCGCAGTCGAGCTCGGCGAAAGCCAGGAGAAAGCCCGCACCGCCGCGGAGAAGGCGATGATCATCAATGGCATACTCCGGGCGTCGGGCCAGGTCGACAGCGCCGCCGATCCGCCCGACGAGCTCCGCATCACCGTTCAACTGGTCGAGCTGGCACACGCCGTAAGCCTGCTTCCAGACGTGACACCGGATCAGATACGGACCCACTGAAAACCCCGCACGACCGCAACAAGGAGAGCCAGTGTCGCAACGAGCCGTCGTGGTCGGAGCAGGCATAGCCGGGCTGCTCGCCGCAGCGGCGGTGTCCCGGACCGTTCCCGAGGCGGAAGTCCTCCTCCTCGACAAGGACGAGCTTCCCGACGGACCCGAGAACCGCCGAGGAGTTCCCCAGGGCCGGCATGCCCATCTGCTCCTGGCCGGAGGGTGGTCGGCCATGGAGGTTCTCTTCACGCAGAGCCTGCGTGAGCGCCTCTTCGAGGCAGGTGCGCACGAGATCTCGATGGGCAACGGGATGCTGGCCCTCACTCCGGACGCCGGCTGGTTCCGCCGGTACCGGTGGAACGGCTCTCGCATGATCACCTGTACGCGCGCCCTGCTGGACTGGGTCCTCCGTGAGGCCCTGATGGAACAGACGACCAAGGTGTCGATCCATCAGGCCGCCGTGGAGGGACTGATCGGGGACGCACAGCGGGTACGTGGTGTCCGCGTCAGCGGTTCCGACTCCGCCCTCGGCGGCGAGGTGGAGGCGGACTTCGTCATCGACACGAGCGGACGCGGTTCCCGCAACATCCAGTGGCTTGCGGAGATAGGCGTCGGCGGCGTGCAGGAAAGGAAGATCGACTCCGGCCTCACCAACGCCACCCGCATCTACCGCACTCCCCCGGGTGCCGAATCGTTCCCGCTGACCCTGGTCCAGGCGAACCCCTACAGCGGCCGGCCCGGCAGAAGTGCGATGGTCCTGCCGATCGAGGGCAACCGATGGATGGTCAGTGCGGGTGGCACCAGAGGCGGCGAGCCGCCGAGCGACCCTCAGGGCTTCCTCGAGTACGCCCTCAGCCTGCCGCACCCGATCGTCGGCCACCTTGCCTCCGGCGCCGAACCCCTCACAGATGTGGCGGTCAGCCGCAGCACCAGCAACGTCCGCCGCTACTTCGAGAGATCTCCGCTGTGGCCCGAGCGGTTCCTGGTGCTGGGCGACGCACTCGCGACGTTCAATCCGGCCTACGGACAGGGCATGTCCGTGGCCGCCCTCGGCGCACTCGACCTCTTCCGTGCCTTGCGGCAGGGCGGCATCTCCAGCCCCGGCCTGCCCCGTCGCGTTCTGCACGACGCGGCCCGTCACGTCGACTCGGCATGGTCCACCGCCGTCGCGATGGATGTCTTCTATCCGGACGTGCGAGGCGCCGAGCCGACGATCGCCGACCGTCTCAACGCCGCGTACGCACGCCGGCTGACCCGCGCCGCAACGGGCTCGTACAACGCGGCGGCAGCACTGTGGGACGTCACCAGCCTCAAGACACGTCCGTCGCGGGTGATGCGCCCGGCAGCTCTGCTGGCCACCCTGAACGGGCCTCTCCTCCCCCGGCTCAGCGAGCCTCCCCTGAACGCCTCCGAACGGCAGATCCTCGAACGCCTCAGGAAGGACGCCGAGAAACCGCACGGCGCCCGCTGACGGCCACCCAGGGGCCGACCGTTCACCGAGCGAGGGCCCGCCCCCGGCGGCGAGGCGCACACTGGAACCATGCGTATACGCACCCCTCCGGGCACCGCCCGGTGGCACCGTGCCGTACGGATCCTCGTGCGCCTGCAACGCGCCCCGGCCCCCGCCCGCCCCTCACGCCCGGCCCAGGTGCGCGCACTGGTCGCCGTACTGGACGAGGCGGTGGCCGCGCAGACCCCGGCCGACGCGGCGGTGGCGGCCTGCGGCGAACCGGGCCCCGTCTCCAGCCGGACGGCACGCTCGTGCGGACAGCAGAGCATCACCCTGCACCGCCTGCGCACCCGCCTGCAGGACCTCGAACTCACCGACCCGGACCTGCTGCAGGCCCGGGCCCGTGCCGCCCGGCTCCTCGCCTACGACCTCTGGATGCTGCGCGAGTCCCTGAACCTGGCCTTCACCCTCCGCCCGGACCCCCGCACCGAGGCCGTCCGCCTGCGCCTCAACGGCCTGGGCCGCCACGCCGACGACCTGCGCCACCTGCGCGACGGACTCCGCGCGGAGGCGGGCTGAGCCGCCACTCGACCACGACCGTGCCTTCGAAGGCGTACGTGCCTTACGTGGCCGTTCCCTTGTCGACGCCCCCGTCCGTCGGCAGCGACAACGTGGCCTCGGCCCCGCCCTCCGGATGGTTGCGGAAGTCGAGACGGGCGCCCAGCAGCCGGGCCTGGCCGGTCGCGATGGTCAGCCCCAGGCCGGTGCCGCCGGTCCGGGAGCCCTTGCTGAAGCGCTGCGGGCCGGAGGTGTTCAGGACGGCGAGCAGTTCGGGCGGATAGCCGGAACCATGGTCACGGACGCGGACGACCGCCCCGTCGACCTCGACCAGCACGGGCGGCGCACCGTGCCGGAGCGCGTTGGCGGCCAGGTTGACCAGGATGCGCTCGACGCGCCGCGGGTCCGTCGTCACGACCGTGTCCGCCAGGACGCACACCTCCACCCCCTCGAGCGGGCCGCCCGCCCGCCGGGCCATCGCGCCGACCTCACGCGGTTCCGTCTCCACCGCCGCGACCTGCGCGTCCAGCCGGGCGACCTCCAGCACGTCCTCGACCAGCCCGCGCAGCTTGTCCACGCTCTCCTTCACCAGCTCCGACGCCCGGCCGGGCGGCAGCAGCCCGACCGCGGTCGTCATCCCGGCCACCGGGGTGCGCAGTTCGTGCGCGATGTCGGCGGTCACCCGCCGCTCGGCCTCCAACCGGGCGCCCAGCGCGTCCGCCATGGTGTCGACGGAGGCCGCGAGCCGGGCGATCTCGTCCCGGCCGCCGGGACGGACCCGGGCGTCGAGGTCACCGTCGGCGATGCGCTCCGCCGTGCGCGCCGCGACCGTGGCCCGACGGCCCATCCGTACGCCCAGGAAGAGCCCCGCCAGGGACACCACGACCGTGGCCGCCGCGCCCGTGATCAGCAACGTCCGGTCGAGCGCGGCCAGCGACCGCTCCTCGGCGGCGTACGAACGCCGCACCGCGAGCACCTTCCCGCCCGAGATCCGGGTCGCCGCCCACAGCCTCCGATGCGCGCCCCCGCTCTGCAGATAGGTCACGCGGACGTTCCCGCGCACCGCCCGTGCCACCGGAGCGGGCAGATCCGGCGGATCGATCCTGCCCTGCGAGCGGCGGCCGGCCGCCAGGTCGTCGGCGGCGCCGAGCAGCTGCCGGTCCAGGTCAGAGCGGGCGGTGGCGAGCTGGTCGGCGGCGGTGCTCCGGTGCACCAGCACCCCGATCGCACCCGCCACGCACACGGCCGCGACGGCGACGGCGAGCGCGACCTTCGTCCCCACGTTCACGGCGGGCACCCTCATGCGCGCGGCCGCCGGACGCAGGCGTCCAGAAGATCGTGCATACGGTTTCCTCTCCGACCTTTCCGACGGCCGCTCTCGTGTCGTCGTCACGCGTCCGGTACGCCCAGGTTCTCCGTCGTGTCGAATCCGGTCGCCCAGCCCGGCGCGGGGGGATCGACGGGCTTGACGACCACCTGGCTGTAGTACGAGACGGAGCCGCGCCGCAGCCGGTCGCTCAGGGTGACCTCGACCCGGTAGCTGCGAGGCTCGCCACTGGAGCAGGCGCCCTGACAGGACACTTCGCCGGTGCCCCGTGCCCGCGCCGAGCCCCATCCCCGCCACGCCATCCCGTCCAGGAGGATGAGCTCGGTCAGGACGATCGTCTCGGGGCGCTGCCAGGCCCGTCCGTACGTGTCCTCCACATACACGGGCCCCGACCAGGGAACCGACGTCGCCGCGGGTCCCTCGACCCGGATACCGCCCCGCACCCCGCCGCACCCGCTCAGGCCGACGGCAAGAACGACAGCACACAGCACGGCCCGCGGAAGCCGCATTCCCGCTCCTTCAGCCGCCGGACGGGTCTCATTGCAGTGATCAGCACCCTACCGGGGAGGCCGATGCGCTCCCGTGCGACCGGTGCCGCCCTACGGCAGCGCGGTCGACGTCCTCGGGGTGCTCGCCGACGGCGCCATCGCGGGGGAATCCGCCGGTGGCGGTGGGGTCGCCTCGCCGGAGTCGGCCTGGAGGACGAGCACGACGGCTATGACGGCCGCGGTCACGGCTGTCAGCGTGGCCAGCCACCACATCCTGATCGCTCTCGCATGCGCGGCCATGGCGCCCTCCTTCGGCGCGAGCGTACGCGCGTTACCGCCGCTGCGGCTCCCTCTTCACAGCACACCGACAAGCATCACACCGCACCGCCGCCCCAACTCGGGCACCGAACTCCCGTAACCGCACGCCGACTTCGCCTCCGCCGACCGTTCTCCTCGCATTTGGTCGAAGGGAGGCAGCCGGGACGGTTCTGGAAAGGAGCGGGAATGCGGCTTCCGCGGCATGAGGCAGGGACCGCCGGTCCATGGACAAACCTTCCCCTCCCGCCCCGACGCGGGCGCTCCTACGGTCGAGGCTGCGGGCGATCACCGGCCCGCGGCCCGCACGAAGGAGAGAGACCTCCCATGAAGATGACCGGCAACACCATCCTGATCACCGGCGGCACCTCGGGCATCGGGCTCGCCGGCATGTCCACCGACTACTACGCCCGCCTGGAACAGCAGCGCGCCCCGCAACCCTCCGTACAGATCACCACCGCCCTCGCCCGGGCGCTGCGACTGACCCTGGACGAGCGCGACCACCTCTTCGTCCTCATCGGCCACAACGCCCCGGCCCGTCTCCACCGCTCCGAGCACGTCAGCCCGACGCTGATGCGGGTCCTGGACCGCCTGGACGACTCCCCGGCCCTGGTGCTGACCGACATGTCCGACACCCTCGCGATGAACCCGCTGGCCATCGCCCTGCTCGGCGACCAGACCCGCCACACCGGCCTGGCCCGCAGCGCCTACTACCGCTGGTTCATGGACCCCTCCGAGCGCCTGGTGTATCCCGAGGAAGACCACGAACGCCACGGCCGCGCCCAGGCGGCCCGTCTGCGGGTCGCGCTCACGGCCGGCAGCGACGTCCCCCGGGCCGCCCGGATCCTCGCCGAACTCCAGGAACACAGCCCCGAGTTCGTCCGCCTGTGGGAACTCCAGGAAGTCGCCCAACGCTACGACGAGAGCAAGACCATCCTCCACCCCGACCTCGGCCGCATCGACGTCGACGGTCAGGTGCTGTTCACCGAGAACCGCGCCCAGACCCTGGTGGTGCTGACCACCCGCCCCGGCACGGACAGCCACAGCAAGCTGGAACTGCTCTCGGTCATAGGGCACCAGCAACTCACCCCCTGACGACCCGCCTTGACAGGGGGGTGGACGCCTTCACACTCTGCTGCACCCCACCGCGCCGTCCAACCCTGAGCCCGGCTCGCGATGTTCCGCATCGAGAAGGATCAGCTTGTCGTGGTCGGCAGTACCCGGCTCGGCGAAGAACACCACGAACCGCTGCTTCTGGCTGTGCTCCAGCGGCATCGACTCGTAGCCGAGGTGGAGGTCGCCGACGTCGGGGTGGTGGAAGGTCTTGGGGTCCGGGGCGTGCGGTTTGACGTCGAAGCGGTTCCACAGGTCGGCGAAGTCCGGGCTCTTCGGCAGGAGTTCGTCGACCAGGTCGGCCAGATCCGGGGCGTCCGGTTCGGTGCCGGCCAGGGCGCGCAGCCGGCCGACGCAGGCGCGGGCCTGCTCGTCCCAGTCGTCGAGTACGTCGCGGGCGAGCGGGTGAAGGAAGGCGTAGCGGGCGAAGTTCCGCCGCGGCGGCGGCCAGTCGGCCAGGCCCGCGAAGAGCCGCAGCGCGCCGGGGTTGAAGGCGAGCAGGTCCAGGGTGCGGCTGACGACATAGGCCGCGTTCGGGCGCACGGACTCGAGGAGCACCATCAGCTGTGGCCTCACGGTGTGGCCGGGTGCGAGCGGCGCTTCGGGGGCGTAGGCGGCACGGGAAGCGAGCTCGCGCAGGTGCCGGTGCTCGTACGCGTCGAGGAGCAGGGCGCGGGCGAGGGCGTCGACGACCGTGGGACCGGGATGGGTTTCCCTGCCGCGCTCCAGACGTACGTAGTAGTCGATGCTGATCCCGGCGAGCGTGGCGAGCTCCTCCCGGCGCAGACCCGGAGTGCGGCGCGGGCCGGGGGATGCGGTCAGCCCGGCCTGCTCGGGGGTGACCTGCGCGCGGCGGGCTCGTAGATAGGTGCCGAGGTCACTCGTGGCACCCGTCGTGTGGCCCTTCGCCTTCTCCGCTGGGCGCTCCATGCGTATATTTTGCCCGTCTTTTTGGGGGTGTGTATCTGTTGGTCTGCACCCCGGCTTGGCCTGCGGGGTCCCGGTCCCGGTCCCGGTTCCGGCTCAGGGCGATGCGTGCGGCTGGGCCGCGTCGCTCCTGGCCGGCCGCCTGCCGGGTCCGAGGTCGGGAGCGGTCATGTCCAGCAGGAGCAGGGCGTCGTGGTCGGGGGTGCCTGGTTCGGCGGCGTAGGCGACGAGGCGCTGGCCCGGTGTGCCGTCCAGCTCCATGGACTGGGCGGCCAGGGTGACCGTGCCGACCTGTGGATGGTGGAACGTCTTGTGGGTGGCCTTGCGGCCGGTGACGTCGTAACGCTCCCACAGCCTGGCGAAGTCAGGGCTCTTGAGTACGAGTTCGCCGACGAGGGTGGTCAGGTCGGGGGCGTCGGGGGCAGTGCCGGCCAGGGCGCGCAGCCGGGCGATGCAGGCGCGTATCTGGATGTCCCAGTCGGGGAACAGCTCGCGGGCCGCGGGGTGCAGGAAGAAGTAGCGGGCGAGGTTGCGCCGACTGGTGGGCCAGTCGTCCAGGCCCGTGTACAGGGCGAGGCCGCCGGGGTTGAAGGCGAGCAGGTCCATGCTGCGGCTGACGATGTACGCCGGGTTCGGGCGCATCGCCTCGAGCAGCATCTGCAGGTGCGGGCGCACGGTCCGGCTCGGGGCGGGCGGCGGCTCGGGGGTGTACCTCGCGGCGCGGGCGGCCAGCTCGCGCAGGTACTGGTGCTCGGCGTCGTCCAGTTGCAGGGCGCGAGCGAGGGCGTCGACGACGGAGGGGCTGGGCCGGGTCTCCTTGCCGCGTTCCAGGCGTACGTAGTAGTCGATGCTGATCCCGGTGAGGGTGGCCAGCTCCTCGCGGCGCAGGCCGGGGGTGCGGCGCAGGCCGGCTCCGACGGTGAGGCCGACCTGTTCGGGTGCGGTCTGCGTGCGGCGGGCACGCAGGAACCGGCCCAGCTCGGCGCCGCCGCTGCTCTGCTCAGATGCCATGTCCTTCAGTGTCACACCGCTCTGACCTGCACGGCAGGGGCGTGAGGGGCCCTGTCACTCCCCCGCTCGCCACACCCTGGCACGGCTCGGCCTGCCACCCGTGGCGAAAGAACGCGAAGGTGAATCCTGGCGGGCCGCGAAGGCGAATCCCGGTGGGCTTCGCACGGTCCGCGTACGGGCCTCCCGCCCGTGTCCGAGCGTCGGCCGGCATCCGGCCCGTGCTCCACACCTGCATCCCGGCGCGCCACTCAAGGACTCGCCGATCAATGCCTGAAAGCGCCCTTGACCTTGTCTCCGGCCTGCTTCAGGCTCCCGGAGACCCGGTCGGTCCTGCCTTCGCGCTGCAGCCGCCGATTGCGGGTGGTCCGGCCGATGCGTTCGGTGATCCGGCCCTTGAATTCCTGTGTTTTGTGCTTGATCGTCTGTCCGACGCTCATGACGGTCCTCTGCTTGTCGACTGGAAGGGCTCCCGCGTGATCGCCGTACAGGCCGTCGTTCCCGCGGGGTGAGTTCGGGCGTGGAGCGGATTACCTGCGACCACGGCTGTGGCGGCGGCGGCCTCCGCCGCGCCCGCGCTTGGCGAAGCCGACGATCCAGACGACCAGCAGGACGGCCGCGACCCACCACAGGATCTGCGTCGTGAAGCCGAAACCGAAGACCACCAGGATCAGCAGAAGGAGAAGAATCCAGATCATTGCCGGGCCTCCAGACCGCGGGGATTTCCTGGTTCCGCGGGGTCCGGGCGAAGCGGGAAGGTGGAATGCTGCGCCCGAATGATCCGGAGTGGCATGGCCCTACGCCGTGTTGTCAGTCAACGCCCGGCATCCTCCCGTGTCAACGCAGCGTCGGCACCGGGCGGTTCCGGGAGCTGCGCCGGGACCGCCGGGGTGAACGGAGCCTCGGCGAGGGCTTCGACCGGTGGCGGTGTCGGCAGGATGCGGTCCTCCCACCAGGACAGGGCCAGCACGGTGGCGAGCAGGACGAAGGGCGTCGAAGCGGGAATGATCAGCGCGTACATGTGTACCGCCTGGTGTGGGACGTGTGCGACGCGGCGGGCAGCAGATCGGTGCCCGCTCGGGGCGCATCGGGTGCACCGGTAGCGTGATTGCGGGGCGTGCGGGAACGGCCTCGCTCGTGACGCGGCGGGTTCCGACACCGATGCGCGGGGTGCGCCCCCTGGGGAGCGCGCGGGCGGTGCGACGCTGCCGGGGGCAGGGGCGGCATGGCGCACGCTAGCCCTCGCAGCAGTCCCCCGACAGGTGTCAAGCAGCCATCCATGCCCGGCAGGAGGCGCTGACCTCGCGCCGTATCCGCAACCGTTGGACAGGACTACGCTGCGGGGTGAGGCCCCAGTCCCCGGTATCGAAGCCGTGTCCCGCTCCCGGGGAGGCCCACCGTGTTCGTCCTGCTCCTCATCCTCATCGCGGTCCTGTTCGGCTTCGGCTTCCTCCAGCCCGTCTGGTGGGTGGCCGCGGCGGTGCTGGTCTACGGCGCCACCCGCTACGGCCGTGATCGTGGCGGAGGCCGGAGCCGCAGCGGCACGTCCGACCTCGGGGACTACCGGGACTACCGCGAGCGCCGGGACCGCCGCGAACGCTGGGACCGCCGCTACAGCCGCCAGAACCGGGCGCGCTGGCGGCGCGAGGACCGCCGGGACCACGAACACCACAGGTGACCGGTGAGGTGGACCGGCAGCCACGGCTTCCAGGACGGCTCACGCCGGGCCGGACACGTCGCGGTCGCCAAGAGTTGCATGCCATGCAACGCACGACCGTGATCCGACAGGAGTGATGGGAAGCGCGGGCCGAGGCCACGTGAGGGAACCCATCCGCGGAGAGGACGTCGTCGCACTGCGCGCCGAGAACGATCAGCTGCGGCGGGTGCCGGCCGGGCGCGCGGTCATCGACCAGGCCCGCGGCATGCTGATGGTCCTGACGCTCTGGCGCCGCGGGCTGTCTTGCCGCGCCCGAGCGCCCGCTTGAGAGCGGGCGGGGATCAGCCGTGGGCGTGTGACGCGTCGGAGTCGGAGTCCGCGTGTGTCGGCCAGTTGTCCCGCCGGTCCCGCGCCAC
This sequence comes from Streptomyces sp. NPDC001663, assembly GCF_042893105.1. Classification (NCBI taxonomy): domain Bacteria; kingdom Bacillati; phylum Actinomycetota; class Actinomycetes; order Kitasatosporales; family Streptomycetaceae; genus Streptomyces; species Streptomyces sp. NPDC001663. The sequence continues at coordinate 496,808 of NZ_JBIAUR010000003.1, read as the reverse complement.
TGCCGCGCGACTGCCGATCCGGTCACCGTCGAAGCCGACCCGTTCGCCGCTCTGAGGGAAGGCGGTCGCGGTGGGCAGGGCAGGGGTGGCCGGTTCGGAGAGCGCGGGGCGCGGGACACTCCGGCGCGCGAACTCGCCGTCGGTCTCCCTGCTCTGGTGCTCGAAGAAGCGGAGCATCTCCACCGGGAACGGCATGACCAGCGTGCTGTTCTTCTCCGCGGAGACGTCCACCACGGTCTGCAGCAGGCGCAGTTGGAGCGCGCCCGGAGTGTTGGCCATGGTCGCCGCGGCGTCGGTCAGCCGCTGGGACGCTTGGAACTCTCCGTCGGCGGCGATGACCCGGGCACGGCGCTCACGTTCGGCCTCGGCCTGCTTGGACATGGAGCGCATCATCGACTCCGGAAGGGCGATGTCCTTGATCTCCACCCGCTCGATGCGAAGTCCCCAGGGTTCCTCGGTGGGGGCGTCCATCACCTTCTTGAGCTCCGCGTTGATGTGGTCGCGGTCCGACAGGAGCGTGTCCAGATCCGCCCTGCCGATGACCGCGCGCAGCGAGGTCTGGGCGATCTGGGAGACGGCACCACGGTAGTCCCGCACGTTCACCAGGGCTTTGACCGGGTCGATGACCCGGAAGTAGACGACCGCGTCGACGGTGAGCGTCACGTTGTCGGCGGTGATGGACCCCTGCGGCGGGATGCCGAGCACCTCGGTCTGCACCGACACCTTCCGCATCCGGTCCCCGATCGGCCGGATGACGCGCAGGCCCGGCCCACGGATGTCCGGCAGCAGCCGCCCGAAGCGGAACACCACGCCCTTCTCGTACTGCTGGACGTTGCGCAGGCTCAGCGCGAGCAGGACCAGCCCGGCCACGGCGAACACCACCAGCACGGTGATCAGAACACCCATGGTTCTCACGTTCCTTACGTCGATTGCGTCCCCGGGACCCGAGCGGTCCCGAAGGCAGGCGGCACGGAGGGACCCCGGCCTGTCGTCCGTGGTGCGGCCGGGGTCCCGGGCTGCTGTCGAGGCTCTGCGGTATCGGCCCGGCTCAGCCGGGCGAACTCTGCGGCATGTCGCTCCGGTCGGCCCGGGTGATGCCGGTGGCGGCCAGGATCCCCTCGGCCGAGACGGCGTTGTCGTCCTGTACGGCCATGACCATCGCGGCGTGCGCTGGGCCGATACCGGTCCCCGGAGGGATCACGAGGAACAGGAAGTGGTCCTGGTCGCCACGGGTGACGATCATGGTGTTGTCGCCCACGGCGGACCAGTCGATGCGGACCATGCGCCCGTCGACGAACAGATGACCCGGGGCACCGTCCCAGTCGCCCGCGTCGAGGCCCACGCGGGCAATGGGGCCCAGACGAGCCGTCAGCACGGTGAGGAGACCCGACAGTTGGCTCTTGAGATCGCGTGACCGCGGCCACCACGCTCCGTCGAACGTCCCCGTGCGCCTGGCTGTCGTCTCCATCCGCAGGACCGCGGTGCCGGGAAACACCGGCTCACTGCCGGTGTCCGCCAGAAGCCTGACGGGGTGCATGGCGGGGAGCACGGCGACTCACTTCCCCGCCGTCCGGGTCCGACGCCGTGCCCGCAGCCGCCCCCGTCGCCGGACAGCCGATCGGGAGCGGCCGTAGTGGAAAGCCTCGATGCGCTCGTCGTGCTGGTTGTTGAGCAGATGGATCAGGAGCACACCCACAGCGACCATCGCCGAGAGCACGACCGCGGTCACGAAGGTCTCCATGACCCTCACATCCCCTTTGCCGGATGCGGTGTCCGCTGAGCGCCTGCCGGGATGCCGAGTACCGGAGCGGTGACTGCCGGAATCCGTGGACGTGAGGTCGGACCGCTGGCCTCATGGCCTCCTTCGGCGTCCCAGACGGCCCCCACCGCCCGGTCGATCCCCGACACGGTGCGCAGGAGCGCCGCCTCCTCCATCAGCCGGCCCGTGCTCGACATGCGCAGCGGGTAGCTCACGGCGGCCATCAACCAGGCGGCCGAGACGGGAACCGTCTGCGGATCGAACACGGCAGTCGGCGAGGGAAGTTCAGCCCCCGGATAACAGGAGCGGGGCCGCCAGGGGCCATCCAGCAGAGCCGAAGCCGAACCGGTGAGAGCCGACGACATGCGGGGAGAGGGAGAGGAAGGCCGGTCTTCGAGCCTCGGCGTGTACGAAACGGTCGCGGTCATGATGCGAACCCTGCTCCGGGCCGGTCGAACCGGCCCGGTGTGATCAATCGCCGAAAACGACACAAGCATGGCGGCCGGTGCACGAAATACCCTCGGTAACACCAGGGTACTCCTCCGGACCGTTCCAGGACGCGATCCGTGCAAATGTGGCAAGTGGACAGTCCGCGACCGAACACCCTGATACCGATCGGCCGCCGAGGTCGGCCGTCCATTGCAGCAAGAACTGCCGCCGCACCGGCGGTCGTGGTGTGGTCGCTCAGCGGCGAAGGTCGCCGCCTGGCCGGAAACTGCACTGCGGCTGTGACAACGACTCCGGCGCAACCACGCCGGAGTCGCCCTTCCGGGCGGCTGCACGTGAGCGTGAGCCAACCCACGTTCCAGGCTACTGCGGCTCGCCCCTCTCCGCCTCTGTGCCCGCGCCCGTCATCCGGCCCGAACCTCGCGGCGCCAGGACGCATCCGGCACCGAGTGACGCAGGACGCGGCCCCACATGGACGCGTACTGGCGCCACAGCGGCCCGCTCACGTACGTGATCCCGTGCCGGGCGCAGATCTCACGCACCCGTTGCGCGAGTTCGGCGTAGCGGTTGCTGGGCAGGTCGGGGAAGACGTGGTGCTCGATCTGGTGGCTCAGGTTGCCGGTGAGCACATGGAGGAGGGGTCCGCCCTCGATGTTCGCCGAGCCCTGGATCTGGCGCAGATACCACTGACCGCGCGTCTCGCCCTCCAGCTGTTCCTCCTCGTACGAGAAGGTCTGGACGTCGCCGGGGAAGTGGCCGCAGAAGATCACGGTGTGCGCCCAGATGTTGCGAAGCCCGTTCGCCATGACGTTGCCGACCAGGCAGGGCAGCGCGGACGGGCCGGCGAGCAGGGGGAAGAGGACGTAGTCCTTGGCCGCCTGGCGCACGGCCTTGCGGACCAGGCCGGCCAGGTCGCCGAGGAGGGCCCGCACGCTCTTGCGGCCGGACGGGACGGCGTCCGCCTCCAGGTCGTAGAGGGCGATGCCCCACTCGAAGACGGGCGCGAGCAGTGCGGTGTACAGCGGCTGGAGGAGGTGGACGGGATGCCAGGGCTGGTCCGGGCTCATGCGCAGGATCGTGTAGCCGAGGTCCCGGTCGAGGCCGACGATGTTGGTGTACGTGTGGTGCAAGTGGTTGTGGGTGTGCTTCCAGGCGTCGGCGGGGGTGAGGAAGTCCCACTCCCAGGTGGTGGAGTGGATCGCCGGGTCGCCCATCCAGTCCCACTGGCCGTGCAGGATGTTGTGGCCCAGTTCCATGTTCTCCAGGATCTTGGCGGTGGTCAGCATCGCGGTTCCCGCGAGCCAGGCGGGCGGAAAGAGGGATACGGCGAGGGCGGCGCGGCCGCCGGCCTCCAGGGCGCGCTGGGCGGCGATCACCTGATGGATGTAGCGGGCGTCCTCGGCGCCACGGGCCGCGACGATCTCGGCGCGGATCCGGTCGAGCTCCTCGCCGAGCAGCTCCGTGTGATCCTCGAGTTGGTCTTCGCGCGGCTCAAAGGGTGTGACAGGTACGGCAGTTGTGGACATCGCAGGCTCCTTGAGGGGCCTAGAGAGCGAGGGCGAGCGGACCTGCCGCTCCGTTGCCGCAGGTCTGGATCAACTCGCGCGGTTCACCGTGCAGTTCACCGGTCCGCAGCTCGCGGAAGCGGGCGTGGAGCAGCGGGACGAGGGCGAGGTGATCGAGTACGTACGCCAGTGCCGTACGCCGTCGATCTCCACCTCCACCGGCAGGTACTGTCCGGGCCGGTGCGCCGCACGGTGAGCGGCGAGACCGACGAGAGCGGTGAAGAAGACGGCCGTCGTACCGGAGGCGGCCGACGGCATCGTCGGGATCGACCCTCGCGGAACCGGCATGGAAGAACCCTTCTCTCACCACAGGGCACGCGGGGGCAGGGCGCATCGGACACGTCGGCTCGTCGAGCGCATCCCCGCATCATGTACGCGGGATCGCCTCGGTCACGTACCTCGGCCCCCGGGTGGCGGGCCGCAGCCGACGTCCACGCCAGCGAACCACAACGACACGGCCCGTGGCGGACGCGGAACCAGATCCCGCCACCCCACCCGCCCCTCCTCCCACTCCCGCGAGTCGACAGGAACGATCCCGCCCGGCGCACGCGGCAGGACCTCGGAAGCAAGCCGTACGCCTTCCGCGCGCGTCCTTCGCACCATGGCCGAATCCCGTTCGAGCGCACGCCGTGTCGCGGAGAACGCACCGCTGTTCCGTCAGGGTGCTCGTGAGGACAGGCTGGTGTGCGCGGTGCCCGAGGCTCCGGAGGGTGCCGTGGCGGATGTTGTCGACGCACCGCGGCGATCCGCCGCGCTCTATTCGGGCCGTTGGGTCCGGTCGTTGTGAGCGAGGCCGTCCGGATGGTCCTCCGTGCGCTCGCCGAGAGGAAATACCAGCACCCACAGGGCCGTTGGACCGGGCAGGCGGTGGATCTGGCCAGCCTCCTGCCAGCCCCGGTCCTTGAGGGCGGCACGGACCGAACGGGCGGACTGATTCACCAAGGTGACACCGAGCGAGGACTGGTGGTCGGCGAGCAGACGCTCCTGGAGCCGGCGGGCGAGCCCGAGGGCGTGCTGGTGCGGATGGACGACGGTTTCGAGAATCGCGAAGACGTGCCCGGATGCGGTCAGTTGCTCCAGGTTCTGCGGCAACGGCCCGTCGAACCCCTCCCACCAGGAGCCGTCGCGCGGCACGGGGAACCCCGAGACACAGCCGGTCAAACCCTCTGCCTCGGCGACCAGCATGTCGAATCCCGGCAGTTGTACGTCGTGCTCCAGCCGGCGCAGGAACTCCTGCCGGCCGCGGAACTCCTCGCCGGGCGGGGTGACGGACGACTCCACGTACAGATCCGCCAGGTCCTCCCGCAGGCCCTCGGCCTGCCAGCGGTTCAGCCGGCGCAGCCGCACCGTGTCCAGTACGGGACGCTCTGAGCTTTCGGGTTCGTGCGGGTGCCGCGGGCTGCTCATGGGGCGCCTCGGTTCAGAAGACCGGGAGATGTACGGGAGTGCCGTCGTGGCCGACGGGCGGTGCGGCGCCAGGGTCCGGGACGTCTGTACGCCAGCATAGCCCCGGATCGGCGCCTCGCCGGGGGCCGTTGTCTCCCGCCTCCGTCCTCCCGCCTCCGTCCTCCCGGCATTTTCCGGACGGGGTGTTCCCACCAAGTCCCGCCGCTGCGGAGGGCAGTGCGGCGCGGAGTGGGTCAGGATCCCAGACCGGGGAGGGGTTCGGAGTCGTCGATGAAGGCGCGGGCCAGGTCGGACAGGCGGCGGTTGTGCGCGCGGGCGTAACCACGCAGCGCGGTGAACGCCTGCTCCATGTCGACGCCCTGGCGTTCGGCCAGTTTGCCCTTGGCCTGTTCGATCAGTACGCGGCTGTTCAGCGCGGTCTGCAACTGCTCGTTGAGGACACTGCTGCGCTGGGCGGAGCGTTGTTGCAGGAGGCTGATGGTGGCGACGTCGGCCAGGGCCTGGGCGACGAGCGTGCCCGCCGGGTCGAAGGGGCCCGGGGCGGCGCGGAAGAGGTTCAGAGCGCCGACGACCTCGTCCCGCAGGCGCATGGGCAGCGCCTGGACCGCCCCGAAGCCGCCGCGGTGGGCCGCCGTGACGAAGCGCGGCCAACGGTCTACCTCCCGGGTCAGGTCGGGGACGATCACGGGGGTGCCGGTGCGGAAGCACTCCAGGCAGGGGCCCTCGTCGTTCTGGAGCTGGAAGAGCTCCAACAGGCGCACCTGTTCGTCGGAGGCGGCCATCACGCGCAGTTCACCGTCGCGGTCCGCGAGCAGCACACCGACGGCGCCCGCGCCGAGCAGCCCTGCACAGCGGTCGGTGAGCAGGCGCAGGAAATCGATCAGATCGAAGTCGGCGACCAGGTTGTCCGCCAGCTCGACGAAGGTCTTGGCCAGGAGCTGCTGATTCATCGTGTCACCCTCGATGGAGACTGTGCCCGCCGTGAAGGGGCGGGAAGTGCGGCGCGTTCGTCGGACGGCACTGGTGCATCAGGTCTCCTCGTCGGTCCGTCCGGGTTCCGTGTCAGGGGAGAAGCGGAGCCGACGGGCCACCACGTCGGCGGCCACGTCGGCGAGCCGGTGTCCCTGAATGAAGGCGTAGGCACGCAGCCGGACGAAGGCCTCGTCGATGCCGACGCCGAGCTGGACGGTGAGCATGCCGGTCGCCTGGTCGATCTCCGCCCGGTATGCGCCCAGGTCCTCGAAGCCACGGTCCGGCGACGGTCCGCCGGCCGGCCCGCCCGTCTCGTCGATCCGCGCATCGAGCAGGAGCAGCGTCGCGAGATCGGCGAAGGCCAGCGCGTCGGCCAGTTCCTCGGCGTCCAGCACGGTCGGCACGTCGGCGTACAGGTCCAGGACTCCCGGGCTGATCGCTCCCATCTGCAGGGGAAGCGCGAACACGGCGCGTGCCCCTGCCTCCAGGGCCGCATCCGCGAACACGACCCAGCGGTCCTGCAGTGCGCCGGTCAGCAGATCGGGCGTGAGGACGGCCGAGCCATGGGTGAAGGCGTCCACGCAGGGCCCCTCGCCCAGTGTGAGCTGCAACTCCTCCAGTTGTTCGCTGACGTCGTCGGTGCTGCACAACGGATGGCTCGCCGTGGTCCGGGACATCGCCGACAGTCCCGCCCCACCGACCGGGAGCGCGGCCACGGCCGCGGTGCACACGTCCACCACACCGACCCGGGCACCACGTCGCGCCGCCTGCGCGGCGACCAGTGCCTGAACCTGCGCCGAGCGGCTGTCGGACCTCATCCGGGCCACCGCGTCCAGGCATCGTGCGCAAGTCCTTCCAGCCGCGCCGCGGTTCGCTCCCCGGCCGGAAGGACCAGCGCCCGGAGCAGCGTGGCGCTGATCGGCCTCCAGATCTCTCCCGCGTCCAGCCATCCCCAGGAGCGGCGCGCAGCGAGGGCCGGGTGATCGGCCTGGTCCACCAGGGTGGCGCCCCGCGCCGCGTGGTGGTCGGTCAGCAGCCGCTGCTGCAACCGGCGAGCCACGTCCTGGTCCTGCGGGTGCGGGCGGACCAGGATGTCGGTGATCGCGAAGACTCCGCCCGACTCGGTGAGTTGCTCGATGCTGCGCGGCAGCGCCCCGTCGAACCCGAGCCACCACAAGCCGCCGCTGCGCACCGGGAACCCGAAGGCGCATCCCACCAGGCCGTCCGTCTCCGCGATCACCATGGCGAACCCCGGCCGACGGATCTCGGCGGTGAGACGGTTCAGAAAGTCCTGACGGCCGGGAGGGCGATACGCCTCACGGGGCGACCTCTCGCGGGAGCCCACGTACAGATCCGCGAGCTCCCCGCTCACGGCCTGCGCCTGCCGGCGGTTCAGCCGACGCAACAGGACCGCATCCATGGTGGCCGGCTCGCTGCCATGGGGTTCTCGTTGCCTCCCCGGCTCCGACCGTGCTGTCACCGCGCATCACCCGAGAGGACAGAGCCCAGCGGAACGGGCCAGTGCGGCGGGGCTGCGGTGGTCGGGGCCGGGACATCCCCGAGAGGAGGTGCCGGCTGCCCAGGCGGAGGGCCGAGGAGCAGAAACCCGGAGCCGGTGAGGTCGAGAATCAGGCCCAGTATCGGTGGCGGGTGGTGCAGTCGCAGGGTCCCGCCGGCCTCGGCGGTCTTCTGCGCGGCGTCCAGGAAGGCGTTGAGGCCACTGCAGTCGCAGAAGGGGACGGAGGTGAGGTCGACATCGACGGTGCGGATGCCGTCGCGCAGGCACAGCGCCAGTGCCGTGTGCACCAGCGGGGCCGAATCCAGGTCTATCTCACCGGCCAGGGTGATCAGCGCCCGGTTCCGTCGATCACGGCGGTGGATGATGAGCTGTGGAAGGGGCATGACGCCTCGGTTCAAAAGACCATCCGGCAGCGCACGCGGTGACGCCGGCATTCCCGGCCCTCCCGGCGCGCTCCTGGCAGGGGCGTACGTTCGACGGAGGCGGAGCATCGGCCGGCCCGGCAGCCTGTACGACAGGACAGCGGACCCACCCAGTTTCCCTCCAGGGATGCGCCGGGTGACGGACGAAAGATCCGCTCCCCGCAGCCATCTGTATCGAGCAACCACAAGCCGCCGGGGTCTGGGACGTCCGTACACCACCATAGCCCTCAACATGGTCCGGCGGACGGCCGGAAAGCCGCCCGTGGCTCCCACCTGGGCGACGCCTCGACACTCCGCTGCGTGAGGGTTGAAGTTGATCTCCCCACCGGGGCCCCGGCTGCGTGCCCGCCGGGACGGTGTGTCAGACCATGGCGAGCCGGTCCACCAGCAGTTCCACCCTCCGCTCGGTGTCCTGCGGCGGCAGCCGTCCCGCCCGGGTCAGGGTGGCCAGCCCGTGCAGGGCCGCCCAGAACGTCTCGGTGAACAGTCCCGGGTGAACGCCGTCGCCGGCGACCTCGGCGAGAGTCTCCAGCAGGGCGGCGAAGGCGTCCTTGAGTGGCTCGGGGGTGTCCTCCTGCGCGTACGCCAGGCCGCCGTCGAGCTGGAACAGGGCGTCGTAGACCGCCGGGTTGCGCTCGGCGAAGTCGAGGTAGCCGCGGGCCAGGGCGGCGACCCGGGCGCGGGGGCCGTCCGCGGCGGAGGTCGCGGCCCGCAACGCGACGGCCATCTCGGTGGCGCCCTGGAGGGCGACGGCGCCGATGATCTCGCGCTTGCCGCGGAAGTGGCTGTAGAGGACGGGCTGGCTGTACTCGATGCGCTCGGCGAGCCGGCGGGTGGTGACCGCGTCCCAGCCCTGCTGCTCGGCGAGTTCGCGGGCGGTGGCCACGATGAGGCGCTCGCGCTCCGCCCGTTCGCGCTGCTTGCGTTCCTGTACCGACATGATTCGATCCTAGCACCGCTAGACAATCGAGCGGCAGTAGTACTAGCGTTGCCTCATCATCTAGCAACGCTAGTTCACGGAGGGATCGTCATGCTCAACGCACTTGAGGTCGTCACCACCGTCGTCGTGGGGCTGATGGTGGGGGTGGAGTTCTCCGTCGCCTTCATCATGAACCGGATCCTGGACGCGCTTCCCGGGGACAGCGGCCAGCTCGGCCACGCCCACGGCGGCCGGATGCTCGGCGCCCTGATGCCGTTCTGGTACATAGGCTCGCTCGTCCTCAGCGCGATCTGGGCCATCGCCGGATGGCACCACCACGGCACCGGACTCGTCGTCACCGCCGCCGGCCTGCTGATCGTCAGCGTGGTCATGTCGGTGCTGCTGCTCGTCCCGATCAACAACCGAAACAGCACCTGGACTCCCGACAACCGGCCCGCCGACTGGAAGCAGCAGCTGCACCGCTGGAACCGCTACCACTACGTCCGCGTCGCCGTCATCATCGCCGCCTTCACCCTGCTGGTCGCCGCCCTCGCCTGATACCACCGCTGCCCCGACAGGGTCATGTTCCGCCTCTGGTTGATACGTCCAGATTCCGGTCAGGCGCCCGGCGTGAACTACGCGTTCGACTACGTGGTTTCTCTGATGACTCCCGGAACTACGCACGGGAGAGTCGCCCGGAACGGTGTCCGAGAAGGAACCACACCCGAACGATCCGGTCCGGAGGGACGACTTCCTGGGCACGGCCTACGTCTGTGTCCTGGCTCAGAGGAGAGCGTGAATGCCGGGCAGCGTGACGATCGCCCCCCAGACGATCGTCACGACGATCCAGGCGGTCACCGTGCGGTAAGGATCGGAATCGTAGGGTGGGACGAAGGTGAAGGTCGCGGGGTCCTTGGGGCTGTAGCGGACGGACAGCCGGGTCCCGAGGGGGACGTCGTCCTGGTGGGTCAGGCCGTCGGGGCCGATACCGATGACCGTCAGGCCCTCGTGCGTGGTGAAGCTGACGACGGCGGTGTAGGTGTATGTGGTGATCTCCTCGTTGTGATGGGCGTCGCGCATGAGGGAGACGACCTCGGCGGGAACGGTCGGGGCATCGTCGAGGAGAGCCTGGCGACGCCTTCGCCGCCGGACGGCGCCGACGCAGGCGCATGCGAGGAGGACGGTCAGGCCATCGCCGAACCCGAGCAGGGCCCAGCCGTAACTGTGGTGCTGGACGGTCGTGAAACGCACGAGCAGGACGGCCACGCAGAGCACCGCGGCCAACAACGCACCGGCCAGCTCCTGCCCCCGGCTGACCGGCGAGCTCTGCACGCGGAACCGGGAGGGTTCTCCCGACGGGAAACGCACCCAGACCGGCCGGCCCTCCCAGGCGGCGAACAGTGCGCCGTTCTTCCCGTCGGCCGTTCGCAGCGTCAGCTCCTGCCCGGTCGACGGGTCCTGGAAGGCCACGGCCACCGGCAGGCCGTGCGTTCGATCCGTGTCGGGCGGCGGTACGTCGACCCGCACGATACGGGAGCCGACGGAGCGCGCCACCGGGTCCGAGGTGAACCTCGTCGCGTACCAGACCGCCTCCACCAGCGCCCACGCTCCGAAGGCGGCGGCCAACAGCAGCAATACCGCGTTGCCTGACATCCGTCGGTCCCCCGCCTCGCCACTCGTGACGTCAAACTCTGTCCACCACGACGAAAGCTTTCCCCGTTACTTGGACCAGAAGTCACGATCGCGTCCTCCTGTAACGGCCTGAACTGCTGCCGGACGATGCGAACTTGCTCGATGTCTCCGACCAGGCTCGGTGTCTCACCGGCCGTTCGCGGTATGCGGCCCGGTTAAGGATCCCTCACCTTCTGGTATCGGTGAGGTGAGCTGGCCATGATGGGCGCATGACGTTGGCCGCGCGTGCTTTCACCCAACTGGCGACTTGGCCCGACCTCACCGAGGCGGAGCCGAGCTGCGGCACCGGCCGGGCGCTTCGCTCACCTCAGAGCGAGATCGTCCACTTCCATTCCGACAGCACGGTCGACCTGCACCTCACGGCCCGGGCCATCCGGCGGTTTCAAGCCCATCTCACCGGGTCAGCCGCCGTGCGTCTGGTCCCCGACTCGCCATGGGTGACGCTGCGCCTTGACGGCAATGGGGAGGTCGAGCTGCTCATGACCCTGGTCAGCCTCGCCCTTTACGCACACCACGCGCGGCCGGTTCCCGGCGACGCCCCGCACACGGAATGCAATGATCACCAACGCGCGGTCCTTTCGCGCGAGAATCTCGGCGGAGGCTGAGAGGCCCCCTTTCTGGCAGGCGGCACGATGGCGGACAAGACCCGCGAAGAAGACGCAATCCGTGGCGTCGTAGAGCGCCTGAAGAGCGCATTCAGCGCCACCCACAGTTCCGACGAGGTCGAGACGGCCGTAGCCAGGGCACACGCCGCCTTCAGTGAGCGGCCCGTTCGCGAGTTCGTCCCTGTGCTGGTCGAGCGCAAGGCAAGGGCCCTGCTGAACGAATCCTCCGACTGACGACGCGGCGAACACCGGTCGCCCCATCTCACACAGAGCGAGACGTCCCGCCGCGGCATTCAAGAATCCCCAGTTCCGTGTCCGGACGGCAGAAGGCGCACGCCCTCGTCCCACGCCGGTGCTCGACAGCTCCAGCGGCCCCGATCGCGGCGGCGAGGTCACCCTGTACGTGGCGGTGAGGCGTTCGACGAGTGCCCGTATGGAAGGCTTGGGGCATGGCCCTTCGACCACGGCTGGACCTCCGGGGTTCCTGGCGGCCGGGTCATGCACCCGCCCTGATCCTGATCCCACTGGCGCTGATCGTCACGGTCTGTGTGGTGGATGTGCTGTCTCCGCCGCACATCCACCTCGGTCCGCTGCTGGTGGCGGCACCCGCGATCACAGTGGCGTTCGCCGGGGCCCGCGTGACGGCGCTGATGGGCTTTCTCGCGGTGGCGGCCCAGGTGCTGATCGGTGTGCTCAGAGGGGTCCTGCCCACTGCCAACATCCAGGCCCAGATCGCTGCTCTGATCGTCGTCTCCGTCATCTGTGTCACCGTGTGCGTGGTGCGAGACCGGCGTGAGCGCCAGTTGCGCCAGGTGCAGTCGGTGGCCGAGGCTGCGCAGAGTGTGCTCTTGCGGCCGTTGCCCGCACACGCCGGCCCGCTGCGGATCGCCGGTCTGTACCTCCCCGCCGAGGAGGAAGCCGAGCTGGGCGGAGACCTGTACGCGGCCGCACGGACCGCCCACCACAGCACCCGGCTCCTCATCGGCGACGTGCGCGGCAATGGCCTGGCCGCGATCAACAACGCCGCCCTGCTGCTCGGCGCGTTCCGCGCTGCCGCCCATCGGCAGGCCACCCTCCCCCGCCTCGCCGTCCACCTGGACGGCGCGTTCCGCTGGGACACCAGCCAGTGGCGACCGCAGGCGGAGCAGGACACCAACGAGGACTTCGCCACCGTCCTGCTGCTCGACATCCCCGACTACGATCCGGTCGTCCACCTCATCAGCTGCGGCCACCCACCGCCGCTGCTCCTGCGGGGGAGTCACATCACCCCGCTCCTGGCCGAGGCGAGCCACCTCCCGATCGGATTCGGCGGGGTCTTCGGGATCGCCGCCTACGACGTCCAGACCTTCCCGTTCGAGATCGGCGACCTGCTGCTCCTCTATACGGACGGCGTCATCGAAGCGCGCAATGCCGACGGGGTCTTCTACCCCTTTGCTGAACGGGCGCCCGAGTGGACCAAAGAGGACCCCGACGAACTGCTGCGCCATCTCCAGGACGACCTGCTGTCCCACGTCCACGGACACCTCAACGACGACGCGGCCGTGGTCGCGATCCGCCGCCTGGCACTCTGATCCCCGGCCACCGGGCCCCGCTCATCCTCGATCCGGCCAAGACCTGGCAGCCCCGGCAACGGGGGGCATGCCTCCTGCGCTCCCGCACCGGCTGCCCTCGCTGTCTGTGATCTCGGGGTGGCAGGATCGGCTGATGGCCGTCGATCTGTTACCGAAGCAGGCCCAGGGCGTATGGGAAATGCTGGCTGCTGTGCCGTTGTCGTTTCCCCTGGCGGGGGGCTTGAACGTGGTCACGTCGCCCGCTTCGCGGATGGCTCCGCCGTCGTGGGCCGGGATTGTGGTGCTGGGTGACTCGGCGATCGTCACGGCACCGACCGATAGGGCTGCGCTGGTTCTGCGTCGGATCCTGGCCGGGATGCCGACCAGTTCGCTGACGTCTCCAGAAGCGGTTCGTGCCGTACTGCCTGTGACTGAGGTGCTGGGTCCGGCGGTTTTGGGATACGTCTCCCGTGACGGCTTCCGCCCACTGCCGGCCGGCCCTTCCGTTGAACGGCTCGCCCCCGGGCATCAGGACCTGAAGACATTGGTGAAGTCGGTGCCTCCCGAGGACGCAGGTGAGAGCGGGATGGACGAGATCACCTCCGCTGCGTTCGTCGTACGCAAGGGCGCGGACGTGGTGGCCGCGGCGGGGTTTCAAGCCTGGCCCGCTGCAGTCGCTCACCTGTGCGTGCTCACAGCACCAGGGGAAAGAGGCCGCGGGCTGGCGCGGCAGGTCGCTTCTGCGGCGGTGGCGCAGGCACTCGCCGACGGCTTTCTGCCGCAGTGGCGTGCCCGCCTGATGGCCTCCCGTAACGTCGCACGGGCGCTGGGGTTTCGTGAGCTGGGAAGCCAGCTCAGCCTCCGCTTGGACCTGGAGAAGCTTCGCCGGGAAAGCTGACCCGGGCGTGTCACCCTGCGGCTTTGTTCTTCTGGGCTTTGGAGCGAGCCAGAGCCGCGGATCGGTGAAGGTCTTTCCGCACCTCCATCGGCACATAGATGCTCGCCTTCGCTGTGCGATCGGCAGCGGCTGTTGGCGCGTTTGGTGCACATGAGCATTTCTTTGCCTCACCATCACCAAGACCCCCGCTGTTCATGCGCCCTTCTCAGAATCTGCACGTCCCAAGCGTGTACGCCTGCTGCCAGCGGGAGTTGAGCATGAGCCACGGCCACAGACACGACCACGGTCACCACCACCATCACCACGTCAACGGCGACTCCACGTCCCTGCCGCCCGCCCTGGACATGAACGTTCCGGACGAGGAACTGACCCCCAGCCAGCTCTCGAGGCGCTCCATGCTGCGGCGCACCGGCCTGCTCGGTGCGGGGCTTGCGGCGGGCAGCGTCCTGGCCGGGGCCGGCGAGGCCGCCGCGACGGTGCCCGCGTCGGCCGCCACCACGGGCAGGCGTTCCGGCGGGTACCTGTGGCTGGCCGGTGACCACCACATCCACACCCAGTACAGCTCGGATGCCAAGTACCGGGTCATCGACCACGTCCGCCAGGCCAACGCACACGGCCTGGACTGGATGGTCATCACCGACCACGGCAGCGAGACGCACGCCAAGATCGGTGTGGAGAAGGTCAACCCGGACATCGTCGCCGCGCGTGACCAGATCGACGACACGCTGGTCTTCCAGGGTCTGGAGTGGAACATCCCGGCCGCCGAGCACGGCACCGTCTTCGTCCACCCGGGCAAGAACGAGGTCGCGGTGCTGAAGGAGTTCGAGAACTCCTTCGACGGCGCGGTCAAGAAGGCCACCGCGAGCACGCCCGCGAACGAGGCGCTGGCGATCGCGGGCGTCAATTTCCTTGCCGAGCAGGTGCAGCGCCGCAAGGTCAAGGACGCGCTGTTCCTGGCCAACCACCCGGCGCGCAAGGGCATCGACTCCCCGCACGAGATCCGCGCCTGGCGCGACGCGCAGCCCACCATCGCGGTCGGCATGGAGGGCGCGCCCGGCCACCAGGCGGGCGGCCTGCCCAAGCCCAACGGACCGGGCTCGGCACGCGGCATCTACGACAACAGCCCCAGCGCCGACTCGTTCGCCGGCTACCCGCTGGAGAGCTACCGCACCTGGGGTGGCTTCGACTGGATGACGGCGACCGTCGGCGGTCTGTGGGACAGCCTGCTGGCCGAGGGCAAGCCGTGGTGGATCACGGCCAACTCCGACTCCCACAACGTCTACGCCGACAGCGCCGTACGTGGCCCGGGCGGCGACTTCAACGCCAACGGCAAGTACAACGACCCGGTCTACGGCGGCGGCCTGAACCTCTCCGACACCGACTTCTGGCCCGGCCAGTACTCCCGCACCCACGTCGGGGCGGCCTCCTTCTCGTACAAGGCGGTCATGGACGGCATCCGGGCCGGACGCGTCTGGGTCGACCACGGCGGGCTCATCAGCGGCCTGGGCGCCCAGCTTCGCTCCGGCAGCCGCGCGGTCACCCTCGGCGGCGTGCTGCAGGTGCGCCGCGGCAGCCAGGTCGACCTCGTCGTCGAGATCAGCCTGGCCAACGGACCCAACTGGTCGCAGTTCGTGCCCCAGTTGGCGCGCGTCGACGTCATCCAGGGCGACGTCACCGGCACGGTCTCCGACAAGGACACCTTCGCCACGCCGACCACCAAGGTGGTCAAGTCCTTCGAGGTGAACAAGTCCACCGGTTCGGTGCGCCTGACGTACTCCCTCGGTCGGCTGGACAAGCCGGTGTACGTACGCCTTCGTGGCACCGACGGCAACCGCAGCGCCGTCGGCATCAACGGCGCCTCCGTCGACCCGGCAGGACCGGCCATGGATGTCCTCGGCGACGCCGACCCGTGGAAGGACCTGTGGTTCTACTCCAACCCGATGTGGGTCCTGCCCGCATGACCACACCGCACTACGCGCCCGGCGTCCACTCCGTCATCGGGGTGGACGCCGGGACGGCGAACCTGCGCCAGGCCGACCATCTGATCCACCACCTGATGGACCAACTCGCCCTTCCGCCGGGCACGTTCGCTTGCACCCACCTGATCCGCACCGACGAACGCCGGGGCGTGGCCGTCTCCTTCGCCCTGCCCGACGTCCAGGCGGCCGAGGCGGCGTGGGAGCGTCTGATCGACGTGCTGGATCCGGATGCCGGCGCGGCCCTGGGCGGCCGCGAGCACGGCCCGGCCCAGGCCGCCCGCACGGCCGCCCTGGCCGCCGACGAACACGCTCGACGACGTGGCGGCCGAGCCGTGGTCTATCCGGCGGTCGAACGCCTCACCGGCACGGTCACCGTCGCCGACCTGCTCGCCCGGACCGCGATCGACCGGGTCACCGTGGTGGGCATGCCGCCGACAAGCCCCGCCCCCGACACCGCTACCGCCGTGCTCACCCATGACCACGTACGACCCGAATGGCGCGACGGACACCTGACCCTCGCCCTGGTACCCGCCGTCGGCGGCACCCTGGCACCCTTCGAGGTACCCAACCCCACGCCCTGCTGCGCGGACCACGCCTGAACGCCCCCCTCCAAGCCCCGAGAATCACCAACTGAACGTCCTGCCCTTCGATTACGCCTCACCCAAGCTGCGCCTCAAGTAGCCGGCCTGCCGAGCGGGAGTATGACGGTGGCCGCCCCGTGCGGGCTCAATGGGCGTTCTGTGGCTGTTCGGAGGGTTCTTGGGCCACCAGGTTGTTCGCAGGCACAGCGTCGATGATCCAGATGCCGCGCTGTCGGTCGGCCAGGAATGCCGAGAGCGCGAGGAGGAGCGTTGCCGCCGCCGCGATGTCCGCCATGAGTGGGGGTGTTCCCGAGCACGAGAAGGGGCCGGTCCGGAGCCCGCGCTCCGGACCGGCGGTGAGAGGTGTGTCAGCCGACGGCGGGCACCGGCTCGCGGTCCGCCCCGGCCGCCGCCTTGGGGTCGGCCTCCTCGACCGGCTCGGGTTTCGCGTCGGGCGTCGGTTCTGCCTGCGGCTCGGGGGTGTGGTCACCCTCGGGCCCGGCGGTGAACGGGAGGTCGCCGCGGAGAACGGCCCTGGCGCGCTCCTCGTCCAGCTGTCCCTCCCACTTGGCCACGGCGAGCGTTGCGACGCCGTTTCCGACCACGCTGGTCAGGGCGCGGGCCTCGGACATGAAGCGGTCGATGCCGAAGATCAGCGCGAGGGCGGCGACGGGCACGTGAGGAACGGCGCTGAGGGTGGCTGCCAGGGCGATGAAGCCGGAGCCGGTGACACCGGCCGCGCCTTTGGAGGTGAGCAGCATGACGGCGAGCATGGACAGCTGCTGGGTGAGGCTGAGGTCGATGCCGAGGGCCTGGGCGAGGAAGACCGAGCCCATGGTCAGGTAGATGGCGGTGCCGTCGAGGTTGAAGGAGTACCCGGCGGGCAGTGTGATCCCGACGACCGGCTTCGAGGCGCCCGCGTGCTGGAGCTTGGCCATCATCCGCGGCAGCACCGGCTCGGAGGACGAGGTGCCCAGGACGATCAGCAGCTCCTCCTTGATGTAGCGGAGGAAGGGCAGCAGGCGCAGGCCGTTGACGCGCATGACGGTGCCGAGCACGACCAGGACGAAGAACAGGGCGGTGAGCCAGAAGGAGCCGACCAGCAGGAAGAGGTGGCGCAGGGTGTCCAGGCCGTAGTTGCCGATGGTGAAGGCCATGGAGCCGAAGGCGCCGACCGGGGCCAGCCGCATGATCCAGCGGATGAGCGTGAACAGGACCCTGGAGAGCTTCTCGACGCCCCGCGTGATCCCCGCACCCGCCTCGCCGGCGGCGTTCAGGCCGAAGCCGAACAGCACCGAGATCAGCAGCACGGGCAGGATCTCGTGACCGGTCAGCGCGCTGAGCAGGGTGTCCGGGATCATGGCGAGCAGGAAGGCGGAGAGGCTCTCGTGGCTCGCGGTCGCCTCCGGCGGCAGCCCCTTGGTCGACAGGGTCGAGGGGTCGACGTGCAGCCCGCTGCCGGGCTGGACGACGTTCACCACGACCAGCCCGATCACCATGGCGACGGTCGTCAGGACCTCGAAGTAGATCAGCGCCTTGAGACTGACCCGGCCGACGGCGCGCGCGTTGCCCATGGAGGCGATGCCGTGGACGACGGTACAGAAGACGACGGGCGCGATCATCATGCGGACCAGCGCGATGAACCCGTCGCCCAGGGGCTTGAGCTCAGCTCCGAACGACGGCCACAGCCAGCCGACGGCGGCCCCGGCCAGGACGCCGATCAGGCACTGGACGTAGAGCAGGGACAGCATCCTGCGGATGCGGCTCGGGGGAGCGTTGACGGTACCCGGGGCAGCGTCGTTGCGGCTCATGCGGGGCGTCCTTCCAGGACGGGAACGAGGAGTTCGGCTCGGGCGATGCGGCGGGCGGCGCGGTGCAGCAGCACCGTGGGGGACGCTCCCTCCGCTGCGGGGACGGCTCGGGCGGTGATGACACCGGCCGGGGTGCCCAGGCGCAGCGTCCCGTCGGCGGTCTGCCGGGCGACGCGGTGGGCGAGGGTGCCGGGTATGGCGACCGCGGTGGCCAGGGCGACGGCCGAGGTGAGACCGATCGCCGGGTGGGGTGCGTGCATGGAGACCATGCGGACGGCCAGGTCGTACTCGTCCTGTGGGACGAGGGTGCCATCGGTGGTGCGGTAGGCGACAGGGCGGGCGACCACTCCGACCTTCGGGACGGCGTGGCTGACGGGGTCGGTCTGCTTGACCAGCCCCATGGCCAGGGCGGCCTGCCGGCGCAGCACGGTGAGGGCGGGCAGCGCCGTGGCGAAGTCGGCGAGGGACTCGGTGCCGTCCAGTCCGAACGCCTTGGCCTCGAACAGGGCCGCCGGGGCGCCGGCGTCGACCAGCGACGCCTCGACGGCGCCGGTGGGCCCGGTCAGCGTGTCCAAGGCGTGGCCGGTCGGCAGGACCCGGCCGGTCGAGGTACCCGCGGGGTCCTCGAAGCCGAGGAGCACCGGCACGCCGAGCGCGGCGGTGCCCGGCACCCGGGCCGTCCCCGCGTCGGGGGCGGCCCGCCCCGGGGTGGGGATGGTGCCGCTGAGCCGGGCTCCGGTGTTGACGTTGAGCATCCGCACCGTGGTCGAGTCCGACGCGACCGGCACCAGGCCGTTGTGGACGGCGTACAGGGCGACGGCGGTGGCGCAGTTACCGCAGTTGCTGGTCCACTCCACCTGCTCGTCGCCGATGCCGACCTGCGCGAAGGCGTACTCGACGTCGACGTCCGGCTGCGTCGAGGTCCGGACGATCGCCGCCTTGGAGGTGGTGGAGGAGGCACCGCCGACGCCGTCGATCTGGCGGGGGTCGGCGGCGTTGTAGGCGGCGAGCAGCAGGGTGTCGGCGTCCACGCCGGTCGCCACCACGTCGTGGTGGTCGAAGATCCAGCACTTGCTGGTACCTCCGCGGATCATCTCGCCCTGCAGACGCAACACAACAGACTCCTCGTGGAAAACCCGACGGCACTTCCGTGCGTGGTGCGATCCACAGTGGGCGCGGGCAGCGTGAAGTACAATCTCGGAAATCTGCACGGGTATTAAGTTGAAGTGAACGCTGGAGGTGGCGAGATGCTCGACGTCCGGCGCATCCTGCTCTTCACCGAGGTCGCCCGTCGGGGCTCGGTCACGGCGACCGCACGAGCCCTCAACTACACGCCGTCAGCGGTGTCGCAGCAGGTCAGCCGTCTGGAGGCAGAGGCCGGGCAGCCGCTCCTGGAGCGTCACGCGCGGGGCGTCACCCTCACCGACGCGGGGCGCGCGCTGGCCGAACGGGGAGAGCGGATCGAGCGCGAGCTGACGGCCGCCGAGAACGAACTCGCCGACTTCGCGGGACTGCGAGCGGGCACGCTCCGGGTCGGAACCTTCCCCACCGTCGGCGCCTCCCTCCTCCCGCGAGCCGTGATCGCCTTCCGCGAGACGCACCCCGACGTACGGCTGACGGTGCGCAGCGCCCGTATCGCGGGACTGTGGGCGATGCTGGAGAACCGCGAGGTCGAGATGTCCCTGATGTGGGATTACGACTGGAACCGCATCGACCGCGCGGACATCGTCGTCACCCCGCTCGTCGACGACCCGCCGGCCCTCCTCGTCGGCAAGGACCACCCCCTCGCCGGCCGCGCTTCGGCCGCCCTCGCCGACTTCACCGACGACGCCTGGATCACCCGTGCCGACCACCATCCGGTGGCCGAGGCCCTCGCCCGCAGCTGCCGCACGGCCGGTTTCGAACCGCAGATCGCCTATGAGGCCCACGACTACCAGGAGGCCCAGGCCATGGTCGCCGCCGGCATCGGCGTCGCCCTCGCCCCCACCCTGGCCCTGGAGGGCATCCGAGGAGGCGTCAGCGTCCTGCCGCTCCTGCCCCCCGCCCCGGTGCGCCGCATCCTCCTGGTCCGCATGAGCGACCACGCCCTGACCCCGGCGGCCGAGGCCTTCGCGGGCTTCCTGCGCGACAGCGCGGCGGTCGCCGGGGGGCGCTGAAGCGCCGCGTTCACTTCGCTCTCATCGAATGCGCCGGGCGATCCCGGTCGCCCTGCCCATCAGCCATTCGAGCGGCCCCCGTTGGAAGAAGCGGGACCAGAGGGTGGCAAGGACGGTGACGGACGCGATGAAGCCGAGCAGGACGTACAGGGGCTGGCCGGCCGTTTCCTCGGTGTCCAGGAGCGGGATGGCGGCGATGTGGTAGACGTACGCCGTCAGTGACATCGAGCCGACCGCGATGACGGGCTTGGCCGAGCGGCGCAGCCGGGGGAAGGCGTCCATGGCAGCCAGGCACGCGGTGATCACCAGGATCGCCACGCCGGTGTTGCCCACGATGGACAGGGTCGCTTCGCTGTGCGGGGAGGCGACCAGCATCCCGGCGGGGGTGTCGCCGAAGATGCCGGCGCTGCCGGGCGATGCGGACGGCATGGACGACATGCCCGGTCCCCCTGCGGCGTCCCGTACGGCTTCGGCGGCACCGGGCACGAGACGCAGCGCCAGCCAGGAGCCGCCGTACCCGGTCATGGCAAGGGCGGCGCCGGTGAGGGCGAGGTGTGTCCGGACGGCGGTGGCGGCCAGGTCGAGGCGGGCGACGGCCATACCGGCGATGACGAACGGGACCCAGGTCAGGACCGGATAGCCGCCGGTGAAGAGCATCGAGATGATGCCGTCGGCCTGGCCGGCGGTGGGGAACGCGCGGTCGCCGACCACCGGCTTCAGCACGTACAGCAGTTGCGGGCCGACCAGGGCCCAACCTGCGGCAGTGAGCACCATCGGCCCCGCGCCCAGCCGGTACAGCGGCAGCACGAGCAGGAAGAACAGTCCGTAGAAGGCGAGGATCGGGACGACCGGGGTGCCGGTCATGGTCAGGACGGTGCCGAGGGCCAGCAGGATCCCGGCCCTGATGACGACCTTGGCGACGGCCTGGCGGCCGGCCAGGCCGGTCTTCGGCGTGCGGCGCCCGGTGATGAGGGCGACGGCGACGCCGGCCAGGACGGCGAACAGGGCGGCCCACATGGACCGCGTACATGCCGAAGACGGCCAGGCCGCGGGCCAGGTCCAACCCGATCAGTCGGCCCATGCCTGGCGCGTCCGTCGAGGGCCCACCGCGCTCGCGTGCAGGGACGGGGAGTCCGCGTGATGTGCCATGCCGCTCAAGCTGGAGACCGGGCCGGTCATGGAGTACCCAGCACAAGGCTGCGGTGTCCCTGCCGACCGGTGGCTGCTACCCCGCCGTGTGGCTGGAGCTGCCGCTCGTCGGACCGCGGGAGCTCTGTCGGGCTTTAGGGTCGAGGCGGCATGGGTTGGACGGCATGGATGAAGGTGAGGCGGAGCGCACGTGATCCGGGTAGTGGTGGTGGACGACGAGGCACTGGTCCGCTCGGGCTTCGAACTCATTCTCGGCGCGTCCGAGGACATCGAGGTCGTCGCGACGGCGAGCGGGGGCGAGGCCGTGGAGACCGTCCGCCGGGATCGGCCGGACGTGGTGCTGCTCGACATCCGGATGCCGGACGTCGACGGGCTGACCGTCCTGCGCGAGCTGCGCGCGATGGCGGATCCGCCGGTGGTGGCGATGCTGACGACGTTCGACGCCGACGAGTACATCCTGACCGCGCTGCACTGCGGCGCGGCCGGTTTCCTGCTCAAGGACACCGAGCCGGAGCAGCTCGCCCACCTGGTGCGCACCCTGGCCGCGGGCGGTGTGGTGCTGTCCCCCAAGGCCTCGCGGACGCTGCTGCGCAGCCACCCCGGCAGCGGGGCGGCAGTCGACGGGGAGGCGGCCCGCGTCCGGCTGCTGACCGCCCGCGAGCGTGACGTCCTCGTCCTGGTGGCGGAGGGCCTGTCGAACGCCGACATCGGGCTCCGCATCCACCTGGGTGCCGGCACGGTCAAGGACCACGTCAGCGCGATCCTCACCAAGCTGCGGGTGACCAGCCGGGTGCAGGCCGCACTACTGGCGCAGCGGGCCGGGCTGCTCGACGAGCGCCCGCAGTCGGAGGCCGGACGATGAGCCGTGCACGCGCCTTGTGGCAGCGTGTGCCCGCGCCGGTCGTCGACATCGTCCTGGTGGCGGTGGCGGCCGTGGACGTATGGCTGAACATGTGGGACCACACGCGCCTCGGCGTCGCGCTGGCCGCGGTCGGCTGCGCCGCGTTGTTCTTCCGGCGCAGGTTCCCGCTCGGGGTCTTCCTGCTCACCCTGCCCATCGCGCTGATGCAGGATGTCGCCGTCGTCGTGCTCGTGGCGCTGTTCACCCTGGCCGAACGCTCCCGCAACCGCCTTCTCCTCGCGGGGTGCGTCGCCCTGTCCGCCGTCGCGAGCAGTACTCCGTGGCCCCTGGCCGAGGTCGACCGGACCATGACACTGGTCTTCTTCGTGTACGGCCTGGCGACCGCCGCGGCCCCGGTCCTCTTCGGCCAGCTTTTCCAGGCGCAACGGGACCTGGCGCGGCGGCTGGCCGAGATCGAGGAGGCCAGGGAGCACGAGCGGGCCCTGCACGCGCAGGCCGTGCTCGCCCGCGAACGCACCCAGCTGGCCCGCGAGATGCACGACGTGGTCTCCCACCAGGTCAGCCTGATCGCCGTACGGGCCGGAGCCCTGCAGGTCGCCACCAAGGACGCGGACGCCAAGGAGGCCGCCCGCACGATCCGTTCGCTGAGCGTCACCACGCTCGACGAACTGCGCACCATGGTCACGCTGCTGCGCGCCTCCGGCGGCCACGCCACGGAGCTGACGCCTCAGCCCACCCTGGTCGACCTGCACAAATTGGTGGAATCAAGCGGGACTCACGCGGAGTTGTCGGGTGAGCTTCCGTCCGCCGTCGGCACCCCCGCCCAACGGGCCCTCTACCGTACGGTCCAGGAGGCGTTGACCAACGTCCGCAAGCACGCCCCCGGCGCCAGGGCACACGTCGAGCTGTGGCAGGAAGGCGACGACGTCGGAGTGACCGTCACCAACTCACCGCCGACCCGCCCTTCCCTGTCCCTGCCCGGTTCGCAGCAGGGCTTGGCCGGTCTGCGGGAACGGGCCGACATTCTGCACGGCACCCTGGAGGCGGGCCTGACCGCGGAGGGCGGCTACCGAGTGCGGCTACGGATCCCGCTCAGTACGGACTGACCGATCCCGACCTCATGCCGTCCCGTCGGGCGGCGTCGGCTCACGAGACCCCCTCGAGTTCCGTGGACCGTGCAAGTCACATGCCTCGGCGGACGCCGGTGCCCGCGGGCTCGCCGAACTGCGTCAGCGCGGCAACGGCCGACCTCGACAACCCAGGAGCCCGTACACGCCGCCGAACAGGTCACCGCGCGGGGTGCAGTCCCCCGGCCGCCCCGACCAGAGCGCACAGCAGGCCGAGGACGACGGCCCACCGGTGCGGCCGGACATAGGCGTACAGTGCCCTGACCGTCTCTCGGGCGGACAGGGACGTCTCATCCGTCGTCGGGGCGGATGCGGTGTTCACGACATTCCTTTCTTCACGAAGTCTGCCGGGCACCGCACTGCGGTCCGGCGCACCAGCGCGTGAGCATCTGTCGCGTCAGGGGACGAGTCCAGCTGTGCTCGTGGCGAGGCTGTGCACCAACGCTTCGGGAAGCTCAGGCGAGACGACGCACAGGACGAAGGCGCCCGCCGCCAGCGTCAGACCGAGGAATTCCAGAAACTCGCCCCTGCCAGGGACGGCGTCACGGCCCGGCACGTCGGCCGATGACCGGAGGGAAGTGTCGGTCTCCTTGTGTCGCACACGGTGTGTCATGCCTCCAGCCTGGAAACCCGGCCGACTCGCGCCCATCCGGCGACCGTCGGGGCCACCCCCGTCAAGTGGCTGGAGAAGACAGCCGTCCGGTCGCCCCGGACCGGTCGGGACGGGACTCCGCCGGTCGGCAGGGCGGTACCCGCCGATCGGCGGGGCCGTCACCGAAGCCTGCCGGATGGTCCGCCCCCTGACGTCCACGCGAGATTCTCCCTATGACACAGACACAACCGCCGCGGGAGATGTCAGCGCCGCAGGAGAGCTCGCCTCCCCAGCCCCGAACCTCCACCGAGTCCGCCGTGCCGGCCTCGCCGGGTCCCTCGATGGGACGCCTCGTCGGGGTGGACCTGGCCCGTGCGTTGGCGGTGTTCGGGATGTACGTCGTGCACATCGGTCCCCCGCTGTCGGCCACGGACGGCGTCGGCAGCTGGGTCCGGTACCTGGCGGAGGGGCACTCGTCGGTCCTGTTCGCCACCCTCGCCGGTTTCTCGCTGATGCTGATCGCAGGCCGCGGGGAGCCGAAGACCGGCCTGGCGGGCCGTCAGGCGAAGGCCCGGATCGCGATCCGCGCCCTGATGCTGCTGGCGCTGGGCACCGCGATGGCGATGGAATACGGCGGAGTGATCATCCTCGGCTTCTACGGGGTCTACTTCCTCCTCGCCCTGCCCCTGGTACGACTGCGGGCCAGGACGCTCGCGACCACCGCGGCCGCCCTCGCCGTCGTCACACCCCAGCTGGCCTTCGCCCTCAACTCGCTGCTGACCCAGCCGATCCAACAGAGCATCAACGCCCACGACCCGTTCCACCGGCTCAGCGAGGTGGGCGTGCTCGATCTGCTGCTCACGGGCTTCTACCCGGCGATCACGTGGATGCCGTTCGTGATCGCCGGTATGGCACTGGGCCGCCTCGACCTGTCCTCCGGCACTGTCCAGCGGCGCCTGGCCGCGCTCGGTGCCGCCCTCACCGTGACCGCGTACGGCATGTCCTTGCTGCTCGCCGGCCCGGGCGCGTTGAGGAGCCTCGCGGAGGACGGGCCGTCGTCCGGCAGCTCCGGATCGATGCTCCCCGACGGCGGGTCGTTCGAGTCCGATCAGCCGGCCTCGTTGCTGCTGACGGCCGGGCCGCACAGCGGCACCACGTTCGACATCGTCGGCAGCGTCGGAGTCGCGATCCTCGTGATCGTGGGCGCGACGGTGGCGATGGAACGCCTGCCGCGACTGCGCCGCCTGGCCAAACCGGTCATCGCCGTGGGCACCATGTCCCTGACCGCCTACGTCGGCCACTTCCTCGTACAGTCCGCGCTGTCCGTGCCCAGCGGGACCAGCACCCAGCAGTCCTGGGTACCGCTGCTCCTGTTCGTCCTCGGGGCGATCGTGTTCGCCGCCGTCTGGTCCCGCTTCTTCCGCCGCGGTCCCCTGGAGTACCTGCTCAACGCCGCCACCAAGCCGGCGAAGTACATCCGATGAAAGCGGCGCACTCGAAGATCGCCGGACAGCACTTCCGATTCCTCGCGTCCTGCCAGCGTTCCGAATCCGGCGCCATGTCCTCCCACACGCCACCTGCGGAGCCCTGCCCCACCCCGAACCAAGACATCCGTGCAGGTCAGAGTGACTCGAACTAACGCCGACAGTACCGGAGTTGAACTCACGAGCGGCGGATCCAACCCCGTGACCCAAAGTCTTGCATCCGCACCCCCGCTGAGACGTTTCCGCAGGTCACAGGTGTGCATGGTGGGGCGGGTGGGACTCGAACCCACGGCCGACGGATGATGAGTCCTTTGAGGATCTTGGCGGCCCTTGCCGATCATTGCCGATTCACGCCGTTCTTGCAGGTCAGACGTGCTGATCAGTGTCAGCCCTGTGCAGTGCTTGTCGGTCCGTTCCTGTCCTTGTGGCCCCTCAATGGCCCCTGGGAGCCAATGAGTTGGACGCATACCACAGCAGCAGCCGCGTCCGCCCAGTTCAGCCAAGGGGATAGAACCCTCGCAGAGCGGAGTCCCTTACCGACGCGATGATGCTCCTTCCCAGGTATCGGGGTGGAGCATCATCCCTGACATCAAGAGGCGATCCTGTCCACCGGACTGCGCATGGACCTGGGTCGCAGCGTGCCGATCGGCTCAACCGAGCACGACCAGGATCACGGCCTGGCGGAACGCAACGGTGTTGAGTTCCGGGGGCTGCGGAGATCTTGCTTTGAGTTGTTGGTGACGCGCTCCGTCCGCGATCCGGCGGCCTTCGGCGCGCTCATCGACGCATGGACGTGCGCACCCACCTACGCCGGTTCGGTGAACTGGTCGAACACCATCACCGCGGCCCGGGTGGCGAGGGACCAGCGGTCCCGTCCTTCCGGGTCCTCCAGGTTGGGATGTCCGGCGATCCAGCGCATGTGGAAGCCGTCGAGCAGGGCGGCGATGGTGGTGGCGAGGTGTTCGATCTTGTAGGGCGCGCGCATGCGCAGCCCGTAGGCGTCCAGCAGCGCCTGGTACGCCTCGCAGGCGACCTCGGTGAACGACTCGCCGTAGTGCCCCAGGGCGTCGCGGACGCGTGGGTTGGCGGCGCTGGCGTAGAAGCCGAGCAGCACGCGGTAGATCGGGTCCACTCGGTGGTTCTCGTGATTGTCCGTCAGGACGTCGTTGAGAGCCTCCTGCCAGGTCTTGCCGGTGTCGACCGCCTCCTTGAAACGGCGGATGCTCTCCGGCAGCCCCGGGACCAGTTCGGCCTGTCGGCTGGTGAGGTGGAAGAGGAGATCTGCCTGGAAGTCGGCCTGGGCGGGCCAGATCTGGTAGATGGATCCGGTCGTGATCGCCGGTGCGGTGTCGTCGCCCAGTCTCTCCCGCATGATGCGGGTGGCTTCCTCGGTGACCCGCTTGACGCGGATATGAGCAAGGGCTGCGGAGACGGCAGCCTCGCTCGTGTCGGAGGTGCCGGCGCAGACGAGCTGGGTTGCCGCTTCCAGCATGAGGGCCCGGGTCTCTTCGGGTGAGCGCCGAGGGAGCCTGCGTCTCACGGCGTGCTCCGTCATGTCCTTCCCCTCCCATTGCATGATCGTTAATTCGGTGTGAACGGGGGCGTTGACAGGGCGCCAGCGTACACCTAGATTCCCGATCCGTAAGAAAGTTACGAAACTCGAAAGCACCGATCACCTGGTCTTTCGAAGTTCCTCGGGCTGGACCGAGGCACCGGTCATCCCGGTGCGCCCTCCTGCCCCTCTGCTGCCTTCCGCGATCTCCCCGCATGCCGTGCCGGGCACCGCCCTGCCGTTTTCCGATCCTGGAGGATCCCGCATGCCCGCAATCTCACGCCCCCTCAGACTCGGCCTCGTCTCCGCCGCCATGGCGCCCCTGCTGGGCGTCGCCGCATGCGGCGGATCGGGCACCAACGCACCCTCGTCGTCCGGCGCCTCCGGGGGTGGCTCCTCCGCGACTTCGGACTCCCGCTCGGCGAGTGACGTCGTGACCGACTACCTCGGCTACGTCGGCGGAAAGGCGGGCAAGGCCGACGCCGGCCTCGACGCGGTCACCCTGGGCTGGGTGAACGTCGAAGGCGGCCCCGGCGGCAACCCCGAAGCCACCCTCGGTGCCCGTGCCGCGGTGAAGTACGTCAACGACAGGCTGGGCGGCATCGGCGGGCACCCGCTGAAGCTGAACGTCTGCACGGTGGTGTCCGCCGAGGAGGAGGGACAGAAGTGCGGCCAGCAACTGCTGGGCGACAAGGAGGTCTCCGCCATCGGCGTCGGCAATCTCTACCTCGGTGACGCCTCCTTCAACTCCGTGATCGCGGGCAAGAAGCCCGTGCTGGTCGGAGTGGCGACGGGCCCGACCATGCCCACCGCGAAGAACACCTTCAGCACGTTCGGCGACCTGCCGCACATCTTCGGCACCTGGGGCACGTACGCCCGTGACGTGCTGAAGGCGAAGACCGCGGCGGTGATCCACACGAACACTCCCGGCGACAAGATCGCCTCCGGGGCTGCTGTGAAGGGCCTGGAAGCCGCCGGCCTGAAGGTGAAGTCCGTCGGATTCGACGCGCAGTCCACCGACCTGATCGGCCCGGTCACCGCGGCCGGGGCGAACACCGCGGATGTCGTGGTGCCCATCTCCATCGGTGGCGGATGCGTCGGGATCGCCAAGGCACTGAAGCAGCTCAATGTCACCAAGCCGGTGGTCTCCACACCGCTGTGCATGTCCCCCGATGTCGCCCAGGGTCTCGGAGGGGACCTGCCCACCTGGACGTACGGCGTCGCCCAGACGCTGCCGATGGACCCCTCGGCCGCCGACTCCAAGGCGTTCCTGAAGGCCTCGGCAGAGGCCGGGCTGGGCAAGGACGACCAGTCCAAGGTGTTCGCGCCGCTGGGCTGGAGCACGATCCTGACGTACGCGAAGGTGCTCAACGCCATCGGCCCGGACAAGATCACCCCCGCGTCCGTGACCGAGCAGCTCAAGAAGTTCCCCGGGCCGGTCATCATGGGCGCCGCCGAGGTCACGTGCGGCAAGTACGCGGACGCCCCCGCCGTCTGCAACGACCAGGCGAGGTTCTACAAGTACGAGGGCAAGGGCCAGTTCAAGCCCCTGACCGACTGGATCCGCCCACCCCAGTGAGCCCCGCCCGCCTCCGCCCCCGCCGCTGCTGAGGCCGCACGCCCTCGCGGGACGCAGCCTCGGCAGCGCGGACTCACGGACTCGCGGACTCATGACAGGAGTCATGAAATTGGAACAGATCCTGCTCTTCGCCGTGCTCGGCCTCGGCCAGGGGGCACTGATCGCCGGCATCGCGCTCGGCGTCGTGGTCACCTACCGGGGCTCGGGCATCATCAACCTGTCCACCGGCGCCGTCGCCATGGCCTCGGCCTATGCCTTCTGGGCCCTGACCACCGGTTTCTTCGGGTTCACGCTGCCCGTCGGGCCCGCTCTCGTCGGGGCCCTCGCGGTCGCGCTCGCCGTCGGAGTGCTCACGGAGGTGGCGGTCTTCAAGCCGCTGAGAACTGTCTCGCCCCTGGCCAAACTCGCGGCCTCCCTCGGCATCCTGCTCACCCTGCAGGCCACCGTGCTCCTGGTCTTCGGGGTTCAGCCGCAGCAGGCACCGAGCATTCTTCCGGCCGGCACCGTCACCATGCTGGGCATCACCACACCTTCCGACCGCTTCGGCCTGGCCGGACTGGTCGTCGTGATCGCCCTGGTTCTCGGGGCCCTGTACCGGTGGAGCCGCTTCGGCCTGGCCACTCGCGCGGCCGCGGAGAACGAACAGGCCGCACTTCTGGCGGGTCTGTCACCCAACAGCGTCTCGATGGCCAACACACTCCTGGCCGCCCTGATCGCCGGACTGCTCGGTGTCCTGGCCGCGCCCATCGTCCAGGTCGACTCCATGACGCTCCCCCTGCAGGTGGTCCCGGCCCTGGCCGCCGCCCTCTTCGCCGGGTTCACCTCGCTGTGGATCGCCTGCACCGCGGGCATCCTCATCGGAGTGCTCCAGTCGATCGTGTACTACCTGTCCACGCAGAGCTGGTTCCCGACCGACAGCGGCAACGCCATGCCCGGCCTCCAGCAGCTCCTCGTCTTCGCCCTGATGGTCGTCGCCCTGTATGTGCGGGGTGCCGGTCTGCCGCGCCGCGGTGAACTCGTCGAACAGCGACTGCCCGCGGTGCCGCTGCCCGAGCGGCTGCTACGTCCCGCCCTGATGGCCACCGCGGTCGCCGTCGCCGCACTGATCGTGCTCCCGTTCGACTTCCGCCAGGCACTCACGAACTCGATGATCGGCATGGTCATCGTCCTGTCGTACGTCGTCATCACCGGCTACGTCGGACAGATCTCCGTGATGCAGCTCGCGATCTCCGGAACCGCGGGCTTCGTCCTCTCCCACCTCTCGGTCGGGTGGGGGATCCCGTTCCCGTTCTCCGCCCTCGGCGCGATGGTGCTGGCCACCCTGCTCGGAGTGGCCGCGGGCGTCTCCGCCCTGCGGGTGCGGGGTGTGAGCCTGGCCGTCGTCACCCTGGCCGCGGCCCTGGCCATGGAGCAGGCGCTGTTCAACAACACCTGGTTCGGCGGGACGGCCGGAGTGTCCGTACCCCCGCCGCGCCTGTTCGGGACCGACCTCGGACCGAAGGCGGACTTCCGCGGCCTGGACGGCAACGAACCCAGCCCCATGTTCGGCTTCCTCGTCCTGGCCGTCACCGTCGCCCTCGGACTGTACGTCGCCCATCTCAGGCGCACCGGACTCGGCCGGCGCATGCTCGCCGTCCGCTCCAACGAGCGCGCCGCCGCGGCAGCCGGTGTCGACGTGCGGGCCGTGAAGATTGCCGCATTCGCGATCAGTTCCTTCATCGCCAGCGCCGCCGGCACCCTCTACGGCTACAACTTCGGCTCGATCAGCGCCGCCCGCTTCACCGCTCTGGCCGCCCTCGGCCTGATCGGATTCGCCTACATCGGCGGCATCACCATGGTGTCCGGAGCCGTGATCGCGGGGCTGATGTCCACCGAGGCGCTGCTGCCCCACGCACTGGACAAGTGGTTCGGGATCAAGGGGACCTGGGCCCTGCTCTTCGGCGGCGTCTCCCTGATCGTGACGCTGATCGCCAACCCCGACGGCATCGCGGGCGCCGCCCACCGCCGGAGGACGGCGAAGAGGGCGAAACGCGCGGCGGCCACGACGGGACCACCGAGCGACAGCGCATCCACCGTCGGCTCCCCGGAGATCCGCCTCGGCCGTACCGCTGCCGACGCCAAGGAGGTCGCATCGTGAACGTGCTCTCTGTCCAGCAGTTGGGCGTCAGTTACGGCGGCGTCCACGCGCTCAGCGATGTCTCCCTGGAGGTCGGCGAGGGCCAACTCGTGGGGCTCATCGGCCCCAACGGGGCCGGCAAGACCACCTTCGTGGACGCGGTCACCGGCCTCGTCACCGCCCGGGGAAGGGTGGAACTGGACGGCAAGGACCTGACCGGACGGCCGCCCCATGTACGGGCCCGCCGAGGACTCGCCCGCACCTTCCAGAGCAGCGAACTCTTCGAAGACCTCACGGTCACGGAGAACCTCCAGGTCACGGCGGACCCTTCGACGTGGTGGACCGCGCTCGGCGAGACCTTCGGCCGCCGTCCGCCCTCGAACCCCGCTGTCCCGGAGGCCCTCTCGGCCCTGGGGCTGGAGGACCTGGCCGACGCCTCGGCAAGCGAGCTGTCTCAGGGCAGACGCAAACTCGTCGGTGTGGCACGGGCGTTGGCGGCCCGGCCCCGCGTCATCTGTCTCGACGAACCCGCGGCCGGCCTGGACACGACGGAGAGCGCCGAACTCGGACACAGACTGCGCGCGGTCGCTGACGCCGGCACCGCGCTGCTCCTCATCGACCACGACATGAGCCTCGTAATGGGGATCTGCGACCACATCGTCGTCCTGGAGTTCGGCAAGGTGATCGCCTCCGGGACACCGGCACAGATCCGAACCGACCCCGCCGTCATCGCCGCCTACCTCGGGGCTTCCGCCGCCCAGCCCGCCACCGCGTCCGGCACTTCGGGCGATGGCTCCGCCAAGGCCCTCACCAGCACACCGGAGACATCATGAGTACCCCAGTCCTCGAGGTGGCCGGCCTCACCGCCGGATACGACGGAGCCGCTGTCATCCGCGGAATTGACCTCGAAGTGGGCGCGGGAGAAGTCGTCGCCCTCCTCGGGGCCAACGGAGCGGGGAAGACCACCACGCTCAAGGCCGTCTCCGCGCTGCTGCGTCCTCTCGCCGGCACGATCACCTTCAACGGAACGGACATCGGCAGGATTCCGGCAGCGACGCGCGCCCGCCTCGGCATCGCCCACGTCCCGGAAGGACGCGGCATCTTCTCCGGCCTCACGGTGGCGGAACACCTGCGCCTCTGTCACCGGGGCGAGCGCCTCGACCAGACGGCCGCCGAGCGTTACTTCCCCGCCCTGTCCCGCCTCCAGGACCGCAAGGCAGGACTGCTCTCCGGCGGCGAGCAGCAGATGCTCGCCATGGGACGAGCCCTGGCCCGCGGCCCCAAGCTGCTCCTGTTCGACGAGCTCAGCCTCGGCCTGGCACCCATCATCGTCGAGGAGCTGCTGCCCATCGTCAGGCGCTTCGCCGACGACACCGGCTGCGGGGTACTGCTCGTCGAACAGCACGTCGGGCTCGCCCTCGACATCGCCGACCGCGGCTACGTCCTCTCCCACGGCGAGATCACCACGCACGCCACGGCCCGGGAACTCCGGGCCGACCAGTCCCGGATCGTCGCCGGCTACCTCGGCGAACAGCACGCCTGACTCTGCCGGGCGACCCCAACCTCCGTACACCACAACCCCCGTGAGCCTGAACCGCCCGGGCAGCCCACCCCTCCGACCCGGCCGGGCGCTCAGGGCTGCCCCCGCGTATCCAAGACAAGGAGTCCGATGTTCACCTTCGACAGCGAAGAGGGCGTCCAGATCCACGTGCACGTATGGAAGCCGGACACCCCACCGCGAGCCGTCGTGCAGATAGCCCACGGCATGGGAGAGCACGCCGGCCGTTACGCCCCCCTCGCGGCGGAGCTGACCGCTCAGGGCTACGCCGTCTATGCCAACGATCACCGCGGACACGGGCTGAGCAGGCACGCCGAGCCCGGTCATCTCGGGGACGACGGCTGGAACCGACTCGTCGGTGACCTGGTCACCCTGTCGGAGACCATCCGCGAGCAGCACCCCGGCCTGCCCCTGGTGCTGCTCGGGCACAGCCTCGGTTCCTTCGCCTCGCAGCAGTACGTCCTGGACCATGCCCACCTGATCGACGCACTCGCCCTCGCCGGTACCACCGCGGTCGACGTGATGCTCGCGGCACAGGCACAGGAGGCCGCGGAGGGAGGAGACCCGTTGCTCGCGCTCAACGAGGCGTTCCAGCCCAGCCGCACGCCGTTCGACTGGCTCAGCCGGGACGAACCGGCCGTCGACGCCTACCTCGCCGACCCGATGTGCGGCTTCAGCCTCGACGCCCAGGGCATGGCCGACATCACCATCGCCTCCACGTCACTTGCCCAGCCCAAGGGCATCCCGGCGGATCTGCCCATCTGCGTCCTGGTCGGGGATCACGACCCGCTGAACGCCGATCTCTCACGCAGCGACCTGCTTGTCGAACGCTACGGCGAGGCCGGCCTCGACGACGTGACGTACCTCAGATACCCCGAAGCCCGCCACGAACTGTTCCACGAGACCAACAAACAGGAGATCGTCAGCGACCTGCTGACCTGGCTGAACCGCGTCCTCGCCCGCTCGGCGCTGGAGACAGATTCCCGCTGAGCTGGCGGAGAGGGGCTCATAGTCGCGGGCCGGACGTCGGCGGGGCATGATCCTTCCCCGGCTGGTCGCGGGCCTTGGTCGGTTACTGCTTTCCTGGCGAAGCTGCCGGTGTCGATCTCGGTGAGGGTGCCGAGCTTGACGGAGCATCTCCGCTTGGCGCGGGTGCCTTCGATGTTCCTGGGCAGCAGTTCGCGGTCGAGGGCTTCGCAGACATCACGTGCCCGCAGCGGACCGGGCCTCATTGAAGACGGCGGATGGGGGTAGCAGGTCGGGCGAGGCGGGCTGGGCGGGAAGCCTGTACGAGTAGATTCCGCCCGCGCCCGCACCATCAGCGACACCAGAACCGCTCACTCACGAACCCCTCTCCCAGCCGGGCGGCGGCAGCCCGGTGATCCAGAAGTCGCCCAGTACCCCGGTGGCCCGCCACCACACCGCACCGACCCCGCCGCCCAAGGCCAGAGCAGCGTAGGCGCAGGTCCCCAGGCAGCCACTTCCGCTGACCTGCGTCCCATCAGCGTCCCAACTTCGGCGTCCACCCTCTCGCAGCGTCCACCCGCGGCGGCTTGCGCCGACAGTGGGCTGATACGTCCATGCAGGTCAGAGCGGTTCCAACCAACGCCGATCACAACGCCCTTGAACTCACGAGCAGCGGATTCAATCCGTTGGCCCAAAGCCCTGAATCCGCACGCCCGCTGAGACGTTTCCGCAGGTCATAAGGCTGCACAGTGGGGCGAGTGGGACTCGAACCCACGGCCGACGGATTACGAGTCCTTTGAGGATCTTGGCGACCCTTGTCGATCAATGCTCATCCTGGCCGTTTTCCCAGGTCGGCGCCTGTTTGGCGCCGTACTCCTTCTCGGCCCTTGTCAGCCTTTTCCGATCCTTGTGTCCAACCCACCCCGGCCGTCGGGGCGGAGCCTCTATGACCGGTGTCGTTGGCTGTCAACGGCCAGGACGTCTACCGGTGCAGAGCCAGCCTTCAGGCTGACCGTCCTTCGCGGGCATACCGGGCCGTTAGAAAGGCGCTCTCGACGGTGAGCACGCATTCCGCCCGGCGAAAGGGCCGCCACCATACGGTTTGCCTCCGCTCGCGCGGAGGGCAGGCGAACGCCTGCACCGGCCCGTGCCCGATGGTCGGTTCACCTCCGCGCGAGCGGAGGTGAACCGCCCGCCACGGGCTCAAGCACGACGCTCCAGCACCCCTCTACGCAGGAATTCACCGCCGGACAGGTCGTTCGTGCAAGTCCCCGGCTTGTCCCTGGATCGGCGATGACTCCCAGGGCGCGGGGGCGGCGTGTTCCCAGGCCTGTCGCGAAGTGTCCGACAGGTCGGTTCAGAAGGGGTAGTGCGCTTGCTGCGTGGCGATGGTCACCCAGCGGGTGTTGGAGAACGCTTCGACCCCCCAACGGCCGCCGAAGCGCCCGTACCCGGAGGCCTTCGCTCCACCGAACGGGGCTTGCGGCTCGTCGGCCACCGACTGGTCGTTGATGTGCACGATGCCCGTACGGATCCGGCGCGCCACCGTCAGTCCGTGGGTGGCGTTCTCTGTGATGATGCCGCAGGTCAGGCCGTTGTCGGTGTCGTTGGCGAGGACCACCGCGGTGTCGTCGTCGGTGAAGGTCTCGATCACGCAGACCGGGCCGAACGCCTCCGCGTGGTACAGGTCCGCGTCCCTCGGGACATAGGAGAGGACGGTCGCCGGGTGGACCGCGCCGTCCGGTTCACCGCCGCCGAGCAGGACCTTCGCGCCCTTGGCCACGGCGTCCGCGACCAGGCCGGCCACCCGCCGGGCGGCCTGTGCGCTCACCAGCGGGCCCACGACCGTGTACGGCTCCCCGGGGTCGCCGGCCGGCAGCGAACCCGCCTTCGCGGTGAACTTCCGGGTGAACTCCTCCGCCAGGGACTCGTGGACGAGGATCCGGTCGCCGGACATGCAGATCTGCCCGGCGTTCATGAACACGCTGAACGTCACGGCGTCCACGGCATAGTCCACGTCCGCGTCGTCAAGGACGAGCACCGCGTTCTTGCCGCCCAACTCCAGTACCGCGGGCTTGAGGTGACGGGCCGCCAGCTCTCCGACGATCCGTCCGACAGCGGTGGAGCCGGTGAAGTTCACCGCCCGCACCCGCTCGTCGGCGATCAGCGTCTCGGCGATCTCGGCCGCGTCCTCACGGGCGTTGGTGATGACGTTGAGCACGCCGTCCGGCAGCCCGGCCTCCCGCAGCACGTCGGCGACCAGCAGCCCGCAGGCGATCGGCGCGTCCTCGCTCGCCTTGACGACGACCGTGTTGCCCGCGGCCAGCGGCGCCGCCACGGCGCGCACGCCCAGGATGACCGGCGCGTTCCAGGGCGCGAACGCCGCGACCACGCCCAGCGGTTCGCGTACCGCCAGGCCCAGCGCGCCCTGCTCCTGCGTGCTGAGCACCTCACCGCGCGGCGCGGTGATCGCGGCCGCCGCCTCGCGCAGGATGTTCGCCGCCAGCATCACGTTGAAGAATGCCCATGGCCGTGTGCCGCCCGCCTCCTGCGCCATCAGGTCGGCGACCTGTCCGCCCCGCCCGTCCAGCAGGTCGGCTGCCTTGAGGAAGATCGCCCGACGGGCGAAGGGGGCCAGCGCGGCCCACTCCTCGAACGCCGCGTCGGCCGCGTCCACGGCACGTACGACGTCCTCGGGACCGGCGGCGGCGACGGTGGCGTACACCTCCCCGGTGAAGGGGTTGATGTCCTCGGTGGTCCGGCCGGAGGCGGCGGGCACGTCTCTTCCGGCGATGTAAAGGTCTCGGGTGATGGCCATGAGGTCGATCTCCTTGCTACGTAGCGTCGTTGATACGTGGTGATACGTCATCAGTTGTGTCAGGACGGTTGAGCCACGGCCTGGTCGGTCAGATCGGCGGCGCCCGCCTCGACACGGTCGGCGGCCCGGACCATGCCGGCCGCTTCCTCCTCCGGCAGGTCCCAGGCCGCGATGCGGCGTACGCCCTCGGGCCCGAGCTCGACGGGCACGGTGAGGCTGGTGCCGTGCACGCCGTACTCGCCGTCCAGCACGACGGAGGCGGGGACGAGGGTCCCGGAGCCGGTGGCGATCAACTCGATGAGACGGGCGGTGCCCAGGCCGGTGGTCCAGGTGGAGGTGCGGCCCGAGTCGAGGGCGACGTGCTTGGAGTACCAGGTGTCCACGTACTCCTCGGCGGCCGTGCGCTGCTCGTCGGTGAGCACGACGGGCCCCCCGCCGACCCTGACCCGGCTGTACAGCGGGACCTGGCCCTCGCCGTGCTCGCCGAGCATCCAGGCGTCGACGTCCTTCGGCGGCACGCCGAGCGCGAACGCGATGCCGGTGCGCAGCCGGAGGCTGTCGTTGAGGGTGTAGCCGATCAGCCGCTCGCGCGGCAGCCAGCCCTGCCGGTGCACCCAGGTCAGCAGCGGGTCCACGGGATTGGTGAGCATGAGCACCAGTCCGCCGAAGTCCGCTCCCGCCTCCCGCAGGGGACGCAGGCACTCGTTCACGACCCGCGCGTTGTCGGCGAGGAAGACGGAACGGGAGGAGTTCAGCCGCAGCGGGACGGCGGCGCTGAGCACGACCACGTCGGCGTCGAGGACGTCCTCGGGGGTGCCGCCCCGCACGGTGTCGGCGGTGGCGCCGAGGCCGAGGGCGTTCTCCAGGTCCATGGTGTGGCTGGTGATCATGTTCGGGCGGGTGTCGACGAGCACGATCTCGTACGTCCCCTGTGCGGAGAGCAGGTTGAACGCGGCGGAGGAGCCGATGCCGCCGGCGCCTCCGATGATGACGACCTTCACGGGTCTGTGCCTTCCGTTCAGCGGGTCAGGAGGAGTAGTGGGCGTCGGCCTCGACGGCGACCTCGAGCACGAGCGGCTCACGCCGGTCCGCCAGTGTCGGCAGGACCTTGTCCAGGACGGACAGCAACGCGGTGTGGTCCTCGACCCGTTCGGCCGGGCAGCCCAGGCCCTTGGCCAGGGTCGACACGCTCAGCTCGGTGAAGGCGGGCCAGGCCGGGGCGGTGGCGCCCTCGCGCTCGGAGAGGCGGTCCATGATCGCGTAGCGGCCGTTGGCGAGGACGACGAACAGGACGCCGATGTCGTAGTGGGCGGCGCTCCACAGGGCCTGGACCGAGTAGAGGGAGGAGCCGTCGCCGAGCACGGCCACGACGGGCCGGTCCGGGGCGCCGTGGCGGACGCCGATCGCGGCCGGCATGGCGAAGCCCAGTCCGCCCATGGCCGCGCTGAGGAAGCCGAGGGGCGCGCGGGCGGGCAGCAGCCGGTGCAGGTCCGGGCGGCTGGAGGGGGTTTCCTCCACCACCACCGCATTCGGGTCGAGCCGCTCGGCGAGGGCGGCCAGCACGTGGGCTGGCCGCAGGGGCTCCCCGGGGGCGGGCGGCTGGGGTGCCGTCGGCCGGTTCGGCGCCGAGGAACGCGGGACGGCGGGCACCAGTGGGGCCAACCGGCGTACGGCGTCGGCCGGTTCGGCGAGCAGCACCAGCTCCCCCGGGCTGCGGTGGGCCTCCTCCGGGTCGTCCGTGATGACGGCGACCCGGGTGCCCGGCTCGGTGAAGTCGCCGGGGGCGTAGGTGTATTGGCGGAACGCGGCGGCTCCGACGGTGAGGACCGTGTCGTACGGTGCGAGCACCTCGCGCAGTGCGGGGCGCACCGCAGGCAGGTGACCGGCGAAGAGACGGTGGTCCTGGGGGAAGCCGGCGCGGGCGCCGAACGGCTCCTGGTAGACCGGGCAGTCCAGGCGCTCGGCCAGCGCGACGAGGGCCTCCCAGCCGTCCGCCGTGTCGTTGCCCGCGCCCGCCACCAGACAGGGCGAGTCGGCGGCCGTCAGCAGCGTGGCAAGGGCGGACAGGGCGTCGTCGGAGGCCGTACGACCGCCTCGTACCGCGAGCGGTCCGCGCGGCGCGGCCTGGGCGACGTCGTCGTCGGCCTCGGCGAACCAGTCGTCCATCGGGACGACGACGACCGCCGGACCACGGC
The DNA here is from genome assembly GCF_042893105.1 of Streptomyces sp. NPDC001663. Taxonomy (NCBI): domain Bacteria; kingdom Bacillati; phylum Actinomycetota; class Actinomycetes; order Kitasatosporales; family Streptomycetaceae; genus Streptomyces; species Streptomyces sp. NPDC001663. Next base: position 458,528 of record NZ_JBIAUR010000003.1, on the reverse strand, counting down.
CTTCCTGGGCCTCGTGCCAGGCGCGGGCGACAGCGCCGGGGACGTCCTGCGGACGGGCCGGCGTGTGCTGCCACACGGGGTACTCTCCCGCGAGGCCGTCCAACCGCCCGGCCAGGAACGGTTCGTGGGCGAGGTGCCGGCGGTCCTGCTGGCCCACGATCACCACCAGGGGCGCGCGGTTCGCACGGGCGGTGGCCAGGGCGCTGACCGCATTGCCGTAGCCGGCGGTGGTGTGCAGCAGTACGAGCGCGGGGCGACCGGTGGCCAGCGCGCTGCCGGAAGCCATCCCGACGACCGAGCCCTCGTGCAGGCCGAGCACGAAGGAGATGTCGGCGGGCAGATCGGCGAGGAAACCGACCTCGGTGGAGCCCGGATTGCTGAAGAGGGTGGTGAGGTCGTACTGGCGCAGGACGTCGAAGGTCTGTTCCTTGACGGTCCTGGGGTGGGCGGCCGTGGTCATCGCGGGTCCCCTTTCTGGCAGGACTGGACGCTAAGCCGCCCAACCCCGGGGGACCACGGGCACGTTCGCTATGCGAAACGTGCCGTACGTGAGTCGGTCGCCGAGTCGGCGGACGAGTCACTCGACCCCGGGCAGGACCGCTCCGGTGGACAGCTCTCCGCGCAGCCGGCCGGTGATGAGGCGGGCGGTGTCGAGGACTGCCTCGATCTGTGGCGGGCCGGGGTGTTCGACGGTGAAGGCGATCGACACGGCGGCGACGGCTTGGCCGGGCGCCGACACGACCGGCGCCGAGATCGTCCCGAGGCCGCGCACGACCTCGTTGCGTGTGGTGGCGTAGCCGCAGGCGCGGGCCCGGCTGATCTCCGGTCGCTCACCGAGCAGTTGCGGCTCGGCGGACAGCATGGCGATGCCCGGGGAGCCCAGGGTCAGCGGATGCCGGTCGCCGGGGCTGTAGACGGTGCGCGAGCGGGTGCTCTCGACCTCGACGGAGACCAGTGTGACCGCTTCTTCGCCGTCCCGGACGACGAAGAAGGAGGTCAGGCCCACGCGCGCGGCCAGCTTGGCGATCTCCGGTTTGGCGATGCGCTGGAGCATGGGCAGGGTGCGCCGGCCCAGTGACTGGGCGCGGGTGCCGATGACGTACCCGTGGGTGGTGTGCGCGACCAGGTGGTGGTCCTGGAGGGTGCGCAGCAGCCGGTAGACGATCGAGCGGTGCAGCCCCATCTGCTGGCTCAGTTCGGCCAGCGTCAGCGGTACGTCCGACAGCGCGATCACTTCCAGGAGCCTGAGCCCCCGGTCCAGGGTCTGGACGGGGGGCCGGCCCGGGGGCGGGGAGTCTTCGGCAGGCCGGGTCATGGCTCGGGGATCTCGTCGTCCAGCGCCGGGAACACGGTCTCGGCGGGGCTTCCCTCCCGGACCACGGGCCGGCGCGGTTCGCGACGGTGAACGAGGTAGGTGGCGTCGGCGCGTGCGTAGTGCCCGGCCGGGTCGTAGGCGTTCTTCGCGAGGTCGATCTCGTCGAGGTCGATGTCGGCGTACACCAGCGCCTCCTCACCCTCGTCGAGGTCCTTGGTGAGGGTACGCCCGTCGGGGCCGAAGATCCGGGAGCAGCCGCCGCCGGCCGTGAGCAGACGGCGCTGCTCGGGGGTGGACGCGGACACGTCGATGCCGGCCGGGGAGATGACCTGGGTGGCCATCAGGACGAAGGCGCTGCCCTCGATGGCGTACACCTGGGTCGCGGCGATGTTGGCCTCGGCGCTGAGCTGGAAGGCGAGGTCGCGGTAGAGACCGAAACACGGCCAACTGGCGATGTGCACCTGCTCGTTCTGCGCATACAGGGCGTACTTGCTGAGCGGCTGGACGTGCTCGGCGCAGTTCAGGGCGCCGAGCCGGCCGAGCGCGCTGTCGACGACCTTGAGGTCGCTGCCGTCGCCCTCGCCGAACAGGCTGCGCTCGACATGGGTCGGCTTGAGCTTGCGGCGGTGCAGGAGCACGCTGCCGTCGGCGGCGATCACGGTCTGGGTGATGTAGAGGCTGCCGTGGTCCTTCTCGCTGTATCCGAGCGCGACGGTGATGCCGTGCTGTCGGGCTGCGCGGCGGATCGTGGTCATCCCGTCGCTGTCGGGGGCGAGCGAGGCGGCGTGGTAGCGGCCGACGAAGGGGACCTGGTCGGCGACCGCGCCCAGCCACAGGAAGTGCGGGTAGCCGGGGATCCACACTTCGGGGAAGGCGATGAGCGAGGCCCCGCCCCGGGCCGCTTCCGCGATCAGGTCGACGGTCTTGGCGACCCCGGCCTCCGCGTCGAGCCAGGCGGGCTCGGCCTGGACGGCCGCGGCCTTGAAGCGGCGAGTGGTCTCTGTCATGTCCGATCGTCTCCTTCTCTTCATGCTCCCGCTTCCAGGAGCTCTTCGACCAGCAGGCCGAGGCCCAGGAGCCGTCGGTCGGTGTTCCAGGGCGCGTCGAGCGCCACACCCACCGGGAGTCCCGGGCCCGCCGACCGGACGGGCACGGTGAGGCCGGGAAGAGCGGCGACGCTGCCGGGTCCCGTGTTGCGGATGTAGGTGGGGAAGGCCGGGCGCAGGTCACCGTCCAGCCGTACCTGCTCGGTGTCGGTGTCGATGCTTCCGGAGGGCAGGGGTGTGGTGGGGAAGAGCACGGCATGTGCTCCGGTGTCGCGGAAGATCCGCCGGTAGCCGTCCACGAGGACACGGTCGCGGACCTCGAGGGCTGCCTTGTACGCCGACTCGGTGACCGCCTGCGGGAACACGACCCGTTCCATCGTCGTGCGTACGCCGGGGTGGGTGATCCGGGCCAGGAGTTCCGCCGGTTCCGCGCCGCCCGTCGCCACGCTCAGGTACCCGGGGAGCTGCCGGGCCGCCTCGTAGAGGGTGATCGGGAATCCGGCCCGTTCCTCGGCCGTCTCGACCTCCGGCAGCCGTACCGGCACGAGCCGGACCCCGGCCGTCCTCAGGACGTCCAGGGAGTGCTCCCACACCTCGGCGGTACGCGGGTGCAGCGGCGCGGTGAAGTGGTGTTCGGGGACGGCGAGCACGACATCGCGCGGGTCGGGCGCCTCGACCGGGACGCGGTCGGCGGCGAGGACGGTGTCCAGCAGGACCAGGTCCGTGACAGTCGGGGCCATGGGGCCGATGGTGTCGCGCGTCCACGACAGCGGCGTCACTCCCCCCGCGGGGTAACGGCCCGTCGTCGGGCGAAGACCGGCGATGCCGGTGAGCGCGGCCGGGACGCGGACCGAGCCGCCGGTGTCGGTGCCCAGCCCGGCCGGGGCCAGACCGGCGGCGACGGCCGTGGCGGTGCCGCCGCTGCTTCCGCCCGCGAAACGGGCGGGGTCGGCGGGATTGCGAGCGGGGCCGTACGGGCCGCCCGCAGTGGTGGCTCCCAGGGCCAGCTCGTGCATGTTGGTCTTGCCGAGCACGATCGCGCCGGCCGCACGCAGCCGGGTGATCGCCTGCGCGTCCCGGTCCGGGACGAATCCGGCGAGCGCCTCGCAGCCCGCGGTGTTGGGGAGTCCGGCGACGTGGATGTTGTCCTTGACGGCGATCGGCAGCCCGTGCAGCGGGCCCCGACCGGGGCGGCGGTCCGCGGCCGCGGCCTCGGCGAGAGCGCGGTCGGCATCGAGGGTGACGAAGGCTCCCAGGTCGCCCGCCCGCTCCGCACGCGATAGGAGTTCTTCGGTGAGCGAGACGCTGCTGAGCGTCCCTGCGGCGAGCCTGGAGAGGGCGGTCTGCATGGGCGGACACTAAGGGCCTCGCCGCTACCGGCGAACAGGACTGTTTCGCAATGCGAGACTCCGGATGCGTTGCGGCATGGCCCGCGGCCCGGCACGCGACCACGTAAGTCCCACACCTCCCGTTATGGACATGCCGTATCTCCTCTACGTCCCTCTGCGTACAGCTGATGTTTCATTAGGGTCACCGACGGCCCAGCCGTCTCGCATATCGAATCCGTGCCCTGTCCAGGCACGGACGGCGGGCCTACGTTCGCGGCCACTTCCTCCACCCGCCGCAGCCCGCGACCTGCGGCTCAAGGCCCTCCGGAGCCCGCCATGGAACACCCCGCGATCCAGCCGTCCCGCCGTAACGTCCTCAGAGGCCTCGGAGCCACTGCCGTGGCAGCCTCCCCGATCCTGTCCGCCTGTTCCTCCGGCCTCAAGGGCTCGGGCAGTTCGACCGGCGACACCATCAAGATCGGCTACGTCAGCCCGCGCACCGGCGCCTACGCGGCCTTCGCCGAGTCCGACGCCTACATCCTCAAGCAGGTGCGTGCCTTCTTCGCCAAGGGGATCACGCACGACGGCAAGAAGTACGACGTGAAGATCCTGGACCGCGACACGGGCTCGGACCCGCAGCAGGCGGCCACCATCGCGGACGAGCTGATCTCCCAGCAGCAGGTCGACCTCGTCCTCGTCACCGCGACGCCGGACACGATCCACCCGGTGGCGGCCAAGTGCGAGAGCGAGGGCGTGCCCTGCGTCTCGACCATCGAGCCCTGGCAGGCCTGGTTCTTCGGGCGCGGCGGCACGCCGAAGAAGACCTTCAAGTACACGTTCCACTTCTTCGACGGCATCGAGCACCTGGCCAGGGTCGAGAGCGATATGTGGCGGCAGCACGACACCAACAAGAAGGTCGGCGTGCTGTGGCCGAACGACTCCGACGGCAACGCCTTCCGGGACAAGACCACCGGTTACCGCGCGCAGCCCCCGACCAAGGGCTTCACGTTCGTCGACCCGGGTTCCTACGAGCCCGGCACCAAGGACTTCTCGTCGATCATCGCGAAGTTCAAGAAGGAGGGCGTCGAGATCCTCGCCGGCGTGCCCTCGCCGCCCGACTTCTCGACGTTCTGGACGCAGGCCGCACAGCAGAACTTCACGCCCACGGTCGCCACCATCTCCAAGGCCATCCTCTTCGAGTCGTCGGTGGCCTCCCTGCCGAACAACCTCGGCAACGGGCTGTGCACGGCGAGCTGGTGGGTGCCGCAGTTCCCGTTCACCTCCACGATCACCGGTCAGACCGCCACCGCACTCGCCGACGACTACGAGAAGTCCCCGCTGGCGAAGGGCCGAACGTGGAACCAGGGGCTCGGCCCCAACCACGCGCTGTTCGAGGTGGCCAACCACGTCCTGCGCAACGCGAACCCCAAGGACCGCGAGGCCGTCGCCGCCCAGATCGCGAAGACCAGCCTCGACACCGTCCTCGGCCACCTCTCCTGGACCGGCGGCGGTCCGGCCAACCCGGTCAAGAACGTCGCCACCATCCCCATGGTCGGCACCCAGTGGATCAAGGGGAGCGGTGACGCGTACGAACTGAAGGTCGTCAGCAACAGCTTGCTGCCGATGGTCAAGCCCGACGCCAAGGCGGTAGAACTGTGACCGCTCCACTCCTCGAAGTGGACCATCTCGCCGTGCACTTCGGCGAGTTGCGGGTCCTGGAGGACGTCGAGCTGGCCGTCCCCCGCGGGCAGGCCGTCGGCATCGTCGGCCCGAACGGCGCGGGCAAGTCCACCCTGCTCAGTGCGATCTCGGGCGTCGAGCGCGCGACCGCCGGTTCCGTGCGGCTCGCGGGCCGCGATGTCACCCGCACCTCCGCGGCCGAACGATGTCGGCTCGGCGTCGGCCGCTCCTTCCAGATACCGCGCCCCTTCGGCGACCTGACCGTGTTCGAGAACGCCCTGGTCGGCGCAGAGCGGGGAGCCCGGCTGCGTGGCGGCCCCGCCCGCGAGCAGGCCCTGCGCGCGCTGGAGACCGCCGGGCTGCTCCGCCTCGCCAACAAGCCCGCCGGTTCCCTGCCGCTCCTCGGCCGCAAACGGCTGGAGCTGGCGCGGGCGCTCGCCACCGGACCCGAACTGCTTCTCCTCGACGAGATCGCGGGCGGCCTCACCGAGGCCGAGGCGGAGGAACTCGTCGCCACCGTGCTGTCCTTGAAGGAGTCCGGCATGACGATCCTGTGGATCGAGCATGTCGTCAGGGCCCTGGTCCAGGTCGTCGACCGGCTGGTCTGCCTCGCCTACGGCCGGATCCGCGTCGACGGCGACCCGCACGAGGTACTGGCCAGCGACGAGGTCGCGGAGGTCTACCTGGGAGGTACGGCAGCATGAGCACGCTTCTGCGAGTCGACTCCGTCGATGCCGGATACGGCGACTTCCAGGCCCTGTTCGGCATCGACCTCGACGTGGCCGAGGGTGAGCTGCTCGCCCTCGTCGGCGCCAACGGAGCGGGAAAATCCACCCTGTTGAAAACCATCGCGGGAGCCCTCAAGCCCTTCCGCGGCACGATCGGCCTGGCCGGCGAGGACGTCACCGCCGAGCCGGACATCCGCCGGGCCCGCAAGGGAGTCTGCCTGGTCCCGGAGGGCCGCCGGCTCTTCCCGTCGCTCACCGTCGAGGAGAACCTCCAGGTGGGCGCCGCCACCGGGCGCAAGGGCCCCTGGAACCTGGCCAAGGTGTACGAGGCGATGCCGCTCGTCGCCGACCGCCGTACCCGCAAGGCGGCCCGGCTCTCCGGCGGTGAGCAGCAGGCCGTCGCCATCGGCCGCGCGCTGATGGGCAATCCGCGTCTGCTGCTCCTCGACGAGGTCTCCCTGGGCCTGGCCCCGCTCGTCGTGGACCAGCTCTACACGGCGCTGCCCGGTATCCGTGCCGAGGGCGCGACCGTGATCCTGGTCGAACAGGACCTCAACCGCACGTTCGCCGTGGCGGACCGCATCGCGTGTGTCCTGGAGGGCCGGATCGTGCTGACCGGCACGGCGGCCGGACTCACCCGCGACCAGGTGACCGCCGCGTACTTCGGCACCGGTGCCTTCCCGGAGGTGAAGACCCCATGACCTGGCTCAACGCAATCCTGCAGGGCGTCCTGCTCGGCGGCATCTTCGCCATGGCCGCCGCGGGCCTGTCCCTCGTCTTCGGCGTGATGCGGATCGCCAACCTCGCCCACGGGGATCTGATGATCCTCGGCGGCTATGTGGCCTCGGTGACCGCGGCGCACTACGGCGTCCCGGTCCCCGTCACCATCGTCGTGTCGATGGTCGCGGTCGGCGCGCTCGGCTACCTCGTCCAACGCTCCATGCTGGACCGCGCGATGGGCATCGGCGAACTCGCCCCGATGCTGGTCACCTTCGGCATCTCGGTCATCATCCCGAACGTCCTGGTCCAGGTGTTCAGCAGCGACGCGCAGCCCCTGCCCATCGGCTCGCTCGGCACCGCGAGCATCGACCTCGGCGGTGGCCTGGCCATCGGATGGTTCCCGCTGATCACGGTCGCGGCGGCGGTAGCGGTCCTCTCCTCCCTCCACCTCTTCCTCTACCGCACCCAGCCCGGCCGGATCGTCCGGGCCACGTCCGACGACCGCGCGGTGGTCCGCCTCATGGGCGTCGACAACCGCCGCGTGTACGCCCTGACCTCGGTCATCGCCTTCGCGACGGTGGCCCTGGCCGGTGTCATGTACACGATGCGGCAGGGCGGAGTCACCCCCTTCGAGGGTCAGCTCACCGTCCTGTTCGCCTTCGAGACGGTCATCATCGGCGGTCTCGGCTCGCTGTGGGGCACGCTCGCCGGCGGTGTGGTGCTTGGTGTGGCCCAGTCCGTCGGCGCCCAGATCTCCCCGGACCTCCCCCTGCTCGCAGGGCACGTGGTCTTCCTCCTGGTCCTGGTGTTCCGTCCGCAGGGCCTGTTCGGCAGGAGTGTCCTCGCATGACCGTCCAGACAGTCCCCGCCGCCGAGGTGACCGCACTGCCGCCCGTTCACCGGGGTGGCCGCTCCACGGTCCTCGGCCTCACGGGCACGGCCGTCGTCCTGCTGGCGATGGCCGCCCTTCCCTACCTCGTCGAATCCGGCGTCACGGCCCAACTCGTCAAGCTCTGCTACCTGGTGGCCCTGGCCTCCATGTGGAACCTGCTCGCGGGGTACGCGGGCATGATGTCGATGGGCCAGCAGGCGTTCATCGGCCTGGGCGCCTACCTGCTGTTCGTCGTCAACGACCACGGCGTGAACGTCTACGCGGGCACGCTCGTCGTCTCCGCCGTGGTGGCGTTGCTCGCCTGGCCGGTGTCGTACCTCGCCTTCCGGCTGCGCGGCGGCTACTTCGCCGTCGGCACCTGGGTGATCGCCGAGGTCGTCCGCCTGATCGTGGTCCGCTTCGACTCCCTGGGAGCGGCGAGCGGACGCACCCTTTCGGACGTCACCGCCGATCCGGTGCTGCGGCGCGCCTTCACCTACTGGCTCGCGCTCGTCGTCATGGCAGCGGCCGTGCTCGGCACCTACGCCGTCCTGCGCAGCCGGCTCGGCCTGAGCCTCCAGGCCATCCGCGACGACGACACCGCCGCCGGTTCCCTCGGCGTGAACGTCACGCGAGGCAAGCGGATCATCTACATCACCGCGGCCGCCGGATGTGCCGCCGCCGGTGCGGTGATCTGCGTCAACAGCCTGGGGGTGGCGTCGCCGACGCAGATTTTCGGGGTGCAGTACTCGGCCCTGATGGTCTTCATGGTGATCATCGGCGGCATCGGCACGATCGAGGGTCCGGTCGTCGGCGCGATCACGTATTTCCTCCTCGACAAGTACTTCGCGCAGAGCGGTGTCTGGTACCTGATCGTGGTGGGCGCGGCGGCCATCGTGGTCTCGCTGTACCTGCCGCGGGGGCTGTGGGGGACGCTGGCGCACCGCACGGGATTCGCCGTTTTCCCGGTGCGCCATACGGTCCGGTTGTAGACCCGACATCAGGAAGAGGCGGCCCGGCCGATGGCTCCTCTCCCTGATGTGCGCGCCATCACCTCAAGCGATCCGGTAACCGATCACGATGTGGTTGTCCCACACCGTCATGCCATCTCACCGCGTAACGGGATTACGGATGGTGGATCCGGAGGAAGGAGAGGTCCTGCGTGGCGGGGCGGAGAGCAAACGCCACAACGCAGCCCTCCTCTGCCTTACCTGCCGCCACAGAGACGTCCTGCACGCCATGCCAAACACTGGGCAATCACCCCCAAGGTCCACACCTCCGAGGCTGCCCAGGCATCGGACTACATCATCACCATGGGATGCGGCGACGCCTGCCCGTACTTCCCCGGCAGACCTACCTCGACTGGCAGCTCGAAGACCCCGCCGGCCCGGGCGTCGAAGCCGTCCGCCCCATCCGCGACGAGATCAAGACCCTCATCGAGGGTCTCATCGTTGAGATCGACGCCAAGAAGTCGTGACCCGCATGACCGGCAGCCACCAGAGCGACGGTAAAGAAGCCGCTCCCGCCACGCCTGCCGGTCCTCTCCGGGCCGTTTCCAGTACGGACCGTTGCGCGTCCCGGCTCGGACCACACCCCCTTCGGGCGGTCCCCGTACCCACCCGGCGGCCCGGCAGAGCCGCCTACCCGAAGGCCCCCGGCAGCACTTCTGATTCCTCGTGTCCTGTCAGTGTCCCGAATCCGGCACCCAAGGTCTCGCACACGCCACCCGCGGAAACCTGCCCCATCGCTGGACCACGCCATCTGCGCAGGTCAGAGCGGTGTGAACCAACACCGACCGCAACGGATCCGAACTCACGAGCAGCGGATTCCGTCCGTTCAGGCAAAGTTGACGATCCGACACTCAAAAATGAACGTTTCCGCAGGTCAGAAGCCTGCACAGTGGGGCGGGTGGGACTCGAACCCACGGCCGACGGATTATGAGTCCGCTGCTCTAACCGGCTGAGCTACCGCCCCATAGCGGCGTGTCGCGCACATTTGTGCGCGCCGTCTGCCGCAGCATAGCCGCTCATACGATCTCCTGCTTCGTATGGTCGACTTCGCCTGCCCTTGAGGACTCCGCCCTGACCTGCACGGTTCCCGGGCACAGGTGGGGACATGAAAAAGGACCCCTTCGGGGGTCCTCGTTCAGCATGCTCCCCCGACTGGACTCGAACCAGTAACCTGCCGGTTAACAGCCGGCTGCTCTGCCAATTGAGCTACGGAGGACCGAGCTCCCCCGACTGGACTCGAACCAGTAACCTGCCGGTTAACAGCCGGCTGCTCTGCCAATTGAGCTACGGAGGAATGCCTCGTTGCATCGAACGTACCTACCTGGGTATTCGCCAGGGGGCGGGCGCTCGCTGCGACACATACATTAGCGCAAGCAGGGGGGTGCTCCGCCAATCGGTTCCCCCCGGCACCGACGCCGCACCAGAGACCGCTGCAAGGGAAGGGTGGCCGCCATGCGCTACAAGCTCACGTTCGTCGTCGGGCTGGCTCTGGGTTACGTGCTGGGCACGCGTGCCGGGCGCGAGCGTTACGAGCAGCTGAAGAAGTCCGCACGCCAGGTCGCTCAGAACCCGGCCGTCCGCAACACCGCCGAGTCGGCCGCCCAGCAGGGCCGCCAGTTCGCCGGCAAGGCGTACCACGCGGTGAGCGACAAGGTCGGCGACCGCGTGCCGGAGTCCGTGGCCCAGCGGGTGCGCTCCCTGAGGGACCGCAACACCAACGGCACGGGCGAGGACGACTGGGGTACCAGCAACACTTAGGCAACTGTGCGACCAGCCACGACCGACCCGCGCCCACGGAACCGCACACACCTCTACGGCGCGCCGCCCATAGAATTTCCGCCATGGGGATAGTCGCCGGGTTGGACAGTGCGCCCGATTTCACTCGCATCGTGGTCTGTGACACGGACACGGGCACGGTGCTCAGGCAGGGGTATGCCCCGCATCCGGTGGACGGCGATCGCCCCTCCGACGTCGACCCGCAGGCCTGGCTGCTGTCCCTCGGTGAGGCGGCCGGCGGCGGGCTCCTCGAAGGGGTTCAGGCCATCGGCGTGTCCTCGCAGCAGAACGCCGTGGTGCCGTTGGACGCGCAGGGCGGCACCGTGCGGCCCGCGATGGTCGGCGGCGACAAGCGGACGCAGGTCGCGGCGGCCGATCTGATCGACGCGCTCGGCGGCCGGGAGGCCTGGGCGCAGGCCGTGGGGTGTGTGCCGCAGGCCGCGCAGCCGGTGTCCAAGCTGCGGTGGCTCGCGAAGAACGAACCCGACGCCGCCCTGCGCACCGCGATCCTCATGCAGGCGCACGACTGGCTGGTGTGGCAGCTGCTCGGGCGGCCGGTGCGCAGGACCACCGACCGCGGCGGCGCCTCCGGCACCGGCTACTGGTCGGCGGCCACCGGCAACTACCGTTCCGATCTGGTCGAGTTGGCGCTCGGCCACCAGGCGATGCTGCCGGACGTGATCGGGCCGGCGGAGGCCGCCGGTACGACCCCCGAGGGGCTGTTGATCTCCGCCGGGACCGGCGAGACCATGGCCGCGGCCTTCGGTCTCGGCATCGGGCTCGGGGATGCCGTCGTGTCGCTCGGCGCCTCCGGGTCCGTCATGGCCGTACATCCCGAGGCGCTCGTCGACAGCACCGGGATGATCACGTCCCTCGCCGACGCGACCGGCATGCATCTGCCCGTCGTCACCACGCTGAATGCCGTACGGACCCTGCGCGGGACCGCCGAGCTGCTCGGGCTGCCGGACCTGGAGAGCCTGTCCGAGCTGGCGATGAAGTCGACGCCGGGGTCCCACGGGCTCGTGCTGCTGCCCTACTTGGAGGGTGAGCGGACGCCGAATCTGCCGCACACCGCGGGGACTCTTGCGGGCCTGCGGCGGGAGTCGATGAAGGGCGAGCATCTGGCGCGGGCCGCGTTCGAGGGGATGCTGTGCGGGCTCGCGGACGCGCTCGACGTGCTGCGCGGCCGGGGTGTCGAGGTGCGGCGGGTCTTCCTGCTGGGTGCGGCCGCCGAGCTGTCCGCGGTGCAGGCCGCGGCGCCGATGCTGTTCGGCGCGCAGGTCGTCGTGCCGCAGCCCGCGGACTACGCGGCGATCGGTGCCGCCCGGCAGGCGGCCTGGGCGCTCGGCGCGTCGCAGGGCACCGTCGACCCGCGCACCCCGCCGGCCTGGCAGGGCGCGACCGCGCAGGTCCTGGAACCCGGCGACGAACTGGCCGTGGGCCAGGCGGTGCGGCAGCAGTTCGTGTCGGTGCGGGAGCAGACGCACCCCGGGGCATTCCGGGCATAGCGAGCCGGGTGTTCCGGGCGTTCCGGGGCACAGCGGAACGTAAGGATCCGGTAGGAGCGGCACCCGGAAGGCCGTACGAAGCACTGCTGTCGGCTTAATCGGTTGAGGTAACGCGGGTGGAGTGTTCGACGATAGGAGCCTGGGGCATCAAGCCCGCCCCACCGCCGACTCCGAGAGACGTAGCGTGCTCATACGACTTCTGCGGACCTATCTCAGGCCCTACAAGAAACCCATCGCCGTACTGGTGCTGCTGCAGTTCCTGCAGACCTGCGCCACTCTCTACCTGCCCACGCTGAACGCGCACATCATCGACAAGGGTGTGGTGAAGGGCGACACCGGCTACATCCTCTCCTTCGGTGCCCTGATGATCGGCATCTCGCTGGCGCAGGTCGTGTGCAACATGGGTGCCGTCTACTACGGCGCCCGAACCGCGTCGGCGGTCGGCCGGGACGTCCGGGCCGCCGTGTTCGACCGGGTGCAGTCCTTCTCGGCGCGGGAGGTCGGGCACTTCGGGGCGCCCTCGCTGATCACCCGTACCACCAATGACGTGCAGCAGGTCCAGATGCTGGCCCTGATGACGTTCACGCTGATGGTGTCGGCGCCGATCATGTGCGTCGGCGGCATCGTCCTGGCGCTCGGGCTGGACGTGCCGCTGTCCGGGGTGCTGGTCGCCGTGGTGCCCACGCTGGGCATCTGTGTGACCTTGATCGTACGGCGGCTGCGGCCGCTGTTCCGGAAGATGCAGGTGCGTCTGGACACCGTGAACCGGGTGCTGCGCGAGCAGATCACCGGCAACCGTGTGATCAGGGCCTTCGTGCGGGACGAGTACGAGAAGGACCGGTTCCGGAAGGCCAACACCGATCTCACCGAGATGCAGCTGGCCACCGGCAACATGCTCGCGCTGATGTTCCCGATCGTCATGACGGTGGTGAACCTGTCGTCGATCGCGGTGGTGTGGTTCGGCGCCCACCGGATCGACAGCGGCGGGATGCAGATCGGTGACCTGACCGCCTTCCTCGCCTACCTCATGCAGATCGTGATGTCCGTGATGATGGCCACCTTCATGTTCATGATGGTGCCGCGCGCGGAGGTGTGCGCCGAGCGTATCGAGGAGGTGCTCGGGACCTCGTCGAGCGTCGTTCCGCCGGTGGCTCCGGTCACGGAGCTGCGCCGGCACGGGCATCTGGAGATCCGCGGTGCCGGGTTCCGCTATCCGGGCGCCGAGGAGCCGGTGCTCAAGGGCATCGACCTGGTGGCGCGGCCCGGTGAGGTGACCGCCGTCATCGGCTCGACCGGCAGCGGCAAGTCCACGCTGCTCGGGCTGGTCCCGCGGCTGTTCGACGCGACCGACGGCGAGGTGCTCGTCGACGGGACGGACGTGTCGACACTGGAGCCGAAGCTGCTGGCGAAGACGGTGGGTCTGGTGCCGCAGAAGCCGTACCTGTTCGCGGGGACGGTCGCCACCAACCTGCGGTACGGCAATCCGGACGCCACCGACGAGGAGCTGTGGCATGCGCTGGAGGTGGCGCAGGCCAAGGACTTCGTGGAGGGGCTGGAGAACGGCCTCGACTCCCCCATCGCGCAGGGCGGCACGAACGTCTCCGGCGGTCAGCGGCAGCGGCTCGCGATCGCGCGGACGCTGGTGCAGAGCCCGGAGATCTACCTCTTCGACGACTCCTTCTCCGCCCTCGACTACGCGACCGACGCGGCCCTGCGGGCGGCGCTGGCCGAGGAGACCGCGGAGGCGACCGTGGTGATCGTCGCCCAGCGGGTGGCGACCATCCGGGACGCGGACCGGATCGTCGTACTCGACGAAGGACGGGTCGTCGGGACCGGCCGGCACCACGAGTTGATGGCGGACAACGAGACCTACCGGGAGATCGTGCTCTCCCAGCTGACGGAAGCGGAGGCTGCCTGATGGCCGGGCCCATGGGTCGAATGATGGCCGGGGGCGGCCCCGACCAGCGCTCGATGGACTTCAAGGTGTCGGGCAGGCGCCTGGTCGCCCAGTTCAAGCCGGAACGTCTGACCATCTGCGTGCTGCTGTTCTGCGTCGTCGTGAGCGTCGGCCTGAACGTGATCGGGCCGAAGATCCTCGGCAAGGCGACCGACCTGGTCTTCGCCGGGATCGTCGGGCGGCAGATGCCGTCCGGGGCGACGAAGGAGCAGGTCCTCGCCTCCATGCGGGAGCGGGGGCAGGGTCAGGTCGCCGACATGCTGCGCAGCACCGACTTCACGCCGGGCAAGGGCATCGACTTCGGCGCGGTGGGGAACGTACTGCTGCTCGCGCTGTGCACCTTCTTCGTCGCCGGTCTGCTGATGGCGGTGGCGACCCGGATGGTGAACCGGGCCGTCAACCGGACCATGTACCGGCTGCGCGAGGACGTGCAGGCGAAGCTGTCGCGGCTGCCGCTGTCGTACTTCGACAAGCGGCAGCGCGGTGAGGTGCTGTCCCGGGCCACGAACGACATCGACAACATCGGCCAGACGCTGCAGCAGTCGATGGGCCAGCTCATCAACTCGGTGCTGACGATCATCGGTGTGCTGGCGGTGATGTTCTGGGTGTCGTGGCTGCTCGCGCTCGTGGCGCTGGTGACCGTGCCGCTGTCGTTCGTCGTGGCGACGCGGGTCGGCAAGCGGTCGCAGCCGCACTTCGTGCAGCAGTGGCGCACCACCGGCAAGCTCAACGCCCACATCGAGGAGATGTACACCGGGCACACCCTGGTGAAGGTGTTCGGGCGGCAGGAGGAGTCGGCGAAGCAGTTCGCGGAGCAGAACGACGCGCTGTACGAGGCCGGGTTCAAGGCGCAGTTCAACAGCGGGGTCATGCAGCCGCTGATGATGTTCGTGTCGAACATCAACTACGTGCTGGTGGCGGTCGTCGGCGGGCTGCGGGTCGCGTCCGGTGCGCTGTCGATCGGTGATGTGCAGGCCTTCATCCAGTACTCGCGGCAGTTCTCCATGCCGCTGACGCAGGTCGCGTCGATGGCGAACCTGGTGCAGTCGGGTGTCGCCTCGGCCGAGCGGATCTTCGAACTCCTGGACGCGGAGGAGCAGGAGGCGGATCCGATGCCGGGCGTCAAGCCCGAGGAGCTGCGCGGGCTGGTGGAGCTGCAGAACATCTCCTTCCGCTACGACCCCGAGAAGCCGCTGATCGAGAACCTGTCCCTGAAGGCCGAACCGGGCCACACGGTCGCGATCGTCGGCCCGACCGGAGCGGGAAAGACCACCCTGGTCAATCTCCTCATGCGGTTCTACGAGGTCTCCGGCGGGCGGATCACCCTCGACGGCGTCGACATCGCGACCATGTCCCGGGACGAACTCCGGGCCGGGATCGGCATGGTGCTGCAGGACACCTGGCTGTTCGGCGGCACGATCGCGGAGAACATCGCGTACGGCGCCTCGCGGGACGTCACCCGGGGCGAGATCGAGGAGGCGGCGCGGGCCGCACACGCCGACCGGTTCGTCCGGACCCTGCCCGACGGCTACGACACCGTGATCGACGACGAGGGCACGGGTGTGAGCGCCGGTGAGAAGCAGCTCATCACCATCGCGCGGGCGTTCCTGTCCGACCCGACGATCCTGGTGCTCGACGAGGCGACCTCGTCCGTCGACACCCGGACCGAGGTGCTGATCCAGAAGGCGATGGCCAAACTCGCGCACGGGCGCACGTCGTTCGTGATCGCGCACCGGCTGTCGACCATCCGGGACGCGGACACGATCCTCGTCATGGAGAACGGCTCGATCGTCGAACAGGGCGCGCACACAGACCTGTTGGCGGCCGAGGGGGCGTATGCGCGGCTGTACAAGGCGCAGTTCGCGCAAGCCGTGGCCGAGGTCGACTAGCCGCACGGGCAGTTGACGCCAGGGGGCCGCTCACCTTCGTGTGAGCGGCCCCTTCTCAGTCCAGGTAACCCCTCAGCTGGTCCGCGAAGGCGTGGTCGCGCAGCTTGTTGAGGGTCTTCGACTCGATCTGCCTTATCCGTTCCCGGGTCACGCCGAAGATGCGGCCTATCTCCTCGAGGGTGCGCGGGCGGCCGTCGACCAGGCCGTAGCGGAGCTGGACCACCTTGCGTTCGCGTTCGCCGAGAGTGGAGAGCACTGCCTCGAGGTGCTCCCGGAGCAGCAGGAACGCCGCCGACTCCACGGGGCTCGTCGCGTCGCCGTCCTCGATGAGGTCGCCGAGGGCGACGTCGTCCTCCTCGCCCACCGGGGCGTGCAGGGACACCGGTTCCTGGGCCAGCCGCAGGACCTCGCTGACGCGCTCGGGCGCGAGGTCGAGGTGGGCGGCGACCTCTTCCGGGGTCGGCTCGTAGCCCCGCTCCTGCAGCATGCGGCGCTGGACGCGGACGACACGGTTGATCAACTCGACGACGTGGACCGGGACCCGGATGGTCCGGGCCTGGTCGGCGAGAGCCCGGGACATGGCCTGGCGGATCCACCAGGTGGCGTACGTCGAGAACTTGTACCCGCGGGCGTAGTCGAACTTCTCGACGGCCCTGATGAGTCCGAGGTTGCCCTCCTGGACCAGGTCGAGCATGGTCAGCCCGCGGCCGACGTACCGCTTCGCGACGGACACCACGAGCCGCAGATTCGCCTCGATGAGGCGGCGCTTGGCCATGCGGCCCATGACGACCAGGCGGTCCAGGTCCAGGGCGAGCTGGCTGTCCAGGTCGGGCGCGGTGCTGAGCCTCTCCTCGGCGAACAGGCCGGCCTCGACGCGGCGGGCGAGTTCGACCTCTTCGGCCGCGGTGAGCAGGGGGATGCGGCCGATCTCGCGCAGGTACTGGCGGAACAGGTCCGAGGACGGGCCGCTGCTGTCGGCGCGGGCGCGCTCAGCGGCGCGGGTCTCCACCGGCTCGGGGGCCTCCGCGGCCTCCAGGGCCTCGGCGGGCGGTTCGGCGGGCTCGGGAGGGCCCGCCTCCGGTTCTGCTTCGGGGTGGTGCACGACACGGCTCTGCGGGGGGACCGCGACGAGAACGTCGGTCTCGTCGTCCGGCTCCGTGTCCGTACTGTTGTCGGTCTGTGTGAGGGTCTGGGTCTGCACGGGGGCGACCTCCAGGATGATCGCTGCAGAGGTGTGCGGCAGCGGTACTTCGGGGGCGGAGTCTGCGGCCACGCCGCTGTCCGTCCCGTACGCGATGAGCGGAACCGCGGGGGTGTGGGACCCGTGTGGGACGGATCGGCCGCGCTCCGAGGACTCAGGCACCGGACCCAGTGTGGAGTACGACACATCGCCGCCACGAGGGGCGTGCGGTGACTTTTTGCAATCGGGCCGTGACCGGGTGGTTACCCTCGTGGAAACCTGGATGCCTGTGCCCGCCCTGATCTGGCACGATCCCCGCGTGTCCGCATCCTTGTACGAAACCCATGTGACGGTTCGCTGTGTCGGCGCAACCGAGTCGGAGCGGCTGCGCCGGTGGGCGGCCGCCGCGGGTCTCAAGCTGACGCACATCGTGCTGGCCCGGGGTCGGATGCGCGACCAGCCGATGCTCACCCTTTCGGGTGCCCGGTCCTACGCCGCCGAATCGGATCGGGCGCGCGAAGTGCTGGCGCGGTTGCGGGCGGACGGCTTCGAGCCGGTGCGGGTGAAGATCGAGTCGACGCCGTGGGCCCCGGAGGTGCCGCGTCGGCCGTGCGACGGCGAGCGGTACTTCGAGCACCACCTGAAGCTGCGGCTCGGCGCGGAGACCGACCTGGCCGACCTGACGGCACGGGTCGTACGGCACGGCGCGCATGTGTCGTGGAACGCGCGGCGGGTGCGGGACGGCGGGCGACACGAGCGGTTCGTGACCCAGCGGTGCCGCGGGGTGGACGCCGAGGGGGCGGGGCGGGCGCTGGACGCTCTGCTGACGGAGCTGGCCGGGTTCGAAGTGGTGGGTGTGGAGCGGGAGTTCGTGCTTCACGACAGTGATGTGTCGGTGGATGACGGGTGGATCGAGGAGACGGTGGGCATGCAGGGGGTGCGGGGATGACCGGGCCGTCGTGGCAGGACTGGAACTGGTCGGGCGGCGAGTCGCCGCGCGAGGAGCTGGACGACCGGGCGCGCCTGGGCCAGCGACTCCCGCGCACGCTGCGGACCGTGCCGGGCGAGGAGGTGGCACAGCGTCTGATCTTCGACCCGGCCATGAAGCAGTACCCGAACGCCTACCGCGCCGCCGACCCCAGGTTCGCCGACCCCGCGAAGGGCGAGGCGTGGCGCGCGGCCCGGCGCCGGGCCCTGGAGCTTGTCCTCGCCGCGATCGGCGGCTCCGAGTGGGTCGACGCACTGGTGCTGCGCGGCAGCATGCTGATGTCGGCGTGGTTCGGCGGGGCCGCCCGCGAGCCCGGTGACCTGGACTTCGTTGTCGTACCTCACACATGGAACATCGACGACGGGCCCAGTCGCGGGATGCTCGACGGGATCGCGCGGGCCGCCGAGGCGCGGTCCGAGGAGAGCGGATCGGGTGTCGTCGTCTCGGTGGAGGGCTCGGCGGTGGAGGACATCTGGACCTACGAGCGGGTGCCCGGCCGCCGCATGGTGCTGCCCTGGTCCGCGCCCGGGCTGCCCGGCGGGCACGTCCAGCTCGACTTCGTCTTCAACGAGCGGCTTCCCGCCGAGCCGGAGCCGGTACGGCTGCCGGGCGGGGCGATCGTGCGGGCCGCGACGCCCGAACTCTCGCTCGCCTGGAAGGTGTTGTGGATCACCTGCGACATGTACGCACAGGGCAAGGACCTGTACGACGCCGTGCTCCTGGCCGAGCGGTACCCGCTCTCCTACGAGCTGCTGCACGAGGTGTTCCGCCTGGCGGACGAATGGCCGAACTCCTACCGCGAGAACCTCCTCCCGGAGGACCTGGTGGAGGCGCTCATCCACGTCGAGTGGAACCACTTCGCCGACGAGTATCCGCAGTTCGGCGGCAAGGAGCGGGAGTACGCGGAGCGGTTGGTGCAGGCCGTGGCGCCGACCTTCGCCGGACGCTCAGAGGGCGCCGGCCCCGTGCTCCCGTAGCGCCTGGTCGTACTGCTGGAGCACCCACAACTCGTTCTGTACGGCGGCCAGCTGGGCCGGGTCGCCGCCCGCGGAGAGGCGGGTCATCTGGGACTGGATGTCGCGGATGCGGCGTTCCACGGCGCGGCGGCGGACGGTGACGAGCTGCTCGCCCGCGTAGTTCTCGTCGACCGTGCGGCGCATGATCGCCTCGACGGCCAGTTCCGTGACCATCGCGCGGACCCCGTCGTCCGGGGCGGCCTCGCGGACGCGGACCAGGTAGTCCTGTGCGTCCTGGACGCCGTACTCCGCGCCGCCCGCCTCCATGACCGCCTGGCGTACGGCGGCGTAGGGTGCGGCGGTGAATTCGTCCAGGCCGTAGGCGTCGAAGGCCGGGGAGACCAACTCGGGGCGCTGGAGGGCGAGTTTGAGCAGTTCACGCTCGGTGGCGTAGACGGGGTTGCGGAGGTTGAGCGCCGGGCCGGACGGGCCGGAGGGGCGGGGTGTGGCGTCGTACGGCTGGGAGCCTCGGGCCGGGGCCGGACCCTTGCCACCGCGGTCGCGCGCCCAACGGGCCAGCTGGGCAACGCGCTTGACCACGAACTGTGTGTCCAGGATGCCCAGCATGCCCGCGAGCTGGACGGCGACCTCGTGCTGGGCACCGCTGTTCTTGATGCGGGCGACGATGGGGGCCGCCTCGTCCAGGGCGGCGGCTCGGCCCGCGGGGGTGTCGAGGTCGTAGCGGACGACGATCTGGCGGAGGGCGAACTCGAAGAGGGGCGTGCGGGGTTCGACCAGGTCGGACACCGCCTCGTCGCCCTTCGCCAGGCGGAGTTCGCAGGGGTCCATGCCGTCCGGCGCGATCGCGATGTAGGTCTCGGCGGCGAACTTCTGGTCGTCCTCGAAGGCGCGCAGGGCCGCCTTCTGGCCGGCCGCGTCGCCGTCGAAGGTGAAGATCACGCGCGCGCTGCCGTTGTCCATCAGCAGCCGCCGGAGGATCTTGATGTGGTCGCCGCCGAAGGCCGTGCCGCAGGTCGCGATCGCGGTCGTGACACCGGCCAGGTGGCAGGCCATCACGTCCGTGTAGCCCTCGACGACGACCGCGCGGGACGCCTTCGCGATGTCCTTCTTCGCGAGGTCGATGCCGTACAGGACCTGGGACTTCCGGTAGATCGCCGTGTCGGGGGTGTTGAGGTACTTGGGGCCGTTGTCCGCCTCGTAGAGCTTGCGGGCGCCGAAGCCGACGACGTCGCCGCCGATGTCGCGGATCGGCCACATCAGACGGCCACGGAAGCGGTCGATGGGACCGCGGCGGCCCTCCTGGGAGAGGCCGGAGAGGAGGAGCTCCTTGTCGGTGAAGCCCTTGCCGCGCAGGTAGCGGGTGAGGTGGTCCCAGCCCTGGGGGCTGTAGCCGACGGAGAAGTGCTCGGCGGCGGACTGGTCGAAGCCGCGCTCGGCCAGGAACTTGCGGCCGGTGTCGGCCTCGGCGCTGGTGGCCAGCTGTTCCATGTACCAGTCGGCGGCGATCTTGTGGGCCTCGACCAGGCGGATGCGCTCGCCGCGCTGGTGGGCGGGGTTGTAGCCGCCCTCCTCGTAGCGCAGGGTGATGCCGGCCTGGCCGGCCAGGCGCTCGACCGCCTCGGAGAAGGTGAGGTGGTCGACCTTCATCACGAACGTGATGGTGTCGCCGCCCTCCTGGCAGCCGAAGCAGTGGAAGAGTCCCTTGCTCGGACTGACCTGGAAGGACGGCGACTTCTCGTCGTGGAACGGGCACAGGCCCTTGAGGTTGCCCCCGCCCGCGTTCCGCAGCTGGAGGTACTCGGACACCACGGCGTCGATCGGGACCGCGTCCCGTACCGCCTTCACGTCCTCGTCGTTGATCCGTCCTGCCACGCGTGAATTCTACGGGGACGGACTGACAGCAGTGACGCTCAGGAAGCCCCGCTCCCCAGGCTGTCCAGCGGAACGTGCGGGTCCGCAAGGGCCTCCGTGTCCACCCGTGCCTGCGATCGGATCAGCTTCTGGATCGGCTCTGTGACGTCCCACACGTTCACGTTCATCCCGGCCAGCACCCGGCCCTGCTTCACCCAGAACGCGATGAACTCACGCTTTCCGGCGTCCCCTCGAATCACCACTTCGTCGTACGAGCCGGGGGGCGCCCACCCGCTGTACTCCATCCCCAGGTCGTACTGGTCGGAGAAGAAGTAGGGCACACGGTCGTAGGTGAGGTCGCGGCCGAGCATCGCGCGGGCCGCCGCGGGGCCGCCGTTGAGTGCGTTGGCCCAGTGCTCGACGCGCAGGTGGGTGTCGAAGAGGGCGTGCGGGAAGGACGCGACGTCGCCGGCCGCGAAGATGTCGGGGTCGGAGGTGCGCAGCCGCTCGTCGACCATCACCCCGCCGCCGTGCGACCGTTCGGCGATCTCCAGGCCCGCCGCCTCCGCGAGGCCGATGCGGGGGGCCGCGCCGATCGCCGCGAGGACGTCGTGCGCGGGGTGTTCCTCGCCGTCGTCGGTGCGGGCGGCCAGGACCATGCCGTCCTGGCCGACGATCTCGGTGAGCCTGGCGCCGAAGTGGAAGCGGACGCCGTGCTCGCGGTGCAGGTCGCCGAAGAGGCTGCCGAGCTCGGGACCGAGGACCGCGTGCAGCGGGGTCGCGAGCGGCTCGACGACGGTGACCTCGGCGCCGTACTCGCGGGCCGCCGCCGCGACCTCCAGACCGATCCAGCCGGCGCCCGCGATCACGATGTGGCCGTTGTCCCGGCCGAGCGCGGCGAGGACGTGCTTCAGCCGCTCGGCGTGGGCGAGGCGGCGCAGATGGTGGACGCCCGCGAGGTCGGTCCCGGGGATGTCCAGGCGGCGCGGCTCGGCGCCCGTCGCCAGCAGGAGCTTGTCGTAACGGACGAGCGTGCCGTCCTCACCGAAGCGGACCGTCTTCGCCGTACGGTCGATGGCGTCGACGGTCTCGCCGAGGTGCAGCTCGATGTCGTTCTGCGCGTACCAGGCGGGCTCGTGGACGAAGACGCTGTCGCGCTCCTCCTTGCCCAGCAGATAGCCCTTGGAGAGGGGAGGGCGCTCGTACGGGTGGTCGCGTTCGTCGCAGATCAGTATCACGCGGCCGCTGAAGCCCTCCGCTCGGAGCGTCTCGGCCGCCTTCGCGCCGGCGAGGCCGCCTCCGACGATGACGAATGTCTGATCCGCGTCGACCACTTGATGCCTCCTACGGGGGGTCTGGGGGGTGTCCCCACAGAAAACACTGCGGGTGCCGCCACATGCGAGCGTCCCGCACGGAGCGTGATGGGGGAAGAGGGAGTGGCCCGATCAGGCCACGGAGGGTCACCTTCGGGCTTGTTCCACGTCACCCTCGTCCCGTCGGTCTCACGGATGCCCCGTCAGACGCGCGTGAAGCGAACGGGCCGAGGCGTCGGTGAGCGAGGCGATCTGGTCGACGATCACGCGCTTGCGGGCGCGGTCGTCGCCTGCCTGGTCGAACAGCGCGCGGAACTGCGGGTCCAGGCCGAAGGGTGCACGCGCGGTGAGCGCCTGTGCCAGTTCGGCCACCACGATCCGCTGGTCGGCACGGAGCCGCTCCTGCTCGGCGCGCTGCATGACGTACCGGTCGGCGACCGCCTTGAGGACCGCGCACTCCAGACGGGTCTCGTGCGGTACGACGAGTTCGGCGCCGTATCGGGTGAGGCGGCCGGTGCCGTACGCCGCACGGGTGGCGGTCTCGGCGGCGGTGCAGAAGCGGCCGATGAGCTGGCTGGTGGCGTCCTTGAGGCGGGCCTGGGCGACGGCGGTGCCGTCGTAGCCGTGCGGCCACCACTCCTGGTCCTGGAGGCGGTCGAGGGCGGCGGCGAGTTCCGCGGGGTCGGTGTCCGCGGGGACGTAGCGACCGACGGCAACCGCGAAGACCGCCTGCCGCTCGGGCTCCGCGTGCAGGCTGCCCGGGTCGATGTGGCCGGCGTGCAGGCCGTCCTCGACGTCGTGCACCGAGTACGCCACGTCGTCGGACCAGTCCATGACCTGGGCCTCGAAGGTGGTGCGGGTGCCCGGGGCCTCCTTGCGGACCCAGTCGAAGACCGGGCGGTCGTCCTCGTAGACGCCGAACTTGGGGGAGGCCGGGGCGGTGGGGTGGGC
Source organism: Streptomyces sp. NPDC001663 (assembly GCF_042893105.1). Classification (NCBI taxonomy): domain Bacteria; kingdom Bacillati; phylum Actinomycetota; class Actinomycetes; order Kitasatosporales; family Streptomycetaceae; genus Streptomyces; species Streptomyces sp. NPDC001663. The sequence goes on along the minus strand of NZ_JBIAUR010000003.1, from coordinate 435,440 downwards.
GCCTCTCGGCCAGGGGTACTTGGTGGCGGCGTCGAGGGCGGCGCGGGTGAGGTTGAGGCCGACGGAGCCCTCCGGGGTGAACCGTTTGGGCTCGATGCGGGTGAGGAGGCGCAGGGACTGGGCGTTGCCCTCGAAGCCGCCGCAGTCCTCGGCGAACTCGTTCAGGGCCTGTTCGCCGTTGTGGCCGAAGGGTGGGTGGCCGAGGTCGTGGGAGAGGCAGGCGGCCTCCACCAGGTCGGGGTCGCAGCCGAGGGCTGCGCCGAGTTCGCGGCCTACCTGGGCGCACTCCAGGGAGTGGGTGAGGCGGGTGCGGGGGCTGGCGTCCCACACCTGGCTGCGGGTTCCCGGGGTGACCACCTGGGTCTTGCCGGCGAGCCTTCTGAGCGCCGAGGAGTGCAGGATGCGTGCCCGGTCTCGTTGGAAGGCGGTGCGGCCGGGGCGTTTGTCGGGCTCGGGAGCCCAGCGCTCAGTTGACTGCGAGTCGTACGGCATGAGTCGACAGTAAGCGCAGGCAGTGACAAATGGGGTGCGCCGGGTCGTCTGCCGGGTTCTGTCATACGGCGAGTGCGGGTTGTGTGGGGCTGGTCGCGCGGTTCCCCGCGCCCCTGACGGCGTGACCCTGCACCGGCGTTGCCAATGCCTGGTCGTAGCGGTGCAGTACCAGGCTTGCCATCGCCGGGTGCGTGCCCAGGGGGGCCGAGGCGATCCAGGGGGCCGCCTCCGCGGACTCCGTTGCGAAGCGGCCGGGGGCCGTGAAGTACGAGGCCACGGCTACTCGGTCGCGGCCTCGGGAGGCCAGGGCCTGGATTGCGTCCGGGACCGTCGGGGCGGCGGTGGTGGCGTAGGCGGGGACCACGGGGACGCCCAGGCGCTCGGCCAGGAGTTGGGCCGTGCGGTTGGTGTCGACCTTCGACTCCGGGTCGCGGGAGCCCGCGGCGGCGAGGACGACGGCGCTCCTGCGGCGGGTGGCCTCGTCCATGCCCGTGCGCCAGCCGGCCTCGACGAGGCGGGCGTGGAGGGCGTCCACGAGCAGCGGGTGCGGGCCGAGTGCGCCGGCCACGCGCGCGCGTACGTCCGACTCGGCCGCCATCTCGGGGATGTCGCGCTTGATGTGGTAGCCGCGGCTGAGGAGGAGGGGGACGAGGACCGCCTCCGCGGTGCCGAGGGCGGCGAGGGTGTCGGGCAGGAGGGGTTCGTTCAGTTCGATGTGACCCAGGTGGACCGGCAGGCCGGGGCGCTGCTCGCGGATGCGGTCCAGGAGCGCGCGGACGGTGCTCAGCGCACGCGGGTCGCGGCTGCCGTGCGCCACGACGACCAGCGCGGGCGGGCCCGGGCGTCGTCTGCCGTTGAGGGAGACGAGGCTGAGCTGGCTGGCGAGCTGGCTGCCGATCTGGTTCATGAGGTGCGCCGTACTGTCGAGGTGGGCCGCCGGGAGCGGCAGCACCGCACCGGGCTTGGTCGTGGACTCGTCGCGAGGAGGGTTCGACGCCGTCATGGACCGATGGTGGCGGCGGGAGGTTGCCGCCCCGTTGCATGAGAATGACGGGTGTTTTCCGGCGGTTCACGGTGGGGTGTGCGGGGTCTGTGAGGTGGCGTGACCTGCGGTTTCGTCGTACGGAGTGAAGCTCGTCACGTATCGTGCGACGAACCGGTCGGGCTGACAGGACGTCTCTGACTGTCGAAAAGGAGGGCCCGGAGACAGGGCCGAAGAGGGGGGACCGTCCGATGCGCCGACCCAAGCTGCCGCGCAGACCGCGCCTGCCACGCACGCGTGCCGGGTGGCGGAGGCTGGTGCAGGTGGTGATGGCCGGGTGCGTGGTGGCGCTGCTTCCGGTGACCTGGCTGTACGTCTCCACGGCCGACCGGCTGCGGACGACCGCCGACGCGCCCCGCACCGAGGTCGCCGTCGTCTTCGGCGCGGGCCTGTGGAACGGCGAGCCGTCCCCGTACCTCGCGAACCGCCTGAAGGCGGCGGCCGAGCTGTACCGCGAGGGCCGTATCGAGGTCGTCCTCGTCACCGGCGACAACAGCCGCAAGGACTACGACGAGCCGGACGCCATGCGGACCTATCTGAAGAAGCACGGGGTGCCGGACTCGCGGATCGTCAGCGACTACGCCGGCTTCGACACCTGGGACTCCTGCGTCCGCGCCAAGAAGATCTTCGGTGTGGACCGGGCGGTGCTGATCAGCCAGGGCTTCCACATCCGGCGCGCGGTCGCCCTGTGCCAGGCGGCGGGCGTCGAGTCGTACGGCGTCGGGGTCGACGCCAAGCACGACGTGACCTGGTACTACGGCGGCACGCGCGAGATCTTCGCGGCGGGCAAGGCGGCCCTGGACGCGGTGTTCCACCCGGACCACCGGTTCCTCGGGCCGAAGGAACCGGGGGTGACCAGGGCACTGGCTAGCGCCCGGTGAAACGGGGTGCGCGTTTCTCCAGGAACGCGGTCATGCCCTCCTTCTGGTCGTCGGTCGCGAACAGGGCGTGGAACACCCGGCGTTCGAAGCGGATGCCGTCCCTGAGGCCGGTCTCCAGCGCCCGGTCGACGCACTCTCGGGCGGCACGGACGGCGGTGCGGCCGTACGTGGCGATAGTGGCGGCGGCTTCGAGAGCCTCGGGGAGGACGCGGTCGTCCGGCACGACCCGGGAGACCAGCCCGCAGGACTCCGCCTCCCTCGCGTCCATCGTGCGGCCGGTGAGGACCAGGTCCATCGCCTTGGCCCGGCCGACCAGGCGGGTCAGGCGCTGGGTGCCGCCGATGCCGGGGATCACGCCCAGCTTGATCTCCGGCTGTCCGAAGACCGCCGACTCCCCCGCGATCACCAGGTCGCACATCATGGCCAGCTCGCAACCGCCGCCCAGGGCAGGCCCGTTGACGGCGGCGATCTTCGGGGTGCGCAGGTCGGCGAAGTCCTCCCAGGCGGCGAAGTAGTCCTCGGCCGCCATGTCGACGGCCGACTTCGGCGCCATCTCCTTGATGTCGGCGCCCGCCGCGAACACCTTCTCCGAACCGATGACGACGAAGCAGCCGACCTCGGGGTCCTCGTCCAACGGGCGGAGGAAATCGAGGAGTTCCTGCAGAAGCTCCGAGCTCAGGGCATTCAGCACGTGCGGGCGGTGCAGCCGGACGGTCACCACACCGCCGTGGCGTTCGGCTTTCAGGTTGTTCATCTTCCCCTCCGATGCGATGAGTTACGAGTCCCAGATCGCGCCGTACGCCGGAATCCCGCGCCGTTCCAGGCCGTGCACCACCTGCCAGGTCAGCTTCTTGTTGGAGATGCAGATCACCGCCTCGGCACCGAAGTCGCGGTAGGCGGCGTACGCGAGCCGCACCATGTCGGGCTTGCCGTCGCGGGAGGTGTTCCAGATCCGGGCGTGCGGCTGGACGGCGAGGATCTCGTCGACGAGGGCGTCGCCGTAGGTCGCACGCGGGTCGCGGGTCGCCCAGACCAGGCGGGAGGGGACCTCGGCGGCGAGCAGATGGGGCAGGCAGGGGCCGATGCCGCTGCCCGTGGCCACGTATACGACCTTCGTGAACAGGGTCTCGATGTTGGCGACCCCGGCCGTGGTGATGCCCTTGACCCACACGCGTTCCGGCAGGTCGTCGATGAAGGAGCCCGTCCAGTCGCCGGCCCGGGAGATGGTGAGCCGGAAGCCGGGCTCGCCCGGGGCCGGGACGTTGGCGAAGGAGTGCCATTCCCTGAGCGGGCTGCGGCTGATCGCGGTCGAGGAGCCCGCGAAGGGGGTCTCGCCGTGGTCGAAGCGGGCCAACACCACGTGCCGGGAGGGGCGTTCGAGGCGGACGGCGACCTTGCGCAGCCGCAGCCAGGGCAGCGCGACGCTGAACGTGACGACCGCGAGGACGGTCACGGAGACGGGGCCGGCTCCGGACAGCAGGGTGTGCGCCCAGAACAGGGCCAGGGCCGTCCAGCCGCCGAAGCGGTGGATCTTCTCGAAGTGGTCGTGGTGGCGGGAGCGGAAGGGCGGCAGGGCAGTGGCGACGATGACGGCCAGGAGAGCCACGAGGGACCAACCCACCGCCGCCGACGGCCCGTTGGGCTCCGTCGCCACCAGTGCCAGGAACCAGCCCGTCCCCGCCAGCGCCCCGCCCACGTGCAGCCCGCCGAAGTGGTACACCTTGCCGAGCGTCCAGCGGACCTTGAGTGGCCAGGTCGTCGGGGCCCGGGTCGCCAGCCGGAAGAGGAGGTTGATGACGTACTGCTGGCGGACGAGGACGGCGAGGGCGAGGTTGGCGAGGGACGCGTGCGCGAGGGACGCCGTGGACAGCGGCCGACTCGTCGCCGCGTAGGTCACGTTGACCATCAGGACCAGCCCGGCCAGCCGGTTGTGGTGCATCAGCCGCGGGTGCTTGAGGAACCGTCGGGCGGCCGAGGTGAGCGGCGGGAGTTCGGCGGTCTCCCGGTCCAGCGAGGTCGTCATCGGGCCACCGCCGTGCGCTCCTCGGCCAGCCGTAGCAGCGCCGGTTTGTCGATCTTGCCGCGGTCCGTCTCGGGGAGGAAGGCGAGCGGCAGGATCTCCGACGGGACGCAGTAGTACGGCAGTACGTCCGCCACCGCGCGGCGGGCCGCGTCCGCGTCGACGTCGGCCGGGCAGACGAAGGAGACGAGGCTGCGGGCGTCCCGCTTCAGGGTCACCGCGCGCACGCAACCGGCGACCGACTCCAACACCGAGGAGACGGAGTCGAGTTCGACGCGGAAGCCGCGGACCTTGACCTGGTCGTCGGTGCGGCCTAGGTGCTCGAGTTCGCCGTCGGGGGTCCAGCGGCCGAGGTCACGGGTGCGGAACATGCGGTGGCCGGGGCCGAGGAAGGGATCGGGGGCGTAACGCTCGGCGTTCAGGCGGTCGTTGGCGAGGTACCCGGCCGAGACACAGGCGCCGCCCGCCCACATCTCGCCGACCTCGCCGATGGGCAGCGCACGGCGGTCCGCGTCGAGGACGTACACCGTGTTGTTGGGGGTCGGGCGGCCGATGGTGAGGAGCGGGGCGGCCGGGTCGTGGCGGCGCATCGTGTTGACGATCGTCGTCTCTGTCGGGCCGCAGCAGTTGAAGAAGGCGGCCCGTGCCGCCCAGCGGTCGGCGAGCGGGCGCGGGCAGGGCTCCCCCGCGACGGCGACCGTGCGGACGTGCGGGCAGGCGGCGGGGTCGATGCCGGACAGGACGGTCGGGGTGGCGACGATCACGTCCGCCGTGCGGGCCGCGGCCGCGACGTCCTTGCCGCGGATGACGAGGGTGCCGCCGTAGGAGAGGCAGCCGAGGATCTCCCAGGCGGCCATGTCGAAGGCGATGTTGAGGAGTTGGGGCACACGGTCGCCGGGGCGGATACCGAGGGAGCCGGGTTCGGTGAGGAGGATGTTGGCGACGTTGCGGTGGGTGACCTTGACGCCGTTGGGCCGGCCGGTGGTGCCGGAGGTGAACAGGACGTAGCAGCCGTCGTCGGGGCGGACGTCCGGTCGGGGGCCGGGGGTGCGCGGGAGGGGCTCGGCGTCGAGGGCGATCAGGCGGTGCCCGGCGGGCAGCGGCACCCGGGAGGCGTGGTCCGCAAGGGTGAGCACGACGCGGGTGCGGGCGGTGCGGACCACATGGCCGAGCTGGGCCGGGGGCGCGAGGCCGATGTCCTGGGGGACGTAGGCGGCGCCCGCCTTCAGGATGCCGAGCAGGCCCACGAGCATCGGGATCGAGCGGCGTACGAAGAGGCCGACGTGGTCGCCGGGTCGTACGCCCTCGCGGACCAGACGGGCGGCGAGCGCGTCCGCGTACCGGTCGAGCTCGCCGTAGGTGATCGTCGCGCCCAGGTGCTCGGCGGCGACGGCGTGCGGGGCGGCCGCGGCCTGCCGTTCGACGGCCCGGTGGACGAGCGGGTCGGGGAGGCCGGCGGTGGGGCCGCGGCCGTATTGCCAGAAAAGGTGCTGGTCGCGGGGGGTTAAGTGGCGCAAGGGCATGATCGGGGGACCCTCCTGGCTGTTTCGAGACGGTTTGCTGCCGGTCCGGGATGAGCGGCGGGCATGCCCGGTATGTCGAACGCCGTGCGGGGTTTTGCGATGCGAGCGCCGTGCGGATCCGTTGCGCGAAGCCAGACTGTAGTCCCGGTCTTTCAACTCTCAACGATGCGTGATCGGCCAATTACGGTGCGGAATGAGCCACATGTGGCGTCTTTCACAACAGAGGCAACTTCCGTGACGCCCGGCGGCGACTGGAGGTGGGCCTTCGCGTGTGTCTCACCTCGGCCGGGGTGCGGCGAGGAGGTCGCCGTCTTGCCCGTGTAACAGGGGACCGACCCGCACGTAACACGCCCGAAGCACGCTGAACGGCATGCAGAACACCGCGACGCCCACCCACTGCCCGTACTGCGCCCTGCAGTGCGGGATGAACCTGACGCCCGCACCGGACGGCACGGTCGAGGTGAGCGAGCGCGCGGACTTCCCGGTGAACCGGGGCGCACTGTGCGGCAAGGGCCGTACGGCGCCCGCCGTGCTCTCGTCCCGGGTGCGCCTGACCTCCCCGTTGGTGCGCTCCGAGGGCACGCTGGTGCCCGCCACCTGGGACGAGGCACTGGACCGGATCGCCGGGGCACTGCTCCGCACCCGCGGCGAACACGGGCCGGACGCGGTCGGTGTCTTCGGCGGGGGCGGCCTGACGAACGAGAAGGCGTACACGCTCGGCAAGTTCGCGCGGGTGGTGCTCGGCACCTCGCAGATCGACTACAACGGGCGGTTCTGCATGTCGTCGGCCGCGGCGGCCGGCACCAAGGCGTTCGGCCTGGACCGGGGGCTGCCCTTCCCGCTGGAGGACATCCCGAAGACGGGCTGCGTGATCCTCGTCGGATCGAACCTCGCGGAGACCATGCCGCCGTCGCTGAGGTTCTTCAACGAGCTGCGCGAGAACGGCGGCACCCTGATCGTCATCGATCCGCGCCGCACGAAGACCGCCGAGCAGGCCGATCTGCACCTGGCGCCCCGGCCGGGCACCGACCTGGCGCTCGCGCTAGGTCTGCTGCACCTGGTGGTGGCCGAGGGGCGGGTCGACGAGGCGTACGTCCAGGAGCGCACGACCGGCTGGGAGGACGCACGCGCGGCCGCGATGGCGCACTGGCCGGAGTACGTGGAACGGATCACGGGGGTGTCCGTTCCCCAACTGCGGGAAGCCGTACGGCTGTTCTGCGAGCCCGAGAACGCGATGGTGCTGACGGCCCGCGGGCCCGAGCAGCAGTCCAAGGGCACGGACACGGTCGGCGCATGGATCAACCTGTGCCTGGCGACCGGGCGGGCGGGCCGCCCGCTGTCCGGGTACGGCTGTCTGACCGGGCAGGGCAACGGACAGGGCGGGCGCGAACACGGCCAGAAGGCCGACCAGTTGCCCGGCTACCGCAAGCTGGACGACCCGGCGGCGCGGCGGCATGTGGCCGAGGTGTGGGGCGTGGACCCGGACAGCCTTCCGGGGCCGGGCAGGAGTGCCTACGAACTCCTCGACGCCCTCGGTGGGGACATCAAGTCCCTGCTGCTGATGGGCTCCAACCCGGTGGTGTCCGCGCCGCATGCCGCGCACATCGAGGAGCGCATCAAGTCCCTTGATTTCCTTGCCGTCTGTGATGTCGTGCTGTCGGAGACGGCTGCCCTCGCGGATGTCGTGCTGCCGGTGACGCAGTGGGCGGAGGAGACCGGCACGACCACCAACCTCGAGGGCCGGGTGCTTTTGCGGCGACGCGCGATCACGCCCCCCGAGGGCGTCCGCAGCGACCTGGACGTCATGCACGAACTGGCCGACCGGCTCGGCGTGGAGAAGGGCTTCCCGACCGACCCCGAGGAGGTCTTCGAGGAGCTGCGCCGGGCGAGCGCGGGCGGACTCGCGGACTACTCCGGGATCACCTACCGCAGGCTGGCGGAGGAGAACGGCGTGTTCTGGCCGTGCCCGGCGGAGACCGACGGTACGGAGGACGGGGAGGACGCCTCGCTGGACGCACTCGGCGAGGACTCCGCGGTGAACGACGACCCGGCAGCCGAGGACGGCCGCCCGGACGCCGCCCACCCCGGCACGCCCCGCCTCTTCCTCGACCGTTTCGCCACCCCGGACGGCCGGGCCCGCTTCGCGCCCGTCTCGCACCGGCCGTCCGCGGAGGAGCCGGACGAGGAGTACCCGGTGCTGCTCACCACCGGCCGGGTCGTCTCCCAGTACCAGTCCGGCGCCCAGACCCGCCGCGTCGACGAGCTGAACGCCGCCGCGCCCGGCCCGTTCGTGGAACTGCACCCGCGGCTGGCGGCACGCCTGGGAGCCGCGGAGGGCGACCCCGTGGCCGTGGTCTCCCGGCGCGGGCGGGCGGTGGCACCGGCCCGCATCACGACCGCGATCCGCCCGGACACCGTCTTCATGCCCTTCCACTGGCCCGGCGAGGGCCGCGCCAACACCCTCACCAACCCGGCCCTCGACCCGACCTCACGGATGCCGGAGTTCAAGGCGTGCGCGGTGCGCCTGGAGACCGTCAAGGCATAGGTGATCAGCGGGCGTTCGGGAGCAGGGTGCCGTGTGCGTACGACTCGGCCCACTGCCACGGCTCACCTGAGCCGCCAGTCCCCGCTCTCGATCAGCTTTCCGCGGGCGCGCAGGTGGGCCGCGACGGTGGGTGCGGCGACGTACACCCAGGCACGCACGGTCGTAGCGCCCTCGCCGTCACGCACCACCTCGCGCTCGACGCGCTCGTAGATGCTGCGCGGGTCCCCGGGGGCGTACTCCTCCAGCCGGTCGAGGGCGACGAGCAGCTCCTCGTACTCGTCCGGCAGCGCGGTCACGAGCTCGCCGTAGACCACTCCGCCCCGCTCCTCCACGGCGTACGGATAGCCGGGCCCGTCGTACAGGACCGCGCCACTGAACCGCCCCGGCTCCTCCGCCTGCGTACGCCCGCGCAGGAAGAGGTCGTGGTTGACCTCGCCGGGGAGGAGGGTGCCGTAGACGAAGAACGGTAGCTGGAGTCTCACAAAAACGATTCTCTCTCCTCACATACCTCCTCGTACGCGCTATGGACCTCGGCCTGTCATGGCCCCTTAAATCGTGGTCAACATTCAGCGCCGCCCCCCTCCCCCCACGTGCGCCGCCCGTTGGCGCCTTTTTGAGGAGATCGATGAGTCGGATACGGATCGACGTCCGAGGTTCCCGTCGTCTCGCCACCGCCGGCGTCGCCGCCACGGCCGCCACCCTGCTGGCCACCGCCCTCTCCCCCGCCGCCGTCGCCGACAACAGGCCGACCAGGGTCGGGGCGATCGAGAACGCGGCGTCCGCGCTCCTGGAGCACGCCGCGAGCCTCGGGCTGACCTCCGCCGAGGGCACCAGCGTGCGGAACGTGATCGTCGACAAGGACGGCACGCAGCACGTCCGCTACGACCGCACCTACCACCAACTCCCGGTCCTGGGCGGCGACTTCGTGGTCCATCTGGCGCCGGACGGGGCGTACCGCAGCGCGGACAAGGCGACCCGGACGAAGATATCCCTCGCCTCGATCACGCCCCTGATATCGGCGCCGAAGGCCGCCGACCTCGCGGCGAACGCGCTGCGGGCGGTGAACCTCGGCGAGACACTGAAGAAGCTGACGGCCAGGCCGCAGTTGATCGTCGACGCCCTGCACGGAGCGCCGAAGCTGGCATGGCGGACGAGCGTCGCGGCCAAGGACTCCCTCGGCAACCCGGTCTCCCGCACCGTCATCACGGACGCCCGCACCGGCAGCCAGATCGACGCCTGGGACGACATCGAGACGGCGACGGGCGACGGCAAGTCGCTGTACAGCGGGACGGTTCCGCTGGAGACGACGCTGTCGGGGTCGACGTACCAGCTGAAGGACCCGACGCGCGGGAACACGTACACGGGCGATGCGGCGAACCAGACGGACCTGTGCTTCCTGACCAGCATCTGCGTCAGCCGCGCCCCGTCGACGGTGTTCACCGACGCGGACAACCACTGGGGGACGGGCACGACGGCGGATCGCGCGTCCGCAGCCGTGGACGCCCAGTACGGCACGAACATGACCTGGGACTTCTACAAGAACGTCCTCGGCCGCAACGGCATCGGGGACGACGGCAAGGGCTCGTTCAACCGCGTCCACTACGGCAACAAGTACAACAACGCCTTCTGGGACGACAGTTGCTTCTGCATGACGTACGGCGACGGTGACGGGACGAACCTCGGCCCACTGGTGGCGCTGGACGTGGCCGGCCACGAGATGACGCACGGCGTCACCTCGAAGACGGCCGCTCTGACGTACTCGGGCGAGTCCGGCGGCCTGAACGAGGCCACGTCCGACATCCTCGGCACGATGGTGGAGTTCTACGCCGACAACCCCTCCGACCCCGGCGACTACCTGATCGGCGAGAAGGTCGTGCGCTCCGGCTTCGGGCAGGAGGCGCTGCGGTACATGGACAAGCCGTCGAAGGACGGCAACTCGGCCGACTACTGGAGCAGTTCGGTCGGCAACCTCGACGTCCACTACTCCTCGGGGGTCGCGAACCACTTCGCGTACCTGCTGGCCGAGGGCAGTGGAGCGAAGACCATCAACGGTGTCAGCTACAACTCGCCGACGTACAACGGCTCCACGGTCACCGGGATCGGCCGGGACAAGCTGGCCAAGATCTGGTACCGCGCACTGACGGTCTACATGACCTCGTCGACGAACTACGCGGGCGCGCGTACGGCGACGCTGAACGCGGCGAAGGATCTGTACGGGGCGGGGAGTACTGAGTACAACGCGGTGGGGGCGGCGTGGAGTGCGGTCAATGTGAACTGACCTGACTGCTCTGTCTGCGGGAGGGCCGCCTCGGTAATCGGAGACCGAGGCGGCCGCGCGCTCCTGAGGAGCCGGCCTGTCGGCGCTAAAGGGAATTCAGGTCCAGATTCTTCGCGTGCAGGCGCTCGGGGAGGTTTTCCTGGGCTTGCACCTGATAGACCTGCAGCCTGCCCGACAAGTCCGGGTACTCGAGCAGCAGTTCAAAGGCGCAGGCCGCCGCCATCTTGGACCTGCCTGCCGCGATCTCCTCGAAGAGAATCTCCGTGCACCCTCGCACAACCCACTTGCACTGCTCGGCGACGTCCTCCTGTTCCCCGCATACGAGCTGATCGAGGACAGCGAGAATGTGCGGCCTCCATTCCAACGGAACGTCACGGTCGGCGAGGGAAGCGACAAGCATCGCCGCCGTGGCGAGGGCGGGCTCCATGAGGTTCGACTGAATATAAACGTGATTGTCCGCCCAGCCCTCGCCGATCCGAGCCGGAAGGGGGCCGCCCAGAGCGGAGACGAAGTCCTCCGGGACATGCGTCGCGGCCCTGGTGCAGCCGCACTCCGTCGCCTTCCAGTCATGGCGCGAAATCTCAGTTTCCAGCATGCGCATGGGCACGCCCTCACCTACCCCAGGGCCCATCGGGATCCGCTTCGATCCCGTCGATCCCGTCGACGAAACGTGACTCAGGATAGTCCGCCTGGTACTTCACACAGACAGGCTTGGAGTCCGCCCACATTGCGCACGTTGCCCTCGGCGCAATAACTGGGAGCCCCTTCCCTGACGGTTCCGGAGGAACCAACCGCTATTTCGCCGGTGCGTGTGTCAACCGCGGCATTGTAGGTCCGGCCCTTGGTCCTCTTGATGATCGTCGGAATGCTGTTGCGCGCTGCGTCGGATGCGGCCGAGATGTGTGCGGAGGCCTTGACCTTGGGCGGGAACAGCCGGAGGCCCTTGAGTGCACCCCAGGCCGGCTTGCCCATGCCGACGGCGGCGTCCGTCACGGTGGCGACCGCGAGAGCGCGGCCGCCCTGCAGCCCCAGTTGGGCGGCGAGGCCGGTGCCCGCCGGGGCTAGGAAGCCGCCGACCGCGCCCCAATCGAAGTCGTCCTGGTGGGAGAAGCTGTAGACGCCGCCGCTGACGACGGCTCCGCCGATGCACATCGGGCACTGGCCCGAGGGGGCGGAGAGGTTGCCGGGGTCGTTGTAGGCGGACTGATCGGGGTTGTCCGCGGCTGCGGCGGCCGGGTGCGGTGGCGAAGGTCCCGCCACCGCTCGTATGCCCAACCGCGGGGTCACCCGTTCACACGTGCGCTCTGCGCCCTTCGGGTGCTCTTCCCCGAGACCCCCGCACTACGCCGTTGACCTGCTGAAAGTCCGCCCAGCCGCCCCCGTCGTCCACCGATCTGACACCCATTCACCCCATTTCTGACACTCCCTCAGGAAGCGCGCTCGCGCCGCTGCCACTTACCTCGGAAGGGCAGGGGACACCAGCAAGAGCTCGAGGGAGCACCGATGCGACGTACCGCCCGACTGCTGACCGGTACCGTGCTCGCGGTCGCGGCCGCCGGCTTCGTCGGCGCGCCCGCGTACGCCGACGACGACGGCAGCCTGGATGTGTACCCGTCCTCCGTCGTGCCGGGTGATCAGGTCACCGTGAACACCGCGGCGTGCGGCGACGAGGGTACGGCGGCGGGTGACGCCGGCGCGGTGGGGGCCGGTGCCTTCACGCTGGCGCCGAGTGCGCACGAGGGCGAGGCGATCGGGCAGTTCCGGGTGCCGCCGAGTGCGCAGCCGGGGACGTACGAGATCGTCGCGAAGTGCGCCGACGGCGACCGGGAGGTCTCGGGCGACCTGGAGGTGACGCTCACCGCGGTGCGCGGGCAGGTGCAGCCCCGAGGAAGTGTGAAGACGGGGGTCGGCGGCGCGTTGGGCCCCGATCCCGTGCAGACCGCGGCCGGTGTGGCGGCTCTCGCCGTCGCCGCCGCGGGCGGTACCTGGCTCCTGCATCGCCGGGCGAGAGGCGACGGGATCTGACGGACACCCTCCGCTGTCCGTCCGCCGGTACCGCATGTCCCTCCCCCTCCGGGTCCCGACGCCCCTCGCGGCCCGGAGGGGGAACGGGTCGACCTCGTCCGTACGGTCCAGGAGGCTCTCGTGCGCAGGTTCAGCAATGTCGCGATAGGCGCCGTCACCGCCGTCGCCCTGTGTACGGGTGCGTGGCTGCTGGGCAGTCGCGCCGAGACGAACGCCCCGCCGCAGCCCTCCGCCGCACAGGGCCGCACCGCGCAGGACGGCACGCTGTCGGGCGCGCCCGCTCTGCCGCCGTCCCCGCCGGACCGCATCCGCATCCCCTCGATCCGCGTGAACGCCCCCCTCATGGGTCTCGCCCTCACCCCGGCCGGCAGCCTCGACGTACCGCCCGCCACGCAGAAGAACCTCGCGGGCTGGTACGAGGCCGGCACCACCCCCGGCGAGAAGGGCACCGCGATCGTCGCGGGCCACGTCGACAACGCCGTGGGCCCCGCCGTCTTCTACGACCTCGGCGCCCTGCGCAGGGGCAGCCGCATCGAGGTCGACCGACGGGACGGCAGCGTGGCCCTGTTCACGGTGGACGCGGTCTCGGTGTACGACGCCGAGCACTTCCCCGACGAGAAGGTGTACGGCGCCGCGGACCGGCCCGAGCTGCGGGTGATCACCTGCGGCGGGGGGTATTCGCGGTCGACGGGTTACCGGGGCAACGTGGTCGTCTTCGCACATCTCACGGGGAGTCGGTGACAACCGCCTTCGCGATGGTCCGCGCGCACTCCAGGGACTCGGTGTGGGTGGTGTCCACCTCAAGGTCGTAGACCACGCCCTTGTGGACCGACTCCGCCTGCTGCTCGGCCATCCCCCGTGCCCGGTCGCCGCGGCCGATCTCCCGGCCCGCGGCCACCGCGGGCTCGCAGCGCACGCCGACCCACAGCACGTCGAGGCCGTCGAGGACCCTGCGCCAGCCCTGCTGGGAATGTGCGCCGCCGAGGAAGACGTCGTCGATGACGATCCGGGCACCCGCCCGCGCCGTCGCCGCGACCCCCTCCCGCCAGGCGTCCTGCAGCTTCCGGAACTCCGGGCCCACGGTCACCCCGCCGTCCGGTGAGATCAGCGCGGCCTGCATCGACGCGGGCATCGACTCGACCAGCCCGTCGATCGCAAAGGCCAGCCAAGGGTCCGGCAGCACCGCCTGCAGACACCGCACGATGCCGGACTTGCCGGAGCTGGAGCCGCCGTTGAGCACGATCACCTGGGTCGCCATCCGGTCACCGTAGCGTCAGGCATCCGTGCCGCACTTCCACGGGTCAGCGATATGTCGGGTACCTTCGCGACCCCAGGGATGGGATACGTGCACCGCCCACTCACCTGAGGGGTTTCTGAGCCGTGGCCTGCCCCCGGGCAGGGTCCGCGAGCTCTCCTCACAGTGCACCCCCGGCGCCCACGCCGAACCCTCACACCCGCTCACCGCCCCCGCTGAGGGCAGCGTTCCTCGCGAGAAACAGACGTGATGCGGTCGGGTAACACCGGCAACGCACGCTCCTAGGCATGACCTCGAATACGCGTGTGGTGGTGATCGGCGCCGGGCTCGCGGGCGTCCGGCTCGCCCGGCGGCTCGGCGAGCTCGGCACGTCCGTGACGCTGATCGGCGAGGAGGAGCACCGCCCGTACAACCGGGTGCTCCTCGCCGAGGTGCTGGCCGGGCGCTACAACCCCGACGTGATCGCGCTGCCCGCTCCCGCGGAGCTCACGCGCGGCCGGGTCACGGGCGTCGACCGCGAGGTGCGAGCCGTACACCTCGCGGACGGCTCGAAGATCGCATACGACACGCTGGTCCTGGCCACCGGTTCCAACCCCGTACTCCCGCCCCTGCGCGGCCTGTTCACCCCCGACCACGTGCTGCCCGAGGGCGTGCACGCGTTCCGGACGATGGACGACTGCCTGGGCCTTTCGAAGGCCGTACGGCCGGGGGCGCGGGCGGTCGTCATCGGCGGCGGGCTCCTCGGGGTCTCCGCGGCCCGCGCGCTCGCCCAGCGCGGCGCGCAGGTGGTGCTGGCCCAGCAGGGCGAGCGGCTCATGGAGCGCCAACTCGACCCGAGCGCGTCGAAGCTCGTGAAGCGGCACCTCAAGGACCTCGGAGTCGAGATCCACACCGAGTGCCGGGTGCGTGACGTGCGCTGCGTCGGCGGTGCGGTCCGCTCGGTCGAGATGTCCGACGGGTACGCGCTGGACGCCGACATCGTGGTCCTGGCCTGCGGGGTCCACCCGCGTGTCGGCCTCGCCCAGATCGCCGGTCTCGAGGTGCGCAAGGGGATCGTCGTCGACGACGAGCTCCGCACCTCCGACCCGCACATCCGGGCCATAGGCGACTGCGTCCAGCACGACGGCAACGTGTACGGGCTCGCCACCCCGGCGCTCGAACAGGCCGAGGTCCTGGCCGAGTTGCTGGCCGGCGAGGCCGGTGACGCGGGCGCCCGCTACACCGGCACCCGTGCGCTGACCCGGCTCACGCTCGTCGGGCACGACTCCCCCTTCGACCTCGCCGCCTTCGGCGAGACCGAGCCGCGGCCCGGGGACGACGTCGTGCAGCTCGCGGACGCCACCCGCGGCACCTACCGCAAGGTCGTCGTCCGCGACGACCGCCTGGTCGGCGGGGTCCTCGTCGGCGAACTCGGCACCGTCGGCGCGCTCGCCCGCGCCTGGGAGGGAGCAGAGCCGCTCCCCACCGATGGCGGCCCTCTGCTCCACCTGCTCACCAACGATGGAGGCTCCTGATGACCGCCACCCTGGGGGCCACCCCCACGATCGTGCTCGTCGGCCATGGCATGGTCGGCCAGCGCTTCCTCGAAGCGCTCGCCGAGCGCGGCATGACCGCCACGCACCGAGTGGTCGTCCTGTGCGAGGAGCCGCGTCCCGCGTACGACCGCGTCGCCCTCACCTCGTACTTCTCGGGCAGGACGCCCGAGGAACTCTCCATGACCGACATGGAGTTCATCAACGACCACGGCATCGAGCTGTACGTCGGCGACCCGGCCGAGACGGTCGACCGCGAGGCGAAGAAGGTCACGGCCAGGTCCGGCAAGGTCTTCGAGTACGACACCCTCGTCCTCGCCACCGGCTCCTTCCCCTTCGTGCCGCCGGTCCCGAACAAGGACGCCGAGGGCTGCTTCGTCTACCGCACGATCGACGACCTCCTCGCGATCGAGGAGTACGCGAAGACCCGCACGACCGGTGCCGTGGTCGGCGGCGGTCTGCTCGGACTCGAGGCGGCCGGTGCGCTGAAGGGCCTCGGACTCACCTCCCACATCGTCGAGTTCGCGCCGCGCCTGATGCCGGTGCAGGTGGACGAGGGCGGCGGCGCGGCCCTCCTGCGCACCATCGAGGAGATGGGCCTGACCGTCCACACGGGCGTCGGCACGCAGGAGATCGTCGTCGACGAGGCCGGTGCCGTGACCGGCATGAAGCTGTCCGACGGATCCGAACTCGCCACCGATCTGGTGGTGTTCAGCGCCGGTGTCCGCCCCCGTGACCAGCTGGCCCGCGACTGCGGCCTGACGGTCGGCGAGCGCGGCGGCATCACCGTCGACGAGCAGTGCCGCACGGTCTCCGACCCGCACGTCTTCGCGATCGGCGAGTGCGCCCTGGCCTCCGACGGCCGGGTGTACGGCCTGGTCGCCCCCGGTTACGAGCAGGCCGAGACGGCCGCCGCGACCATCGCCGCCGACGAGGCGTCCTTCACCGGCGCCGACCTCTCCACCAAGCTGAAGCTCCTCGGCGTCGACGTGGCGTCCTTCGGCGACGCGCACGGCACCACCGAGGACTGCCTGGACGTCGTCTACTCCGACTCCCGCGCCGGCCTGTACAAGAAGCTGGTCATCGGCCGCGACGGCACGCTGCTCGGCGGCATCCTGGTCGGCGACGCGGAGGCCTACGGCACGCTGAAGGCCTTCACCGGTTCCGTCCCGCCGGTCTCGCCCGAGTCGCTGGTCCTGCCCGCCGGTGCCGGCGAGTCCGCACAGCTCGGCCCGACCGCGCTGCCGGACGACGCGATCATCTGCTCCTGCAACAACGTCCGCAAGGGCACGATCCGCGGCGCTGTCACCGAGCACAACTGCACCACCGTGCCCGAGGTCAAGAAGTGCACCAAGGCCGGTACGACGTGCGGCAGTTGCGTCAAGGTCCTCGGCCAGCTGGTCAACGCCGAGCTGGAGGCCAGCGGCGTCGAGGTCGACAAGGGCCTGTGCGGCTGCTTCTCGCAGACCCGCGAGGAGCTCTACGAGATCGTCCTCGCCCTGCGCATCAACACCTACCAGGACCTGCTCGACCGCTACGGCCGGGACGGCGCCAAGGGCGGCGACGGCTGCGAGATCTGCAAGCCGGCGGTCGGCTCGATCATCGCCTCCCTCGCCCCGACGATCGGTGCGAGCGGCTACGTCCTCGACGGCGAGCAGGCCTCCCTGCAGGACAGCAACGACCACTTCCTCGCCAACCTGCAGAAGAACGGCTCGTACT
This sequence comes from Streptomyces sp. NPDC001663, assembly GCF_042893105.1. Taxonomy (NCBI): domain Bacteria; kingdom Bacillati; phylum Actinomycetota; class Actinomycetes; order Kitasatosporales; family Streptomycetaceae; genus Streptomyces; species Streptomyces sp. NPDC001663. The sequence continues at coordinate 418,128 of NZ_JBIAUR010000003.1, read as the reverse complement.
CGGTCGTCCCGCGCATCCCCGGCGGTGAGATCACCCCCGAGGGCCTGATCGTGATCGGCGAGATCGCCCGCGACTTCGGCCTCTACACGAAGATCACCGGCGGCCAGCGCATCGACATGTTCGGCGCCCGCGTCGAGCAACTCCCGCTGATCTGGGCCCGGTTGGTGGACGCCGGCTTCGAGTCGGGCCATGCGTACGGCAAGGCGCTGCGCACGGTGAAGTCCTGCGTCGGCCAGACCTGGTGCCGTTACGGCGTCCAGGACTCGGTCCGCATGGCGATCGACCTGGAGCTGCGCTACCGGGGCCTGCGCTCGCCGCACAAGCTCAAGTCGGCGGTCTCCGGCTGCCAGCGCGAGTGCGCGGAGGCCCAGTCGAAGGACTTCGGCGTGATCGCCACCGCCAACGGCTGGAACCTGTACGTCGCCGGCAACGGCGGCGCCACCCCGCGCCACGCGGACCTGCTCGCCCAGGACCTGTCCGACGCCGAACTGATCCGCCTGATCGACCGGTTCCTGATGTTCTACATCCGCACGGCGGACCGTCTGGAGCGCACCTCGACCTGGCTGGAGCGCATCCCGGGCGGCCTGGACCACGTACGGGACGTGGTCGTGGAGGACTCCCTCGGTATCTGCGAGGAGCTGGAGTCCCTGATGGCGGCGCACGTCGCGAACTACGCCGACGAGTGGGCCTCGACCATCAACGACCCCGAGAAGCTCGAGCGGTTCGTGTCCTTCGTGAACGCACCCGACACCCCCGACCCGGTCGTCGGCTTCGTCCCGGAGCGCGACCAGATCAAGCCCGACCTGCCGCTGCTGTCCATCGGCATGCGCCCTGCTGAAGACGTCCTGGAAGGAAGCGCCCAGCGATGACCCTGGCACCCGAGACGACCGACCTGAAGGTCCAACTGCAGCTGGACGGCGACTGGTTCACGGTCTGCGACCTCAACCGGCTGCTGCCCGGCCGGGGCGTGGCCGCGCTGCTGCCCGACGGCCGCCAGGTCGCCCTGTTCCGCGACCGCAACGGCGCGCTGTACGCCATCGACAACCGCGACCCGTTCGGCGGCGCGGCGGTCCTCTCCCGCGGCCTGACCGGCACCCACCAGGGCCGCCCGTTCGTCGCCTCGCCGCTCCTGAAGCAGCGCTTCGACCTGGAGACCGGGCAGTGCCTGGACGACGAGGAGGTACGGATCGCGGCGTACGAGGTGCGTGCGGCCTAGGCAGGTATACGAGGGTTTCTTGACCGACCGTTCTCATTGAGCCTAGGCTGCGGTACGTGGCCAGGACCAAGGAGTTCGATCCCGAAGCCGCGCTGCAGGCAGCCCTGGAGCTGTTCTGGCGGCGCGGCTTCGAGGCGACGTCGATGTCCGACCTCGTCGAGCACCTCGGCATCGGGCGCGCCAGCATCTACGCGACCTTCGGCAACAAGCACGAGCTGTATCTGAAGGCGCTCGAGCGCTACGACCGCGCCGGACTCCCGCCGATCGTGCGGGAGCTGTCCCAGCCGGGGCCTGCGCTTCCGGCCGTACGAGCGGTCGTACGCCGCTATGCCACCGAGGCGGCCGACGAGCAACTGCGCCTGAACGGCTGCCTGGTCACCAACACGGCGGCCGAACTCGCCCCGCACGACGCGGCCGCCGCCCGGTATGTCGAGCGCAACTGGGACCAGCTGGAGACGGTGCTGCACTCGGCGCTGGTGCGCGCCCAGGCCCAGGGCGAGCTGCCCGCCGACCGCGACCCGCTCACCCTCGCCCGCATGCTGCTGGTGCTGCTGCAGGGCCTGCGGGTGGTCGGCAAGGCGTCCGGCGATCCGGCCCGGGTGCGGGATGCGGCGGAGCAGGCGTTGGCGTTGCTCAACTGAAGAGGGTCGGGCGGCGCCCTCTTTTATTTGCCGCCATACTGAACCGATCGGTCAAGAAAAAGGGGAGATCATGACCACCAGGGCTCGATTCACCGGCAGGACCGCTCTCGTCACCGGCGCGGGCTCGGGGATCGGCCGGGCGATCGCCCTGGCCTTCGCCTCGGAGGGAGCCCAGGTGGTCGTCGCCGGGCGGCGGCAGGAGCCGCTCGACGAGACGGTGGCCCTGATCGAGCAGGCCGGGGGCAAGGCGCTGGCGGTGACCGCCGACGTCACGAACACAGCCGACGTACAGGCGCTCGTCGCCGCCGCCGTGGACCGCTTCGGCTCGCTCGACGTGGCGGTCAACAACGCGGGCGTCTTCCGGGGCGGCCCCTTGGCCGACCTCTCCGAGGAGGACTGGCGCACCCAGCTCGACACCAACGTCACCGGCGTCTTCCTCGCCCTCCGCGCCCAGATCAGCCGGATGCGGACCCAGCCGTCCGGCGGCGCGATCGTCAACATCGCCTCCACTTTCGGCGCGCACGCCCGCATCCCCGGAGCCGCCGCGTACGCCGCCTCCAAGGCCGCCGTCTCGGCGCTCAGCAGAGGCGCGGCCCTGGACCACATCCGCGAGGGCGTCCGCATCAACGTCGTCAGCCCCGGCGCCACCGACACCCCCATGTCCCTGCGCCCCGACGAGACGGAGTCCGACCGCGCGACGCGAGCCGAGGCCACGCTCCCCCTCGGCCGTATCTCGACCACTGCCGAAGTCGCCGCCGCCGTCCTCTACTTGGCCTCGGACCACGCCTCCTCGGTGGTCGGCACGGACCTGGTGGTGGACAGCGGGGCGACGGCCTGAGACGACCTCGGGCGACGGCGACAGCAAAGCTCAGGCTCTTATCCGAAGGCGGCTGTGCCGGAGGCACCGGTCGCGAGCATGCGGCGCTGACCGCAGCTGAGTGGCAGGGCTCTGTGTTGCGCGTCACGGTGCTCGATGCGAACGTGGACCAGGGGGCGATGCCGACGGCCTGGCAGAGGACATCCTTGCAGGTCACGGCAGTACGTGTCGATCCACGACCTATCCGCGCCCCCTCTTCCCGGCGCTGATTCCCCGTGCCTCGACGCGTGTCCACGAACCGGGGGGACGCGCACAGAAAGCGGGAAATTCAATGGCGAACGGACCCATGGACAGGCGCACCTTCGACGGGCAGCCCAACCGACCCAACGACCCCTCCGGTGGCCGGGGTGCGGAGTACACCGGTCGGTACGTGGTCCTGCTCGACCCGAGCAACCAGGAGAGCGGACTGAACGCACTGCGTTCCTCCGCCGACATCGCGTCTGTCGAGCGTGTCCGCGGAACCGACGTCGGTAACGTCTCCGAACTGCTGGAGCGTCCTGACGTATCGGTGCACTTCGAGGAGCTCGGCGCCGCCGTCGTCGAGGTACGGCCCGACATGCGCCACACGCTGGTGACCACGGCCGAGGCGGAACCGTCGATCATCGCGGCGGAGCCGGAGCGCATGGTGTACGCCATGCCGATCACCGCCCCGACACAGGCGCCGACCGAGTTCTACCCGGCCTACCGCAGCGACGAGGAAGTGGTCGATCGCCACACCAGGGCGGAAATCGCCGCCACCCAGGGCCCGGCCGCGGACGAGCAGAACTTCACCTGGGGCCTGCAGGCGATCCGCGCCCACCTGTCCCATCTGACCGGACGCGGCGTGAAGGTCGCCGTCCTCGACACCGGCGTGGACATCACCCACCCCGACCTGGTCGGCTGCATCGAGGACACGATGTCCTTCGTGGTCGGCGAGGCGGTCGAGGACCGCAACGCCCATGGCCATGGCACCCACTGCATCGGCACTGTCGCCGGCCCGAAAAACCCCCAGCAGGGACAGCCCCGCTACGGCGTGGCCTGCGACGCCCGGATCCTGGCCGGGAAGGTGCTCAGCAACGCGGGCAGCGGCACCGACGGCCAGATCCTGGCGGGCATGGCCTGGGCCGTCGCCCATGGCGCGCGGGTGATCTCCATGTCGCTCGGCGCTCCGGTCCTGCAGAATGAGCTCTTCCCGCAGACGTACGAGATCCTGGCCAAGCGCGCCCTCGAGCGCGGGACCGTGATCGTCGCCGCCGCGGGCAACGAGAGCGACCGGCCCCCGGTCATCCAGCCCGTCGGCCGGCCCGCCAACTGTCCGTCCATCCTCGCGGTGGCGTCGCTCGACCGGGCACTCACCCCGTCGTTCTTCTCCAACGGCGGCATCAACGGCCAGGGCGGCGAGGTCAACATCGCCGCGCCCGGCAGGGACGTACTCTCGGCTGCTCCCGGCGGCGGCTACCGCCACCTGAGCGGTACGAGCATGGCCACCCCGCACGTCGCGGGTGTCCTGGCCCTCCTCGCCGAGGCGATGCCCAACGCTTCCGCGACGGACCTCGTGGCCGCTCTGAAGTCGGGCGCGTTCCCGCTGGCGCAGCCCGTCCGGGACATCGGCTCGGGCCTGCTCCAGGCCCCGTGAGCCAGTCGTCCCACTCCGCTCCGGTCGGGGTCGTCCTCGCGGTCGACCCCGACCGGTTCGCGGAGGTCGTAACGGCGTTGCGGCGGGCCGGCCTCACGGTCACCGGCGAGCAGCCGATCCTCGGCACGCTCTCCGGCACCGTAGTGGAGGACCGGATCCCCGCCCTGGAGGCGGTCGACGGCGTGGACTCCGTCGACCGGGAGCTCACCATCGAACTCCCGCCGCCCGACGCACCGATCCAGTGAGTCCCGCTCCGGCCGGATTCTGGTAGACCGAACAGAAGGTCCCGTACGGGAAAGGAGTTCGGTCATGTCCGGCTGGAGCGTGCACGACATCCCCGACCAGAGCGGCCGCGTCGCCGTCGTCACCGGGGCCAACAGCGGGCTCGGGTACGCCACGGCACGGGAGCTGGCACGCAAGGGCGCGCGGGTGGTGCTCGCGTGCCGGAGCGAGCGGCGGGGGCACGAGGCCGGGGACCGGATCGCCGCCGAAGTGCCGGGCGCCGAGGTGGAGTTCGGGCGGCTGGACCTCGGGGACCTGGGATCCGTGCGGGAGTTCGCGCGGACCTTCCCCTACGACCGGCTCGAGCTACTCGTCAACAACGCCGGGGTGATGGCGTTGCCGTACGGCACGACCGCGGACGGCTTCGAGACACAGTTCGGGGTCAACCACCTCGGGCACTTCGCCCTGACCGGGCTGCTGCTGCCCGCGCTGCTCGACACGCCGGGCGCACGGGTGGTGACCGTCTCCAGCCCGGCGCACGCGATGGCCAACATCGACATCGACGACCTCAACAGCGAGCGCCGCTACCGGCGTTGGGTCGCCTACGCCCGCTCCAAGACCGCCAACCTGCTGTTCACGCACGAGCTGGCACGCAGGCTGGCGGCGCACGGCGCCGAGCCGGTGGCGGTCGCGGCCCACCCCGGGTACGCGGCCACCAATCTGCAGACCCAGGGGCCACGCATGGCCGGCCGCCGGGGCAGCGAGTGGTTCATGCGGATCGGCAACCGCTTCTTCGCCCAGTCCGCCGAGGCCGGCGCGCTCCCCATCCTGTACGCCGCCACCGCGCCCGGCGTCCGGCCCGACTCCTTCACCGGGCCGTCCTTCGCGATGTGGCGCGGAGCGCCGGCCCCGGCCCGGCGTGCCTCCTGGACCCTCAACGACCAGGCGGGGCAACGCCTTTGGAGCGCCTCCGAGCGGCTGACGGGGGTGACGTACGACCGGTTGAAGGCCTGAGATGCCGGCAACGCGAGAGGGCGGCACCCCCGCACGGGTGCCGCCCTCTTTCGTGATCCGGAACCGCCGCCCATCGGTGTTGAGGGTCGGGGACGGGCGGCGGTTCCGGGGTCCTGTCGGCCGTACGGCCTATCGGTGGTCGCTGCCCGCCGACTGGGTGGCCGCGCGGCCTGCCTCGAGGCGGGCGACCGGGATGCGGAACGGGGAGCAGGAGACGTAGTCCAGACCCACCTCGTGGAAGAAGTGGACCGACTCCGGGTCACCGCCGTGCTCGCCGCACACGCCGAGCTTCAGGTCGGGACGGGTCTCGCGGCCCGCCTTCACCGCCGCCTTCACCAGCGAGCCGACGCCGTCCTTGTCGATCGTCTCGAACGGCGACACCCCGAAGATGCCCTTCTCCAGGTACGCCGTGAAGAAGCTCGCCTCCACGTCGTCCCGGCTGAAGCCCCACACCGTCTGGGTCAGGTCGTTGGTGCCGAAGGAGAAGAACTCCGCGGCCTCCGCGATCTGGCCCGCGGTGAGCGCGGCGCGCGGCAGCTCGATCATCGTGCCGATGGCGAGCTTCAGCTCGGTGCCCGTCGCCGCCTCGACCTCGGCGATGACCTGGTCGGCCTCCTCGCGGACGATCTCCAGCTCCTGGACGGTGCCGACGAGCGGGATCATGATCTCCGCGCGCGGGTCGCCCTTGGCGTTCTTGCGCTCGGCGGCGGCCTCGGCGATCGCCCGTACCTGCATGGTGAACAGACCCGGGATGACCAGGCCGAGACGCACACCGCGCAGACCCAGCATCGGGTTCTGCTCGTGCAGCCGGTGCACGGCCTGGAGCAGGCGCAGCTCGTTCTCGTGCGGGTCCTTGCGGGACTCGGCGAGAGCGACCCGCACCGACAGCTCGGTGATGTCCGGCAGGAACTCGTGCAGCGGCGGGTCCAGGAGACGCACCGTCACCGGCAGTCCGTCCATCGCCGAGAACAGCTCGACGAAGTCCTGCTTCTGGAGCGGGAGCAGCTGCTTGAGGGACTCCTCGCGCTCCTCGTCCGTGTCCGCCAGGATCAGCCGCTCCACCAGCTCGCGCCGGTCGCCGAGGAACATGTGCTCCGTACGGCACAGGCCGATGCCCTGCGCGCCGAAGCGACGTGCGCGCAGTGCGTCCTCGGCGTTGTCCGCGTTGGCGCGCACCCGCAGCCGGCGCTTGCGGTCGGCGAAGGCCATGATCCGGTGCACGGCCTCGACCAGCTCGTCCGCGTCGTTGGCGCCCGCGTGCATCCGGCCCTCGAAGTACTCCACGACCGGGGAGGGGACGACGGGCACCTCGCCGAGGTAGACCTTGCCGCTGGACCCGTCGATGGAGATGACGTCGCCCTCCTCGACCACATGGCCGCCGGGCACCGTCATCCGCCGCCGCTTGGTGTCGACCTCGAGCTCCTCGGCACCGCACACACAGGTCTTGCCCATGCCGCGCGCGACCACGGCCGCATGCGAGGTCTTGCCACCGCGCGAGGTCAGGATGCCCTCGGCCGCGATCATGCCGTCGAGGTCGTCGGGGTTGGTCTCCCGGCGGACCAGGATGACCTTCTCGCCGGAGCGCGACCACTTGACGGCCGTGTACGAGTCGAAGACCGCCTTGCCGACCGCCGCACCCGGCGAGGCCGCGATGCCCCGGCCGACCTGCTCGGCCTTCGCCTGCTCGTCGAAGCGCGGGAACATCAGCTGGGCGAGCTGGGCGCCGGTGACGCGCTGCAGCGCCTCGGTCTCGTCGATGAGCCCCTGGTCCACCAGCTGCGTGGCGATACGGAAGGCGGCACCGGCCGTCCGCTTGCCGACGCGGGTCTGCAGCATCCACAGCTGGCCGCGCTCGATGGTGAACTCGATGTCGCAGAGATCCTTGTAGTGGTTCTCCAGGGTCTCCATGATCTGCATCAGCTGGTCGTACGACTTCTTGTCGATCTGCTCCAGCTCCGCGAGCGGCACGGTGTTGCGGATGCCCGCGACCACGTCCTCGCCCTGCGCGTTCTGCAGGTAGTCGCCGTAGACGCCCTGGTGGCCGGAGGCGGGGTCACGGGTGAACGCGACGCCCGTGCCGGAGTCCGGGCCGAGGTTGCCGAAGACCATCGAGCAGACGTTGACGGCAGTGCCGAGGTCGTGCGGGATGCGCTCCTGGCGGCGGTACAGCTTGGCGCGGTCGGTGTTCCAGGAGTTGAAGACCGCCTCGATGGCGAGGTCCATCTGCTCGCGCGGGTCCTGCGGGAAGTCCCGGCCGGCCTCGGTCTTGACGATCCTCTTGAACTTGGTGACCAGCTTCTTGAGGTCGGCCGCCTCGAGCTCGGTGTCGACGCTGACCTTCTTGGCCTCCTTGGCCGCCTCGAGCGCGTCCTCGAAGAGCTCGCCGTCGACGCCGAGGACCGTCTTGCCGAACATCTGGATCAGTCGGCGGTACGAGTCCCAGGCGAACCGCTCGTCGCCGGCCTGGTCGGCGAGACCCTTCACGGACTTGTCGGAGAGCCCGATGTTCAGGACGGTGTCCATCATGCCCGGCATGGAGAACTTCGCGCCGGAGCGGACGGAGACCAGGAGCGGGTTGTCGGCCTGGCCGAGCTTCTTGCCCATGCGGGCCTCAAGGGCGTCGAGGTGCGCACTCACCTCGTCACGCAGTGCCGCCGGCTCCTCGCCGCTGTCGAGGTAGACCTTGCAGGCTTCCGTCGTGATCGTGAAGCCGGGGGGAACGGGGAGTCCCAGGTTGGTCATCTCGGCGAGGTTCGCGCCCTTGCCACCCAGGAGGTCCTTGAGGTCCTTGTTTCCCTCGGTGAAGTCGTAAACGAACTTCGCTACGTGGGGTTCTTTGTTTTCCGACACGGTCTCGACTCCCTCGAGGACGCGGTGGCTGCCCTGACGGCGAGGAACATACCCAGATCAAAGGCGTCTGGGTACGTCTACTCACGCGTCATGCGCCTGTAACCACTCGTCCGCCAGTGGATCGAAAGTCAAAGCTTGGCAAGCGGTGACAGGCGGATGTTTTCACTTCTTGAACGCATGACCGCCCACAGGTGCAGTTTTACGCTCAGATGAGCAGCCATCCCGCACGTCTGATTTCGATCGATGAACGATCAAGGGGTGGCACTCGGTGCCACCCCTTGGAGAAGTGCAGTCGCTCAAGATCCGCTCATCTGAGCGCAACCCTTATCAAGGGTGGCAAGAATCACGCTGCCACGGGCGCCGGAATTTCACCATGCGGACGGGTATCCGGACCGAAACCCGGGCGTCACACGCCCATCGCCAGCAGCCGTTCCTCCACCCGCTCGGGCGCGTACAGGTACTCCACCACCAGCGCCCCGGCCCCCACCAGCCCGGCCCGCTCCCCGAGCCGCGAGGTGACCACGTCCAGATGGGCCGTGGAGCGCGGCAGCGCCCGCTGGTACAGCAACTCCCGTACGCCGGTGAGGAAGGCGGTTCCGGCCAAATCGCCGGCGATCATCAGCACCCCGGGGTTGAGCAGCGTGACGACGGTCGCGAGGACGTCCCCGACCTGCCGCCCGGCCTCCCGCGCGAGCCCGAGCGCCTCCGGATGCCCGGCCGCCAGCAGGTCCCGCACATCTGAGCCGGAGGCCGCCGGCACCCCCGCCTCCGCCAGCCGCCGCGCCACGGCGCCACCGCTCGCGACGGCGGCGAGGCACCCGTAGGACCCGCACCGGCACAGCGCCTCCGCGCCCACCCGGATGTGCCCGATGTCGCCCGCGCCCCCGTCGATGCCCCGGAAGATCGAGCCGCCCACGACGACCCCCGCGCCGATACCGGTCGACACCTTGACCAGCACGAACGCCGAGCAGTCGGCGTATGCGGTGCGCTGTTCGCCGTACGCCATGAGGTTGGCGTCGTTGTCCACGAGCACCGGGACCGCCGGTCCGTCCGTGTGCTCGGTGAAGGCCCTGCCCAGCCGGCCTCTTATGTCGTAGCCGTCCCAGCCCGGCATGATCGGCGGCTGCACGACCCGTCCGGTCTCGCTGTCGACGGGCCCCGGGACCGCGAGCCCGATCCCGCAGACGGCCTCCGCCGGCCGCCCGGCCTTCTCCAGCAACTCGGCGAACCAGCGGCCGAGTTCACCGAGCACGGCATCCGGGCCGTCCTCGATGACGAGCGTGCCGCCGTGCTCGGCGAGGATCTCGCCGGTCAGGGTGAGGACGGCGGCGCGGGCGTGCCGGGTGTCGAGGTCGGCGGCGAGGACGACGGCGTGCTCGTCGTCGAACTCCAGGGTGATGGAGGGGCGGCCACCCAGCGGCGAGTCGACCGGACCGCCGGCGCCCTCGCGCAGCCAGCCCGCACGGAAGAGCCGGTCCAGGCGCTGGCCGACGGTGGCGCGGGACAGTCCGGTGGCCTGCTGGAGCGCACCGCGCGTGGTCGCGCGCCCGCTTCGTACCAGTTCGAGCAGATCTCCGGCGCTGGCCTGGCCCCGTCCGGTCATGCGCACCCCCTTGTGTTTCTCAAGCTTGCATTACATATTGAGTTTTGCGTGTTAAATAGACGTAACCCTACGGTAGCCACAGCCGAACTGGTCGGCAGGACGTCTTCGGGGAGCCCTGAGTGGATCGCACAACCCAGCTCACCGCCCGCGACACGGGTCACTTCGATCCCGTACGCACCATTTCCTCACCCCCCTTTTCCGGCCGTGGTGAGGTAACACGGCTGGAGGGCGTTGCATACGATCCCTCGACTCCGACACATTCGCTGCACGTCAGAGCGGCACGGGTGCTGGAGGGCAACTGGACCGGCACCTCCACCATCCCCTCGCACGGCCTGTATCCGCACCAGTGGTCCTGGGACTCGGCGTTCATCGCGATCGGCCTGCGGCACCTGTCGCCGTTACGGGCACAGACGGAGCTGGAGACGCTGCTCGCCGCCCAGTGGGGCGACGGCCGGATCCCGCACATCGTCTTCAACCCCTCCGTCCCGCTCGACGCGTACTTCCCGAGCCCCGACTTCTGGCGCTCCTCGACCGCGGGGCGCGCTGCGGGCGCTCCGCGCACCGTACAGACCTCGGGCATCGTGCAGCCACCGGTGCACGCGCTCGCGGCCTGGCTGGTGCACTGCGCCGACCCGGGGCTGTCGCGGGCACGGGGCTTCCTCACCCGGGTGTATCCCCGGCTGGCCGCCTGGCACCGCTATCTGCTGCACCGGCGGGACCTCGGCGGGGGCGGCCTGGCATCCGTGGTGCACCCCTGGGAACAGGGTATGGACAACAGCCCGTGCTGGGACGCGCCCCTGAGCAGGATCACGCCCGCCCCGGCCCGCTCCTTCCGTCGGGCGGACCTCGACCACGGGGCCGCCGAGGACCGGCCGACGGATCTCGACTACGGCCGGTACGTGCGGCTGGCGACGGACTACCGGGACGCGGGCTACGCCGACGGGGCGAGCGAATTCGCGGTCGAGGACCCCTCCTTCAACGCCCTGCTCATCGCCTCCGAGCACGCCCTGGCCAGGATCGCCGGCGAGCTGGGAGCGGTCGCCACCGCCCGGCACGCGCGCGCGGAGCGCCTGACGGCGGCGCTGGTGGACCGTCTGTGGGACCCGGCGAGCGGAATGTTCCTCTGCCGGGACCTGCGGAACGGCGCCCTGATCCCCGAGCGCAGCGTCTCCGGCCTCGTCCCGCTGCTCCTGCCCGGCCTCCCCCGCGACATCACCGCGGCACTCCTGCGCACCCTGCGCGGCCCGCACTTCGGGCTCGGCGGCGACACCCGGCTCGTGCCCAGCTACGACCTCCTCGGCGAGGCCTTCGACCCGCACCGGTACTGGCGCGGGCCCGCCTGGTTCAACACGAGCTGGCTGCTGGAGCGCGGGCTGCGGATGCACGGCCGGCAGGCGGCGGCCGACACGCTGCGGGAGGCGATCCTGCGCACCGCCGACGACTCCGGTTTCGCGGAGTACGTCGACCCGTTCACCGGCGAGGCCTGCGGCGCGACGGGCTTCGGCTGGACCGCCGCGCTGACGCTGGACCTGCTCCATTCGCCCCCACTCTCGGCTTCGCTCGAGCGGGGGGACCCCCATCCCGAGGACGGCGTGTCCCCCACGGGCATCGACACGTTCGACGAGATGGACGAGATGAGGGACAAGAAGATCAGGGGAGGGAACCGGGGATGAGCGACCGGCATCATCTGCTCGTGCACGGCGGGACGTTCGCGGCCGTGGGCGACGGCGGGGACATCAGCGGTGTCCGGGGGGCCGGCTCCCCGGACGGGTTATTCGTGCGCGACGCACGGCATCTGAGCCGTTGGCAACTGACGGTCGACGGCGCCGTGCCGGAGTCGCTCACGCCGGTCGCGGACGGGGACACGGCGCGCTGTGTCCTCGTCCCGCGCGGCGGCCGCCAGGAGCCCCCCGCGTACACGATCTTCCGCGAACAGGCTGTGGGAGACGGCGCGTTCGTCGAGTCTCTCAAGATCACCAGCAACCGCCCGGTACCCACCACCGTCCGCCTGGCGGTCACCGCGGACGCCGACTTCACCGACCAGTTCGAGTTGCGCTCCGACTACCGCACCTACGCCAAGATCGGCGCCACCCGCTCCCGCCAGGTCCTCGACGACGGCGTGGAGTTCACCTACCAGCGCGGCGAGTGGCGTTCGTGTACGACGGTCACGGCGGAGCCCGCCCCGGACGGCGTGGAGGAGACGGGCACGGGCGCCCGTCGCCTCGTATGGACCCTGGAACTGGAACCGCACGGCACGGCGGAGCTGGCCCTGCGGGTGGCGGCCCATCCGCACGGGGTGACGACGGAGCCGCAGGTCCCCGCCTCGCCTTCGGCCGCCAATGAGCAACTCCTCGCTCTGGAAGGGGAGTTCGTGGAGGGCGTGCCCTTCCCGACCGGCTGGCCGGAGCTGGCGGCGGCCTGCGCCCGCGGCCTCGCGGACCTCGCGTCGCTCCAGGTGCCGGCGACGGGCCCGGACGGCGAGGAGCTGCGCGTCCCGGCGGCCGGAGCCCCCTGGTTCCTGACCCTGCTGGGCCGGGACGCCCTGCTCACCTCCCTCTTCACCCTCCCCTACCGCCCCCAGCTGGCCGCCGCCACACTCCCCGCCCTCGCCGCCGCCCAGGCGACGGAGACAGGGGCGGACGCGGTGGCCCAACCGGGCAAGATCGTGCACGAGGTGCGGCACGGCGAACTGGCGCACTTCGGCCAGGTCCCGTACGGCCGCTATTACGGCTCGGTGGACGCGACCCCGCTGTTCCTCGTCCTCCTCGGCGCGTACGTGGAGCAGACCGGCGACGCGACGCTCGCCCGCCGCCTCGAACCCCACGCCCGCGCGGCGATCGGCTGGATGCTGGACCACGGCGGACTGACCTCGCGCGGCTACCTGGTCTACCGCGCCGACCAGGGCGGCCTCGCCAACCAGAACTGGAAGGACTCCCCCGGCGCCATCTGCTCCGCGGACGGCACCCGCGCAACCGGAGCGGTCATGGCGGCGGGGGCCCAGGGCTACGCGTACGACGCGCTGCGCCGTACGGCATGGGTGGCGCGCACCATCTGGGAGGACGAGACATACGCGGCACTGCTGGAACAAGCGGCAGCCGACCTGCGCGACCGTTTCCAACGGGACTTCTGGATGCGGGACCGCTCCTTCCCGGCACTCGCCCTCGACGGCGACGGCAACCAGGTCGACGCGCTGGCCTCCGACGCCGGGCATCTCCTCTGGTCCGGCCTGCTGGACAAGGAGTACGGCGAGGTCGTCGGCCGGCGCCTGCTGGAACCGGACTTCTTCTCCGGCTGGGGCGTACGGACGCTGGCCGCGGGCCAAGCCGCCTATCACCCCCTCTCCTACCACCGGGGTTCCGTCTGGCCGCACGACAACGCGCTGATCACCCTGGGCCTGGCCCGCTACGGCCTGCACGACGAGGCGCGAACGGTGGCCCACGCCCTGGTGGACGCGGCTACGGCAACCGGCCACCGCCTGCCGGAGGTACTGGCGGGCTACGGCCGGGACACGCACGCGGAGCCGGTCCCGTACCCCCACGCATGTGTCCGGGAATCCCGCTCGGCCGCGGCGCCACTCGCGTTGCTCACAGCAGTGGGAGGCGCCTGACCCCACAGGGTTGACCAGGCGTTTGCCCGGTGTTTGCCCTGAGATGTGAACAGGCACCCAGGGCCCGCCGTACGTCATGTCGGCGGGCCCCATGCCTCCCCGGCGCAAGGCCCGCCACCCTGCCACGGGCCTCGTTCGCTACGGAAGGACCTTCGGGTGCCTGTCTTCACGCGCCTTCGTCAACAACCGGACACCGACACCACCACAGAGGGCACGTCACCCGAGGCCGGGCCCGAATCGCCGGACGAGACGGCACCCACCCGCGTCACCCTGCGCAAACGCCTCGCGGACTGGCGGACCGGCCACCCCACAGCCGTACGCAACACCCAATGGACGATCACGATCCTCGCCGCGGCCCTGGTCATCGGCGCCCTCCTCCTGCCGAACCGAATAGGCGCGCTGCAGACCGACCGCTTCACACGCATACCGGTGGAGGCCATCATCGGGGCGGCCGTGGCCCTCGCACTGCCGCGCAGACCGCGCATAGCGGTTGCGGTGCTGTCCGGGGTGGCCCTGGGGGCCATGACCATCCTCAACTTCCTGGACATGGGCTTCTGGGAGTACCTCGGCCGGGCCTTCAACCTCGTCCTCGACTGGGAACTGCTGCCGGACGCGCAGTCGTACGTGGCGGACTCGATGGGCAAGGCGGTGGCGACAGTCGCGACGGTGGGCCTGATCGTCCTCGTCGTCCTCCTGCTCACCGTCATGGCCCTGGCAATGGTCCGACTGAGCAACGTCCTGGCCCGCAACAAACAGGCGGCAACACGAGGCACGCTGGCCGCAACCGTCGTCTGGGTCCTCTGCTCCGCGCTGGGCCTGCAGATCATGGGCGTACCGATCGCCTCCGACCGCACCGCAGGGGCACTGGCGATCCAGGCGCGCCGGGTGCGGGACACCCTCCGGGACGAGGCGGCGTTCCAGCAGGTGGCCAAGGTGGACAAGTTCGGCAACACCCCACCCGACCAACTGGTGCCGGACCTGCGCGGCAAGGACATGATCTTCACCTTCATCGAGAGCTACGGCCGCAGCGCGATCGAGGACCCGGTGGAGGCCCCCGGCGTGGACGCAACGCTCGACGCCCGCACCAAGGCCCTCGCAAAGGCAGGCTTCCACGCAAAGAGCGGCTGGCTCACTTCGGCGACCTACGGCGGCAGCAGCTGGCTGGGCCACTCCACCACGATGTCCGGCCTGTGGATCGACAACCAACAGCGCTACCGCACAGTCATGGCCAGCAACCACCTCAGCCTCACCAAGGCCTTCGCCAAGACGAACGCCTGGGACACGGTGGGCATCATGCCCGGCGTGCAGAAGTCCTGGCCGGAGTCGAAGTTCTACGGCCTCGACAAGTACCGCAACGCCTTCCAAATGGGCTACAAGGGCCCGAAGTTCAGCTGGTCCACCATGCCGGACCAGTACGCCCTGGAGCAGTTCCAGAAACTGGAACACAGCAAGAAGCGAAGCAAGCCACTGATGTCCCTGGTCATCCTGACCTCCAGCCACCAGCCCTGGGCCCCGATCCCCAAGATGGTCCCCTGGAACGAACTGGGCGACGGCTCGATCTTCAACGCCATCCAGAAGGCGGGCAACAACCCCTCGGACATCATCGCCAGCTCCCCCAAGTCCCAGGCGGAGTACGGCAAGTCGGTCCAGTACTCGGTAACGGCCCTCACCCAGTGGCTCGAGCGCTACGGCAACGACAACACCGTCCTCGTCTTCCTCGGCGACCACCAGCCCATAGCCCGAGTGAGCGGCAACCACGCCAGCCGAGACGTCCCGATCTCCATAGTCGCCAAGGACCCGAAGGTCCTCGACAAGATCAACAGCTGGAACTGGACGGACGGCCTACGCCCCGCCCACAACGCCCCGGTCTGGAAGATGAGCGCCTTCCGCGACAGGTTCCTGACGGCATACGGCTCGACCCCGCACCCGAAGAAGGGCTGACACACAAGGCTACGAGGCGCTCATCGCCGCGCGCGCCACTTCGACGAACAGCTTCAGGCACCGAAGGTAAGCCGCCTGCGCCTCGTCGAAGCGGTCGCGCGCGTCGGATTCGCCGAGCGCGACCCGCCACAACGTCCGGTTCGCCTCGGCCGCCGCCCGCAACACGGCCTCGGCCGCGTCGGCGGTACCCTCGGGCCCCTCCAGTACGACGACCCGGACGCTGCGCATGAAGGGGTCGTACGCATCGCGCAGTTCGGTCCGGAGTCCCTGGATGCGCGCAAGAATCTCATCCGGATCGGCAAGTTGGGCGTACACGTCACCCACCCGCCAGTACAGCTCACCGGTGACGTGCGCCTGTTCCATGACATCCAGATAGGCGGCCCGCCGCAACTCCCGCACCCGACCGCGCTGTTGGGCCAACGCGGAAGCCTCCGCCTGCGCCCGGGCGGCCCGCACGTTCCCGAGATTGGTCACCCAACTGGCGAGCACCGCCGTACCACCGGTGAAGGCCGCAACCCACACCGCACTGTCCCCCATGCCGATCAGTGTCGGCCCAAGCGAGAGGGCTGTCGAGGGTGCACCAGCCGCAGACGACCGGCAGCCGCGTACGGCGGGAAGGGGCCGGGGCGGGGGGTGTCCGCCCGCAGCGGCCGGCGTCACGACACAGCACAACCCGGGCCACCAGCACCGCCGGACCGAGGACGGACACCCCCCGCACCGGCCCCGACCCACAACACACCGCAAGGCGCTACGCGCACCCCCACCGATCCCGCACAGGCCGCCGCAGGCATCCCACCTCAGCCCCCGGACGTGTCCAGCTCCGCATCCTCACCGATGCCCGCACAGTCGTACGGGTCCTTCAGCCAACCGTCCGGCAGAACAACCCTGTTGTTGCCGGACGTACGCCCCCGAGGACCGTCCGCGCCGACAGGCCAAGGCTGATCGAGGTCCAACTCGTCGAGCCCGGCCCGAAGTTCCGCCAGAGACGAGGTGATCGCAAGGCGCTTGCGCATCTCGCTGCCCACCGCGAAGCCCTTCAGATACCAGGCCACATGCTTACGGAAGTCGACGACACCCTTGGACTCGTCACCGATCCACTCACCGAGCAGGGTGGCATGGCGAACCATGACATCGGCGACCTCGCGCAGGGACGGCCGAGCGATGTCCTCCGTACGGCCTTCGAATGCCGCCACCAGGTCCGAGAAGAGCCAAGGCCGGCCCAGGCAGCCCCGCCCCACGACCACCCCGTCGCACCCGGTCTCCCGCACCATCCGCAGCGCATCCTCCGCCGCCCAGATGTCCCCGTTCCCCAGCACCGGAATCTCCGGCACATGCTCCTTCAGCCGGGCAATGGCGTCCCAGTCCGCCGTACCGCCGTAATGCTGCGCAGCCGTACGCCCATGAAGCGCAATCGCCGTAACACCCTCCTCCACCGCGATACGCCCGGCGTCGAGATAGGTGATGTGATCGTCGTCGATGCCCTTGCGCATCTTCATCGTCACCGGCAGGTCCCCGGCCCCGGACACCGCCTCCCGCAGAATCGCCCGCAGCAGATTCCGCTTGTACGGCAGCGCCGACCCGCCGCCCTTCCGCGTGACCTTCGGCACCGGACACCCGAAGTTCAGATCGATGTGATCGGCCAGCCCCTCCTCCGCGATCATGCGGACGGCCTTGCCGACGGTCGCCGGATCGACGCCGTACAGCTGAATCGACCGAGGCTTCTCACTCGCGTCGAAGTGGATCAGCTGCATGGTCTTCTCGTTGCGCTCGACCAGCGCCCGAGTAGTGATCATCTCGCTCACGAACAGCCCCTTGCCACCACTGAACTCCCGGCACAGCGTGCGGAAGGGCGCGTTGGTGATCCCGGCCATGGGGGCCAGGACGACGGGCGGCTGGACGGTGTGCGGGCCGATCTGCAGGGCCGAGGCGGTCGTGGGCATTCCCCCATTCTCACGTACCGGACCGGGTGCAGCGAAATTCATTAGTTAGGCGTACTATCCACACATGCCCGAGCTCAGCCAACGCCGACGACTCCTCGTCCTCGCGATCTGCTGCATGAGCCTGCTGATCGTGAGCCTCGACAACACCGTCCTGAACGTGGCCCTGCCGTCCATGCAGCGCGAGCTGCACGCGACCACGGCCGGCCTGCAGTGGACGATCGACGCCTACACCCTGGTGCTGGCGTCGTTGCTGATGCTCGCCGGCTCCACGGCCGACCGCATCGGCCGCAAGCGCGTCTTCATGGCGGGCCTGGTCGTGTTCGGCATCGGCTCGCTGCTGTGCTCCCTCGCCCCGAACCTCGACTCCCTCATCGCGTTCCGCATGGTCCAGGCGGTGGGCGGCTCGATGCTCAACCCGGTCGCCATGTCGATCATCACGAACACCTTCACGGACGCGCGCGAGCGGGCCCGGGCGATCGGCGTGTGGGGCGCGGTGGTCGGCATCTCGATGGCCGCGGGCCCACTGGTCGGCGGCCTGCTGGTGGACTCGGTCGGCTGGCGCTCGATCTTCTGGCTCAACCTGCCCGTGGGCCTGGCCGCCCTCCTCCTCACCCTCCGCTACGTCCCCGAGTCCCGCGCCGACCGCGCCCGCCGCCCGGATCCGGTCGGCCAGGTGCTGGTCATCGCCCTGTTCGGCTCGCTGACGTACGCGATAATCGAGGTTCCGAACTCCGGTGCGGCCTCGGTCCTCCCGTACGCCGCCGTGGCGCTGGCCGCGCTGGTGGGGCTGCTGTGGTACGAGCCCCGTCGCGACGAACCCCTCATCGACCTGCGGTTCTTCCGCTCGGCGCCGTTCAGCGGGGCGACGGTGATCGCGATCAGCGCGTTCGCGGCGCTGGGCGGGTTCCTGTTCCTGTCGACGCTGTATCTGCAGAACGTGCGGGGGCTGAGCGCGCTGCACGCCGGTCTGTGGATGCTGCCGATGGCTGTGCCGACGTTTCTGTGCGCGCCGCTGTCGGGGCGACTGGTCGGGAGTCGGGGGCCTCGGCTGTCGTTGGTGATCGCCGGAGTGGCGATGACCACGAGCGCGGTGCTGTTCGCGGCGTTCGACGCGGAGACGTCCGACGGGGCGTTGATGCTCGGCTACGTCCTGTTCGGCGTGGGGTTCGGGTTTGTGAACGCGCCGATCACCAATACGGCGGTGTCGGGGATGCCGCGGGCTCAGGCGGGGGTTGCGGCTGCCGTCGCGTCCACCAGCCGGCAGCTCGGGCAGACGCTGGGGGTTGCTGTGGTGGGGGCGGTGTTGGCCTCCGGGGTGGGGGCCTCGTCGTACAAGGCGGCGTTCGTGTCGGCCTCGGTGCCGGGGTGGTGGATTCTTGTCGGGTGTGGGGCTGCGGTGCTTGTTCTCGGGACGTTGACCAGTGGGCGTTGGGCTCGGCGGACTGCTGAGCGGACGGCTGACAAGCTTGCGTCGGACGAGGTGCGCCGGCCCACGGGGGTCAGTGCGTAGGTCGCGCCCACGCGGCCGGTCTACCTCCCCAGCGCTATTTCGTGCAGCTTCTCCAGCTTCACCCTCGACTCCTCGTCCGCCGGGACGTACGTCACCATCCGCGACCCGACCTCCGGCCCCAGCCACAGTTCCGACTGGTCCACGACCACCCGCCCGACCAAGCGGTTGAGGAACTCCTTGCGCTTGCTGTGCGCCACGACCACCTCGTGTCGCTCCCAGGCCTCGCAGAACTCCGGATACGTACGCAACCGCTTCAGCAGCAGCTTCCAGGCGGGCTCCCCGAGATGCCCGGCCATCGCGGCGCGGAACCTCGCGGCCATCAGGCGCCGCGTCTCCTCCAGGTGCACGATCGAGTTGCGCCACTCCTCGTTGACGTAGGACAGCAGGATGCAGTTGCGGTCCTCGGGCGGCACCGTCTCCAGGTCGCACAGCAGCAGTCCGAGCGTGCGGTTGTGGGCGAGGATGTCGTAGCGGCTGTTCTGGATGCTCGCGGCGTACGGCTCCAGCTGTTCCAGCATGGCCCGCAGGGCGGGCGTCACCGACGGGCAGGTCAGGGCCGGTGTCGGGTCGACCGCGCCGGCCAGCTGGAAGAGGTGGGCGCGCTCGGTGGCGTCGAGGAACAAGGTGCGGGCCAGGGCGTCCAGGACCTGGACGGAGACCTGGATGTCGCGGGCCTGCTCCAGCCACGTGTACCAGGTGACGCCCACCGCGGCGAGCTGGGCGACCTCCTCGCGGCGCAGCCCGGGCGTGCGGCGCCGGCGGCCGCGCGGGAGCCCGACCTCCTCCGGGGTGATGCGCTCGCGGCGGCTGCGCAGGAAGGCCGCCAGTTCGTGGCGCCGCACCTCGGCGCCCGCGTCGCGCGTGCGCGGGGCCGTCGTCTCCTGGGCCATCGTCGTCATGCCTCCAGCCTGCCGCGCGCCGGAACCTGTTTCCAGGTACTCCTTCTACCAGGATAAGAAGACTCTGGTACCACGCTGGGAGCAGGCGCAGCCTCGATGACGTGACCGAAACCATCGCTCCACGCACCGTCCGACCACCGGCCGCGACACCCTCGCTCGGCGGCATCGGACTCTTCACCGTGCTGCTGGCAGCGGCACTCCCTCTCATCGACTTCTTCATCGTCAACGTCGCCCTGCCGACCATCGGCAACGACCTGCACGCGAGCGAGTCCGTCCTCGAACTCGTCGTCGCCGGTTACGGGTTGGCGTACGCCGTCCTGCTCGTCCTCGGCGGGCGGCTCGGCGACCTGTTCGGGCGCCGGCGGCTCTTCCTCGGCGGTATGGCGGCCTTCGGTCTGACCTCGCTGGCGTGCGGGCTGGCGCCCACCGCCTGGACGCTGGTGGTGGCCCGGGTCGCCCAGGGCGCCGCGTCCGCCGCGATGCTGCCGCAGGTCCTCGCCACCATCCAGGCGGCCACGGCGGGCCCGCGCCGGGCGAAGGCCATGGGCCTGTACGGCGCGACGGCAGGCCTGTCCATGGTCGCCGGGCAGATCCTCGGCGGGGTCCTGGTCGCCGCGGACATCGCGGGCACCGGCTGGCGCTCGGTCTTCCTGGTGAACGTCCCCGTGGTCGTCGTGGGCCTGATCCTCGCGACCCGTGCCGTACCGGAGACCCGCTCCCAGCACCCCGAACCGGTCGACGGACCCGGCACCGTCCTGCTCACCGCGTCCCTCCTCGCCCTGCTGGCCCCGCTCACCGAGGGCCGTTCGGCGGGCTGGCCGCTGTGGACCTGGGTGTCGCTGGCCGCGTTCCCGTTCCTGGCGGCAGCGTTCTACGCCGTCGAGCGCCGGGCCGACCGCCGGGGCCGTACGCCACTCGTCCCGCCGAGCCTGTTCGCGCTCACGTCGCTCCGCCGCGGCCTGGTGATGATCCTGCCGTTCTCCGTCGGCTTCAGCGGCTTCATGTTCGTGATCGCGGTGGCGCTGCAGCGAGGAGCCGGGCTCGGCCCGGTCCAGGCGGGCCTGGCGCTCGCCCCCATGGCCGGGGTCTTCTTCTTCGTCTCGCTCGCCGGACCCCGCCTGGTCGCCCGCTACGGCACCCGGGTGGTGACCGCGGGAGCCGTGCTCCAGGGGCTCGGCATCGGCCTGATGGCGCTGGCGGCCTGGCGGTCCTGGCCGGACCTCGGCCTGGTCGAACTGCTCCCGGGAGCGGTGTTCGCGGGCGGTGGCCAGGCGCTCCAACTCCCCATCATCTACCGGGTGGTTCTCTCCGAGGTGGAGCCCGTCCGGGCCGGCGTCGGCAGCGGCGTGATGATGACGACCCAGCAGTCCGCCCTCGCCCTCGGCGTCGCCGCCCTGGGCACGCTCTTCCTCTCCCTCATCCCCGGGATGGGCATGCAGGACGCCCTGGTCATCACCCTGCTGACCCAGCTGGGCTGCATCGTCCTGACCGGACTGCTGAGCCTGCGTCTGCCGCGCACCATCGGCTGAGGTGTGTGGGTCCGGGGTGTGGGATCGGCCACGGCTTGGTCAACTCGCCGTGGAGAACTCCCTGTTGATGTTGGTCTTGCTGCACACTCCTGTGCCGGAGGCGAGACATCATGCTGGAGATCAACACGAGCAAGGTGAGCCGCTGGGACCAGCACGGGCGGGAGCACGTCGTCCGGGTGCAGCGTGCGGGAGTGCAGCGCACGATCAGATGTGACACGTGCGGCTGGCGCAAGAGCGCGCAGTTCCTGCCCTGGCTGAAGGCGGAGGAGCACCTGGCGGAGGCGCATCAGGCGACGGTCGACCCGGCGGACGCATAGGACTTCTGCCGGTCTCTCCGGTCGGTGCGATGACTTTCGGTCGCACCGGGAGTCGTATGCCGTACGACGGAAAGCCATCGCACCGGAAGGCGACGCACCATGAGCGCTCTGTACGACACCCTGCAACGACACGTCGACGAAGGAACCGTGCCGGGTGCCGTGGCCCTCGTGGCCCGCGGCGACGACGTGGAGGTGGTGACCGTCGGCTCGGTGGACACCGACGGCACCGCCCCCATGGCACGGGACTCGATCTTCCGTATCGCGTCCATCACCAAGCCGATCGCGGCGGCGGCCGTGCTGATGCTGGTGGAGGAGGGCGTACTGGGGCTGGAGTCACCGGTGGAGGAGTGGCTTCCGGAGCTGTCGAAGCCGATGGTGGTGCGTACACCGGCCGGCCCCGTCGACGACGTGGTGCCCGCAACCCGCCCGATCACGGTCGAGGACCTGCTCAGCTCCCGCACCGGCTGGGGCTTCCCCTCCGACTTCTCGCTCCCGGCGGTGCAGTCGCTGTTCACGGTGCAGAAGGACGGCCGGGCTCTGCAGGACTGGCCGGACCCGGACACCTGGCTGGGCCTGCTCGCCCAGGTGCCGATGCTGTACCAGCCGGGCGAGGCCTGGCTGTACGGCACCTCCTCCGACCTCCAGGGCATCCTGATCGAGCGGGCGTCGGGCCGTACGCTCCCCGACTTCCTGGCGGAACGGCTCTTCGAACCGCTGGGCATGAAGGACACGGCGTTCGAGGTCCCGCAGTCGAAACGGCACCGCTTCACATCGGCCTACGCACCGGCCCCGGACGGCACCCTGGCGTTGGCGGACACCCCGGACGGCGAATGGAGCCGCGTCCCGCGCTTCCACTCGGGCGGCGGCGGCCTGGCCTCCACGGCCGACGACTGGCTGGCCTTCGCCCGCCTGCTCCTCAACGCGGGCGCCACCCCGGCCGGCGACCACCTCCTGACCCCCACCTCGGTCAGCCGCATGACCACCAACCACCTCACGGCCGAACAGCGCGACCGCGGCGCCCTCTTCCTGGAGGGCCAGGGCTGGGGCTACGGCGGCCAGGTCGACGTCGCCCCGTCCGACCCCTGGAACGTCCCCGGCCGCTATGGCTGGGTCGGCGGCACCGGCACCACGGGCCACATCATCCCGCCCACGGGAACGGTCGCGATCCTGCTGACCCAGGCGGGCATGACGAGCCCGACACCGACACCGGTGATGCGGGACTTCTGGGGGTACGTGGCGGGCTGATCAGCCGCGCAGCCCGCGCACCAGCAGATCCACCACGGCCTCGAACTCGGCCGCCACGCCCGGCAGTTCCCACTCCTTGGCGTAGCCCGGGTCGTGGAAGCGGCCCGTGGCCTGGAAGAGGGCGCGGGCCGCGGAGGCCGGGTCGGTGACCGTGAAGGCGCCCGCTTCGACGCCGGCGCGCACGATCTCGGTGAGCTGGTCGGTGAGTTCGGTGATGTGGGCGGCGACCACCTCGCCCGCGTCGACGGCCAGGACCGAGTACGTGGCGAACAGCTCCGGGTCGATCCCCGCCTTCCGCCGCTTGGCCGCGAAGAGCGCCGCGAGCCACTCCCGCACCCGTGCCTCCGGGTCCCGGCCGGTGTCGGCGGTGATGCCGGCGAGCAGCTCCGTCGTACGGTCCAGCCACTGCTTCGTCACCGCCTCCCGCAGGGCCGCCTTGGTCCGGAAGTGCCGGTAGACGCTGCCGTGGCTGACGCCGAGCGCGCGGGCCACGTCGACCACGGTGGCCTTGGCCGGGCCGTAGCGGCGCAGCACCTCCTCGGTGGCGGCGAGGATGCGCTCGGCGGTCAGGGTCTCGGTGGTCGGTGGCATGTCTAGACGGTACCCGGCACCGCGATCAGCGCTCGCTGTCGAGCATGGCCATCTGCGCGGGGGCGTACCGCTCGCCGGCCGCCGCGTCCGCCGGTACGGCTGCCTCGATGGCGGCGAGGTCGGCCGCGTCCAGGGTCACGTCCAGGGCGCCGAGCGCCTCGCCGAGCCGCTTACGGGTGCGGGCGCCGACCAGCGGCACGATGTCCTCGCCCCGGGAGAGCACCCAGGCGATGGCGATCTGCGCGACGGAGACGCCCTTCTGCTCGGCGATCTTGCGCAGGGACTCGACCAGCGTGAGGTTGTGCTGGAGGTTGTCGCCCTGGAAGCGGGGCGAGTGGGCGCGGAAGTCGTTCGCGGCGAACCCCTGGCCGGGCGTGACATGGCCGGAGATCAGGCCGCGGGAGAGCACGCCGTAGGCGGTGACGGAGATGCCCAGCTCGCGCAGGGTGGGCAGGATCTCCCGCTCGGGGCCGCGGGAGATGAGCGCGTACTCGATCTGGAGGTCGGCGATCGGGGCGGTGGCGGCGGCCCGGCGGATGGTCTCCGCGCCGACCTCGCTCAGCCCGATGTGGCGGACGTACCCCTGCTCGACCAGTTCCGCGATCGCGCCGACGGTCTCCTCGATCGGCACGTTCGGGTCGAGCCGGGCGGGACGGTAGACGTCGATGTGGTCGACGCCGAGGCGCTGGAGGGAGTACGCGGCCCAGGTCTTCACGGCGGCCGGGCGCGCGTCGTAGCCGAGCCACTCGCCGTCCGGGCCGCGATGGGCGCCGAACTTCACGCTGGTCAGCGCGTTCTGGCGCAGGGCGGCCGGGGCGGTGCGCAGGGCCTCGGCGATCAGCAGTTCGTTGTGACCCATGCCGTAGAAGTCGCCGGTGTCGAGCAGGGTCACGCCGGCCTCCAGGGCGGCATGGATGGTGGCGATGGACTCGGCGCGGTCCGCCTCGCCGTACATGCCGGACATGCCCATGCAGCCGAGGCCGAGGGCGGAGACCTGGGGGCCGGTGGTTCCGAGGGATCGGGTTCGCATCGTCATGCCCTCAGCCTGACATGACAGCTGACAGATTTCAATATCTGTCATTCCAACCTTGTCACACACCCGTCCCGGCTGGTCCAGACCTATTGACGAGAGGTCTGGACCAGAGCACTGTCATGCCTACGACACCTCACCGCACCCCCACCGGGAGGCCCGTATGCTCCGCCGCGCCCTGCGCCTGCTCGCCGCCGCGCTGACGACCGCTTGTCTCACCCAACTGCCCGTTGCGACTTCCGCGTCCGCGGCCGACACCTGCGCCGTGAAGTCGAAGCCGTCCGGCAAGGTCCTCCAGGGCTACTGGGAGAACTGGGACGGCTCCGCGAACGGCGTCCACCCGCCCTTCGGCTGGACCCCGATCACCGACTCCCGCATCGCCGCCCACGGCTACGACGTCGTCAACGCGGCCTTCCCGGTGATCCGTTCGGACGGCACGGCCCTGTGGGAGGACGGCATGGACTCGGGCGTGAAGGTGGCGACGCCCGCGGAGATGTGCGCGGCCAAGGCGTCCGGGCAGACGATCCTGCTGTCGATCGGCGGCGCGACGGCCGGCATCGACCTCAACTCGACCGCCGTGGCGGACAGGTTCGTCGCGACGATCGTCCCGATCCTGAAGAAGTACAACTTCGACGGCATCGACATAGACATCGAGACGGGCCTGGTCGGCAGCGGCAACATCTCCCAGCTCTCCACCTCCCAGGCCAACTTGATCCGCATCATCGACGGAGTGCTGGCGCAGATGCCGTCGAACTTCGGACTCACCATGGCCCCGGAGACGGCCTATGTGACGGGCGGCAGCGTCACCTACGGCTCGATCTGGGGCGCGTACCTCCCGATCATCAAGAAGTACGCCGACAACGGCCGCCTGTGGTGGCTGAACATGCAGTACTACAACGGCAGCATGTACGGCTGCTCGGGCGACTCGTACCAGGCGGGCACGGTGCAGGGCTTCACCGCCCAGACCGACTGCCTCAACAAGGGCCTGGTCGTGCAGGGTACGACCATCAAGGTGCCGTACGACAAGCAGGTACCGGGCCTGCCCGCGCAGTCGGGCGCGGGCGGCGGCTACATGTCACCGAGCCTGGTCTCGCAGGCGTGGAAGCACTACGGCACCTCACTCAAGGGCCTGATGACCTGGTCGATCAACTGGGACGGCTCGAAGAACTGGACGTTCGGCGACAACGTGAAGTCCCTGCAGGGGCGTTGAGGTTCACTTGGCCGTGAGGGCGAGCTTCGCACCAAGGGCCACGAACGACCCCGCGAAGCTCCGCCGCAGCCACGCCATCACCTGCGGCCGTGAGGTGACGTGGCTGCGGACCGAGGCGGCGAGGATGCCGTAACCGGCGAACACCACGAAGGTCGCCAGCATGAACACGCCGCTCAGGCCCAGCATCCTTGGCAGCGCGTGCGGCCTGGCCGGGTCGACGAACTGGGGCAGGAAGGCGAAGAAGAAGATCGTCAGCTTCGGGTTGAGGATGTTGACGAGCACGCCACGGACGATGACCCGGCCGGCGGAAGCCGGGGCCGCCTCCTCGTCGACGGCGATCGCCTCCTTGTCCCGCACCGTGGCCCACGCCATGTACAGCAGATAGGCGACACCGGCGTACTTGAGCACCTGGAAGGCGGCCGCGCTGGCGTTGAGCAGCGCGGCGAGCCCGGTGACGGTGGCCACCACGTGCGGCACGATCCCGAGCGTGCAGGCGAACGCCGCGACGACGCTCGCACGGCGCCCCCGGGAGAGCCCGGCGGCGAGGGTGTAGACGACGCCGGTGCCGGGCGTGGCGACGACGACCAGGGTGGTGAGGAGGAAGGCGAGGCTCATGCCGATCACCCTGGCGCCCGTCGCACCCCCGGATACAGAGCCAATCGACGGCCGGGTTGCCGGACCAATCGGCTCCGTTGGACACCTTTCCCGACCCCTCTGACAATGGGAATTGTCGGCGAGCAGTCACTTCGGCGGCGCCTGCCACCGACCGTGTGGTGCCCGTGCGCCGCCCGAGGGAGGCAAGCCATGAGCATCCGCATCGCCACCTTCAACATGGAGAACGTCTTCCGCCGCCCCACGGCCTTCCGCCTTGCCGACCCGGCGAAGCGCGAGGAAGTCCTCGGCGACTTCGCCCAGTTGGTCGCCCGCCTCGACCGGGCGGTGTACACGGACGAGGACAAGAAGGAGATCGCGCGGATCATCGAGAAGCACCGGGCGTACGACATCGACCCGAAGGACCCCCCGCCGATCTTCGTCAACCAGTCCCGCCCCGGCAAGGACTCCGGGCTGTTCAAGACGACCGGGTCGGGGAAGAGCACCCGCGTCGAGGTCACCGCCAAGGGCCGTGCCGCGTGGTCCGGTTGGGCCGAACTGGGGCAGGACGACCTCGATCTGGACGTGGTGCGGAACACCGGCCGCGTGGTCTCGGAGGTCGACGCCGACATCCTGCTCACCGTGGAGGTCGAGGACCGGCTCACCCTGGAGCGCTTCAACACGCAGGTCCTGGCCGGGGCGCTCGGCAGGCGGCCGTACCCCTACATCCTGCTGATCGACGGCAACGACCCCCGGGGCATCGACATCGGGATCCTCAGCCGGCACCCGATCACATCCGTGCGGTCCCACCTCTTCGACACCGACCCGGAACGCCCCGAGGACCGCCTCTTCAGCCGTGACTGCCCCGAGTTCGAGATCAGGCTCGACGGCACGCCCCTGGTGATCCTCGGCAACCACCTGAAGAGCAAGTTCCACGACGATCCGGAGCTGCGGCTGGCTCAGGCGAAGCGGGTCGCGGAGATCTACCGGGCCGCGCTGGAGCGCTCCCCGCACGTCATGGTCGCCGGGGACCTCAACGACGACCCCGACAGCGACGCGGCCGCGGTGCTGCGGGACACCGGTCTGCGCGACGTGATGAGTCACCACGCCTACCGTGGCGTGCCCGGCACCCACGGGGAGTGCAAGAGCGAGCGCGACAAGCTCGACTACATCCTGCTCCCACCGCCGCTGTGGCAGGAGGTGCAGCACGTCGGCCTGGAGACCCGCGGGATCTTCGCGGACGGCATCAAGTCCTTCGACACCGTGACGTCGAAGACCGATGCGGCATCCGACCACGCGGCCCTCTACGTGGACCTGGACCTGTAAAACGCCGGTTCCCCGCGCCCCTCCAGGGGCGCGGGGAACTGCGCGACAAGCCACGGACAACGCGCACCCGGCAGATCACCCGAGCCAGGCAGACGCTGCTCCGTCGATCAACTAGCTGCCGATGAGACGCCCGGCGAGGTACCCCTCGATCTGATCGAGAGACACCCGCTCCTGCTTCATCGAGTCACGCTCGCGCACCGTCACCGCGTTGTCGTCCAGCGTGTCGAAGTCGACCGTCACGCAGTACGGCGTGCCGATCTCGTCCTGGCGGCGGTAGCGGCGGCCGATCGCGCCCGCGTCGTCGAACTCGATGTTCCAGTTCTGGCGCAGCGCCTGGGCGAGGCCTTTGGCCTTCGGGGACAGCTCGGGGTTGCGGGAGAGCGGGAGCACCGCGACCTTCACGGGAGCCAGACGGTGGTCCAGGCGCAGCACCGTGCGCTTCTCCATCTTGCCCTTGGCGTTCGGGGCCTCGTCCTCGACGTACGCGTCGAGCAGGAACGCCAGCATCGCCCGGCCGACACCGGCCGCCGGCTCGATGACGTACGGAGTCCAGCGCTCGCCGGCCTCCTGGTCGAAGTAGGAGAGGTCCTGGCCGGAGGCCTTGGAGTGCGCGCCGAGGTCGTAGTCGGTGCGGTTGGCGACACCCTCCAGCTCGCCCCACTCGTTGCCGCCGAACTGGAAGCGGTACTCGATGTCAGCGGTGCGCTTGGAGTAGTGGGAGAGCTTCTCCTTCGGGTGCTCGTACCACCGCATGTTCTCCTCGCGCAGGCCCAGGCCGGTGTACCAGTTCCAGCGCTGCTCCATCCAGTACTCCTGCCACTTCTCGTCCTCGCCCGGCTTGACGAAGAACTCCATCTCCATCTGCTCGAACTCGCGGGTGCGGAAGATGAAGTTGCCGGGCGTGATCTCGTTGCGGAAGGACTTACCCATCTGCGCGATGCCGAACGGCGGCTTGCGGCGCGAAGTGGTCTGCACCTGGGCGAAGTTGGTGAAGATGCCCTGGGCGGTCTCGGGCCGCAGGTACGCGACGGAGCCGCTGTCCTGCGTCGGGCCCAGGTGGGTGGAGAGCAGGCCCGAGAACTGCTTGGGCTCGGTGAACTGGCCCTTGTTGCCGCAGTTGGGGCAGTTGACGTCCGCCAGGCCGTTCTCCGGGAGGTGGCCCTTCTTCGCCTCGTACGCCTCCTCCAGGTGGTCCGCGCGGAACCGCTTGTGACAGGAGGTGCACTCGGTGAGCGGGTCCGTGAAGGTGGCGACGTGGCCGGAGGCGACCCAGACCTCGGGGGCCAGGATCACGGACGAGTCGATACCGACCACGTCCTCGCGCGACGTCACCATGTAACGCCACCACTGGCGCTTCAGGTTCTCCTTGAGCTCGACACCCAGCGGCCCGTAGTCCCAGGCGGCGCGCTGACCGCCGTAGATCTCACTGCAGGGGAATACGAAGCCACGGCGCTTGCTCAGGCTGACGATGGTGTCGATCTTGTCGGCGGCCACGGTGCTCTCTTCATTACGACGACGGGCGACGAAGCATCTCTTCGAGCAGTGCTTCAGAGCGAATGCTTCAGGGTACCGGCGGGGGCTCCCCCTCAATCAAATCGGTGCCTGGTCAAACCTTTGTTGACAACGGTTTCCATATTTGTTGAAAATGACTGTCATGAACGTACGACGACGCCTCATACCCACGGTGGCCACGGCCGCGGTCACCGCCCTCGGCCTGGCCACCCTCTCCGCCTGCTCCGGAGCCGCCGCGGCCGGCAACACGGACAAGTTCGACGTCGTCGCCTCGTTCTACCCGATGGCCTTCCTCGCCGAGCAGATCGGCGGGAAGCACGTGCACGTCACGAGCCTGACCGAGCCCGGTCAGGAGCCGCACGACCTGGAGATCAGCGCCCAGCAGACGGCGCAGCTCCAGGAGTCGGACGCGGTGCTCTACCTGAAGAACCTCCAGCCCTCCGTCGACGACGCGGTGGCCCAGTCCGAGGTGAAGACGAAGATCGACGCCTCCTCCCTGACCTCCCTCGAGGAGCACGGCAACGAGGTCGGCGGCCACGCGGCCGAGCACGACGACTCGCACGGCGAGGAGGAGTCCGGCGGCAAGGACCCCCACATCTGGCTCGACCCGGTGAAGTACGCCGAGGTCGCCAAGGGGGTGGGGGCCGCCTTCGAGAAGGCCGACCCGGACCACGCGGCCGACTACAAGAAGAACACCGCGGCCCTGGTGAAGAAGCTCGACGACCTGAACACGCAGTTCAAGGACGACCTGGCGAACACGAAGTCCAAGGTCTTCATCACCACGCACGCGGCCTTCGGCTACCTCGCCGAGCGCTACGGCCTGACCGAGGAGGCCATCAACGGCCTCGACCCCGAGTCCGAGCCGAGCGCGGCCCGGGTGAGGAGCCTTGAGAAGATGGCGAAGGCCGACGGCGTCACCACGGTGTTCTACGAGACGCTCGTCAGCGACAAGACCGCGAAGACCATCGCCTCCGACGCCGGCCTGAAGACGGACGTCCTCGACCCGATCGAGGGCATCACGGCCAAGTCCCGCGGCAAGGACTACTTCGCGGTCCAGGAGGCCAACCTCAAGGCGCTGCAGACAGCCCTGGGATCCGAATGACCTTTACGGAGGACGACATGGGCGCCTTGGGCGAGCCCGCAACCGAGCCCGTCATATCGCTGCGCGGCGTACGTGCCGACCTGGGCTCGCGCCCCGTCCTGCGCGGAATCGACCTCACCGTGAACCGCGGTGAGGTCGTCGCGCTGCTCGGCGCCAACGGCTCCGGCAAGTCGACGGCGATCCGCACCATCATCGGCCAAGTGCCGCTCGCCGCGGGCGGGATCGAGCTGTTCGGCACGGAGCGCAAGCGCTTCAGGGACTGGGCGCGGGTCGGCTACGTCCCGCAGCGCACGACGGCCGCGGGCGGCGTCCCGGCCACCGTCACCGAGATCGTCTCGTCCGGCCGCCTGTCCCGGGCCCGCTTCGGCGTGCTGCGCAAGGCGGACCACGCGGCCGTACGACGGGCCCTGGAGCTGGTCGGCATGGCGGACCGGGCGAAGGACTCCGTCAACGCCCTCTCCGGCGGCCAGCACCAGCGCGTGCTGATCGCCCGCGCGCTCGCCGCCGAACCCGAACTGCTGATCATGGACGAGCCGATGGCGGGCGTGGACCTGGCCAGCCAGGAGGTGCTAGCGCAGACGCTGCGGAAGCAGGTGGCGCAGGGCACGACCGTGCTGCTCGTCCTCCATGAACTCGGGCCCCTGGAGCCCCTGATCGACCGCGCCGTGGTCCTCCGCGACGGCTGTGTGCTGCACGACGGGCCGCCCCCGCAGGCGGTCGGCCAGCACGCGCTGCCGGGCCACGACCACGTACACCCCCACGAGAACGAGCCCCTGCGCACAGGACTGCTGAGCTGATGGACTTCCTCGACTACGCCTTCATGCAGCGGGCCCTGCTCGCCGCCGTCCTCGTCGGCATCACGGCCCCGGCGATCGGTATCTACCTCGTCCAGCGCCGCCAGGCCCTGATGGGCGACGGCATCGGCCACGTGGCGATGACGGGCGTCGGCCTCGGCTTCCTGCTCTCCGCGTCGCCGGTGTGGATGGCGACCCTCACCTCGGTGCTCGG
This sequence comes from Streptomyces sp. NPDC001663, assembly GCF_042893105.1. Classification (NCBI taxonomy): domain Bacteria; kingdom Bacillati; phylum Actinomycetota; class Actinomycetes; order Kitasatosporales; family Streptomycetaceae; genus Streptomyces; species Streptomyces sp. NPDC001663. The sequence continues at coordinate 386,732 of NZ_JBIAUR010000003.1, read as the reverse complement.
CGCGGTCCTGATGGAGCTGATCCGCTGGTACGGCCGCACCCGCGGCGACATCGCCCTCGCGATGCTCTTCTACGGCGGTATGGCCGGCGGCGTGATGTTCATCAACCTCGCGCCGGGCGGCTCCAACGCCAACCTGACGTCGTACCTCTTCGGGTCGCTGTCGACGGTGTCGGAGTCGGACGTCACGGCGATCTGCCTGCTCGCGGGCTTCGTGGTCCTGGTCACCCTCGGCCTGCGCCGTCAGCTGTTCGCGGTGAGCCAGGACGAGGAGTTCGCCCGGGTCACGGGCCTGCCGGTCCGCGCCCTGAACCTGCTCACGGCCATCACGGCGGCGGTGACGGTGACGGTCGCGATGCGGGTGGTGGGCCTGCTGCTGGTGTCGGCCCTGATGGTCGTACCCGTGGCGGCGGCGCAGCAATTGAGCCGCAGCTTCGCGGCGACCTTCGCGATCGCGGTGGCGATCGGGGTCTCCGTGACCATCGGCGGCACGGTCACCTCGTACTACCAGGATGTGCCGCCCGGCGCGACGATCGTGCTGCTGACCATCGCCGCCTTCATCGTGCTGACCGCGCTGGCGACCCCGCTGGCCCGCCGCCGCGCCCGCGCGGCAGCCGCCGCACAGCCCGTCGGCGACCCCGCGGAGTGTGCGATTCCGGCCGCCCGGGTCCCGGAGGGGAAGGTCGGCGTCTGACTGCGCACAGGCCGGGCTGGCACAATGGCCCGGCAAGGCGCAGACGTAGAGGAGGCAACCGGTGACGACCGCTGGACCGCCCGTGAAGGGCCGCGCGACCCGGCAGCGGGCAGCCGTGGCGGCGGCCCTGGACGAGGTCGACGAGTTCCGCAGCGCGCAGGAGCTCCACGACATGCTCAAGCACAAGGGCGACTCGGTCGGCCTGACCACGGTCTACCGCACCCTGCAGAACCTCGCCGACGCCGGCGAGGTCGACGTCCTGCGCACCTCCGACGGCGAGTCGGTCTACCGCCGCTGCTCCACCGGCGAACACCACCACCACCTGGTCTGCCGCGTCTGCGGCAAGGCGGTCGAGGTCGAGGGCCCCGCGGTGGAGAAGTGGGCGGAGGCGATCGCGGCGGAACACGGCTACGTCAACGTCGCGCACACGGTGGAGATCTTCGGCACCTGCGCCGACTGCGCAGCGACGCAGAAGAACTGAGCCGTTCTACGAGGCCGTGCGACCGAAGCACCTCTCCAGCTCGTCCACGTCGTAGAACTTGCTGCCCCTGGCGATCGGAGTGCAGCCCGTCTTGAAGGCCGTCTCCTTCTCGTTGTAGAGCATGCGGACCAGGTAGCGATCGCCCTTCCGGAAGACGTCCCACTGGATGTTGGAGCCCAGCGGTGCCACGTCCGCGCCGCGCCACGGGTTGTTCGCGTAGGTGTACGGCTGCCCGGGCGTCGCCGCCCGCGTGCTGCCCGGCAGGCCCATCAGGGCGGCCAGCGGGATGATCTCCTCGGCGTGGGTGAAGCGGAGTTCGGCGCCGAGTTCGCTGGTGCCGGCCTTCTTCGCCTCGACCTGCTTGAAGAAGTCGTCGAGGAGGACGCCGGCCATCTTGTACGTGATGTCGCTGTCCGAGAAGCCGGGGCCCTTCTCGTAGAAGTCCTCGGCATCGGAGAGATAGCCGAACCAGGCCGCGTCGGAGCGGGAGATGTAGCGCTCCATGCCCCAGCCCTCGCCGTCCGGGCTCTCCCCGCTCATCGCCGGGGCGATCGCGTACAGGTTGTAGACGGCCTCGGCGGCGGCCACCTGGTCCGCAGTGGCGATCTGGTCCACGAAGTCGGCCTTGAAGAGCCGGCGCAGGACGCTGTACGCGGCCTTGTGCGTCCTCGGCTGGTCGGTGATCGACTCCAGGGTGTCCGCCAGGCGCTTGTCGTTCGCGATGTAGTCGCGGTACGCCGCGCCGCCGGCCGCCTTGTGGAAGTAGAGCAGGTCCTTGTCGGTGCGGGTCGCGCCGATCAGGGACTCGAGGTCCGGGTCGGTGTCCGCGAGCGCGCCCGCGTACAGGTTGGCGCTGTCGATCGCACGGCCCTGCCCGGAGCTGACGACGTCGATCTTCTCGCCCTTCGCGGCGATCGACTCGAACAGCGACGGCAGCCGGTCGGCCGTGCGGACCGCCGTGTCCTGGATCTCCTGCTTGCCGCGGGCGCTGAGGTTGCCGTAGCCGATCTTCGCCATGGCGGCCTGCAGGGCCCGCACCTTCGGGCCGAACTCCTTGCCCTTGCCGGTGAGTCGGCCTGCCGCCTGCGCCTTGTCCCACAGGCCGAGGACGAGATCCGCGTCCTCGCCGTCCGTCGCGGAACGGGAGCCGTGCCGGGAGACGTTCTCCGTGAAGACGGGGGTGAAGCCGGCGGGCGGGCGCTGGTAGGTGCGGGCGCTCTGCTCGGCCTCGTACGTGGCCTTCGTGCCATAGCTGTCGCGGTGTGCGAGCCGGTCCGCGGCCTGGGAGGGCACGGCCGCGGCCAGCAGGGTGCACAGCGCGAGGGCGGGGGTGACGCGTTTCATGGCCGGATCGTCAACGATCTCCGTGAACCGCCAGTGGGTACGGGGATGAACCCCCTGTGGCCACGAGGTGGCCGCTACGAACCTTCCGGCCTGCCCTTCATGGCGGCTTCCATGGCCAGCAGCTCCTCGTTCGGGACCGCACCGCCGAACCGCCGGTCGCGCGAGGCGAATTCGACGCAGGCACGCCACAGGTCACGACGGTCGAAATCCGGCCACAGGACGTCCTGGAAGACCATCTCGGCGTAGGCGCTCTGCCAGAGCAGGTAGTTGGAGGTGCGCTGCTCGCCGCTGGGCCGCAGGAACAGGTCCACGTCCGGCATGTCCGGGTAGTAGAGGTACTTCGCGAGGGTCTTCTCATTGACCTTGGAGGGGTCCAGCCGCCCCGCCTTCACGTCCTCCGCGAGCGCCTTCGCGGCATCCGCGATCTCCGCCCGGCCGCCGTAGTTCATGCAGAAGTACAGCGTCAGCCTGTCGTTGTCCTTCGTCTGCTCCTGGGCGACCTGGAGCTCCTTGGCGACCGACTTCCACAGCTTGGGCATACGGCCCACCCAGCGCACCCGGATCCCGAGCTCGTCGAGCTGGTCCCTCGTCTTGCGGATGAAGTCGCGGTTGAAGTTCATGAGGAAGCGGACCTCTTCGGGCGAGCGCTTCCAGTTCTCGGTGGAGAAGGCGTACAGGGAGATGTTCCCGACGCCCATCTCGACGGCGCCCTGCAGCACGTCCAGCACCCGCTCGGCGCCGACCTTGTGCCCTTCCGTCCGCGGCAGGCCCCGCTCCTTCGCCCACCGGCCGTTCCCGTCCATGACGATCGCCACATGGTTCGGGACCAGCTCGCCCGGCAGCTTGGGCGCGCGGGCACCGGACGGGTGCGGCTGAGGCGCCTTGTACTCGCGGCGCCGGCGCCCCAGGATCCCGTTTACGACCATGTGTTTCTCGTCTCCTTCAGGCTTGCTTCTCTACGTCTTCTCTACGTAACGCAGCGAGCGGAGCCCACGTTCCAGATGCCAGTGCAGGTAGGCGGACACCAGCCCGCTCCCCTCCCGGACGTATCGCGGTTCGCTCGCGTCGGCCGTCTCCCAGTCTCCCGTAAGCAGCGCGGCGAGATGTCCCAGGGTCTGCGGTGACGGTACGACGCTTCCCGGCACCCGGCAGTCGACGCAGACGGAGCCCCCGGCGCCGACCGAGAAGAACCGGTTGGGCCCGGGCAGACCGCACTTCGCACAGTCGGTGAAGCTCGGGGCGTACCCGTTGACGGCGAGCGACCGCAGCAGGAAGGCGTCGAGAACAAGGTGCGGGGCGTGCTCGCCACGGGCGAGCGTGCGCAGCGCGCCGACGAGCAGCAGGTACTGCTGCACGGCCGGCTCGCCCTCATGATCCGTGAACCGCTCGGCGGTCTCCAGCATGGCCGTCCCGGCGGTGTACCGCGCGTAGTCCGTCACGATCCCGCCGCCGTACGGCGCGATGGTCTCGCTCTGGGTACAGAGGGGAAGCCCGCGCCCGACCAGCTCGCTCCCCCGAGCGAAGAACTGCACGTCGACGTGGGAGAAGGGTTCGAGCCGCGCCCCGAACTTGGACTTCGTCCTGCGCACACCCCGTGCCACGGCACGTACGCGGCCGTGACCGCGGGTGAGCAGCGTGATGATCCGGTCCGCTTCTCCGAGCTTCTGGGTCCGCAAGACGATGCCGTCGTCCCTGAAGAGACTCATCGCGCACCGCCACCCGACTGCTGGGGGCGCGGGGGTCGTCCCCCGCGAGACTGCAGCATGATCCGGTCCGCCTCGCCCAGCTTCTGGGTGCGCAGCACGATGCCGTCGTCGCGGAACAGACTCATGGGTCCATTCTCGCGTACGGCCGGAGTCAGCGGGCGCGGTCGGGGTGACTGATGGTGTCCCAGGGGGCCAGGTTCCAGGGGCTGGACCGGTTCGCCGGGTCCAGGAGGGCACGGAGGTGGGCGTCGGCGGCGGCCTGCGGCGCGGGGGCCGACGAATCGGAGGTGCCGCGCAGCCCGTCCTGCCAGACCTTCCGCCCCAGCAGGTAGTGATCGGCGTACTCCTGCCAGGAGGCGTACGTCCGCACGACCGACGGCACGATGTTCTTCAGCGCGGTCCAGGCCTCGGCCTCGGTGATCATCCCGCAGCCGAAGCCGCACCGCGCGATGTCGACGTACAGCGCGGCGTCCCAGGCGAGCGGCGAGACGCCGAGGAGGTGCTGGGCGCGGGCCCGGTAGCCGCTGCGGGACAGCTCGTCGAGCCGCCCGGCCAGCCGGCCCCGCGAGGTGATCTCCCACTGCTCGGCCAGCCAGCCGCGGGCACTGTCGTCGTCGATGCGCGTGAACGGGTACAGGGTGGTCCGCGAGGCGGTGCGGTCCCGGCTCACCGGCGCGCCCAGCGACACCATCCAGAGCTGGTGCGCGGTGAGGGGCGTGGGGTAGCGGCTCTTGGTCCGCGGCTTCGTCCATCTCCGTATGTTCCACAGGCCCATGCGCCCGCACCCTACGTCAAGGGACTTCGCCCCGGCTGCGGGCGTTGGCGTACGCCGTCGCCGCGCTGAGCCGTTCGGCCTGGGTGGCCCCCCGTACGTTGCCGGGGTCGGCGTCCCACTCCCTCCCTCCGCCGTAGGGTCGCAGTTGGACGTACGGTCCTTCATGGCCCATGACGATTCCCACCTTTCCGGTGCGGGTGTCCACGACGTGACTGCCGACGGGGGGTTTCATTTCCTCTCCTTGACGACCGTAACGAATACAACCCGGAATTCCTGCAACACCTTTTCTCGCTCCCCGCTCCTTTCGAGTTTCACGCTTTTCAGCTCCGGCGTGCCCCGTTCCGCCTACACTCGGCAGGAGTCTGCGCCCTACAAGTGATGTGCAGTGCAAGGGGGTTGGCCATGGCCAAGGGTTCGTCCGGGTCGTACCAGGCGATCTGGGAGTTCTTCGGCGCGGAACTGAGGAGGCATCGGGAAGACGCGGGCATGAGCCAGGTGGAACTGGGCGCCCGGGCCTTCGTGTCCGGCACTTATATCGGGCAGTTCGAGGCGGCCATTCGAAAACCTCAGCTGGATATCGCGACGCGGATCGACGAGATCCTGCAGACCGACGGTATTTTCGAGCGGTTGTGCCGCAAGCTGATCGACGACCCCCGCTATGCGGATTACTTCGCGAAGGCTGCGGAGCTTGAGCGGTTGGCGGCGAAGATCTGTGACTGGGAGGACTCCGTCATCCCGGGGCTCCTGCAAACACCGGCCTACGCGAGGGCACTCGTCCTGGCGACGCACCCGTTCGCGACCGACGAGTTCGTCGACGATCGGGTCGGGGCCCGCGTAGAGCGGTCACAGATCCTCAACGACGCCACAAGGCCGGAGTATTGGGCCATCGTGCATGAATCGGTGCTTCGCATCCCAGTGGGCGGACCGCAGGTCGCGGCTGAGGCGCTGGAGCACATGGCCGCGATGGCCCGCGAGCGCAAAGTGCTGCTGCAGGTGTTTCCGTTCTCGGCAGGGGCACCGGCCAACAACGGCTCCCTGCGGCTCATGGAGTTCGAGGACGCGCCTCCAACCGCCTATACAGAGACGTCGTTTTCGGGAAGCCTCCTGGACGACCCGGCGGTGGTGAAGCGTGCGAACCGAGCCTACGATCTGCTCGGGGTCGCCGCTCTGTCGCCGGAGGCGTCCCTCGCCCTGATCCAATCGGCGGCTGAGGACTTCAGACGATGCGCGAGTACGACCTGAGCAACGCCTGCTGGCGCAAGAGCACGTACAGCAACGGCGATGGCGGCAACTGCGTCGAGGTCGCCGACGGAGTCCCCGGTGTTGTTCCTGTCCGGGACAGCAAGGTGGCCGGTGGGGCGGTGCTGTTGGTGGGGGTGGCTGCCTGGACGGAGTTCATCGCGGGCTTCAACCAGCCTGGCCCGCCGAGCCGTTGAGGCCCGCGTTCCAGAGTTCGTCGAACCGCGTCATCCGCTCCGTGACGTACCGCTCACGTGCGTCCAGCCTGGTCCTGGGGTTGAGCTGGCGGAGATCCGGGACGATTTCGAAGTAGAGCTCTCCGTCGAAGATGACGACGTCGAAGGTCGGACCCACCACGACGGGGGACGACAGCTGGGACAGAACCACCACCCCCGCCTCGATGCCCACGCTCCGTTGCGCTTCGAGGATTTCGTCCAGGTCGGCGTTCAGTTCCTGCGGAGTCTGCACGATGAACAGGCGCCGCACCTTCACTCCGCGCCGGATCGCCCCGCGCTGCACCTCCAGATAGTGCTTCGCGGGCTCGGTACGCCAGAAGGCCAGGTCCACGAAGCTACTGGTGGCGTCGATGGTGTCGCGGGCGCACCGGGTGAGTGAGATGAGCCAGTCGTTGTTCTCGCCCGGCCAGTCGGCGGTGTGCGACGTCAACTCCGTCATGACCACGGCCAGGCGCTCTATCTCGGCGCGCGCGAACTCCTGCATGATGCCGTGGCCCTGTGATCCCACCTCCGTGGCACTCCTGACCAGCCGCGACACGTCCTCGGTGCGCATCCCCGAGTCGTCCAGCTCCCGGAACAGTCCGGTCACCTCGCCGACCCGCCTGAAGCCCTGGTCCACCAGTTCCGTCATCTCGCGGTGCTGGGCGGCCAGGTCCTCCCGCTGGTCCCGCCGGTGCTCGCGCTGACCGCTCTCCACGGCGGCCAGGCGCTCTTCGAAGTCGACCATGTACTGGACGATCAGTGCGGCACCGCCGATGACGACGGAGATGGCGAGTTTCCACAGTTCGTCCTCGGACTGGCCGATCCAGGTCGTGATCACGTAGGTGACCGTCCCCACGGCCAGCGTGATCAGGGTCTTGAGCACCACCGGCGGTATGCGCAGACCGCCCGCCGCGGCCGGACCGGGTGTTCCCGGGTCTGAGTCCATGCCTGCCCTCTCCCGCCGGAGTAGTCAGTGACCGCCGCCGTCAGCGCGTGGAGTGCGCCGGATGCGGCAACGGAATGGCCTGAAGCGCCAGTTGGTCCCACTGGAGCGTCTGGTGCCTCCCTTGTCGGAGGCGGCGAAACCGGTCACGAGTCACTCCCTCTCGGCGCTGAACCGCGCCCGCGCCAGGGCGTCGAGTTCGACGAGCACCGACAGGGCCAGGGCGGCGGCGGTGCCGGGCCGTTCGTCGACGACGGCACGAGCGTGCCGGAGCTGGTCCTCGACGCGTTTCATCACCTGTGCCTGTTCACCGACGACCGCCTGTGTGTCCTGCAACTCCTCCCGGCCCGCCAGATGGATCGACTCGTCGATCAACGCCTGGGCCAGGGTGGCCAATTCGGCACTACGGACCAGCGGCCCGCCGTACAACTGGCAGGCGGCGACCATGCATTCGGTGACGCACTCGGTGAGGCTCCAGGACACCGGCTCGTCCCGGCGGTCCGGCAGGTCCGGATACACGGCACGGACGTCGTCCCACAGGCCGGCACCCTCGCCTTGTCGGATGCGGCGCGCCCACAGGTGGTCGCAGATCTGTTCCGCGAGCCGCAGCAGCCGGTGCTGGGAGGCGGTGTCCCGGGACAGGGCGCACAGCTGGATGGTCCGCTTCAGCAGCTGGGCCGAGAAGTCCGTCACGGTCCAGCACATCGGCGGCCCGAGGGTCTCGCTGCCCAGAAGGGGTAGGGCGCCACCCGGGTGATGGAGGCTGACGGCCAGGTCCTGGCGCATGGCTCGGCCGGTGATCCGGCCTCGCTCGGCGAGCCGCTCCATGACGCCGATGGTGCGGGTGAGGTCGTCGTCTGCGGCATGGCGGCGCAGCAGGTCGTGGACGAGGATGGAGGCGACGGAGAGCGAGAGATACTCCGATTCCAGTCCCAGGCCGGTGCTCCGCCAGGGCATCTCCTCCAGCGGCCAGCGCCCGGCGTCGAAGCGCGCGATGCCGGACCAGTACTGCTGGGTGATCTCCCAGCGCAGCCGCAGCGCCTCGGCGAGCCGCTGCTGTTGGGGGTCGAGAAGTCCCAAGGCGAAAGTGCGCTCGGAGAACAGGTGCCGGATGCCGTCCAGGGCGACGACGGTGAAGTACGGATCCGGCAGCGGGGCGGCGACTCCCTGCGGCTGCGGCCCGACCTCTGGCCCCATCACCACCTCCGGCGCGTCCTTCACCAGGCTCCAGGCCCAGCCGCACTCGAAGAGCAGGCCCCCGTCGCGGAGGTCGTCCGCGACGTCGATGCTGAGGGGCAGGCTCTCGCAGATGATGGCCCCAAGCGCATTGAAGCGCCTCCGGAACCGGTCCTGGACGAGCCGCTCGGACAGCTCTCCCTGACCGAGGAATGCGCACAGGGCGCGGCCCCGGGCGGACCCGACGTCGTAGACGTTGACGATGAACGAACGCAGCAGGCTGACCATGGCAGCCGTGAGCCGCCTGCTGCTCATCAACCGCAGCTCCTCGATCCGCGCCAGGACCTCCGGCCGGTTCGTCATGCTCTCGTACGTCCTGAGGAAGCCGAGCGTCGCCAGACACAGGGTGACCGACCTCGCGTAGGAGTCGACCACTCCCAGTTGCCGCTGCTCCTCGGTGAGGCTGCGGCCCTGGTCCTGGGCGGCGAAGGACGAGCCGCCCGCGAACGTGGGCTGCCCGCCCTCGCCCGTGTGGACGCGCATGAACTCGAGGAGTGCCTCGACGATCCGCGTGGGAATCTCTGCCCGGTTGCCGACGCTCCGGAGAGCCCGCTCCACGTCGTGCTCCGTGATGTCAGGGTCGTCGAGGCGGAAGCCCGGTATCTCTGTGGCCGGATACATGAGGCAGAGCAGCCGTTCGGCGTCCGCGACACTGCTCAGTCCGCCCGATTCCCCCCATGCCCAGGTGCCCTCGTGGAAGGAATGGCGGGCGATCGCCTGCCAGATGTCCAGCAGTTGCAGGCGTGGCTTGATCCGCATCCCTGTGCCCCCCACAGATCGCGTCGCCCGGTCGGAGAACCTCTCAGGAATTACCCCCGCCGCGGAATCCGCAAGCCACGATCATGGACGTATAGCCGGGGCGCACCGCGTCGGGCTGCCCGACCGTGAACATGCTGAGCCTTTCTGCGTAGGCCTCGATGCCGGACCGGCTCCTCACGCCCCTCTCCCTCCGGGCACCGACACCAACCCCGCCTCGTACGCCGTGATCACCAGCTGGACCCGGTCCCTCGCGTCCAGCTTGGTCAGCAGGCGGGTGAGGTACGTCTTCGCCGTGGCCACGCTGATGCACAGCTCGGTGGCGATCTCGGCGTTGGACAAGCCGCTGCCCACCAGCGTCAGCACCTCGCGTTCCCGGTCGGTGATGCCCTTCAACTCGCGGCGCCCGCCCGCCGGTTCGGGCCGCGCCGCGAAGTCGTGGATCAGTCGGCGCGTCACGCTCGGGGCGATCAGGGCGTCGCCGGCCGCGACCACCCGGACCGCCGCGATGATGTCGTCCAGTGCCATGTCCTTGACCAGGAAGCCGGACGCGCCGGCCCGCAGCGCGCCGTACACGTAGGCGTCGTCGTCGAAGGTCGTCAGAACGACCACCCTCGCCTCGGTCTCCGCCTGCGTGATGCGGCGCGTCGCCTCTATGCCGTCCATCCCCGGCATGCGGATGTCCATCACGACCACGTCCGGGGCGAGTTCGGCGGTCAGCCGTACCGCCTCCTCGCCGCTCGCCGCCTCGCCGATCACCTCCACGTCCGCGAGGTCGGCCATGACCATGCCCAACGCCGTACGGATGAGTTCCTGGTCGTCGACCAGAAGGACCCGCACCTCACGACCGGTCATCGGACCGCCATCGGCAGCGGCAGTCGGGCCGCGACCCGGAAGCCGCCCTCGGGGCGTGGGGCCGCCGTGAACTCCCCGTGCAGCAGGGCGACTCGCTCGCGCATGCCGGCCAGGCCGAAGCCGGTGTCCGTCGCGCTCCCCCGCCCTCGGCCCTCGTCCGTGATCTCCAGGGCGAGTTCCTCGTCGTCGCTGTAGTCGAGAGTCACTCGGCAGGCGCTCGTGCCCGCGTGGCGTACCACGTTCGTCACCGACTCCTGGACGATACGGAACGCCGACAGGTCGATGTCCGGCGGGAGTTGGCGGGTCTCGCCGAGACGGCGCACCTCCACCCGTACGCCCGCCGCCGTCGTCGTGGCCGCCAGGCGGTCGACGTCCGCCAGGCCCGCGGGGACGGCCGCGTCCGGCAGCTCCGTCACGTCCGCCGCCCGCAGGGCGACCAGCATGCGGCGCAGGCCGGCGAGGGTCTCGCGGCCCTCGTTCTCCACCGCCCGCATCGCCGCGAGGGCCGCCTCGGGGCGGGTCGTCGCCACGCGGGACGCCGCGCCCGCCTGGAGGGCGATGATGCCGATGCTGTGGGCGACGGTGTCGTGCATCTCGCGGGCTATGCGCAGACGTTCGGTGGTGACCGCCTGTGCCGCGTGCTCGGCGCTGAGGCGCTCGGCGTGCGCACGGGACTGGTGGCTGGAGTTGCCGAGGAGCCAGGCGATCACGGTGACGAGGCCGACGGCCAGTTCCGCGGACAGGCCGATGGTCCAGCCGTTCAGCACCCGTACGGTCAGGTACCCGATCAGGGTGCCGATCGCCAGGACAAGGGCGGTGAGTGAGGTGTGCCGGGGGCACGTCGCCGCGACGAAGTAGAGGGCGACGATCGTCGTGAGGTACTGCGCCATCGGCAGTTCGCCCACGCCGAGTGTCGTCGTCTCGACGATCGCGGCCAGGATGGTCAGGACGAGCGCGCCGAGCGGCCTTCGGTGCAGCAGTCGGCCCGCCCGGACCGCCAGCGCCGTGGACAACACGAGGAACGTGAGGCCGTCCCAGCGGTAGAGCTGGGCCGCCGGCCACTGGGCCGGCTCCGTCTCGCCGGGCAGTCTGAACGTCGTCAGGAGCGTGAACAGCGTGCTCGCACACCACACGAGCACCACCCAGGTGCCCGGCGGTACGCGCTTGAGCGGAGGCTGCGAAGTCCCTGGTGGCATGCCGTGATCGTAGGGGCGTCTTCCCGGCCCGGTCATCGGCCCGTGGACGTACAACCACGGTCGACAGTCGGCTCCTACGAGTGTCAGCCACTGCCCGATGTCCCGGGCCCTCCGCCCGCGCGACCGTGGTGCGCATGATCGAAGTCGAGCACCTCACCAAGCGATACGGGCCTACGACCGCCGTCCGCGATCTGTCCTTCACCGTCCGCCCCGGCCGTGTCACCGGCTTCCTCGGACCCAACGGCGCCGGCAAGACCACCACCCTGCGGATGCTGCTGGGGCTCGTCGAGCCGACCGCCGGCACCGCCACGGTCAGCGGCCACTCCTTCCGACACCGCCCGCGCGGCCTGCGTCACGCCGGCGCCCTCCTCGACGCCCACGACGTGCACGACGGTCGCAGCGCGCGGGCACATCTGCACGCTCTGGCCCGCAGCAACCGCATCACGAAGCAGCGGGTGGACGAGGTGCTCGACGAGGTGGGGCTGACCGACGCGGCTGCCCGGCGGCGGGTCGGCACCTTCTCGCTCGGCATGAAGCAGCGGCTCGGCATCGCGGGCGCGCTGCTCGGCGATCCGCCGGTGCTGATGTTCGACGAGCCGCTCAACGGCCTTGATCCGGAGGGTGCGTTGTGGGTGCGGGGGCTGTTCCGAAGGCTGGCGCACGAGGGGCGGACCGTCTTCGTCTCCAGTCATCTGATGTCCGAGATGGAGAGCACCGCCGATGAGCTGATCGTCATCGGGCGCGGGGAGCTCATCGCCGCCGAGAGCCTCGCCGAGTTCGCCGCGCGCGGCACGGCGCCGACGGTGACGGTGCGCTCGCCCGACGCGGCCGCGCTGGCCGTCGTACTGGCGGCGGAGGGTGCGGCCGTGACGCCGTACGAAAGGAACGGCTTGAAGGTCGACGGGCTCAGCGCTGTCCGTGTCGGTGAGCTTGCGCATGAACACCGGTTCCCGCTCTGGGAGTTGTCGACCCGGGCCGCCTCCCTGGAGACGGCCTTCATGGAACTGACCGCCGACAGCGTCGAGTACGCGGCTGGAGAATCCCGATGACCGCCCTCGTCCTGCCGACCGCCCGCTTCACCGATCTGCTCGCCGCCGAGTGGATCAAACTCCGCTCCCTGCGGTCCACTTACTGGGCGCTCGGCTCCAGTGCCCTGGCCCTGATCGCGTTCAACGCGAACGCGGCCCGCGCGGACTATGTCAACTATCCGCACTACGGCGGCCCCATTCAGCGTGAGTTCGTCTACTGGGCGCTGCGCGACGCGTTCACCGCGGGCGCCGCCATGATGCTGGTGCTGGCGTGCGCGAGCATCGGTGCGATCACGATCGTCGGCGAGTACGGGACGGGCCTGATCCGTACGACCTTCACCGCCGTGCCGGACCGGCGGGCGCTGATGGCGGCCAAGGCGGTCGTGGTGACCGCGGTGATGACCGGGTACGGCGCGGTGGTCGCGGGCGCCTCCTACGCGACGACGCAGGCCGTCCTCGACGGCCGGGGCCTGGGCGTGCCGATCAGCCATCCCGGTGCCTGGCGGGTGGTCGTGGCGTCGGCGCTGCTCGCCCCGGTGTGCGCGCTGGTGGGGATGGGGGCGGGGGCCCTGATACGGCACAGCGCGACGACGATGGTCCTGACGACGGTGGTCCTGCTCCTCCTGCCGTCCTTCGTCACCGAGCGCTACCACTGGACGGCGTGCGTCAAGAACGCCCTCCCGTTCAACGCCTGGCTGCGTCTCGTCGACATCGGCTACGGCGATCACCCCTTCACCCTGGCGCCCCGGTACCCGACCACGGTCGCCGGCGGATGGGTCGTGTTCGCGGTGTGGGCGGCGGTCGCGACCGTCGTGGCGGTCGTGGTCGTGGACCGGCGGGACGTATGAGAAACCCTGGGGACGGACGGGGGTAAACCCCAGCAACAACAAGGCAGTTGCCCGGATGTGAGTCTCGTTGAAGATCCGCGACGCTCGAACGCATGAAGAAGAGCATCCGCAACGCCTCCCTGATCGCCGCCTCCGCCGTCGTCCTCGGCCTCACCGCGCCGGTGGCCGCGAATGCCTCAACACCAGCCGCCGCCAAGTCGCTCGACTGGAAGAAGTGTGCGGGCAGCGGCCTCGACCCCCGTCAGCAGTGCGCGACCCTCGCCGTCCCGATGGACTACGCCGACCCCGGCGGCCGGAAGATCGAGATCGCCCTCTCCCGCATCCCGGCCGAGAACCCGTCCGCCCGCCGGGGCGCCCTGCTGCTCATCGCCGGCGGGCCCGGCGGCACCAGTCTGGGCGACCCCTCGGGCAAGGGGCAGAAGCTGCCGCAGGACGTGCGGGACGAGTACGACCTGATCGGGTTCGCGCCACGCGGCAACGCGCCCTCGACCGCGGTCAGTTGCGGGCTGGACCACGCCGACCTCGCCCTGACGACGCTGCGGCCCTGGCCCGGCCCCGACGGCTCCGTCACCGGGAACATGACCGCCGCCCGGCGCATGTCGGACGCCTGCGCCCGCAACGGCGGTGAACTGATGCGGCACATCAGCACGGTCGACAACGCACGCGACATCGACGGCATTCGGGCCTCCCTCGGCGAGCGGAAGATCTCGGCCTGGGGCGTCTCCTACGGGACCTACGTCGGCGCCGTCTACGCCCAGCTCTTCCCGCAGCGCACCGACCGCATCGTCCTCGACAGCAACGACAACCCCGACCCGGTGAATCCGGAGCGCGCCTGGCTGCAGGCGGGCGAGGTGGGCGTCGAGGACAACTTCCCCGAGTTCGCCAAGTGGGCCTCCACGCCCGGCAATCCGTACCGTCTGGCCGACACGGCCGCCGAGGTGCGCCCGCTGTTCCTGCGCCTCGCCGCCCGCCTGGACCGCGAGCCGATCCCCTGGCCCGGCGCCAACCCGACGGAGCTCGACGGCAACGTCCTGCGCCAGACCATGCTCAACACCCTCTACGACCCCGACGACTACCCTGCCCTGGCCCAGCTGATCCTGGCCGCCCAGAAGGGCACGGTGCCGCCCGCGCCCCAGTCCCCGCCGGACGAGGTGCTGCAGAACTACACCGCCGTCGGCGCCGCCACCATCTGCAACGACGCCGCCTGGCCCCGTTCGACCGCCGTGTACCGGAAGGGGGTTGAGGAAAGCCGCGCCAGGTATCCGCTGACGGCCGGCATGCCCCGTAACGCCATGGTGTGTGCCGCCTGGCCGTGGCAGCCGAAGCAGCCGGTGCGGATCACCGACCGGGGGCCGTCCAACGTCCTGCTCGTCCAGAACGAGCGTGACGTGGCGACCCCGCTGAGCGGCGCCCTGAAGCTGCGCGAGGCGCTCGGCCGCCGTGCCGTCATGGTCACCGTCGACTCCACCGGCCACGACGCCTACCTGGACAATGGCAACGCGTGCGGGGACGTGACCGTCTCCCGGTTCCTCGCCACCGGGGAGCGGCCCGGCAAGGACGTCTACTGCGAGTGACCCGCGCAGGCCGCCCTGCCGTACTGCCGGGCCAGCGCGTGGAACGCCTCCTTCGGCTCCCAGTGCCAGCCCGAACGGGGGTCGTCGGGGCGGTTCTTGATGGTCTTGGTGATGCTGTAGCTCGCCATGTCGAGGTCCTTGCGCGGATTGTCGGCGCGATGCGGGGCGTCCGGGGTGACGAACTCGAACGCCATCGCCGCGTACAGGCCCATCGACTCGAATACCGACAGCACGTCGACCAGGTAGGCGGCCTGGGTGTGTTCGCTGCGGACCAGATGGCCCTTGATCTCGCCCTTGTCGAAGTCGACGACGTTCCAGCCCATGCCGCCCGCCTGGGGCGCCCCCTTGTAGGTGCAGGTGCCGAACTCGGTGATCGCGAGGGGCTTGCCCCAGCGCAGGAAGCGCCTCAACTCCCGTACGTAGTCGGCGTGGTGGCGGAAGTACGAGTAGCAGTCGATGCCGATGACGTCGAAGAGCCGCCAGTCGACCTTGTCGTCCTGGGCGGCGGCGTAGCTCAGCCGGCCGTGGAAGACGGAGCGGCCGACCGCCGCCGCCTTCGCCGTGAAGGCGTCGAGCCGGCGCTGCATCTGCACGGGGTCGAAGTTGCCCTTCAGCAGATTCTCGACCCGCTCCAGAACCGTCTCCCCCGGCACGATCCCGGGCACGAACAGCCAGAACTCGCACCCCACACTGAAGTCGACGCTCGCGCCCTGCCGCCGCAGCCGCTCCGCGAACCGGCCGCACTCGGCCATGTGCTCGAGGATGTCCCGCTGCGGAATGTCCCCGAAGGTCGGCTGCAGCCAGACGTGCAGTCCGCGCTCGGCGGCCTCGGCGGCGGTGGCGGTGAGGCGTTCGACGCCGTCGCCGGTGACATCGACGGTGTCGGCGTGCAGCTCGTCGCGGATGACGCGGATGTCCCGGCGCATCCGGGCGGCGCTCCACGCGGTCCCCGGGGTTTCGCCCTCGCCGACGGTGTAGACGACGCCGCGGTGCCGCAGACCGTGACGTCCGGTGGCCGCGGCGGCCGACCCGGACGGCAGCACCGCCGCCGTGACCCCGAGGGCCGCGGCCCCCGCCAGGAACTGCGCCCGATTGATCCCCTTCGTCTTCTCCATGCCCCTCACTGTGGCGAGCCCGGGCCCGCCCCGCCGTCCGCCGATGGTCTACGGCTCGGCAACCAAGGGATGACGTACGGCGTCGATCACTGGAGAGATGGTCACCGTCGATCGAGCGAAGGAGAGCAAGATCTTAGGCTCGCACCGCACCCCGATGACCCGACGCACCCTGCTCGCAGCAGGCACCGCCTCCGCCGCCACGCTCCTCACGAGCGCACCCGCCCACGCCGCCACAGATGACCGCCTGCGGGAGCTGGAGCGCCAACACGGCGCCCGCCTTGGCGTGTTCGCGCACAACGTCCGCACGAAGCGGACCGTCACCCACCGCGCCGACGAGCGCTTCCCCGTCTGCTCCCTCTTCAAGACCCTCGCCGCGGCGGCCGTCCTGCGCGATCTGGACCGGCACGGCGAGGTCCTCGCCCGTCGGATCCACTACACGGAGGCCGACATCGTCGAGGAGGGCTCCGAGCAGACCAGGAAGCACCTCGCCGAGGGCATGACCATCGCCGAACTCGCCGACGTGGCCATCCGCTACAGCGACAACACCGCGGGTAACCTCCTGCTGCGCGAACTGGGCGGCCCCACCGCGATCACCCGCTTCGCCCGGTCGCTGGGCGACCCGGTGACCCGCCTGGACCGCTGGGAGCCGGAGCTCAACTCGGCCGAGCCGTGGCGCCGCACGGACACCACCACCCCGCGCGCCATCGGCCGCACCTACGCCCGCCTGGTCCTCGGCAACGCCCTGAACGGCCCGGACCGCGAACTCCTCACTCACTGGCTGCTGAACAACACCACCAGCGGCAACCGTTTCCGCCTCGGCCTGCCCAAGACCTGGACGGTCGCCGACAAGACCGGCGCGGGCTCGTACGGCGCTAACAACAACGCCGGCATCGCCTGGACCCCGGACGGCACCCCGATCGTGCTGGCCGTCCAGGTGACGAAGCCGGACCAGGACGCGGCGTGGGACCACACCCTGATCGTCGACACGGCCGCCCTCCTGGCGGAGGTGCTGGGCCAAGCCGCCCAGGGCCTGTCCTAGGCGGACGGTCCGTTCGCCGGCTGCGGAATGCCCTGGTGCGGCAGCCTCGACGTCGCGTCCCACAACCGGGTGAACTGCCTCAGGCGGTGATCCACGTGCGTGGGGCGGGCGTTGAGCGTGGTCTTGGCGTTGACGTCCTTGGTGTCCTGGTCGATCTCGTAGGACAGTTCCCGGTCGAAGACGATGAAGTCGCTTTTCGTCCCGAGCTGTGCCCAGGGCGGCAGTTCGGACAGCGCCACCACACGGGCGTCGAGGTCGAGGGCGCGCTGCTTGTTGCACAGGGCCCTCACCTCTTCGTCGATCTCCTCCGGTGTGTCGACGAGGAACAGTCGCCGTATCTCCACCCCGCGCCCGCGTGCGTCGCTCTGTGCCTCCAGATAACGGGCGGCGGGTTCGCTGTCCCAGAAGTCCCGGTCGACGGAGGTGCTGGTGGCGTCGAGGCTTCGCTTGATGCAGTGAGTGAGGCCGATGAGCCAGTCCTGGTTCTCGCCGAGGCAGTCCGCGCTGCGGCTGCTGAGGTTCTCCAGGAGTCCCGCGAGCCGTTCGATCTCCTCGCTGGCGAAGGTCTTCACGATCTCGTTGTTGAGCTGCCCGCACTCCGTGGCCCGGCGTGCCAGCTTGATGACCGCGTCCGAGCGCAGCACCGAACGGTCCACGTTGCTGAAGAGCTCGGTCGCCGCGTTGATCCGCCGGAAGCGGTCGTCGACCAGTTCCGTGAGCGCGACGTGATGGCTGACCAGGTTCTCCTTCACGTCCCGGATCAGGTCGGTCTGACTCGTCTCGATCTCCTCCAGCCGCTTCTCGAAGTCGACCAGGTACTGCACGATGAGCGCCGCGCCGCCGATGACGACGGAGGCGGTCAGGTTCCACACGTCGCCGGCGCCCTGCTTCTGGTCGAGTTTGTTGGTGACCAGAAGGGCGATGAGGAAGACCAGGGCGGTCACCAGGATCTTCACCAGGACCGGAGGTACCCGCAGCCCCCGCGGCTCGAGTCGGCGGGCGGGCTGGGAGGGCGGCGGCGCAGTGGTCGTAGTGGTGGTGGTCGTCGTGGTCGGCGGTGCTCCGTTCATGTCTTCTCCCCCGTCGGAATTCCCAGTTTCGGAAGGGCGTTGAGCAGAGCCAGCCGGTCCCGGACCCGCTGGACGAGGTTGTCCCACTGGCGGGTGAATCCCGGGTCCTGTTCCAGCACGTCCCACAGGGCGCGCAGCGTGCGGTCGCCGCGGGCCCGGGGCATCCAGAGGTGTATCAGGTGTTCCACGGCCGGGCGCAGGGCCATGAGAGAGGCGGGGCCCTCGACCGGGCCGAGTCTGCCGTCGAGCAGCCGGACGACCGTGGTGAGCAGCCAGTCGTGCAGCGCGAAGTCCTCGCACAGAGCGGCGATCGCAGCCGGTTCGGTGCCGTCGGGCACGCGCAGGCGGACCGTGCGCAGGTCGTCCTCGGCGAGGGTGAACCCTTCGATGGAGGGCTCCTGGCCGTGCGCGGCGGGCAGCGCCGCCCAGCGCAGGCGGGTGCGACGGGACTTCTTGAAGGGCACCCGCTGGTCGAGCAGCGGGTGCCGGACGAGCGGGGTGAGCACACCGTCCGCGATCAGGCCGAGGTCGAGTTCGCCGGGCCGGCCGCCGGTCAGGATGCCTTGTGCGGCCTCCTGTTCGGGGAGCCGGCCGAGCGGTTCGACCACTCCGGGCCGTATCAGGTAGTGCCCCCAGGGCTGTCGGCGGTCGGGGCCCTCGGCCGGTGTCCGGAAGTATGCGCTGGTCTGCAGGACACGGCCCTCGGTGAGCGCGGCACGGACGGCCACCGTGCCGACCACGCGCACCTTCGTCCCGTTGGAGGTGGGCAGACGGCAGTCGACGCCAGTGAGGGTCTCCGGGGAGAGCGCGTACAGGTTGGGGCGTTCGGAGACGAGGACGCGTTCGTCGGCCCGCAGCCTCAGGAGCTGGGCCGCCGACCGGGCGTCCAGGGGCTGGAGGGACGGCAGGACGCAGGTGCGTACCTCTCCGCAGGCCAGGACCGCGGGTGCCGCGTCCGGCGGGGCCGTCATGTCAGGGCCCCGGGTAGAACACGTAGGAGACGCGCTCGGCAACGGAGTTGAGCGTCGGGTGGCCCTCCAGGGCGGCGCGCTCGGTGATCTGGCGGACCGCTCCCGAGTCCACGTCTGTCTGGTCGAGGACGACCCGCACAGCGTGTTCGACGGGCAGGAACCGCGAGGGCAGCACGGACCAGGTGCGGTAGGCGCTGAACGGGGCCGCCGACGGGTTGAGCCGGAGCAGGGGCGGTAACTCGTCCCATTCGCGCGGGAAGCAGCCGGCGCTCGCATCGCGCGGGGTCAGGACGGGCTCGCCCTCGTTGCGGAGCAGGCCGAGTCGGGCCAGCTGCCAGACGGCGGCGAGGAAGGGGCAGGACCAGGTGCGGTTGCCGTCCTTGTCGTCGTCCCACAGCTCGACATCCACGAAGATCGAGTGCCGGCGGGCGGCGGTCTCAGCGGGCGGCTGCCAGGGTGCCGCCCTCCGCATGGCCTGCGAGGTGCGCGCGTCGGGGCTGCGCCGGCCGTTGGCGAGCCAGCCGGTCAGGCTCACCGGCGGGCGGGCGCCGTAGCTGCCCGGGGGCGGTGACTCGACGAGGCGGCCGGCGACGGCCTGGGCGAGCGGGAACTTGTCGGCGACGGCGCAGGCCGATTCGCGGGCCAGGTAGTCGATGACGAGCCCGGCCCGTTCGGCCTCGGCGAGGACGAGCGGCACCAGGTCGGCGGGCGTGGAGAAGCGGGTGAAGTAGTCGTCGATCAGGAAGCAGGTGCTGATCCGCGGCCGTTTGCCGCCGGTCAGGGCGGTGGTCTCGGCGCGGGCCGCGTCCGCCCAGGGCCGTACCCGCTCGAAGTGCTCGCGCAGCCGCCCCGGCCCGCCCTCCAGGTCCTCCATGTACAGGTGCCCGAGTTCCAGGGAGAGATGGGAGAGCGGCACCGACTGGGTGCGGGCCTGCGCCGCGGTCTCCCGGAAGACGGAGTCCGTCACGGCTGCCCCCAGTGGATGTCGCCGGTGAGCCGACGGGCGATCTCCTCCAGCGCGTCCAGGGTGTCCTTGTTGGCGATCTGCGTCGCGACGACCTCCTCCTCGGTGATGAGCTGCTCGCGCCACTGGAGGATGGGCTCCAGCGGCACGGTGCCCAGCAACACGCTGTCGCCGACGCCGAGTTCGGCGGCCAGCCGCCGCAGCCGCTCGTCGTAACTCTGCATCCAGGCGGACTGCGCGGGCGACACGTGCGACCACAGCGAGGAGTCGGGGTCGGGTACGGCGGCCCGCACGAAGCGGATCACGGACCTGAGCGCGTCCTTGTCGTGCCCCCGTTCGGCACCCCACTCCAGGATGCCGCGCTCGGCGAAGACCAGCCCGGCCGCGGCGATGACGTGCTGCCGGGTCCAGCGGTGGAAGACCACCCAGCGGGCCTCGACGTGCCGCAGCTCGCGCCGTGCCGTGACCTCCAGGGCCATGTCCATCGCGTAGCTGCGTCCGGCGCTGAGGTCGACGAGGATCAGGTCGAACTCGCTGTCGAGCCGCAGCAGCAGGTCCACGCAGCGGCGCAGGGCGTCCTCGTCCGTGGCGAACTCGCCGCCGCCGGCGTCACCGGGCAGCAGGGCCAGCCGGCCCGCGCCGTTGGGCCGCCGGCGCAGGACCGGGTGCTCGGTGCGGCGCCAGACGTCGACGCGGGCCGGCTCGGCGACCTCTCCCTCCAGGTAGGAGTGCAGGCCTCCCGTGCGGACGCCGCGCAGCACGTCGGGCAGGTCGAACACGGCGGGGGCGGTGGGCGAGCCGAAGTCGAAGTCGACGTAGGCCACGTCCTCGCCGGCGAGTGCTCGCTGGTAGGCCAGGTTCGCGCTGGTGACGGAGCGGCCGGTGCCTCCCTTGTCGGAGGCGGCGAAGACGATCACCGCCGCACCTCCCCGGCAGCCGCACCCCGCGCCTGGGCGAGGGTGTCGAGTTCCTCGAGCACGGACAGCACCAGCGCGCTCGCGGTGCCGGGCTGGTTGCCGACGAGTTCGCCCGCCCGGCGCAGCCGGATCTCGATCTTCCGCAGGGACTTCGCCAGGTCGCTGTCGGCGACCACGGCCGACTGCATCTGCTCCTTGCCGAAGCGGTGGGTGGCCTCGCTGAGCAGGGCGGTGGCGAAGGCGCCGAGTTCGGGGCTGCGGACCGGCTCACGCGCGTAGAAGTTGTACGCGGCGACCATGCACTCGGTGAGGCGTTCGGTCATGCTCCAGGACAGCGGTCCCTCGCGCTTGGGCGCCGTGGGGAAGACGGCCTGGGCGTCGTCCCAGAGGTCGGCCCCCTCGCCGTCCTCGATCCGCCGCTCCCACAGGTGCTCGAAGGTGTCCTCGGCCAGTTTCAGCAGGCGGTCCTGGGTGTCGGTGCTGCGGGCGAACTCGGCCAGCTGGACGGTGCGTTTGAGGAGGTGCGCGGAGAAGTCGGTGACCGTCCACTGCAGGAGCGGGCCGAGTCGTTCGCTGCCCTGCAGGGGCAGCACGACGCCGGGGCTGTGGAGCTCCAGTGCGGGGTCGTTGCGGGTCAAAGGGCTGGTGATACGGCCGCGTTCGGCGAGGCGTTCCATGATGTCGACCGTGCGGGCGAGTTCCTCGTCGCCGGCCCGGCTGCGGACCAGGTCGTGGACGACGAGCGAGGCCACGGAGAGCGAGAAGTACTCGGATTCGAGCTTCTGGTTGGTGACGCGCCAGGGGATGTCCTCCAGCGGCCAGCGATCGGCGCTGAACCGCGCGATGTCCGACCAGTACTGCCGGGTGACGGTCCACCGCAGCCGCAGTGCCTCGGCGAGCATCTGCTGCTCCTCGTTGAGCAGGCCGAGGGTGAGGGTGCGGTCGGAGGACAGGTCCTGGATGCCGTCCAGGGCGACGACGGTGAAATAGAGGTACGGCACGGGGTCCGCGACGCCGTCCGCCTGGATGCCGATGTTCTGGCTGCCGGCGTCCTGGTCGGCCCGTGTGACCGGCGGCGCGTCCTTGACCACGCCCCAGGCCCAGCCGCACTCGAACATCATGCTCTGGTCCTTGAGCCCGTCCGCGACGTCGACGCCGAGCGTGATGCGGTTGGCGATGGTGGCGCGCAGGGTCTTGAAGCGTTCCTGGAACTGCTGGAGGACGGCCCGTTCGGACAGCCGCCGCTGGCCGAGGGTCCGGGCCAGCCGCCGGCCCTGGGTGGTGTCGGCGTCGAAGACGTTGACCGTGAAGGAGCGCAGCAGGCCCACCATCGCGGCGGTGAGCCGCTCGCTGGTGGCCTTCCGAAGTTCGGCGACGGTCTCCCGTACGTCGGAGCGGACCGTGACGCCCGCGAACTTGTCGAGAAAGCCGAGCGTGGCCAGGCAGAGGGTCACGGACATGGAGAAGGAGTCGACCACGCCCAACTCCCGCTGTTCGGCGGCAACTTCCGACTGCTCGTCCTGTGCGGTGAAGTAGTAGCCGCCGCCGAAGGCGGGGCTGCCGTCGGCAGCGGTGTGCCGCCTCATGAACTCGGTGAGGGCCGCCACCAGGGCCGCCGGGATCTCCGTGCGCCCGCCGGCCGGTCTGAGGGCGCGCTGGACGTCCCTCTGGGTCGTGTCCGGCTCGTCGAGCCGGAACTCGGGGATCTCCGTGGCGGGGTACATGAGGCACAGCAGCCGCTCGGCGTCGGCGACGCTGCTGACTCCCCAGTCCTCCCAGATCCAGCGTCCGCCGTCGAAGGAGTGCCGGGCGATCGCCTCCCAGATCTCAAGCAGATGAACCCTAGGCTTGATCTCCATCCCCCATGCCCCTCACACAGGTCGACCAAATCTGGAATCGGCAATTCAGGACTTCGGGTTCCGCTTCCCGCAAACCAAGATGATTCCCGTATGCCCTGGACGCACCATATGGCTCACTTCGCTCAGGCGTCGCGTCTCGATTTTGTCGGCGAAGTTCCGGAAGCTTTCCTTCACCTGTGCCTCGTCCACGTCGCACGCCGGAAAATGTCGGTTGCCAACGTCATACCCGGTCGAGCCCTCCATGAACGCGGCCGCGAAAGGCGCGCCGGGCGCGAGGCTCCGCATGAAGCACTCGACCGCGCGCAGGAACTCCTTGTGCGAGGTGGAGATGGATTCGGCCACAAAGAACATCGTTCCGATCTGCCAGCGCCCCGCAGAACGGCGTAGACCGAACACATTCCGCCGCCCCAGAGCGAACAGATTTCCCTGCTGAACGCGGATCGCTTTGCGAAATCTCTCCGTCCGCTCGGTGTCGATCCGGGTGTACGCCGGATCCTTGCGCAACACCTGCCAGAAGCTGTCCCAGGCCGGGTCGGCATGCAAACGCTGGTCACGCAGATAGCTGACGTTCTTGGGCGCCCGCTCGAACAGGGTGATCTCCCTGCACCACGGCAGCATGGTCAGCGCCGGATAGAGATTGGCTCCCGCCCCGATGTCAATACCAAGAATCGGCCGTTCGAGATACTCACCATGCTCACGGAAGTGATCGCTGAAGTGATTCCTTACGAACGAGAGGATCTCCGCATCCGCGTCGAGAAGATCGCGGTAATTTTGATCAAAGTATGCGCTGGGGTCAAAGTCGTCCCATGGTGCATCGTCATTGAGCATGGGAGAGTCGACCGAAGCTCTGGAGGTCATGCTCGACCATACACCACTGGCAGAGTGGTGGCCAATTCTCAATAATATACCTGGTTCTCGTGAGTCTGCACGTCGACAAACTGACATGGTCTTGAAGCGCGCTTGTTGCAGGAAAGGCGTGCGGCCATGCTGATCAGAACCATGCGTAAATTCCCCCACACCAGGAGGTGGCATGACTGCTCTGCCTGTGCATCGAGCCGCACGGCGACTTCGGCTGAGAGGCGTGACGGAGGCGGACCTCGGAGCGCTGGCCCTCCTGGATCGGGAGACGTTCCCGGAGGAGCCGTACCCGTACTTCGTACTGCGTCAGATGTACGACGTGTACCCGGACCATCTGCTCGTCCTGGACGACGGCGCCGCCCTGAAGGGGTACGTCCTCGTCGGCACGGCCCCGGACAAGAGCCGCAGCTGGATCCTGGGGCTGGGCATCACACGGGACGAACGCGGACGGGGCCACGGCCGGCGGCTGATGCTGGAGGTGCTCGACCTGCTGCGCGGCATCGGGGTGCGCGAGGTGCATCTGACCGTCGCCCCGACGAACACGGCCGCGATCCTCCTCTATGAAACGCTGGGTTTCACCGCCGAACAGAGCGTCCGCAAGGACTACTTCGGCCCGGGCGCGGATCGCCGGTTGATGCGCCTGCGGCTATAGTTCCCGGCTCTGGGGCCCGTCCTCGGCGAACCGCCGCACATACGCCCGCTGCCACGGCGTCTCCACCGCCCGCCGGTCGTAGTGCCGCCGTACGAAATCCACCGCCTCCTCGGCCGGTACGCCGTCCAGGACCGCCAGGCAGGCCAGTGCCGTCCCGGTGCGGCCGCGGCCGCCGCCGCAGGCGATCTCGACGCGCTCGGCGGCGGCCCGCTCCCACGCCTCGGTCAGCGCGGCGCGGGCGGCCGGGCGGTCGGCGGGCAGGCGGAAGTCGGGCCAGCGGACCCAGGTGAACTCCCAGGCGACGGGCGGGGGTTGCCTGCCGAGGAGATAGAGGGCGTACGAGGGCGTGGGCGCCCCCGGTTCGAGGGGGTGCCGCAGACCGCGGCCCCGCACCAGCCGTCCCGAGGGCAGCCGCAGCACACCGGGGTCCGTGGGGTGCCAGGTGTCCGTCATCGGGTCAGCGTACGGGCCTCGATGCCCCGGAAGTGGTGGACCATCGCCCGCTGGGCGCTCTCGGCGTCCCTCGCCCGCAGGGCCGTCACGATGTCCCGGTGCCGGCGGACCGTCACCTCCGGCTCCGGGTCGTCCGTCCAGCCGCGGGCGTCGGCGACCCTGCGGAACACGGTCCAGAAGGCGGCCAGCAGCTGGGGCACGAGCGCGTTGCCCAGGGACGCGTAGAGCAACTCGTGGAATTCGCGGTCGAGTTCGGGGAACGGGCGGCCCGCCCGGACCGCCGCCTCCATCCGGGCCACGACCGCTTCCAGCGCGTCCAGCTCGGCCTCGGCGACCGATCCCGCGATCCGCCGGATCAGCCCCTCCTCCAGAACTTCCCGCACCTGGAGGATCTCGGCGAGCGCGCCGGTGTCGTCGTCGTGCCGGGCGAGGGTGCGGAAGGTCAGTCCGTCGATCAGCGGGGTGAGGGAGGCCTGGCCGACGTAGGTGCCGTAGCCGTGTCTGATCTCCACGATGTCGAGGGCCTGGAGCGCCTTGAGGGCCTCGCGCACGGAGTTCCGGCTGACGCCGAGGTCCTCCATCAGCTCGGCCTCGGTGGGCAGCGGCGCACCGGGCCGGAGCCTGCGGTCGAGGATCAGCTGCACGACCGCCCGCTGAATCCGGCTGTTCCCGGTCTCCGTCTGCCTCGGCTGAGCGGACATGCGCCGCATCGTACGCGCGCCGGACGTCCCACGTCCCATGTCCCGCACTGACGTGCACCAACTCCCGCCATTTCCCACTGCCATTGGCTCGACCTCTGACGGCTACGCCATTCGTGTGCGATCCCTTGACCGCCCCTGGAGCCGCTCCTATGGTCGCGGCTGAGGCAGGACGTAGGACGTCGTATCTCCTCACTCTCCGACTCTTCGCTGGAGGAACCGTGCACCGCCGGACCTTCCTGAAGCACACCGGCGCGCTGGGCGCGGCCGCCGCCGTCTCCGCGTCGCTGTCGGCCTGTTCGTCGGGGCCGCAGTCCACGAACGACACCGGCAGCGGTGGCGGCAAGGACCGGACGCTGACCGCGGTCATCGGCTACGGCAACGACGGCAGCTGGGACCCGACGCAGACCGCGTCCGCCTTCTGCATGGCGGCCAACAACCACATCTACGAGGGGCTGCTCGACACCGACCCGATCACCCGCAAGCCGTACGCGGCCCTGGCGACCGAGGTGCCGAAGGACCTGAACGCCACGTCCTGGAAGTTCACGCTGCGGGCCGGCGCCAAGTTCCACGACGGAAAGCCGGTCACCGCCGACGACGTCGTGTTCGTCTTCGACCGGATCCTCGACCCCAAGACGCAGACGCTCGCCAAGGGCTTCTTCGAGAGCTGGCTGAAGGAAGTCCGCAAGATCGACGCGCAGAACGTCGAGCTGGTGCTCAAGTTCCCCTTCCCGGAAGGGATTTCGCGGCTCACCCTCGCGAAGATCATGCCGAGGCACGTCTTCTCCAAGCCCGGCGCCTGGGACGACGCCATCAAGGGGCTGGCGGTCGGCTCGGGGCCGTACAAACAAACCGCGCACCACCCGAAGTCGAACACCACCTTCGCCGCCTTCGCCGACTACAACGGCCCGCGTCCGGCGGCCTTCAAGAAGATGAACTGGCTGACGATCGTCGACGCCGCCCCACGCGTCGCCAGGATCTCCGGCTCCAGCGCGGGCGCACAGATCTCCGACAACATCCCGTACGCCAACATCAAGCAGCTCGAGAGCGGCGGGCTGACGGTCGCCGGCGGGGCCGGGATGAACAACCTGTTCCTGATGTTCAACACCAAGCACAAGCCCTTCGACGACGTACGGGTGCGGCAGGCGCTGCACTACGCCATCGACACCGGGAAGATGGTCGAGGTCGCGCTCAAGGGCCACGGGAAGCCGTCGAGTTCGTTCCTGAACGAGGGCAACCCCTCCTACCGGCGCGCGAAGACCGTCTACGACTACGACCCGCAGAAGGCGAAGGCCCTGCTGAAGGCCGCCGGGGTCAGCGGGCTGAAGATCGACATCCTTGCGGTGAACGTGAGTTGGATCGTCGACTGTCTGCCGACCATCAAGGCGTCCTGGGACGCGATCGGCGTGAAGACGACGCTCTCCCCGCAGGAGACCACGGCCGTCTTCACCAAGATGGACCAGAAGCAGGACTACCAGGTGGTGGCCGCCGCCTCGAATCCCAACCAGTTCGGCCTCGACGCCGACCTGATCATGCACTACAACTACGGGCCCACCAACCTGTGGATGGGATACGCGCGTTGGGCGGACAACGCCATCGCCAAGCAGCTCTTCAAGGACATGGACCGGGCCACCCAGGAGCCCGACGCGGCGAAGAAGAAGGCGATGGTCCAGGACTACATCGACGTCGTCGCCGAGCAGGCGGTCCTCTACCCGGTCGTCCACAACGAGCTGATGACGGCCTGGGACCCGCGCATTCTCACCGGGATAAGGGCACAGCCGTATCCCGGCATCAACCTCCTCCAGGCCAAGTGGGCCTAGCAGCAAGGAGGTTCGTTCCGTGATCGCCGTCGTCCGGATCCTGCTCCGCCGGATCGCCCTGCTCGTGCCGCTGATGCTCGGCATCGTGCTGTTCGTGTTCCTGGTGATGCGCTTCTCGGACGTCGACCCGGCGTCCGCGTTCTTCCAGGGCGCGAACCCCACCCCGCAGCAACTGCACGACTTCCGCGAGCAGAACGGCCTGCTGGACCCGCTGCCCGTGCGCTACGCCCACTTCGTCGGCGACCTGCTCCACGGCGACATGGGCACCAGCGCGCTGACCCGCGCCCCGGTGATCGACCAGGTCACCACCGCGCTGCCGCTCACCCTCCAACTCACCTTTCTGGGCCTGGCGATCGCGGTCGTGCTGTCCCTGGTCGGCGGGGTGACGGCGGCGATCTACCGGGACCGGCTGCCCGACCAGATCATCCGCGTCGTCTCGCTCACCGGTGTCGCGGCCCCCGGCTTCTGGCTGGCGCTGCTGATGATCCAGTACCTGGCGGTCGACCTGGGCTGGTTCCCGACGGGCGGTTACATCAATCCGGCCGACTCCTTCACGGGCTGGCTCAAGACCATGACCCTCCCGGCGCTGGCGTTGTCCCTTCCGGTGGCGGCCCAACTCACCCGCATCGTGAGGACATCCGTGGTCGAGGAGCTGGACAAGGACTACGTCCGCACGGCGATCGGCAGCGGGCTGCCGCCGCGGGTGGTGGTGGGCCGCAACGTGCTCAGGAACGCACTGATCAATCCGCTTACCGTCCTTGGCCTGCGCGTCGGCTATCTGCTCGGCGGCGCGGTCGTCATCGAGACGATCTTCTCCCTCCCGGGCATGGGCAAGCTGATGATCGACGCCGTGAAGAACGGGGACCCGGCCGTCGTCCAGGGCGTGGTCCTGACGACCGCGACCGGTTTCGTCGTCGTCAACCTCGTCATCGACGTCCTCTACCTGCTGGTCAACCCGCGACTGAGGGATGCGACCGCATGATCACGCAGTTCACCCGCAAGAGCCTCACCGAGGCGCTGTCCCGCCCCGGCGTCCGCCTCCGCGGCTGGCGCCGGCTGCCGCTGCTGTCGAAGATCGCCGTGTGCTTCCTGGCCGTCGTGGTCCTGACGGCCCTGCTCGCACCGCTTCTCGCACCGCACGACCCGCTCGACCAGCAGGTCCCCGTCGATGGCACCGGGCACCCGTCCGCCGAGCACTGGATGGGCCAGGACAGCCTCGGCCGGGACATCCTCAGCAGGCTGATGTACGGCGCCCGCTGGTCGCTGGCGATCGGCCTCGGCGCGACGGGGCTCGCGCTGGTCGTGGGAGCACTGATCGGTGCGGTCGCGGCCACCTCCCGCAAGGGCGTCGACGAGACGCTGATGCGCTGTCTGGACGTGGTGATGGCGTTCCCCGGCATCGCGCTCGCGGCCGTCCTGGTGGCCGTGTTCGGCGGCGGGATCACGGTCCTGATCTGCGCGATCGCGTTCCTGTTCACCCCGCCGGTGGCAAGGGTCGTACGGGCCAACGTACTTGACCAGTACGGCGAGGACTATGTGACGGCGGAACGGGTGATCGGCGCGCGGACGCCTCATATCGTGCTGCGTCACGTGGCGATCAACTGCGCGGCTCCCGTCCTCGTCTTCTGCACGGTGCAGGTCGCCGAGGCGATCGTCTTCGAGGCGTCGCTGTCCTTCATCGGGGCGGGTGTACGGCCGCCCGACCCGTCGTGGGGCAGTGTCATCGCGGACGGCAAGAACATGGTGCTGACCGGGGGCTGGTGGGCCACCGTCTTTCCCGGGCTGCTGATGCTGGTGACCGTACTGTCGCTGAACATCCTGTCGGAGGGCGTGTCGGACGCATGGGCGGCACCCGTGGCGCGGGAGGTGGCGGCGCGGGACGAGGACGACCGGCTTCAGGCGCCTGAGCCGGGGGGAGGGGAGGTGCTGCAGTTGCCTGGCCTGACGGCGACGGCCGCGCGGTTGCGTGCCCGGGCCCGCCCCCTCCCCCAGGGACAACAACCGGTACTGGCAGTCGAGAACCTTGCCATCGGCTTCGAGGGCCGGCACGGCGGCGTGGACATCGTCGACGGGATCAGCTTCGAGGTGCGGGCCGGTGAAGTCCTGGGGCTGGTCGGCGAGTCGGGCTGCGGAAAGTCGCTCACCGCGCTGGCGATCATGGGACTGGCACCAAAGGGTGCCCGGATCCGCGGCCAAGTCCGCTTCCATCAGCGGGAGTTGCTGGCGGAGCCCATGCGGGTGCGCCGCAAGCTTCTCGGCCACGAGATGGCGATGATCTATCAGGACGCGCTGTCGTCCCTCAACCCGGCGATGACGATCCGCGCCCAGCTGAAGCAGGTCGTACGGCGCGGAGGCCGCCGCACGCCCGCCGAGTTGCTGACGATGGTCGGCCTCGACCCCGACCGCACCCTGCGCAGCTATCCGCACGAGCTCTCCGGCGGCCAGCGCCAGCGCGTCCTGATCGCCATGGCGCTGTCCCGCGACCCGATGCTGATCGTCGCCGACGAGCCGACGACGGCACTCGACGTCACGGTGCAGGCTCAGGTGATAGAGCTTCTGCTGCGCCTGCGCGAGGAGTTGGGCTTCGCGCTGATCCTCGTCTCGCACGACCTGGCGCTGATCGCGGACGTCACCGACCGGGTGGTGGTGATGTACGGCGGGCAGATCGTGGAGACGGGTGCGACAGCCGACCTGGTGGAGTCGCCGGCCCACCACTACACGCGCGGCCTGCTGGGCAGCGTGCTGTCGCTGGAGTCGGCGGCCGAGCGGATGACGCAGATCAGGGGTGTGGTGCCCTCCCCCGCGGACTTCCCGGCGGGCTGCCGCTTCGCCGACCGCTGTCCCCTCGCGACCGACGTCTGCCGTACGACCCCACCCGACCTGCTGGGCACACCGACGCACACGGCGGCCTGCCACCACCCGGCGGTCGACCTCGTGACGTCGGAGTCGGAGGCCGTGAAGTGAACGCGATCGTCGAGCTGTCCGGCGCCCATGTCGTCCACAAGGCGCGCAGCGGCGGCCTGTTCAGGCGGGACAGGGTGTACGCCCTGACCGGCGCCGACCTCACCGTCGCGCCCGGCGAGACGGTCGGCGTCGTCGGCGAGTCCGGGTGTGGCAAGTCGACGCTGGCGAAGGTGCTGGTGGGCGTGGAACGGCCGACGTCAGGCACGGTGTCCTTCCAGGGCCGCGACCTGTGGTCGATGCCGCCCGCCGAGCGCCGGTCCGCCGTCGGCGGCACCACCGGCATGATCTTCCAGGACCCGTCGACGGCCCTGAACCGCCGCCTGCCGGTACGGCATATCCTGCGCGATCCGCTGGACGTGCACGAGCGGGGCACGAGGCCTCAACGGGAAGACCGGGTACGGGAGTTGATGTCGCTGGTGGGCCTCCCGCGCGCGCTGACCGACGCACTGCCGGGCCAGCTGTCGGGCGGCCAGCGCCAACGGGTCGCCATCGCAAGGGCGTTGGCGCTCGACCCCGACCTGGTGGTGGCGGACGAGCCGACGAGCGCGCTGGACGTCTCGGTCCGCGCCCAGATCCTCAACCTCCTCCTGGACCTCAAGGAACGCCTGGGCCTGGCGCTGGTCTTCGTCTCGCACGACATCCAGACGGTACGGCGGATGAGCGACCGCGTGATCACCATGTACCTGGGCCGGATCGTCGAGGAGTCCCCGGCCGCGGACGTCACGGACCGCGCCCGGCACCCGTACACCCGCGCGCTGTTCTCGGCCACCCCCGGCCTCCTGCACCCCATCGCCCCCATCCCCCTGACCGGCCCGGTCCCGTCGGCGACCCGCCCGCCGAGCGGCTGCCCGTTCCGTACGCGGTGCTGGAAGGCGGACGAGGCGTGCGCGTCGGAGATGCCGGACTTTTCGGCCGTGTCACCCGCCGGACACCGCTTCCGCTGCCACCATCCTGTGGAGGAGGACCAGTCGACCCAGGACCTCGTACGCCAGAGCCATCCCACGGAGCCCTCATGACCTTCGCCGCCCCGCTGACCGGTGTCGTCCCGCCCGTCTGCACGCCCCTGACACCGGACCGCGAGGTGGACGTCCCCTCCCTGCTCAGGCTGGTCGACCATCTGGTGGCGGGCGGGGTGGACGGGCTGTTCGTGCTGGGTTCGTCGTCGGAGGCGGCGTATCTGCGCGACGGGCAGCGGAGGCTGGTGGTGGAGTCGGTGGCCGCCCATGTGGCAGGCCAACTCCCCGTTCTGGCCGGGGCGATCGACATGGCGACGCCGAGGGTGCTGGACCATGTGGCGTCGGTGACGGCGGCGGGCGCGGACGCGGTGGTGGTGACGGCGCCGTTCTACGCGCGCACCCATCCCGCCGAGATCGCCCGCCACTTCCGGCTGATCGCGGCCGCCTCGCCGGTGCCGGTGATCGCGTACGACATCCCGGTCGCCGTCCACACGAAGCTCCCCGCGGACGTCGTCCTCACGCTCGCCGCCGAGGGCGTCCTCGCCGGGCTCAAGGACTCCAGCGGTGACCTGGCCGCCTTCCGCGAGGTCGTCACCGGCGCCCGCACCCGCCCCGACATCACCGACTTCAGCGTGCTGACCGGCTCGGAACTGGTCGTCGACTCCGCCCTCGCGCTCGGCGCCGACGGAGCGGTGCCGGGCCTCGCCAACGTCGACCCGCACGGCTACGTCCGCCTCGACCGCCTCTGCCGGGCCGGCGACTGGGAGCGGGCCCGGGCCGAACAGGAGCGGCTGTGCGCCCTGTTCGGCATGGTGGGCGTCGGGGACCCGGCACGCATGGGCGGCAGCTCCTCGGCTCTCGGGGCCTTCAAGGCGGCGCTGCACCTGCGGGGCGTCATCGGCTGTCCGGCGACGGCGGAACCCCAGGTGCCGCTGTCGCCGGAAGAGGTGGAGAAGGTCGGCAAGTTCCTCGCCGCCGCCGGGCTGCTCTAGAACTCCTCCGCCGGCAACCGGCGGAACTCGATCGTCTCGTACGTGCCCGCCACCCCCGTCTCGTACAGGATCCCGGCCGTGTGCCGGCCGAGCTGCACCAGGTCGGAGTAGGCGGCCGGCTGCGGCGAGAGCGTCATTGCCTTGGTGAAGGTCGCCCCGCCGTCCGTGCTGCTCCAGATCGCCATCGCCCGGCGGGCGGTCGGCACGGACGGGCCGGAGAAGAGCAACGGGGCGTCCGTACCGCCGAGTTGGAGGACGCTGCCCTCGACCACCGGGACGTCGTCGAGCGTGGGCTGCACGGCGTAGGGGCGGTCGAGGGTTTGGCCGCCGTCGCTGGAGTAGGTGTCGAGACGGTTGCCGACGCTGGTGCCGTTCTGGTCGCGTGAGCTGAAGTAGAGGCGGCCGTCGGGGAGTTGGGCGGCGGTGGATTCGTTGGCGTTGTCGTGGCCGTCGTGCGAGTCGTCCACGAAGCCGAGGTGCCAGGTGCGGCCGCCGTCGTCGCTGTAGATGGCGTGGGCGCCGTAGTACTTGGCCTCCTGGCCGGTGTCGGAGGAGCCGGCGGGCGGGGCCGCGGAGTAGTTGGCGGGGACGACCAGCCGGCCGGCGTGCCGGCCACGGGTCAGCGCGACCGCGTGGCCCGGTCCCGTCGCGTACCACCGCCAGTTCGCCGGCTTCACCTCCGCGGTGATGTCCCGCGGCGGTGTGAAGTGCCGCCCGTCGTCCCAGCTGCGCTGTACGAACACCCGCCGGCTCTGCTCCGGCGTGACCTCGCCCCGCATGATCTGCGCCTCGGTGACGGCACCGCTGTTGTAGGAGGTGACGAGGACGACCGCGCCGGTGCGCGGGTCGACGACGGGGGCGGGGTTGCCGCGGGTGTTCCCGTCCCCGGCGGCGACGACCCGCATCGGCCCCCAGGTGCAGCCGCCGTCGCCGGAGCGTCTGAGGACGACGTCGATGTGGCCGGTGTCGCCGGCCCCGTTGTGGCGGCCCTCGGCGAAGGCGAGCACCGTGCCCCGGCCGGTCGTGACCGTCGCCGGAATGCGGTAGGTGTCGTAGCCGCCCTCCCCCGATACGTACGGCACGGAGGAGGTGCAGCCGGTGGCGGCGGAGGCGTGCGCGGTCGCGGTGAGGGGGGCGAGGAGCGCGATGGTGACGAGGAGTGTGCGGCTCAGGAGGGTCACGAGCCCATGGTTCCCGGAGTCACCAGTCCCGACTCGTAGGCCACCATGACCAGCTGCGCCCGGTCCCGCGCCCCCAGCTTCCCCATGATCCGGCTGACGTGGGTCTTCGCCGTCAGTGGGCTGAGGTCCAACACGTCCGCGATTTCGGCGTTGTTGAGACCCCGCGCCACCAGTGCCAGCACCCCCCGCTCCCGGTCGGACAGGCACTCGGGACCGCCCGTGGCAGGCGTCGACGGGCTGCGCAGGAACCGCTCGATCAGCCTTGCCGTGGGCCCCGGCGAGAGCAGGGCCTCGCCCGCCGCCACCGTACGGATGGCATCCAGGAGTTCGGCCGGACGGGTGTCCTTGACGAGGAAGCCGGAGGCCCCCGCCCGCAGCGCCTCCACGATGTTCTCGTCGGTGTCGTACGTGGTGAGGACCAGCACCCGCACACCCGCCAGGTCCTCGTCCGCGGCGATCAGCCGGGTCGCCTCGATGCCGTCCAGATCCGGCATACGGATGTCCATCACCACCAGGTCGGGCCGCTCCCCACGGGTCAGCTCCACCGCCTCCCGGCCGGTGCCCGCCTGCCCGACGACCTCCATGTCCCGCGCCGACTCGACGAGCATGGCGAACGCGGCCCGCACCAGGGTCTGGTCGTCGGCGAGCAGTACGCGGATGGTCATCCGGTCCCTTCCAGAGTCACCGTCTTCTCCTGAACGGTCGTCAGCGGCAGTACGGCCGTCACCTCGAAGCCGCCTCCCGCCCGCGGCCCGGCGTCGAGTGTGCCACCCACGCTGCGGGCCCTCTCCCGCATGCCGACGAGCCCGAAGCCGGGCGCGGTGCCGGGGGTCGGGCCGGTGCCGTCGTCGGTGACGGACAGCCGCAGGGCGCCCTGCTCCTCGTACAGCTCGACCCGTACGGCCGGTTCGGGGCCGGCGTGCCGTACCGCGTTGGTCAGCGCCTCCTGCACGATGCGGTACGCGGCGGCGCCGACGGCGGGCGGCGCCTGCCCCACCCGTACGGTCTGCTCGACGCGGGCTCCCGCGAGGCGGGCGGCCTCCACCAGGTCGGGCAGTCCGTCGAGGCCGGGGAGCGGGCCGCGGCCGTCGCCGAGTTCGGAGGCGCGCAGCACCTCCAGGGTGGTGCGCAGTTCGCCGCGCGCGGTGCGGCAGGTGTCGGCGATGTCGTCCAGCGCCTTCGCGACCGTCTCCCGGTCCAGGCGCTCGGGGTCGGCGGCCAGGACGTGCGCGGCGACCGAGGTCTGGACGCCGATGAGGGTGATGGTGTGCGCGAGCAGGTCGTGCAGGTCGCGGGCGATGCGCAGACGTTCCTCGGCGACCCTGCGCCGCGCCTCCTCCTCCCGGGTGCGTTCGGCGCGCACGGCGCGCTCGACGATCGAGGCCACGTACTGACGGTAGTAGCGGACGTCGACGCCGAAGAAGAGCACGGCGATCACCCAGCCGGAGACCCGCAGCAGCTCGATGGCCTGGTGGGTGCTGACGGTGAGCATCACGCTCGTGGAGATGCCGAGGACGGCGACGCCCGTGAGGATCGTGCGCAGGGGGCGGCCGGTGACGGCGAGCGTGTAGAGCGCGACGTACGAGACCGGGAGGGGGGCGAGATGGTTGTTGTCCAGGGCGTGGTAGGGCGCGACCAGCACCACCGTCGTCGCCACCACGAGCAGCGGACGGCGCCGCCGCCACACGATCGGTACGTGGGCGGCGAGCAGCAGTGTCCAGCCGAGGGCGTCCGGGCGGCGGCTCTGGTCGGTGAACAGCGCCAGGCACACGGCCGCCACCGCGAGGACGGCGGCCAGGATCGCGTCGTTGCGGGTGCCGTGCGGGGCGGTGCGGGGGTCGCGGTTGACCACCGCCATGATCCGCTCGCCCCGGCGCGGTCGCGTCACTGTCGTCGTCTCCTGCACAGGGTTCATCTTCCGCGCTTCACACGGGCTCCGGCTGCCGTTCGCGCCGCTCGGGCTGCGGCGCCCGCGACAGCCGGCCCGGCCACCACACCCGGCGCTTCAGCAGCACACTCGCCGTCGTCACCAGATACGTCCGCACGAGGAAGGTGTCCAGCAGCACCCCGACCGCGATCACGAACCCGAGCTCGACCAGCCCCACCAGCGGCAGCGTGGTCAGCACGGCGAAGGTGGCGGCGAGCACGACTCCCGCGGAGGCGATGACCCCACCCGTCGTCCGCAGCGCGGTGAGCGCCGCGGCCTCCGGCTCGGCGCCCGCGACGGACTCCTCGCGCATGCGGTGCATGAGGAAGATGCCGTAGTCGACACCGAGGGCCACGAGGAAGACGAAGGACAGCAGCCCGAGCCCGGAGTCCGTGCCCTCGAAGCCCAGCACCGGCCCGAACACCAGCCCGCCGATGCCCAGTGCCGCGCCCCACACCGCGACCACGGCGACCAGCAGCATCAGCGGCGCGACCAGACTCCGCAGCAGTCCTACGAGGATCACGAACACGGCGGCCAGGACGAGCGGCACGACCACCTCGCGGTCCCGGGCCTGACTGTCCGCCAGGTCGATCTGCTGGGCGCTGGGTCCGCCTACATAGGTGCCGTAGGTGTCGTCGAGCCCGGCGCGCAGGGCCTCGATGGACCTCGTCTCGCCCGGTGTCTCGGGGGCGGCGGTGGCGTACACGGAGATCTCGGTCCAGCCGGAGCCGGTGCGGCCGGTCGCCGCGCGGGCGACCCCGTCCGTCGTACGGGCCTCGGCGAGAACGGCGCCGGCCTTGTCGGCGGGGGCGATGACCGTGATGGGCTGGCTGCTCTGCCCGGGGAAGGCGCGGGCGAGGGTCTGGCCGGCGGAGATCGACTCGGGCCTCTCGGTGAAGGAGTCCTCCTGCTTGAGGGTGCCGGGGAGGTTGAAGGCACCGAGGGCGAGCGCGCCGAGGAGCACGGCTCCGCCGACGAGCACGGTGACCGGACGGCGGGCGGCCGAACTGCCCATCGCCGAGAACAGCGACCGTCGTGCCCTGGGTTCGCTGCCGAAGGCCGGGATCAGCGGCCAGAAGACCCGGCGGCCGAGCAGGACGAGCAGGGCCGGCAGCAGCGTCGTCATCGCGACCAGCGCCGCCAGTACGCCCACCATGCCGACCGGACCCATGCCGCGGCTGCTGTTGAGGTCGGCGGCGAGCAGGCACAGCAGCCCGGCGGCGACGGTGCCGGAGGAGGCGAGGACCGCCGGGCCGCAGCCGCGCAGGGCGGCCCGCATGGCCTCGTACGGGCGCTCGTGGCGCCGTAGTTCCTCGCGGTAGCGGGAGATGAGCAGGAGCGCGTAGTCGGTGCCCGCGCCCAGCACGAGGACGGTCATCACGCCGCCGCTCTGGCCGGTGATGGTGACGCCGAACAGCTCATGCAGGCCGTACCCGGCGGCCATCGCCATCCCGGCCGCGACCCCGGCGACGGCGAGCGGCACCAGCCACAGGAAGGGGCTGCGGTAGATGAGGACGAGCAGCGCGGTGACGACGCCGAGGGTGGCGTAGAGCAGGGTGCCGTCGATGGTGCCGAACACCTTGCTCATGTCGGTGTTGAGAGCACCCGGCCCGCCGACCTCGACGCTCAGCCCCGAGCCGCCGTTCGCGATGTCGCGCACGCCGTCGACGAAGGCGTCACGCGCCTTGTCGTCCTGGCCGGGCTGGGTGCTGGAGACGGGGTACATGAGGGTGCTGCCGTCGCGGGACGGGACCGCCTTGGGGTCGGACGTCAGCTTGTACGTCGTCCCGATGTCGGCGACCTGCTCCTCGGCCTTCTGCTTGTCGGCGGTGCTGAGCCCGCCGTCACGGTGGTAGACGAGCACCAGGTCGGTCGCCTCGCCACCGGGCATCCGGTCCTGGATGCGGGCCACTTGGGTCGAGTCCGCGCTGTCGGGAAGGTAGTCGACGGACCGGTTCTGCTGTACGTCGGAGAACTTCCCGGCGAACGGTCCGGCGAGCACGAGCGCGGCCAGCCACAGGCCGAGCACCACCCAGGGCACGGCACGCCGTCCTCGCGTTCGTGTCGTTGCGGCCCCCATGGTCGGGCCTCCCTCCGGTCGGGTGTCTGGGTCGATTCCAGACTCCCGGCACGAAAGGGCGGCTTCGTCGGGCGTGAGGGCGAGGTGCGGGGTACTGCCGCGGGTGGTCCGGCGGCGGCGTTACTCCCGTGGGAGTAACGCCGGGATCAGGACGGCGTACGCGCCGCCGCCAGCAGCCTGCTCACGTCGTCCGCGCAGATGGTCAGGGCGGCGCCCACCGTGGACAGGACGTCGCGTTCGGCGGGGGTGTACGGGCCGTCGGCCAGGGCGATGCGGGCGCCCTGGAGCAGGATCGACTCGCGGCCCACCGGGGCGAGGTGCGGGGCGAGTGGGTCGAGGGCCTCGTGCAGCTCTATGGCGAGTCCGGCGCCGCAGGACTGGCCGTACGCCCGCCCGGTGTCCGCGGCCAGGGCCTCGACGAGCGCGGCCAGCTGTTCCTCCGTGCAGTCGTCGAAGCCGGCCGCGCGGACCGTGCCCGCGGCGGACTCCAGGGCCGTACGGGAACAGGTGCCGCCCGCGGCCAGCACCGCGAGGGCGACCGTGTGGACGGCGTCGCGGAGCATCGCGGAGAAGCGGGTGGTGGTGGGGTGGTCGAGGGCGTCGGTGCCGAAGTGGCG
The DNA here is from genome assembly GCF_042893105.1 of Streptomyces sp. NPDC001663. Lineage (NCBI taxonomy): Bacteria > Bacillati > Actinomycetota > Actinomycetes > Kitasatosporales > Streptomycetaceae > Streptomyces > Streptomyces sp. NPDC001663. Next base: position 348,709 of record NZ_JBIAUR010000003.1, on the reverse strand, counting down.
GCGGCAGGCCGCGCATTCGACGACCGGGCCGGTCTCGCCGCGCGGCAGGACCGGGACGCCGAGGAGGGTGAAGCGGCGACGGCCCGTCAGTCGCTGGTAGTTGCGGTCGCCTCCGCAGCCCGGGCAGAAGAACTCGCCGTCCCCGACGGGCGTCCACGCGGTGCGGGTGCCCAGGAAGCGCGCAGGCCTGGCCGCTCGGCCGTTTCGTCCCCGTACTGGCAGCACGTCGCACCTCCTTAACACCGCGGCAACATCGCAGCGGTGTCCGTGATGTTAGCCACATCAATGAGGCGTAGTCAGCACCCTGGACGAGACCTTTCCGTGACCTCCACGAACAAGTGGCCGATAAACGACGGGGCCCTGGCCGCCGTATACGGCGGCCAGGGCCCCGAAATGCCCGGTCAGAAGGGTCAGCGGGCGGCTCGGTTGACCGCTGAGACAACCGCCTTCAGGGACGCACGCGTCGTGTTCGCGTCGATGCCGATTCCCCACAGAACCTTGTCGTCGATCGCGCATTCGATGTACGAGGCGGCCTGCGCGGAGGCGCCCTCGCTCATCGTGTGCTCCTGGTAGTCCAGCAGCCGGGCGTCCACTCCGACCTTCTGCAGGGCGTCGAAGAAGGCCGAGATCGGGCCGTTGCCCGTGCCGGTCAGGACGGTGTCCTCGCCGTCGACCGTCGCCTCGACCCGCAGTGTGTCCACGCCGTCGGTGTCGGTGGTCGACTGGCCGTTGCGGACCTGGATACGGCCCCAGGGGTTCTCCGGGTTCGGCAGGTACTCGTCCTGGAAGACCGCCCAGATGTCGCCGCCGGTGACCTCGCCGCCCTCGGCGTCCGTCTTCGCCTGGATGATCTTCGAGAACTCGATCTGCATCCGGCGGGGCAGGTCCAGCTTGTGGTCGTTCTTCAGGACGTAGGCGATACCGCCCTTGCCGGACTGCGAGTTGACGCGGATGACGGCCTCGTAGGAGCGGCCGACGTCCTTCGGGTCGATCGGCAGGTACGGGACCGCCCACTCGATGTCGTCGACCGTGACGCCCTTCGCCTTCGCGTCGGCCTCCATGGCGTCGAAGCCCTTCTTGATGGCGTCCTGGTGGGAGCCGGAGAAGGACGTGTAGACCAGGTCGCCCACGTACGGGTGGCGCGGGTGGACCTCCATCTGGTTGCAGTACTCCCACACGCGACGGATCTCGTCGATGTCGGAGAAGTCGATCTGCGGGTCGACGCCCTGGGAGAAGAGGTTCATGCCCAGGGTCACCAGGTCGACGTTGCCGGTGCGCTCGCCCTGGCCGAACAGGCAGCCCTCGACGCGGTCGGCGCCGGCCATCAGGGCCAGCTCGGCGGCGGCGACGGCGGTGCCGCGGTCGTTGTGCGGGTGGATCGACAGGCAGACGTGCTCGCGGCGGGACAGGTTGCGGCCCATCCACTCGAAGCGGTCGGCGTGCGTGGAGGGGGTCGAACGCTCAACCGTGGCAGGCAGGTTGAGGATGATCTCGCGGCCCGGGCCGGGCTGCCAGACGTCCATGACCGCCTCGCAGACCTCCAGCGCGAAGTCCAGCTCGGTGTCGGTGAAGATCTCGGGGCTGTACTGGTAGCCGAACTCCGTCTCGGGGCCCAGCAGCTTCTCGGCGTACTCCATGACCAGCCGCGTGCCGTCGACGGCGATCTGCTTGATGTCGTCCTTGGAGCCGCGGAAGACCACGCGGCGGAAGACGGGAGCCGTGGCGTTGTACAGGTGGACGGTCGCGCGCTTGGCGCCCTTGATGGACTCCACGGTCCGCTCGATCAGGTCCTCGCGGGCCTGGGTCAGTACGGAGATGGTGACGTCGTCGGGGATCGCGCCAGGCTCCTCGACGATGGAGCGTACGAAGTCGAAGTCGGTCTGGCCGGAGGCCGGGAAGCCGACCTCGATCTCCTTGTAGCCCATCTTGACCAGCTGGTCGAACATCCGGCGCTTGCGCTCGGGCGACATCGGGTCGATCAGGGCCTGGTTGCCGTCACGCAGGTCGGTGGAGAGCCAGCGGGGTGCGGTGGTGATCCGCCGCTCGGGCCAGGTGCGGTCGGGAATGTCGACCTGCTCGTACCGGCCGTACTTGTGGATCGGCATGCTGCTGGGCTGCTGGCGGTTCGCCATGATGACTCGGGCTCCTCAGGGTGTCCGGAAGGACGGCCGACGACGCAACGCCAAGCTCCGCGGGGAGGGAGTCGACCTGGACTACAGGCCCTCGCCGCGGCAGCTAAGAAGAAGCAGCCCGAAACGCATGATGCGAAGCATGCTAGCCGAGCCACTCCCCGTGCGGGGCGCCGTATCAGTATGCGGGACCCGAGGGATGAACGGGACAAAAAGTGCGCCATACCACTTCGTCACGGAGCGTGCGGTTCCCTGTCCGTATATTTCACCAATCATGGTTGCGGGTAGTGACACGGTCATGACTCAGTGCAAGGGTGCCGGGCATGACGACCAACGGGGGCTTCGAGCCCGTCTTCTGCACCGTCGTACCGCCACACGTCCTGGACAAGCTGGCACGGAACGACGACCCCGCACTCTCCGGTCCCGCCCAGCGCACCCTGATGCGCGACAGCGAGCTGCGCGGCAGGCGCCGCGTCACGACCGAGTTCGGCCTCGCGGCCGCGCCGTCGGCGAAGGCACCGTCGGACCAGCCGCTGCGCACCATCTACGACGCCGGACACGGGACCGACCTGCCCGGCAGGAAGGTGCGCGCCGAGGGTGCCGACCCGGGCAAGGACGCCACGGTCAACCGCGCATACTCCGGGCTCGGCGCCACCTTCGAGCTCTACCTCAAGGCCTACCAGCGCCACTCGATCGACGGCGACGGGCTGCCCCTGGACGCCACCGTCCACTTCGACGAGAACTACAACAACGCCTTCTGGAACGGCGAGCAGATGGTGTTCGGCGACGGTGACGGCGAGATCTTCCTCGACTTCACCATCCCGATCGACGTCATCGGCCACGAGCTGACCCACGGCGTCACCCAGCACACCGCGAACCTCACGTACTACGGCCAGCCGGGCGCCCTGAACGAGTCGATGTCCGACGTCTTCGGCTCGCTCATCAAGCAGTACACGCTCGGCCAGACCGCCGCCGAGGCCGACTGGCTGATCGGCGCGGGCCTGCTCGCCCCGAGCGTGACCGGCAAGGCGCTGCGCTCCATGAAGGAGCCGGGCAGCGCGTACGACGACGACGTGCTCGGCAAGGACCCGCAGCCCGCGACCATGGACGGCTACGTCCGCACCGGCCGCGACAACGGCGGCGTCCACATCAACTCCGGCATCCCCAACCACGCCTTCTACCTCGTCGCCGAGGCCCTCGGCGGCCACGCCTGGGAGAAGGCGGGACAGATCTGGTACGACGTCCTGACCGGCGGCGAGCTGTCCTCGCAGGCCCTCTTCAACGACTTCGCGAAGCTCACGGTGGCGGCGGCGAAGGCCCGCTTCAACGAGGGCGAGGAGCTCCAGGCCGTACAGAAGGCGTGGGAGCAGGTCGGGGTGCGGATCCTGTAACTCCGTACTAGACAGGGACCCATGCGTATTCAGGTGAGGCGTACGGGTGGGTTCGCCGGCATCGAGCGGCACGCGGAGGTGAACACCTCGGGGCGGCCCGATGCCCTGGAGTGGCACGCCCTGGCCGAACGCGCCCTCGCGTCCGGCCGGGGCACGCCCCCGCTCGGTGTGCCGGACGGCTTCAGCTACGAGATCACGGTGGACGGGAAGACGGTGTACGCGGCCGATCCCCGACTCACGGAGGAACAGCGGAAGTTGATCTCGAGGGTGCTGAAGGAAGGGGCCTGACCGGCAGGGGGCGTAACCGGTTCTTCACGCCTGCCCGTTGACTTCCGTTACCGCGGGTAAGGATGATCCGGCGCATGGCGACTGATCCGCTGCAGGCAGCGAACCCGATTCCGCAGTTCCCGGCCGGATTCCTGTGGGGCGTGTCCACCTCGGCCCACCAGATCGAGGGCGCGGTCGAGGAGCGCGAGCCGTCCGTGTGGGACGCCTTCACCGCCGAGCCGGGGCGGGTGAAGGACGGCTCGACCGCGGCGGTGGCCTGCGACCACTACCACCGCTACCGCGAGGACGTGGCCCTCCTCGCCGGCCTGGGCGTGGACGCGTACCGCTTCTCGATCTCCTGGCCGCGCGTCCGCTCCGAGGGCGGCCTGGACTTCTACGACCGTCTCGTCGACGAGTTGTGCGCGGCGGGCGTGCGCCCGGTCCCGACCCTCTTCCACTGGGACCTGCCAATCTCCCTGGACTGGCTGGAGCGGGACACGGCATCCCGCTTCGCGGAGTACGTTTCGGTGGTCGCCGAGCGGCTGGGCGACCGGGTGCAGAAATGGATCACCCTCAACGAGCCTGCGGAACATACGCTGTTGGGGCACGCACTGGGTGCGCACGCGCCCGGCAAACAGCTGATGTTCGACGCGCTCCCGGTCGCCCACCACCAGCTTCTCGCGCACGGCCTGGCGGTACGGGCCCTGCGCGCGGCCGGCGCCACGGACATCGGCATCGCCAACTCGCACGGCCCGACCTGGCCGGCGTCCGAGGAGACACCGGACGTCGAGGCGGCCGGCTTCTACGACCTGCTGCTCAACCGCCTGTTCGCCGACCCGCTCCTGCTGGGCCAATACCCGGAGGGGATCGGCGACCTGATGCCGGGCGACGTCGAGGCGGACCTGAAGGTCATCGCCGAACCGATCGACTGGTACGGCGTCAACTACTACGCACCGACCCGGGTGGGCGCGCCTCAGGGCGCGGACATCGAGTTCGGCGGCCTGACGATCCCGGCCGAACTCCCCTTCTCCGTAAGGCAGATCGAGGGCGTGCCGGTGACGGACTTCGGCTGGCCCGTGGTCCCGGAAGGCCTGACCGAACTGCTCACCGGCTTCCGCGACCGCTACGGCGACAAGCTCCCGCCCGTCGTCATCACCGAGAACGGCTGCTCGTACGAGGGTCTCGACGACCAGGAGCGGATCGCCTACCTGGACGGGCATCTCCGGGCCCTGCACCGGGCGTCGGAGGCGGGCGTGGACGTGCGCGGGTACTTCGTGTGGTCGCTGCTGGACAACTTCGAGTGGGCGGAGGGGTACGAGCGCCGGTTCGGGCTGGTGCACGTCGACTACGAGACGCAGAAGCGCACGCCGAAGGCCTCGTACGGCTGGTTCCGGGACGTGCTGCGGGCGCAGAGATGACGGCCCCTTCGAGGGCTTCGTCGGAGGCGCTCGCGGAGCCGGCCGAACGGGTCGGCCGCGGCTGGACGGCCTCCCTGTCGCTTGCCAACGGGGCCATCTGGGTGGGCTGGTTCGGCCCGCTGCAGATCCTGCTGGCCTCGCAGGCGAAGGACTTCGCGCCCGGCTCCGGCATGTCCAAGGAGACGATGCTGGCGTGGGTGACGGGGATCGGCGCGGCGGTGTCCCTGGTCGCGAACCCGCTCTTCGGCGCGCTGTCGGACCGGACGACCTCGCGCTGGGGCCGCCGTACACCGTGGATCGTGGTCGGGGCGGCGGGCGGCGCGTTCTCGCTGCTGCTGCTCGCGGGCGCGGGCGGGGTGTGGACGATGGCCGCGGGCTGGTGCCTGGTCCAGCTGACGCTGAACGCGGCCTTCGCGGCCGTGACGGCGGCGGTGCCGGACCGGGTGCCGCGGCTCCAACGGGGCTCGGTGGGCGGCTGGTTGGGGGCCGCGCAGATCCTCGGAGTGGTCGGCGGGACCGGGCTCGCGACGGCGGCGGGGGGCATCGGGGCCGGGTATGCGGCGTGCGCGGTGTTCACGGTGGTCGGGGTGCTGCCGTACGTCCTGCGGTATCCGGACCTGCGACTGACCGACGCGGACCGGCCGGTGTGGGCGTGGCGCGGCTTCCTCGCCGGGTTCTGGCTGAGCCCGCGAAGGTATCCGGACCTGGGCTGGGCCTGGCTGACCCGCTTCCTGATCAACCTCAGCAACGCGCTGGTGCTGCTGTACCTGCTGTACTACCTGCGCGATCGCCTGCACTACGACGACCCCGACGAGGGCGTGCTGATCCTGACCGCGGTGAACGCGCTGACACTGCTCGCGACGGTCGTCGTGGGCGGGGTGTGGTCGGACCGGGTGGGCCGCAGGAAGCCGTTCGTGGTCTGGTCGGGCGTGCTGATGGCGGTGGCGACGGCGGGCCTCGCGGCGTGGCAGACGTGGCCCGGGGCGATCGTCGCGGCGGCGGTGCTCGGGATCGGCTTCGGGGTGTTCACGTCGGTGGACTTCGCGCTGATGACGGACGTACTGCCGAAGGCCCTGGACCGCGGCAAGGACCTGGGCGTGATCAACGTGGCCAACGCCCTGCCCCAGGTGGCGGCGCCCGCCCTCGCCGCACCGATCGTGACGTATCTGGGCGGCTACCGGGTGCTGTACGTGGTGGCCGCCGTGATCGGGTTGGCGGGGGCGGTGCTGGTGGGGCGGATCAGGGGGGTCGACTAGCTCATCACAGCGCGCCTGCGTCCCGGGCCGCGTAGACCGACGGATAGAGCGGCCGGTAGCCCAGCTCGCGGCGGATGCGCTCGGTGGACATGATCACGAGCCACGGGTCGGGATCGGTGCGGTCCTGGAGTTCGGCGGGGACCTCCGCCCCGTTGAGCTGGTGCAGTTCGACCGCCGTGACGGGGGCGTCGTCGGCGATGTTGTAGATCCGGCCGGCGATCCCCGGTGCGTGCAGGATGCGCAGCAGGCCCTGGGCGACGTCCACGTGATGGCCCATGTGCAGCCGCTGGGTGGCCGCCCAGTTCCTGGCCCACATCAGCGACTGCGCGAGGTGCGGATCGCCCTCGCCGTAGACGAAGGGGAGCCGGCCGACACGTACGTCCATGCCGTCCATCGCGAGCAGCTCCCGCTCGGCCGCGGCCTTCGACTCGGGGTAGGCGCCCCACATCGCGCCGCCGGGCCGGCTCTCGTCCTCCTCGGTCACCGGGCGGCCCCGTCCGACGCCGTACACCAGGCCCGTGCTGACCTGCACGAAGCGCCGTACACCGGAGGCGAGCGCGGCACGGCCCAGTTCGACGGCCGCGTCCCGGTTGACGGCCCGGGCCTCCTCGTCCGGCACCCCGCGGAAGGCCGCCGCGATGTTGATGACGGCGTCCGCCCCGGCCACCGCCTTGCCGAGTGCCTCGACGTCGCGCAGGTCGCCGACGACGACCTGGGCGCCCAGCTCGGCGAACGGTTCTCCGCGCGCCGCGTCGCGCACCAGCACCCGTACCTCCTCGCCGGGTTGCCGCTGGGCCAGCAGCCTCGGCACGAAGCGCCGTCCGACCTGTCCCGTGGTACCGGTCACCAATGTCAGCATGTTCTGCTCCTCTCGTTGCCGACCAGCTTTGGTCGGCGGCGCGGGGAGCGGGAGAGACCTCCCGATCGGGGGATCGACAGTCCCTGGATAAGCCGGACGGCCTCCCGCACGCTGGAGGGGTGAACCGAGCCGAACTCGCCGACTTCCTGCGCCGTGGCCGTGCCCGCCTGGACCCGTCCGACGTGGGGCTGGCGCCGGGTGCCCGGCGCCGCACCCCGGGCCTGCGCCGCGAGGAGGTGGCGCAGCTGGCCGGCATGTCGGTCGACTACTACACCCGGCTGGAACAGTCCCGGGGCCCGCGCCCGTCCCGCCAGATGCTCACGGCACTGGCCCGCGCGCTGCGGCTGACGGACGACGAACGGGACCACCTGTTCCACCTGGTGGGCGAGGAGCCGCCGCGCCACGGGACCGTGTCCGATCACGTACGCCCGGGCCTGCTCCTGGTCCTGGACCGGCTGCACGACACCCCGGCGTCGGTGGTGAGCGACTGCGGTGAGGTGCTGGCCCAGAACGCGATGTCCCGGGCGCTGAGCGGGGACGCGTTCGCCCGCCCGCCCCGGGACCGCAACATGCTGCGCCGCTTCTTCCTGGACCCGGCGGCACGGGACCTGTTCCCGCCGGAGGACGTGGCGGAGCACGCGCGGGCCCATGTGGCCAACCTGCGGGCGGTGGCGGCCGCGCGTCCCGACGACCCGGAACCGGCCGCGCTGGTGGCCGAACTACGGGCGGGGAGCGAGGAGTTCGAGCGACTGTGGGCCGAGCACGAGGTGGCGGTGCGCCGCCGGTCGACGAAACGCTTCCGGCACCCTCTGGTGGGCCTCCTGGAGCTGGACTGCGAGATCCTCCTGAACCAGGACGACCACCACTCCCTCATCATCCACACGGCCCGCCCGGGGACGGAGTCGCACGAACGCCTGCAGCTGCTGCGGGTGGTGGGCCTGCAGGACATGTCCCCGCAGGGAGCGACCCCTTAGAACCCCAGCTTCCGCAACTGCCGGGGATCCCGCTGCCAGTCCTTGGCGACCTTGACGTGGAGGTCGAGGAACACGGGGGTCCCGAGCAGTGCCTCGATCTGCTTCCGTGACTTGATGCCGACCTCCTTCAGGCGCTTGCCCTTGGGGCCGATGATGATGCCCTTCTGGCTGGGGCGCTCGATGTAGACGAAGGCGTGGATGTCGAGGAGGGGCTTGTCGGCGGGGCGGTCCTCGCGGGGGAGCATCTCCTCGACGACGACCGCGATGGAGTGCGGGAGCTCGTCACGGACGCCCTCGAGCGCGGCCTCCCGGATCAGTTCCGCGATCATGACCTGCTCGGGCTCGTCGGTGAGATCGCCCTCGGGATAGAGGGCGGGCCCCTCCGGGAGGAGCGGGACGATCAGGTCGGCCAGCAGGTCCACCTGCTTGTCGCCGACCGCCGACACCGGCACGATCTCCGCCCACTCGAAGCCGAGCTCCTTGCCGAGCTGGTCGATCGCGATGAGCTGCTCGGCGAGCGTCTTGCCGTCCACGAGGTCGGTCTTGGTGACGATCGCGATCTTCGGCGTCTTCTTGATCGACGCCAGCTCCTTCGCGATGAAGCGGTCACCGGGACCGAGCTTCTCGTTCGCGGGCAGACAGAACCCGATCACGTCGACCTCGGCCCAGGTGGTGCGCACGACGTCGTTGAGCCGCTCCCCCAGCAGCGTGCGCGGCTTGTGCAGCCCAGGGGTGTCGACCAGGATCAGCTGGGCGTCCTCCCGGTGCACGATCCCCCGTACCGTGTGCCGCGTCGTCTGCGGCTGGTTCGCGGTGATCGCCACCTTCTGCCCGACCAGAGCGTTCGTGAGGGTGGACTTGCCCGCGTTGGGGCGGCCCACGAAGCAGGCGAAGCCGGCGCGGTGGGGTGCCTCGGACGGCTCGGATGACTGACTGCGAACGCTCATGCCGCCCATTCTCCCTGATCCAAAGAGCCCCGCCGTACAACCGAGCGATCACCGAGCGATCGCCGTCCACCCTGTGAGATTCAGGAAACCTCCACGCAACGAAACATCACGGAAACACGCACGTGCACATCCGGAAACGCGTGACGGTGAGCCTCTGACGAGCCCCCACCTGGTTGGAGACGACCGTGACCCTCGCCGCAGCGCACGTAGACACAGGTGACACCGCCTGGCTGCTCGCCGCCACCGCCCTCGTCCTGTTGATGACCCCGGGCCTGGCCCTCTTCTACGGCGGCATGGTCCGCACGAAGAGCGTCCTCAACATGCTGATGATGAGCTTCGTGTCGATCGCCCTGGTCACGGTGGTGTGGCTGGCCGCGGGCTACTCGCTCGCCTTCGGCGACGACATCGGCGGCGGGCTCGTCGGCGGGCTGAAGCACGCCGGGATGGCGGGCCTCGGGCCCGACAGCGTGCAGGGCACCGTCCCCACCCTCCTCTTCGCCACCTTCCAGCTCACCTTCGCGATCATCACCGCCGCCCTCATCAGCGGCGCGATCGCGGACCGCGTGAAGTTCGGCGCCTGGCTGGTCTTCGTCCCCGTCTGGGCGCTGCTCGTATACGTTCCCGTCACCCACTGGGCTGGGGCCCCGGCGGCTGGATCGCGAACCGCCTCGGCGCCCTCGACTTCGCCGGCGGCCTCCCCGTCGAGATCACCTCCGGCGCCTCGGGACTGGCGTTGTGCCTGGTCGTCGGCCCGCGGCTCGGCTTCAAGAAGGACGCGATGCGCCCGCACAACCTGCCCATGGTGATGCTGGGCGCGGGCCTGCTGTGGTTCGGCTGGTTCGGCTTCAACGCCGGGTCCGCCCTCGGCGCCAACGGCCTCGCCGCGGCCGCCTTCCTCAACACCCTCGCCGCCGGCTGCACCGGCCTGCTCGGCTGGCTCTTCGTCGAGCAGAAGCGCGACGGCCACCCCACCACCCTGGGCGCCGCGTCCGGCGCGGTCGCGGGCCTGGTCGCGATCACGCCGTCCTGCGGCTCGGTCTCCCTCCTCGGCGCCCTGGTCGTCGGCCTCGCCGCCGGTGTCGTCTGCTCGTACGCCGTGAGCTGGAAGTTCAAGCTCAATTACGACGACTCGCTCGACGTCGTCGGCGTCCACCTGGTCGGCGGCATCATCGGCACCCTGCTCATCGGAGTCTTCGCACAGAAGGCGATGACCGGCTCCGCCGAGGGCCTCCTCTACGGCGGCGGGCTCGCCCAGCTCGGCAAGCAGGCCGTGGCCGTGGTCGTCGTGGCGGCGTATGCCTTCCTCGTGACGTACGGCATCGGCAAGCTGATCGACAAGGCGATGGGCCTGCGCGCCGGCGAGGAGCAGGAGCACACCGGCCTGGACCTTACGGTGCACGCCGAGACCGCATACGATCACGGCGTCCTGGGCCACGGCGCCCCGGTCTCGTCCTCCGTCCTCTCCCCCGCGCAGAAGGTCCAGAGCCAGGCATGAAGCTCATCACCGCGATCGTCAAGCCCTACCGCCTCGACGAGGTGAAGACCGCCCTCCAGGAACTCGGCGTGCACGGTCTGACCGTGACCGAGGCCAGCGGGTACGGCCGGCAGCGCGGCCACACCGAGGTGTACCGCGGCGCCGAGTACCAGGTCGACCTCGTCCCCAAGGTCCGCATAGAGGTCGTCGTCGAGGACGCGGACTCGGACGCCGTGATCGACGCGATCGTCAAGGCCGCACAGACGGGGAAGATCGGGGACGGGAAGGTGTGGGCCGTGCCGGTCGAGACGGTCGTACGGGTACGGACGGGAGAGCGCGGGCCCGACGCGCTCTGACCACGAGGACCACTCCTACGACCGCCACCGCCAGGAGCACCAGCGCCGCCAGCCACGGCAGCGCGAAGAACGACGCGCTCTGCGAGTTCCGCGTGTCCGTCGCGCTGGCCGTCAACGTGACGTCGCCCCAGTCGAGTTGGGGTGCGCCGCGCCACGGCTCGGTGAGGTGGACGCGCTGGCCGGGCAGCAGCTCGGAGGGGATGCGGGAGAGGTCGCGGGACAGGAGCGTACGGCCGAAGAGGCCCTCCGCGCGCAGCTCCACCTTCGGGTTCAGGGTGACGTTTCCGGTGTTGTGCAGGGTGTAGGAGATCGTCGCCGTGCTGTCGCCGAGGCCGGGGACGAGCGGCTGGTGGTGGACGACGTGGACGTTCTCGACGGCGATCGCGGGGAGGGTCGGGCCGCCGACGCGGAGGTAGACGCGGGCGGCGACGGCGCGCTGGACGCCGAGTGCGAGTGAGCCGTTCCCCTGGTCGATCCGTTCGTCGAGGGCCACCACAGCGCCCGGGTGGTCGCCGGGTTCGGCGCCCTGGGGCACGTCCAGCGTGAAGGGGACGGTGACCTTGCCGTGCGGCGGGACGGTCACGCGGGACTTGGCGGGCTTGGCCCAGGCACCCACGCCCCGCTGCTTCTCCTTCACGGTCTTCACGGCGAAACCGCCGTCCCGCGGGGTGTTGTACGCGTCGGCCGCGTACAGCCGGAAGGTCAGCGGCTTCCCGGTCTTGTTGGCGACGACCACCTTGTCCTCGATGGTCGTCCCGGGATCGGCGGAGAGGTAGAAGTACGGGCGGGCGGCGACCTTGGAGGAGACGGGGTAGACGGACCAACTGCCGTTGTCGGCGGCCTGAGCGGGCGTGGGTACGGCCAGGCTCGCGAGGAGCAGGCCCAGGAGGAGGACGTAGAGCTTTCTCATGGGTGCGGACCCCCACGGGTACGGATGGACGGGCGGGTGCGGACGCCCGTACGGTCAGCTGAGCGTGAGGGTCAGGACGCCGGAGTACGCGCCCGGGGGCGTGAACGCCGGTACGTCCAGGGAGAGTTGGGCATCGGCGGTGAACTCGCCGCCGGTCAGCGTGCCGTTGGGCGTGGACGCCAGGGTCGCGCCCGAACTGCCCACCGTGCCCGCCGAACCCGCCTGACAGGTGCTCGGACTGCCCGCCTTGGTGGCACAGGCAGGGGTCCAACTCAGCTTCCCCGCATCGATCTTGGCGCCGGGACCGGTGAAGTCGGTGACCTTGCCGGTCAGGGACCAGCCCGCGGGTCCGCCGCGGAAGTCCTTGACGGTGACGGCGTTCAGGGCGCCGGCCGAGGCCCCGCCCCGGCCGAAGTCGACCGCCGACAGGGCCACGGAGTCCCCGGCCTGGGACATCGACAGCGTGCCCGCCTTCACGGTCGTCGTCAGCTTCTGACTGCCGTCGGGAACGGGGGTGTTGTCGTTGACGACGTAGGCCGCGGGCCCGGCGCCCTTGTCGGCGCTCCACGCACTCCCCTCGTACGCCACCACACCCGTCGTCGTCTTGTCGTTGACGACGAGTGAGCCGCTGAAGGAGCCGTCGGTGCCGGCGGTGACGGTCGCCGTGTCCGCGGTCTGGGTGCCCCCGGAGCGTCCGGCGAGGGTGACGGTCGCGCCCGCCGTGAAGTTGCTGCCGTTGACGGTGACGCTGTCACCGGCGTTCCCGGAGGCCGAACCCAGCGAGATGGCACGGTTGTTGACCGGGGTGGCGTCCGTCGCGGTGATCGTCTCGGAGACCGGGGCGGGCGGGTTGGTCACCGTGCAGGGGGTGTCCAGCTCGAGGATGTAGCTGGTGTGGATGTTGTAGTCGCCGGGCGAGAGCTTGATCGAGCCGGCCGCGGTGACCTTGAAGGTGCCGGTCATGGAGAACGACGGGAAGGCGCCGTTGCCCGGCACCGGATCGTTCTTCTTGGGACCGGCGACCGTGACGTCACCGGTCTGCGCACCGCCGAGCGTGACCTTGCCGGTGGGCGTCATGATGTCGGCCGGCAGGGCGATGGCGGTGGGATTGCTGGCGGCGGGCTTGACCACCGTGTAGGTCACGGTGACCGTGTCGCCGACCTTCGGACTGGTGTTGTCCACCGAGACATTGGCGGTGGTCGTGCCGTCGATCGGCGGGATGCCCGCGACCGCGGGCGGGATGCAGTGCGTGGCGAAGTCCACGTTCGTGGACGCGGCGCCGGCCGGACAGGCCAGCGCGCCACCCGCGGTGACCGCGAGCGCGGCCGCCCCGAGCAGCGACGCCCAGCGGCGTCTTCGGGTTGTCGGAACCATGGGTGTGCCCCCTCTCTACTGCGCGCACTGGGGGCATTGATGTGTGGATTGCGTGAGAAGTCAATGGAGACGCCGCAACTGAACTGATGGACCGTCAGTTTCACAGGTTCGCGAACTGACGGTCCACACAGGCGAGTTCGTGCCGCGGCTCAGTCGAAGACGAACGGTCCGGGCGACTGCAGTCCGGTCGCCGTGCAGGTGACGGTGATCCCGAGGACGGTCAGCTGCAGCGAGCCGCCGTAGGCCTCAAGGCTGTCGCCGGAGGCGACGGTGCCGTCGAGGGGACCGACGGTGACGGGGTCACCGGCGGCGATCGCGGGGTTCTTCGTCCCGCTGAAGACGCTGGTGCCACCGGTCGTGTTGTTCACGAGGGTGAGCGTGGAGGAGATCGAGTCCTGCGACAGGGCGATCGGCGCCGTGACGGACGACGTGACGGTGATGGTGGCCGCCGTGCCGTCCTGGGTGGCCGTGAGCGTGGCCGCGCCGCTGCCGAAGCTTCCGCAGTCGGCGTTGATCGTCGCCGTGTCGGGGGTGACGGCGAGGGCGCTGGGCGCGAACGCGAGCGAGACGGCCGCGAGGGCCCCCACCGCCATTGCCGCACCCGTACCTGTTCGTTTGGCTCTCATTGGGGATCCGGCTCCCTTCCCGAAGCTGGGAACTGCCATGTGGGGATGGATGGGAGAGGTCCGACCGGGCCGACAGGCGGCGTGGTGCGGTACGCCGCGTGGGGGGTGGCAGGGCGAATCTGACGGTCCGTCGGAACTACCGGTTCCATTGATGCGCGTGGGATGGAGAAACGGCAAGGACGAATTCCGGACGAGTCTGAAGCGGCCGGTTTTCAGCCTGCGGTCACGGTGCTCCGAACCGTGCCGTCGGGCCCTGCGACCAGCACCGGCGTCCGGGCCCCGCCCAGGTCCGCCACCGCAGCTCGGTCCTGGTCGGACGCCGACTCGGCCTCCGTCACCACGGCCGCCGCCTCCAGGGACTTCGCCCCGGACGCCACCGCCATGGCCACCGCGGTCTGCAGCGCGCTCAGCTTCAGCGACGGCAGCTCGACGGTGCCGGCGACATACGTACGGCCGGTGTCGTCCCGTACGGCCGCACCCTCGGGCACGCCGTTGCGGGCCCGCGCGGAACGGGCCAGGGTGACGATCTTGCGGTCCTCGGGATCAAGCGCACTGCTGTCGGTCATGAGCCGAGCATACGTACCGGTGGGGCCGCTATCCGGCCACGGGGTACATCGCCCCGCGGCGCCTCGGTGAGTTCGGCCGGCGGTGTCCGGAAACCCCCGTCGTCGGGACGGGCGCGCGCTCAGGGTCGGTCGAGCCTGAGGCGCTCGGCGCGCGGTAGCCCGGCGACGACCAGGTCGTACGAGTCCTCGACGAGCTCCCGGACCAGCCGGTCCGGGAGCTCACCGTCGACCGTGACGGTGTTCCAGTGCCGCTTGTTCATGTGGTAGCCGGGGATGATCAGGCCCGAGTGGTCGGCACGCAGCCGGACCGCGTCCTCGGGATCGCACTTGAGGTTGACCGTGAGGGGGCGGTTGTCGAGCCAGGAGAGAGCGAACATCTTGCCCAACACCTTGAAGACCGAGATCTCGGGTGCGAAGGGGAAGTCCTCCACGGCCGCGTTGAAGGACAGGCATAAGGCACGCAGTTCCTGAGGGGTCATACGGCGGTCTCCTCACCGGTCTCCGGGCGGGCGTGGGCGCACTCGATCATGCGGGTGACCGGTCCCCCGTCGGCGTCCGTCACTCGTCCTGCTCCTCCTTGGACTCGGCCGATCCCACCGGCTCCACCAGCACCGTGACGATCTTGTTCCGGCGGCCGGCGGCGGCCTCGGCGGTCAGGCGGAGTTCGCGGCCGTCGGGGAGTTCGACCACGCTCGAGGCGCCCGCGATGGGCACGCGGCCCAGAGCCTTCGCGAGCAGGCCGCCGACCGTTTCCACGTCCTCGTCGTCGTACTCGTCGAGGCCGTACAGCTCGCCGAGGTCGGTGATGTCGAGGCGGGCGGTGACGCGGTAGCGGTCGTCCTCCAGATCCTCCACGGGCGGCAGTTCGCGGTCGTACTCGTCGGTGATCTCGCCGACGATCTCCTCGAGGATGTCCTCGATGGTGACGATGCCGGCCGTGCCGCCGTACTCGTCGATGACGACGGCGACGTGGTTGCGGTCCTGCTGCATCTCACGCAGCAGGTCGCCGGCGTTCTTGGTGTCGGGGACGAAGGCCGCCGGGCGCATGGCCGTCGAGACGAGTTCGGACTCGGCGTCGCGGCTGATGTGCGTCTTGCGCGCCAGGTCCTTCAGGTACACGATCCCGACGATGTCGTCCTCGCTCTCGCCGGTGACCGGGATGCGGGAGAAGCCCGAGCGGAGCGCGAGCGTCAACGCCTGGCGGATCGTCTTGTAGCGCTCGATGACGACGAGGTCGGTTCGCGGGACCATGACCTCCCGTACGAGGGTGTCGCCCAGCTCGAAGACCGAGTGCACCATGCGGCGCTCCTCGTCCTCGATCAGCGACTCCGCCTCCGCCAGGTCGACCAGCGCCCGCAGCTCCGCCTCGGAGGCGAAGGGGCCGCGGCGGAAGCCCTTGCCGGGGGTGAGCGCGTTACCGATCAGGATCAGGAGGTTGGGGATCGGGCCCATGATCCTGGCCAGGGGCACGAGGACGTACGCCGCCGCAGTCGCCGTGTTCAGCGGATGCTGACGGCCGATGGTGCGCGGGGAGACCCCGACGGCGACGTACGACACCAGGACCATCACGCCGATCGCGACCAGCAGGGCGCGGGTGGTGCCGGCGAACTCCTGCAGACAGGCGTACGTCACCAGCGCCGCGGCCGCCATCTCGCAGGCGACGCGGACCAGCAGGGCGACGTTGAGATAGCGGGTCGGGTCGGCGGCGATCTGCGCGAGCTTCGCGCTGCCGCGCCGGCCGCTGCGCACGGCCTCCTCGGCGCGGAAGCTGGAGACGCGCGCAAGGCCCGCCTCCGCGCAGGCGGCGAGCCAGGCGACGACGACCAGCGCGATCGCGCCCGCGACGATCTGCGGACTCATGAGACGGTCGGGGCCGGGGATGGGCCGGTCAGGCCCTTCTCCGCGCGCCAGCCGTCCACGATGGCTGCCTGCAGGCCGAACATCTCGGCCTTCTCGCTCTGCTCCTCGTGGTCGTACCCGAGAAGGTGCAGCACGCCGTGGACGGTGAGCAGCTGGAGCTCCTCGTCCATGGAGTGCTGCGTGGGCGCTTCCTCACCCTGCTTCTTGGCGACCTCGGGGCAGAGCACGATGTCGCCGAGGAGACCCTGCGGGGCCTCCTCGGCGTCCTTCGACGGCGGACGCAGCTCGTCCATCGGAAAGGACATGACATCCGTGGGTCCCGGCAGGTCCATCCACTGGATGTGCAACTGCTCCATGGCGTCGGCGTCCACGACGATCACCGAGAGCTCGGAGAGCGGGTGGATGCGCATCCGCGCGAGTGCGTAGCGGGCGATGTCGAGGATCGCCTGCTCGTCGACCTCGGTTCCGGACTCGTTGTTGACGTCGATCGACATGGTGCGGTGTCTGTCTACTTCCCCTTGTGCCCGGACTGCCTGCCCCGGCCGCCCTTGTGGGTGCCGTTCTCGGTGCCGTGCTTGCTGTCGTACTTCTCGTACGCGTCGACGATACGGCCGACGAGCTTGTGCCGTACGACATCGTGGGACGTGAGGCGCGAGAAGTGGACGTCGTCGAGGCCCTCGAGGATCTCCTGGACCTGGCGCAGGCCCGACTTGGTGCCGTTGGGCAGGTCGACCTGCGTCACGTCACCGGTGATCACTATCTTCGAGTCGAAGCCCAGGCGGGTGAGGAACATCTTCATCTGCTCGGGCGAGGTGTTCTGGGCCTCGTCGAGAATGATGAAGGCGTCGTTGAGGGTGCGGCCTCGCATGTAGGCGAGGGGTGCGACCTCGATCGTGCCCGCCGCCATCAGCCTCGGGATCGAGTCCGGGTCCAGCATGTCGTGCAGTGCGTCGTACAGCGGGCGCAGGTACGGGTCGATCTTCTCGTAGAGCGTGCCGGGCAGGAAGCCGAGCCGCTCGCCCGCCTCGACCGCGGGCCGGGTCAGGATGATGCGGTTGACCTGCTTGGACTGCAGGGCCTGCACCGCCTTGGCCATGGCGAGGTAGGTCTTGCCCGTACCGGCGGGGCCGATGCCGAAGACGATCGTGTGCTTGTCGATCGCGTCGACGTACCGCTTCTGGTTGAGGGTCTTGGGGCGGATCGTGCGGCCGCGCGAGGAGAGGATGTTCTGGGTGAGGACCTCGGCCGGGGTCTCCTGGCCGTCACTCTCACCGTTCTCACTCGCTCTGAGCATGGCGATCGAGCGTTCCACTGCGTCCTCCGTCATCGGCTGTCCGGTGCGGAGCACCAGCATCATCTCGTCGAACAGGCGCTGGACGAGGGCGACTTCCGCGGCATCGCCGACCGCGCTGATCTCGTTTCCCCGGACGTGGATGTCGGCCGCCGGGAAGGCCTTCTCGATCACGCGCAGAAGGGAGTCGCCGGACCCCAGGACGGTCACCATGGGGTGCTGGGCGGGGACGGTGAACTGTGCTCTCGCCTGCCCCTGCGCGGGGGTGTGAGCTGTGGGTGTCTGAGTCATGGGCCGGCTCTGTAGGCCTTGCTCGTCCTCCTCGATCACGACACGCCAGCCGCTTGGGCTGCCTTGACGTTTTCAAGCGTACGCCGGGGGACTGACAACGCCGTAGGGCTTTTCGGCGGCCTGTGTTTCACATGCCGTCGCCGGATGCAGCCGGCCTCAGGCCGACCTGAACCCGATCGTCGGCACAGCTCTCCGCAACGGCCACGGTCTCGCCGCCTCCCCCTCCGGGACCAGGCGCTCCAGGAACGCGTACCGCCGAAGCGCCGCCGGATCCTGCTCCTGCACCGACTGCACCTTCCGCCACCACCCCGCGATCTCCGACCAGCCCGGCGCCGACAGCGATCCACCGAACTCCTGGACGGACAGCGCGGCCGTCAGCCCCCCGAACGCCAGCCGGTCCGCGAGCGGCCAGCCCGCCAGCGTGCCGGTGACGAACCCCGCGACGAACACGTCTCCCGCGCCGGTCGGATCCAGGGCCTCCACCGCGATGGCGGGGACCTCGGCCGTCTCTCCCGTATGCCTGTCGACGGCGTACGCCCCCTCCGCACCGAGGGTGACCACCGCGAGCGGTACGTGCTCGGTGAGGGCGTGAGCGGCGGCGCGCGGGGTCGCGGCGCCCGTGTACCGCATCGCCTCCTCCGCGTTCGGCAGGAACGCCTCGCAGTGCTCGAGGTCGGGCAGGCCCGCCAGGTCCCAGGCACCGGTGTCGTCCCAGCCGACGTCGGCGAAGATGCGGGTGCCGCGGCCGGCGGCCTCGGCGATCCAGGGTGCGCGCTTGCCGGGCGTGAGGGAGGCGATGGCGGCACGCGCGCGGGGCGAGCTGTCGGGGGCGCCCGGCGCGCCCGCCCGGACGAACGCGGCCTCCGGGGGCGGCTCGTGGCCGTGCGAGACCATCGTGCGCTCGCCCTCGTAGGCCATCGAGACCGTGACCGAGGAGTGCCAGCCGGGGACCGTGCGCGAGGTGGAGAGGTCGATGCCCTCGCCCTGCTCCAGCGCGTCCCAGCAGTACTCCCCGTAGTGGTCGTCGCCGAAGGCCGCCGCGAGGGACGTCCGCAGGCCGAGGCGGGCCAGGGCCGTGGCCATGTTGGCGACGCCGCCGGGGCTCGACCCCATCCCGCGCGCCCAGGACTCGGTCCCGCGCACCGGGGCGGAGTCGAGCCCGGTGAAGATGATGTCGAGGAAGACGGGGCCGGTCAGGTACACGTCCCAGGGGGGATCGTCCGGTGTGCGCAGGGCGGCGAGGGGGTCGACCTGGGCCTGGCAGGCCGCTCCCTCTGTGGTGGTCGACGGTCCCTTTCCGGTGGACGCGTTGGGCGCGATCACGGTGCACTCCCTGGCATGGTGCGGATCTGGCCAGTGTGCACCACACCACCGACAACGCGTCGGCGCTCACGCCGCAGCCGTCCTGCGCGTCATGCCGTCGCAGGTCCCGGGTGCGTAATGCGGGCCGCGCCCGGGGTCGCCTCGGGGGCCGTGGCCTTCGGGGCGTGGGCGCGGCCGGTGTGGATCCGGTCGTTGCGGCCGCCGCCGCGGACCAGCAGCGCGACGAGCACCGGGCGCCGCTTCTTGCGGATCGCTGATTGGACGGCGGGTGGGTGTAGGGGCGAGGAAAACCCGGCGCTACCAGCGCGGCACGGTCGGCGTCGCCCACCCCGGCTCGGCAACCCGCATCGCCGCCGCATCGTCGCGCTCGCGCAGCGAACCATCGTCGTCGAGCCAGCGCTGGTGCAGGAACTGCAGCTTGTCGTGGTCGAGTTCGATGCCGAGGCCCGGTGCGTCGGAGACGGTGAGCTTGCCGGACTCGAAGGTCAGGCGTTCGGTGAGGACGTCCTCCGACTGCCAGGGGTAGTGGGAGTCGCAGGCGTGGTGGAGGCCCGGGACGGTCGACGCGACGTGGGTCATCGCGGCCAGGCTGATCCCCAGGTGGGTGTTGGAGTGCATGGAGACCCCGACGCCGAACGTCCGGCAGATGGCGGCCAGTTGCTGGGTGTTGCGCAGACCGCCCCAGTAGTGGTGGTCGGAGAGGACGACCTGGACGGCGTCCTTCGTGAACGCCTCCTTGATCTCGGCGAAGGTCGTCACGCACATGTTGGTGGCCAGCGGCACACTGGTCCGCGCGGCGACCTCGGCCATCGCGGGCGTGCCGAGCGCCGGGTCCTCCAGGTACTCGAGGACGTCGCCGAGCTCCTTCGCCACCTTCAGCGAAGTCTCCACGGACCAGGCGCCGTTGGGGTCCAGACGAAGCGGGTGCCCGGGGAAGGCCTCGGCAAGGGCCAGGATCGCGGCGATCTCCTCGTCCGGCGGGAACACACCGCCCTTGAGCTTGAACGACGTGAACCCGTACCGCTCCTTGAACAGCCGGGCCTGCTCCACCACCCCGGCCGGGTCGACGGCGGCGCCCCAGTCGTCCTTCTCGCAGGCCACGCCTTCGGGGTGGTCGGCCCACTTGTAGAACAGGTACGCGCTGTACTCCACCGCGTCCCGCACCTTGCCGCCGAGCAGCGCGTGCACCGGCAGCCCGAGCGCCTTGCCGAGGGCGTCGAGACAGGCGACCTCGAAGCCGGAGACCACGGACAGCCGCAGTTTGTCTGCGGTCTGGACGCCGCGCAGTCCGCCGACGTCGACCTGGCCGGATACCCGGGAGTCGTCGACGGCGACCTCGTCGGCAACGGTGAACAGGCCGTTCAGGTCGGACACTTGGCGGCCGACGAGCTTCTCGGCGAAGGGGCGGGCGAGCTCCAGGTACTTGGTGTCGCCGTACGTCTCGCCGACACCCGTGATCCCGTCGGCCGTCACCACCTCGACGATCAGCCGTGGGGTGTACGGCTGGTGCACGCCCTGCGTGTTGAGCAGCGGCGGGTCGGCGACCAGGATCGGCGTCAGCCGTACATCGGTGATCGTGAGGTTCACAGCGCTGCTCCCACGAGGTCGAGTCCGGCGGTCAGGAGGGTCTTGAGGTCGGCCAGGTCGGCGGCCGACGGGTCGGTGAGCGGGGCGCGGACGGGGCCGACGGGGCGGCCGCGCAGCCGGGCCGCCGCCTTCACCAGCGACACGGCGTATCCCGGTACCCGGTCGCGGAGTTCGACGAGCGGGACGTAGAAGTCGCGCAGCAGCCGCTCCACCGCCTTGTCGTCGCCGTCGCGCAGGGCGCCGAAGAAGGCGTTCGCGATCTCGGGCGCGAAGGCGTGGACGGCGGAGGAGTAGGCGGGGACGCCGACGGTGGCGTAGGCGCGGGCCTGGATCTCGGCGGTCGAGGCGCCGTTGAAGAAGAGGAAGCCCTCGGGGGCGGCGAGGGTGAGGCGCTGCAGGCGGTCCAGGTCGCTGTGGCCGTCCTTGAGGCCGATGACGTTCGGGATGTCGGCGATGCGCCTCAACGAGGTTGCGGTGAAGGCGACTTGGCCGCGCTGGTAGGCGATGAGCGGGAGCCGGGTGCGGGCGGCGATCTGCTCCAGCTGGGCGACCAGGCCGTCCTGCGGGGCGGCGACCAGATAGTGCGGGAGGACGAGGAGCGCGTCGGCGCCGGCCTCCTCGGCGATGCGGGCGAACCGTACGGCCTGCGCCCAGCCGTAGCCGATGCCGGCGACGACGGGCACGCGCCCGCTCGCCTCCTCCACGGCGACGGTCACGACCTGCCGGTACTCGTCCTCGTCCAGCGAGAAGAACTCGCCGGTGCCGCAGGCGGGGAAGACGGCGCCGGGGGCGGTGGCGACCTGCGCCGCGACATGGGCGCGGAAGCCGTCGACGTCGAGGGAGCCGTCGTCGTGGAAGCTCGTGAGCGGGAACGACAGCACGCCGCCCACCATGCCGTCCCGCAACCGCCGGACCGTGTCCGTATCGGGGCTCACCCTCGTCCATCTCCCTATGTAGACATCATCCATGCATGAAGATGGAGGTTAGATACGCGAACATCGGGCGTCAATGGGTCGGGGGTGCCCGATTACGATCGGCTCATGTCGGAGACGGATGGCGGGGCCGTGAGCGAGACCGGGGGCGTCCGCGAGGTGAAGTCGGCCGCGCGGACGGTCGAGCTGCTGGAACTGCTCGCCGCGCGCGGCGACCGTCCGGCCCGGCTGCAGGAGCTGGCGGACGAGCTGGGTGTGCCGCGCAGTTCGATGTACGCGCTGCTGCAGACCCTGATCGGCCGGGGCTGGGTGCGTACGGACATCACCGGCTCGCTGTACGGCATCGGCATCCACGCCCTGCTCACCGGCACGAGCTATCTGGACTCCGACCCGCGCGTGCGTGTCGTACGGCCGTATCTGGACGAGGCGTCGGAGGCGCTCGGCGAGACCATCCACCTGGGGCGGCTCGACGGGCCGGACGTGGCGTACCTCGCGACGCGGGAGTCGCACGAGTACCTGCGGACGATCAGCCGGGTGGGGCGACGGCTGCCGGCGCACGTGGGCGCGCTGGGCAAGGCACTGCTCGCGGAACGGCCCGACGAGCGGCTGCCCGAGGGGCCGTACGAGGCGCTCACGCCCAACACGCACACCAGCAGGCAGTCACTCGCGGCCGACCTCGCGCGGGTCCGCGTCCGCGGCTACTCGGTCGACCGCGAGGAGGGCGTCCTCGGCATCGTCGGTTTCGGCTTCGCCCTGCGCTACGACGCCCCGGCGCAGGACGCGATCAGCTGCTCGGTACCGGTGGCCCGGCTGACGCCGGAGCACGAGGAGCGGATCGTGGCGGTGATGCGGGAGATCAGGGCGAAGATCGAGGCGACGGCTCCGGGGGCCGGCGGCGCGGCTCACTGGCGCTAGCCCGAACATCCTGAAAGGCCGCTCGTCTACCCGGCCTCTCCCACCTCAAACGCAACGTGCGCCACATCACACCCCCCGGTCTTCTTCAGCAACCGCGTGCTTGATACAAATTCTTCGCGCGTTCCTGTCCGTCGACGGTCGTCGCCCAACCCCTTTCTTGAGCCGCTTCTTTCGCATGCCCTGGGAACGCCCGTGTTCGCCCCTCGCACCACCCCCTGGCCCCTCGTCGCCCTTTTCACGGCCGGGTATCTCGCTCCGTATCTGCTGCCGACCACCGTCGGCCGCCTCGACTCGGGGCTTGCGGTGTCCGCCACGCAGGCGGGTGCCATCGGCAGTGCGCTGCTGCTGAGTTCGGCCGCGGCCGGGTTCCTGCTCGCCTCCCGCGTCGACCGTGTCGGCCCGCGCACGCTCGCCCGCATCGGGCTCGTCCTCGCGGTCGTCGGCTACGGCGGTGCCGCGCTCAGCAGTGCCGTCCCGGCCGTCGTCGTGGGCGCGCTGGTCGGCGGTTTCGGGTCCGGTACGGCCACGACGGTCGCCGCCACCGGGATCGCCGCCCAGCCGGATCCGCACCGGGTGACCACGCTCGGCCTGCTCTGCGTCTCGGCGCTCGCGGGCGTCGTGTATCTGACCGTGCCGCACCTCGGGGCAGGCCACGGACAACCCCTGGCCGCCATCGCACTCACCGCGCTCGCCGTATGGCCCCTGACGGGCCGTCTCCCGGTCCGTACCGCCGCCCCGCGGACCGGGCAGCACGACAGGACGCCCCTCCCCCACCCCCGCTCGGGTCTCGTCCTCGCCGCCACCCTGCTGTGCTGGTCCCTTGCGCAGAACGCCCTCTGGGGCGTCAGCGGCCGCATCGGCCTCACCCAGGCGCACCTGCCCGAGACCACCGTCGGCGCGGTCTTCGCGGTGGCGCTCGGCGCGGGACTGCTGGGAGTCGTCGGCGCGGGCGCGGTCGGGCCGCGGCTCGGCCTGGCGGTGCCCATCGGGACCGGTACGGCTCTGATCTCGGCCTGCATCGTGCTCAGCGCATCCGCGACCGACCTGACGACCTTCGCGACCGGCGAGATCGCCTGGAACCTGCTGTACCCGGTCGTGCTGTCGTACGTGATCGGACTGGCCGCCTCCCTGGACCCGCGCGGCCGTTGGGCGGTGCTGGTCGGTTCGGCGTCCTCGCTGGGGACCGCCGCGGGACCGCTGACGGGCAGTGTGCTGTCGGCGCAGGCCGGGTTCCCGGTGATGGGTGTGGCGCTCGCCGTCGGGCTGCTGGTGGTCGCCGTACCGATGACGGCCGTGGCCCGGGGAACGGGAAGGCGCCCCCTCCCGGTCGTCGAGATCCCGGTGGAGGCGCCTGCCCAACAGCACGCCTACGACACGACGGCCGCCTAGAAGGCGTACGCCTCCACCTCGGCGAGGTATCGCGCCCGCCGCTCCTCGTCGTCGTCCAGGAAGGACGCAAGGAAGGAGTTGCGGGCCAGTTCGCGAAGCCGGTCGTGGGACAACCCCAGGGTGTTGTGCACCGCGTCGAAGTTGTCGCCCGCGTAGCCGCCGAAGTAGGCCGGGTCGTCGGAGTTGACCGTGCAGAGCAGGCCCGCGTCGAGCATGGCCGGCAGCGGGTGGTCGGCGAGGGTGTCGACCGTGCGCAGGCGGACGTTGGAGAGGGGGCAGAGGGTCAGCGGGATGCGGTCGCGGACCAGGCGGGCGACCAGGGCCGGGTCCTCCATGCACCGCAGCCCGTGGTCGACGCGCTCGATACCGAGGACGTCGAGGGCCTCCGTGATGTACTCCGGCGGGCCCTCCTCCCCCGCGTGCGCCACCCGCCGCAGCCCCAGCTCCGCCGCGGCCTCGTACACCTCGCGGAACTTCACCGGCGGGTGACCGACCTCGGCCGAGTCGAGGCCGATGCCGGTGATCCGGTCCAGGTAGGGCTTGGCCGCCTCGAGGGTCTGCCGTGCGGACTCGGCGGACTCGTCGCGCAGGAAGCAGAGGATCAGCTTGGTGGAGATGCCGTGGTTCGCCTCGCTGCTCCCCAGCGCGCGCCACAGGCCCTCCACGACCGTGCCCATCCCCACGCCCCGTGCGATGTGCGCCTGCGGGTCGAAGAAGATCTCCGCGTGCCGGACGCCCTGCGCGGCGGCGCGGGCGAGGTAGGCGTTCGCGAGGTCCTCGAAGTCCCGCTCGGTGCGCAGGACGGCCATGAGCTCGTAGTACAGGTTCAGGAAGGACTGGAGGTCCTCGAAGTCGTACGCCTTGCGGAGCTCGTCGGTGTCGGCGTACGGCAGCTCGACGCCGTTGCGGGCGGCCAGCTCGAAGGCGAGCTCCGGCTCCAGGGTGCCTTCGATGTGGAGGTGCAGTTCTGCTTTGGGGAGGGGCATCGCAGCATCGTACGGGTGTTTTACCGCCGTTTCGGAACCGGCACCCGCAGCAGGTCGTGCGCCACCGTCAGCTCGCCCTCGAAGCCCGCCGCCCGTGCCTGCCGCTCGAACTCGTCGGGGTCGGTGTAGCGCTGGCTGAAGTGCGTGAGCACCAGATGCCGTACGCCCGCCTCGCGCGCGACCGCCGCCGCCTGGCCCGCGGTCAGGTGGCCGTGTTCGACGGCGAGGTCGGTGTCCTCGTCGAGGAACGTCGACTCGATGACGAGCATGTCGCAGCCGTCCGCCAGCGCGTGCACGCCGTCGCAGAGGCGGGTGTCCATGACGAACGCGAACCGCTGGCCGCGGCGCACCTCGCTGACGTCCTCCAGTCGCACGCCGTCGACGACGCCCTCGCGCTGGATGCGGCCGACGTCCGGGCCCTTGATGCCGTGCGCGGCGAGGCGGTCCGGCAGCATGCGGCGGCCGTCGGGTTCGATCAGCCGATAGCCGTAGGACTCGACGGGGTGCGAGAGCTTGACCGCTTCGAGGGTGTACGAGGGTGTGACGGCCGCGGGGCCGTCCGCGTCGACCGGGGCCTCGGTGAGCTGGACCGTCTCGCGGTAGGCGGTGGCGTAGCGCAGGCGGTTGAAGAAGCGCTGTCCGGACTTCGGGTAGTGCGCGGTGATCTCGTGCGGCACCCGGTCCAGGTTGATGCGCTGGACGACGCCCGCGAGGCCCAGGGAGTGGTCACCGTGGAAGTGGGTGATGCAGATGCGGTTCAGGTCGTGCGCGGCGACCCCGGCGCGCAGCATCTGGCGCTGCGTGCCCTCGCCGGGGTCGAAGAGGATGCCCTCGCCGTCCCAGCGCAGCAGGTAGCCGTTGTGGTTGCGGTGCCGGGTCGGGACCTGGCTGGCGGTGCCGAGGACCACCAATTCACGTACGGACACGGTGGGTTATCCGGGGGGCCACTGCAGGCCGCGGCCGCCGAGGACGTGTGCGTGGGCGTGCCAGACGGTCTGGCCGGCGCCGGGGCCGGTGTTGAAGACGATGCGGTAGCTCTCCAGCTTGTCCTCGTCGGCGACGGACTGGGCTTCGCGGAGGACGTCGGCGGCGAGGGCGGGTTCGGCGGTCGCGAGCTCGGCGGCGTTCTTGTAGTGCGCCTTGGGGATCACGAGGACGTGCGTGGGGGCCTGCGGGTTGATGTCCCGGAAGGCGACGGTGGTTTCTGTCTCGCGGACGATCGTCGCCGGGACATGCCCCTCGGCGATCTTGCAGAACAGGCAGTCGTCCTGCGGCTCCCCTGACATTCGTTCTCCTCGGGCCGGTTGATCGAGTACGGGGGCATCGTATCGAGGGACGTCAGTCCAGGCTCGGTGGTGTCTTCGCCGGGGTCTCCTCCAGAGCGGCCAGCGCGATCCGTACGGCCTCGTCCAACTGCGCGTCCCTCCCCGCCCCGTAGTCCTGCGGGCGCTGCACGACCTCCACGTCCGGATCGACCCCGCGGTTCTCCACGCCCCAGCCGTAACCCTCCAGCCAGATCGCGTACTTGGGCTGGGTGATCAGTGTGCCGTCGACCAGGCGGTAGCGGCTGTCGATGCCGATCACGCCGCCCCAGGTGCGGGTGCCGACGACCGGGCCGATGCCGAGGGCCTTGATCGCTGCGTTGACAATGTCGCCGTCGGAGCCGGACCACTCGTTGGCGACGGCTACGACGGGGCCGCGTGGCGTGTCCTCGGGGTAGCTGTAGGGCTGCATGCCGCGGGGCATGCCCCAGCCGACGATCCGGCGGGCGAGCTTCTCGACGACCAGTTGGGAGGTATGGCCGCCGGCGTTCTCGCGGACGTCGACGACGAGGCCCTCGCGGGCGACCTCGACGCGCAGGTCGCGGTGGATCTGGGCCCAGCCGGGCGCCTGCATGTCGGGGACGTGGAGATAGCCGAGCCGGCCGCCGGACTTCTCGTGGACGTAGGCGCGGCGGTCGGCGACCCAGGCGTGGTAGCGCAGCGGCACCTCGTCCGCGATCGGTACGACCACCGCGTGCCGTACGTCGCCGCCGCCGGAGGGAGAGATCGTCAGCTCCACCGGCTTGCCCGCCGTGCCGACCAGGAGCGGGCCGGGGCCGGTCACCGGGTCCACGGGGTGTCCCGCGACGGCGACGATGGTGTCGCCGGGGCGGATGGCGACGCCGGGTGCGGCGAGCGGGGAGCGGGCCTCGGGGTCGGAGGTCTCCGCGGGCAGGATGCGGTCCACGCGCCAACTGCCGTCCTCGTGACGGGAGATGTCGGCGCCGAGCAGGCCCTGGCGGGCGCCGTTGCCGTGGCCGCCGCGCGGCTGGACGTACGCGTGGGAGGTGCCGAGCTCGCCCTGGACCTCCCAGAGCAGGTCGACGAGGTCGCCGTGGGTGGCGATGCGGTCGAGGACGGGGCGGTAGCGGTCGAGGACGCCGTCCCAGTCGACGCCGCTCATGTCGGGCCGCCAGAAGTGGTCCCGCATGATGCGGCCCGTCTCCTCGTACATCTGCCGCCACTCGGCGGCCGGGTCGACGGTCTGCCGGACACGGGTGAGGTCGACGGTGACGTTCGAGTCGCTGTCCTCGTCGTTCGAGGCGCGCCGGTCGCTGGGTACGACCTTGAGCCGGCCGTCGGTCCACAGGAGGACCCGCTTGCCGTCACCGCTGACCTCGAAGTCGTCGGCGTCGGCGGCGAGATGCTCGATGCGCTGCTGGACCAGGTCGTAGCGCTCCAGCTCGGTCTTGGGGTCGGGGGCGTCGGGGGTCGCGCGGGAGGCGCCGAGGACGCCGCGCACCGGGTGGCGCAGCCACAGCACACCGTCCTTCGCGGCCCGCAGGGTGGTGTAGCGGGCGGCCTCGACCGGGAACGGCACGATGCGGTCGGCCAGGCCCTCGAGGTCGATACGGGTGGTGGGGGTGCCCTCGCTGTCGGGCGTCTCGTCCTTGTCCGGGGCGTCGAAGGGGCGGCCGTGGCGCTGCGGGCCGAACGGCGAGGGCGTGGTCGCCGCGAGGGTGATCAGGTGCGGGCGGGAGGCGACGACGAAGGCGAGGTCGAAGACGTGCTCGTCGTAGACCGGGTCGAAGGAGCGGCTGGAGAGGAAGGCGAGGTGCTTGCCGTCGAGGGTGAAGGCGGGGTCGTAGTCCTGGAAGCGCAGCGGGGTGGCCTCGGTGACGGACAGGTCGGTGGTGTTGGCGAGTCTGAGCTGGCTGAGCGGGCGCGGGCCGGGGTGGGTCCAGGCGAGCCACGCCGAGTCGGGCGAGAAGGCCAGCCCGGACACCTCGCCGTGCTCGCTGCGGTCCACCTCGCGCACCTCGCCCGACTCGCGCTCGACGAGCAGCAGCCGTCCGTCGTGCGAGGCGACCGCGGTGCGGCTGCCGTCCGGCGCGACGGCGAGCTCCAGGACGCGGCCGAGCTGTCCGGCGGCGAGCCTGCGCGGGGTCGCGCCGGGTGCGAGGCCGGTCGCCGGGGCGAACTCCAGGGCGTCGTCGCCCTCGGCGTCCGTCACCCAGACCACCCACTCCTCGCCCTCGACGCGGAAGGTGCGCGGCCGCCGGGCCCGTACGCCGGGCTCGGCGGCCAGTACGCGGGCCGGGCCGGAGCGGTGGGTGACCCAGTGGACGGTGCCGCGGACGCAGACCGCGCTGCCGCGTGCGGTGCGGTCGGGGGCGGCCGAGCCGAACCAGCGGGAGGCGTTGACCGGGAACGGCTCCAGGTCGGGGCGCGGCCCGCCGAGCCGGATGTCGAGGCGACGCGGTTCGGCGCCGTCGAGGTCGTCGAGCAGCCACAGTTCACCGGCTGCCGAGTAGACGACCCGGGTGCCGTCGCCGGAGGCGTGCCGGGCGTAGAAGCCGTCGAGGGGGGTGTGCCGACGCAGGTCGGAGCCGTCGGCGAGGGAGGAGTACAGGGCACCGGTGCCCTCGTGGTCGGACAGGAACGCGATCCGCTCCCCCGCCCACACGGGGTGCTCGATGTTCCCGTCCAGCTCCTCGTGCAGCCGTACGAACTCCCCGTCGCCGGCGCGGTCGATCCACAGCTTGCCCGCCGTGCCGCCGCGGTAGCGCTTCCACCAGGCGGCCTCGCTCTGCATCGGCGCGGTCAGCAGCACCGTGTGCGGGCCGTACGCCAGCCCGCCCACGGGGCCGTAGGGCAGGGTGGTGGCCGGTCCGCCGTCGAGCGGGACGGCGCGGGCCCAGGTGCGGCGTGAGCTCGCCTGGCCCTGGGCGCTGGTGACGAGGACCTGTCCGTCGGGGGTCCAGCCGCGTACCCGGGTGCCCCAACTGCCCCAGTACGTAAGGCGCTTGGAGCGGCCACCGGTGGCCGGCGCAATGTGCACCTCGGGGGCGCCGTCGCGGGTGGAGGTCCAAGCGACGGTGGTGCCGTCGGGCGAGATGCGCGGCTGGGTCACCGGTACGTTGTCGGCGCTGACCCGGCGGGCCCAGCCGCCGTCGAGGGGCGCGAGCCAGACGTCGTCCTCGGCGGTGAAGGCGACCGAGTCGCCGTGCACGTGCGGGAACCGGAGATACGAGGAGGCGGGGGACGCCGGGGATGCCGTCGCTGCGGGCTCAGTCACCTGATCACCTTAGGCAAGGGCGGCATCCGCGGACAGAGGTTCCGATCACTTGCCCTCGACGGGCCAGCACTGCGGATCGCCCTTGCACCAGATCGTCTTGGTGACGGTCACGGTGACGGTGGCGCCGGGCTGCTGACCATTGCCGTTGCTGGGGTTGGTGATCGGCGAGGGGGTCGCGTTGCAGTTGCCGAGCCCCGTCACGTGGAACCACTGCTTGCCGCCCACCTTGGCGGTCAGGTCACCGCGCACACAGGCGCCGTCCACCGCGCGGGTGACCTTGCCGGTGACGGTGATCTCCCGGCCGTCCTTGGTCTGCCCCTGGCAGTCGACGTTGGCGACGGTGGTCTCGCTCGCCGAGGGCGCCGTCTGGCCGGGCGTCGCGGCCTTGTTGTTCCCGTAGTTGGCCGTGCAGCTCAGCCACTGCACGTCGACGTGCTGCCGCTCGAGCTCCTTGGTCGCGGTCTGATCGGTGGTGAACGCCACGGCCGCGGAGTTCAACCCACCCGGATCACACGCCACGACCCCGCCCACGGCCACCACCGCAAGCCCCGCCACGGCCGCGACCCGCTGTCCCCGCGGCCGACGCCAAACCCGCCTCAACGCCCCCATGGAGGGCAGCCTGCCACCGTGTGCCGTCCGGCGGTAGAGCGCATACGGTCACGAAAGCGCCGCGTCGGCGCCGTCAGCCGCGCAGCAGCAGCCACTCCTGCAGTTCCACCAAATTGCCCTCCGGGTCCTTGAGATGGGCCACGCGCATGCGGTCCGTCATCGCGGACGGGCCGTGCAGGAGGGTGGCGCCCCGGGAGGCGATCTGTTCGCAGTAGGTGTTCAGGTCGTCGACGCGCAGGACGACCAGGGAGCGGTGACCGGAGGCCTCGTCGCCCAGCTCGCCCAGGATCTCGGCCATCATCGAGCGGTCCTGGAGGGCGATGCCCGCCGAGCCGGTGGCCGGGCTGAACTTCTCGTACGGCCCCTTGGTCGCCCCCGACTGGGGCTTGAGGCCGAGGACTTCGGCGTAGAAGTGGTAGCAGGCGGCGAAGTCGCTTACGAGGAGGCGGACTTGGGCGAGTTCCACGGTGTTCATCCCTGGGGTGTCAGGACCAGCGGCCGGTGCGGCCCAGGAGCAGGGCCGCGGCCGCGGTTCCGGCGGTCGATGTACGCAGCACGGTAGGCCCCAGCACGTACGCCTTCGCGCCCGCCTCCTCGAAGAGCGCCAACTCGTCCTTGGAAACTCCGCCTTCGGGGCCGACGACCAGCACGATCTCACCCCGGTCGGGAAGTTCGGCGGTGGCGAGGGGCTCGCTGCCGTGCTCGAAGTCGGAGTGGAGCACGGCGGCGAGGTCGGCTTTGGCGAGAAGTGCCGCAACCTGCTTGGTCGTCGCTGCGTCCGCGACCTCGGGGAAGCGGACCCGGCGGGACTGCTTGCCGGCCTCGCGGGCGGTGGCCCGCCACTTGCCCAGCGCCTTCAGGCCGCGCTCGCCCTTCCACTGGGTGATGCAACGGGCCGCCTGCCAGGGCACGATGGCGTCGACGCCGACCTCGGTCATCGTCTCCACGGCCAGCTCGCCCCGGTCACCCTTGGGCAGGGCCTGGACGACGGTGATACGGGGCGCGGGCTCCGGCTCCTCGGACACCGAGGCCAGGTGGACGATCAGCCGGTCCTTGCCCTCGGCGGCGATCACCTCGCACTCCGCGTAGCGTCCCGCGCCGTCGGTCAGGACGACCGGCTCGCCCGGCTGCAACCGCTTCACGGAGACCGCGTGCCGCCCCTCGGGACCGTCGAGGACGAACTGCCCTCCGGCGCCTTCGAGTTGCTCGACGACGAACACCGGCGCCGTCATCGCAGGTCGCCCTTGGCGGACAACGCTGTCTTTGCGGCGTCGAGTTCGGCGGCCAGCACCTCGACCAGCCGACCGGCGGCCAGTTCGCGGGCCATGCGGTGGCCCTGGCCGGCCCACAGCGCCATGCCCTGCGCGTCGCCGGACGCGGCGGCCTTCTTGCGGATCGGCGAGGTGATGTGGTGGACCTCGGGGTACGCGGCGGGGGCGTAGGGGCCGTGCTCGCGCATGAAGCGGTTGACCAGGCCGCGGGCCGGGCGGCCGGAGAACGCGCGCGTCAGCTCCGTGCGCGTGAACAGGGGGTTGGTCAGCGCCTGCTTGTGGACGGCGTTGGCACCGGACTCCGGCGTCGCGAGGAACGCCGTGCCGAGCTGGGCCGCGCTCGCGCCCGCCGCAAGGGCCGCGGCGATCTGTCCGCCGCGCATGATGCCGCCGGCAGCGACGATCGGGATGGTCACGGTCTCGCGGACCTGGGCGATCAGGGAGAGAAGTCCGATGCCGGAGCCGTCGTTCTCCGGGAGGTCGCGGTGCGTGCCCTGGTGGCCGCCGGCCTCCACACCCTGCGCGATCACCGCGTCGGCGCCGGCCCGCTGCACGGCGAGCGCCTCCTCGGCGGTGGTCGCGGTGACCAGGGTGAAGGTTCCGGCACCGCGCAGGGCCTCGAGGATCTCGCGGCTCGGTACGCCGAAGTGGAAGGAGACCACCGGGACCGGGTTGTCCAGGAGTACGGCGAGCTTGGCGTCGTAGCCGTCGTCGCGGCCGCTGTCCGGGTCACCGAGCTCGGTCTCGTACCAGGCGGCCTCACCGGCCAGCTGGTGGGTGTAGATCTCTACGGCGCCGGGGTCGGCGTACTCCGGCTGCGGCATGAACAGATTCACGCCGAAGGGGCGGCTCGTGATCCCCCGGAGCTGTTTGATCTCCTGATACATGCCGTCGGCCGTCTTGTACCCGGCGGCGAGGAACCCGAGCCCGCCGGCCTCGCACACGGCGGCGGCCAGATGCGGCACGGAGACACCGCCCGCCATGGGGGCCTGCACGATCGGATGAGGGAAGAGATCGGTCAGCGCGGAGGACATGACGGCATGTTGTCACGTCCTCCGAACAAGTCCGAATCCGGCCGTCCCCTTGGCACGTGCCTCAGGAATGAACGCGATTCAGTGACCTCTCACGGCTCGCGTCAGCGCCCGTTGAAGGCGTCCTTGAGCCGCGAGAACAGCCCCTGCTGCCCCGGCTGGAACTGTCCCTGGGGACGCTCCTCGCCGCGCAGCTTGGCCAGTTCCCGCAGCAATCGCTCCTGCTCGG
Source organism: Streptomyces sp. NPDC001663 (assembly GCF_042893105.1). Lineage (NCBI taxonomy): Bacteria > Bacillati > Actinomycetota > Actinomycetes > Kitasatosporales > Streptomycetaceae > Streptomyces > Streptomyces sp. NPDC001663. The sequence continues at coordinate 315,888 of NZ_JBIAUR010000003.1, read as the reverse complement.
GGTCGAGCTTCGTCGGGGTCTGGACCTCGACGTGGACGATCAGGTCGCCGCGGCCGCCGCCGCGCAGATGCGTGACGCCCCGGCCGTGCAGCGGGATCGACTGGCCGGACTGGGTGCCGGGCCGGATGTCGACCTCCTCCATGCCGTCCAGCGTCTCCAGCGGGACCTTGGTGCCGAGGGACGCCGCGGTCATCGGGATGGTGACCGTGCAGTGCAGGTCGTCGCCGCGCCGCTGGAAGGTGGAGTGCGGCAGCTCGTGGATCTCGACGTACAGGTCACCGGCGGGACCGCCACCGGGGCCGACCTCGCCCTCGCCGGCGAGCTGGATGCGGGTGCCGTTGTCGACACCGGCCGGGATCTTGACCGTGAGGGTACGGCGGGACCGTACGCGACCGTCACCGGCGCACTCGGGGCACGGTGTCGGAACAACGGTGCCGAAGCCCTGGCACTGCGGGCACGGACGCGAGGTCATGACCTGGCCCAGGAAGGACCGCGTCACCTGCGACACCTCACCGCGGCCGCGGCACATGTCACACGTCTGAGCGGTGGTGCCCGGCGCCGCGCCCTCACCGTTGCAGGTGGAGCAGACGATCGCCGTGTCGACCTGGATGTCCTTCGTCGTGCCGAAGGCCGCCTCGTCGAGCTCGATCTCCAGCCGGATCATCGCGTCCTGGCCCCGGCGCGTACGCGACCGCGGGCCCCGCTGCGACGCCGTACCGAAGAACGCGTCCATGATGTCCGAGAAGTTCCCGAAGCCACCCGCGCCGAAGCCGCCCGCGCCTGCGCCGCCCGCCTGCGAGAGGGGGTCGCCGCCGAGGTCGTAGACCTGCTTCTTCTGCGGGTCCGAGAGCACCTCGTAAGCGGCGTTGATCTCCTTGAACCGCTCCTGGGTCTTCGGGTCCGGATTGACGTCCGGGTGCAGCTCGCGCGCGAGCCGCCGGAAGGCCTTCTTGATCTCTTCCTGCGACGCGTCGCGGCGCACGCCGAGAACGGCGTAGTAGTCCGTGGCCACTTACGACTCCGCCAGGATCTGTCCGACGTACCGTGCCACTGCGCGTACCGCTCCCATCGTTCCCGGGTAATCCATGCGTGTCGGTCCGACCACGCCGAGCTTGGCGACTGCCTCGCCGCCCGAACCGTAGCCGACCGACACCACCGAAGTGGAGTTGAGTCCCTCATAGGCGTTCTCGTGCCCGATGCGCACCGTCATGCCCGAATCCCCCGCCTCGCCAAGCAACTTGAGGAGCACGACCTGCTCCTCGAGCGCCTCCAGGACGGGGCGGATGGTGAGGGGGAAGTCATGTCCGAAGCGGGTCAGATTGGCGGTGCCGCCGATCATCAGCCGCTCCTCGTTCTCTTCGACGAGTGTCTCCAGGAGGGTGGAGAGCACTGTCGAGACCGTACCCCGGTCCTCCACGTCGAAGCCCTCGGGCAGGTCCTCGACGAGCCGTGGTACGTCCGCGAAACGGCGGCCCGCGACCCGGCTGTTGAGCCGCGCCCGCAGGTCCGCGAGCGAGGCCTCGCCGAACGGCGCCGGGCAGTCGACCATGCGCTGCTCGACCCGGCCGGTGTCGGTGATCAGCACGAGCATCACGCGCGCGGGGGCGAGCGAGAGCAGCTCCACGTGCCGCACGGTCGAGCGGGTCAGCGAGGGGTACTGGACGACGGCGACCTGCCGCGTGAGCTGCGCGAGCAGCCGCACCGTGCGGGCCACGACGTCGTCGAGGTCGACGGCGCCGTCGAGGAAGTTCTGGATGGCGCGGCGCTCGGGCGGGCTCATCGGCTTGACGCCGGCGAGCTTGTCGACGAACAGCCGGTAGCCCTTGTCGGTCGGGATGCGCCCGGCGCTGGTGTGCGGCTGGGCGATGTATCCCTCGTCCTCCAGGGCCGCCATGTCGTTGCGGACCGTCGCCGGGGACACCCCGAGGCTGTGCCGCTCGGTCAGGGCCTTCGACCCGACCGGCTCCTCGGTGCCTACGTAGTCCTGGACGATGGCGCGCAGGACCTGGAGCCGTCGTTCACTCAGCATCGCGCACACCTCCAGAAGTCGTCCCCTAGGCGCTCCGCCTGGCACTCTGTCCGTCCGAGTGCCAGCGTTCCCCGGCCCAGTGTACGGCGGTGGGGTACACCCGGGGCAAGGTCGGCCCCCGTTGACGGGGTCGTACAGCTAGCGTCGCGGTATGACGGTGACTTGGGAAGAGCTGGGGTGGGAGCGGGTGGCGGCGGGGGTCGGGCGGTGCCGTCTGCCCGGGTGGGACTGCACGGCGGGGCTGGTCGTCGGGGAGGGCACGGCGCTCTTGATCGACGCGGGATCGAGCCTCGCGGAGGGCGCACGGTTGCGTACTCAGGCGCAGCAGCTCGCCGGTCACCGTGTGACTCATCTCGCGCTCACGCATCCCCATTTCGACCATGTCTTCGGGGCGGCGGCGTTCGCGGGCACGGAGGTGTACGGGGCGGTGGGCATGGACGCGGTGTTCGAGGCCCGGCACGCGCGCGAGGAGCTGCGGGCGGACGCGGTGGGCAACGGTCTGGACGCGGATGCGGCGGAGGAGGCCGTGGACGCGCTGACGCCTCCGCGCCACCACGTCTCCGGCGAGTGGACGCTCGACCTCGGCGGCGGCCGGCAGGTGCTCCTGGCGAACGTGGGCCCGGGCCACACGGCGCACGACCTCGTGGTGTTCGTCCCCGGCGCCCCGGAGGTCGTGTTCTGCGGCGATCTGGTGGAGGAGTCCGGTGAACCGCAGGCGGGCCCGGACGCCGTACCGTCGCACTGGCCGGCCGCGCTGGACCGGCTCCTGGACCTGGGCGGCGAGGACGCGTTGTACGTGCCCGGTCACGGAGCGGTGGTCGACGCGGGGTTCGTGAGACGGCAGCGGGACGAGCTGGCGGCCCGTTTCGGCGTGTCTCCGTGATCTGTACGACGTCAGGGGCGGGCTTCTCCTATCGTCATCCGAATGCGCCAGTACTCCGCCGATCTGACCCCGCCGTGGAAGAAGCCCAAGCCCGTGCCCGAGGTGCCGGCGGAACCGGGTCTGGTGGTCGAGGAGCCCGGGACCGGTTTCTGCGGGGCGGTGATCCGCTGCGAGGCGGGCACGGTGACGCTGGAGGACCGCTTCGGCAAGCACCGGGTCTTCCCGATGGAGCCGCGGGGATTCCTGCTGGAGGGCCGGGTGGTGACGCTGGTACGCCCCGCCTCCGGCCCTGTCCGCCCGACTCGTACGGCATCCGGTTCGGTCGCCGTCCCCGGCGCACGCGCGCGCGTTGCCCGCGCCGGGCGCATCTACGTCGAGGGGCGGCACGACGCGGAACTCGTCGAACGTGTCTGGGGAGACGACCTGCGCATCGAGGGCGTGGTCGTGGAGTACCTGGAGGGCGTGGACGACCTGCCGTCGATCGTGGCGGACTTCGCGCCCGGCCCGGACGCCCGTCTCGGCGTCCTGGTGGACCACCTCGTCCCCGGCACGAAGGAGTGGAGGATCGCGGAGTCGGTGACGAGCGAGCACGCGCTGGTCGTCGGCCACCCGTACATCGACATCTGGGAGGCGGTGAAGCCGGCGACCCTGGGGATCGCGGGCTGGCCGCGGGTGCCGCACGGGCAGGACTGGAAGACGGGGGTGTGCCGGGCGCTGGGGTGGCCGGAGAACACGGGTGCGGCCTGGCAGGGGATCCTGTCGCGGGTGCGGTCCTACAAGGACCTGGAGCCCGAACTGCTGGGCCGCGTGGAGGAGTTGATCGACTTCGTCACGGCTCCTGGACAGTCCTGAACTCGCGGGTGTCGATGCCGGTGTCGAGCACCGGCAGGTGAAGCGTCTCCCCGTACCTCCAGTCGCGCTGACATCGATAGTCGGCGCGCTCGCCGCTGCCGTACGGCTCGGTGAGCACGCGGCATGCAGTCGCTGCCGGATCGACGATCAGGTACACCGGTACACCTGCCCCGGCATAGATCGATCGCTTGGTCACGTAGTCGCGGTGCGCGCTGGCCCGGGAGACGACCTCGACCAGCATGGTGACCGCCTCGACCGGTACGAGGCGGCCGGAGTCCAACCCGGCACCGCGTTCGAGCACCACGATGTCCGGGACAGGCTCGCTCGTTTCCCGGTGCATCTCGACGTACTGGCGCTGCAGCCGCCGCCAGCGGCTCCGCGGAACACCATCCTGGACGTCGGCCACCGTGCAGTTGTGCACCACGTCCGGGGATCTCGTCATCACGACGTCCCCTCGCAAGAGCTCGGCCCTGATGCCCTCGGGGACGTCAAGCGTGCCGAAGAACTCGATCAGCTGTCGGTCGTTCATGGCGGCACCCTAGGAACAGGCCACGCCCACGCGAGGGCCCGCCCGGGGGCAACCCACCCCCACGAGTGATCAGTCCACCAGGTCCCGCACCACCGCATCCGCCAACAACCGCCCCCGCAACGTCAGCACCGCGCGCCCCTCCTCGTACGGCCCCGTCTGCAGCAGCCCCTCCGCCAGCGCCCGCCGAGAAGCCGCCAGCCCCTCCTCCCGCAGCAGGTCCAGCGGTGCCCCCTCCCGCAGCCGCAGCTCCAGCAGGATGCGCTCCACCCGGCGGTCCTCGTCCGACAGGAGCTCACGGCCCGCGCCCGGCGACCGGCCCGCCGCCAGCGCCGCCGCGTACGCGCCCGGGTGCTTCACGTTCCACCAGCGGACTCCGCCCACGTGGGAGTGGGCGCCCGGGCCCGCACCCCACCAGTCGGCGCCGCGCCAGTACAGCTCGTTGTGCAGGCAGCGGGCCGCCTCGGAGGTGGCCCAGTTCGAGACCTCGTACCAGTCGAAGCCCGCCGCCGACATCACCTCGTCCGCGATCAGATAGCGGTCCGCGTGGACGTCGTCGTCCGTCATCGGGATCTCGCCGCGGCGGATGCGGCGGGCGAGCTGCGTGCCCTCCTCGACGATCAGGGCGTACGCCGACACGTGATCGGGGCCCGCTCCCAGCGCCGCTTCCAGCGACGCCCGCCAGTCGTCGTCCGACTCGCCCGGGGTGCCGTAGATCAGGTCGAGGTTGACGTGCTCGAAGCCGGCCGCACGGGCTTCCGCGACGCACGCCTCCGGGCGGCCCGGGGTGTGCGTGCGGTCGAGGATCTTCAATACGTGCTGCTTCGCGCTCTGCATGCCGAAGGAGATGCGGTTGAAGCCGCCCTGCCGGAGGGTCGCCAGATAGGCCGGGTCCACCGACTCCGGGTTCGCCTCCGTGGTGACCTCGGCGTCGGGCGCGAGGCCGAACTCGTCACGGATCGCCCCCAGCATCCGTACGAGATCACCGGCGGCCAGCAGAGTAGGCGTGCCGCCGCCCACGAAGACCGTGCGGACCGGGCGCGGGTCGTCGCCCAGCACCTTCCTGGCCAGGCGGATCTCGTCGATCAGGGTGTCCGCGTAGTTGTCGCGGGAGGCGAGGACCCCGCCCGTGCCGCGCAGTTCGGTGGCGGTGTAGGTGTTGAAGTCGCAGTAGCCGCAGCGGGTCGCGCAATACGGGACGTGCAGGTAGAAGCCGAGGGGGCGGGCGGCGGCCCCGGTGAGCGCGGATGCGGGGAGTGCGCCGTCGGCGGGGACCGGCTCGCCGTCGGGGAGTGCGGAAGGCATGCCCTCCATTGTCCAGTACCCGTACGACTCCTCACTCCGCCTGCAGCACCAGCAGCGCCAGATCGTCCTCCGGCGGCCTCCCGCCGAACTCGTGCACCAGCCGGCGGATGCGCTCCGCGATCAGCTCGGCGCTCATACCCGCGCACCCGGCGAGCGCGGTGGTCAGGCCGTCGCCGTCGTCGAACATGGCGGTGCCCGAGCGGCGCTCGGTGACGCCGTCCGTGACGCACAGGAGGCTGTCGCCGGGGCCCAGCTCGAAGGTCTCGCTGGTGTACGTCTCGTCCTCTATGACCCCGAGGAGGGTCTGCGGGCGGGCGACCGTGCGGACGGTTCCGTCGGGGCCGAGGAGCAGCGGCAGGGGGTGGCCGGCGGAGGCGAGGGTGCAGCGGACGCCGCCGTCGAAGGGGGTCAGCTCGCCGTAGAGCAGGGAGAGGAAGCGGGTCTGCGGGCCGTCGCCGGGGGCGGGCGGCCGCACCAGGGCGCGGGCGGCGGCGTCCGCGGCCTCCGTGGCGTCGTCGAGGAGGAGGCGGTTGAGGCGGTCGAGGACGTCGGCGACGCCGTAGCCCTCGCGGGCGAGGAGGCGCAGCCAGGGCCGGGCCAGGCCGATGACCACCGCGGCCTCGGGGCCCTTGCCCTGGACGTCGCCGACGGCGAAGCACCAGCGGCCGTCGCCGGCCGGGAAGAGGTCGTAGAAGTCGCCGCTCGGTCCGCCCTTGTCGCACGGCTCGTAGACGAGGGCGCTGCGCACACCCGGGATCTCGGCGACGCCGGCGGGCAGCAGGCCGCGCTGCAGGACCTGGCTGATGGTGGCCTGGCGGGCGTACTGGCGGGCCGCGCCGATGGCGAGGGCCACCCGGCGGCTGAGGTCCTCGACGAGTCCGGTGACCTCGTCGGGGAAGCGCAGCAGCCCGGACCGTCCGATGACGAGCGTGCCCAGCGGCCGGCCGCCCGCGATCAGGCGGTAGGCGAGCGCCGTGCCGTGCTCCTCGCGCATGTCGAAGGCCTCGCCGGGCCAGCGGTAGGGGACGGGCCCCGACCGCAGTCCCTCGGACGGCCGCGGCGGGTCCTTCTCCAGGGCCCGGCGCAGCTCCTCGATGCGGTTCTCGCTGCCGTGCCAGACCCGGGCGAGGCGCGGACCGGGCCCGCCCGTGCCGTCCGCCGCCCAGCCCCCGCGGCCGGTCGCCTCATCCTCCAGCCACACGGCGCACCAGTCGGCGAGGCGCGGCACGATCAGCTGTCCGGCGAGCGCGGCGACCAGGTTCTCGTCGAGCTGCCCGGCGAGCAGGTCGGAGGCCTCGGCGAGGAAGGACAGGGCACCGCGGTTGAGCCAGTCGCGGTCGCGCTCGGCGCGCTGGGGGTCGGGGGCGAGGATCTCGGCGGCGCGCAGTCCGCGCTCCAGGGCGCGCCGGCCGGCGTACGCCTCCATCTCGGCGGCGGGCGTGCTGCTCTCGCCGAGCAGCCGCGCCCACACCGTCTTGGTGCCCCGGCGGAAGGTGATGCCCCAGGACTCGGCGAGCGTCGAGACGAGGCGCAGTCCGCGGCCGTACTCCGGTGTCTCGTACGGCACTTCGGCCTCCGAGTCGCGCGGTGTGCGGGAGGGGTGGTGGTCGGAGACCTCCACGACGAGCGCGCCGGCCGTCTCCTCCAGCCGGAACTCGACGTCGACGTCGGTGCCCGCGTGCACGACGGCGTTGGTGACGAGTTCGCTGACGACGAGCACGGCGTCGTCGACGAGACGGCCGGAGAGGCGTTCGGAACCGGGGAGTCTGTCCTTCTCCCAGTCGGTGAGCGCGGAGCGCACGAGGGCGCGGGCGGAGCCCGGTGCGAGGGGACCGCCGGGCAGCGTCGTGCACGCCCGCGCGCGCGGGTGCGCGCTCCCTGGTGCGCTCGGGCGCGGGTGCGCAGGCGCATCGGAGGCACAGGAAACGGTCTCCTGTTGCATCGGAATGGCCCCCATGGACAGCTCCCCGAGCGGTTAGGTCGAATACGCCTCGGTCGATGCCGACAGAGTGACAGACTGACTGCGCCCATAAGCGCCGAGTTACCGAAGTGGGCCGCCATGAGTGAGAACAGTGCTACGCGTGTGCTCGAAGACGGACAAAAACCGGAACAACTACGAGCATCGGAGCTGCGCCCGCTGCTCGCCGCGATGACCGCGGCCCGGGACGGTGACTTCTCGAAGATTCCGGAGACGGGCCACGGAATGGTGGCCGAGCTGACCGCTGTCTTCAACCAGATCATGGACCGCAGCACCCACTTCAACGGTGAAGTTCAGCGTGTGAAGCGGGAGTTGGTGCGGCACGGCCGGCTCGACGAGCGGGTCACGGCGAGCCCGGGGCAGGGCGCCTGGACCTCCCGGGTCAACGATGTGAACCAGCTCCTCGACGCCCTGGTGGCGCCGGCGGCGAACGCGACGCGGGTGCTCGACGCGGTGGCCGGCGGCGATCTGACGCAGCGGGTCGACCTGCACGACGGCAATCGTCAGTTGCGGGGTGATCTGCGCCGGCTGGGCCGGGCCGTCAACAAGATGGTCGATCAGCTGTCCCTCTTCACGGGCGAGGTGACGCGGGTCGCGCGCGAGGTCGGCACCGAGGGCCGGCTCGGCGGGCGGGCCAAGGTGACGGGCCTTTCGGGCAGTTGGCGGGACGTGACCGAGGCGGTCAACACGATGGCGTCCCGGCTGACCGCCCAGGTGCGTGACATCGCCCTGGTGACGACGGCGGTGGCCCGCGGCGACCTGACCCGCACGGTCACCGTCGAGGCGACCGGTGAGCTGCTCGAACTGAAGCTGACCGTCAACACGATGGTCGACCAGCTGTCCGCCTTCGCCGACGAGGTCACCCGCGTCGCCCGCGAGGTCGGCACCGAGGGCCAGTTGGGCGGCCGGGCCCAGGTGCGGGGCGTCTCCGGCGTCTGGAAGGACCTCACCGACAACGTCAACTTCATGGCCTCGAACCTGACTTCGCAGGTCCGCAACATCGCCCAGGTCACCACGGCCGTGGCCAACGGCGACCTGAGCCAGAAGATCACGGTCGACGCCAAGGGCGAGATCCTGGAGCTGAAGTCCACCATCAACACGATGGTCGACCAGCTCTCCGCCTTCGCCGACGAGGTGACGAGGGTCGCCCGCGAGGTCGGCACCGAGGGAAACCTCGGCGGACGGGCCCAGGTGCGGGGCGTGTCCGGCGTCTGGAAGGACCTCACCGACAACGTCAACTTCATGGCGGACAACCTGACTTCGCAGGTCCGCAACATCGCCCTCGTCTCCACGGCCGTGGCGCAGGGCGACCTCGGCAAGAAGATCACCGTCGAGGCGAAGGGCGAGATCCTGGAGCTGAAGTCCACCATCAACACGATGGTCGACCAGCTCTCCGCCTTCGCCGACGAGGTCACCCGCGTCGCCCGCGAGGTCGGCACCGAGGGAAACCTCGGCGGCCAGGCGCAGGTGCGGGGCGTGTCCGGCGTCTGGAAGGACCTCACCGACAACGTCAACTTCATGGCGCTCAACCTGACTTCGCAGGTCCGCAACATCGCCCAGGTCACCACCGCCGTCGCCAACGGCGACCTCTCCAAGAAGATCACCGTAGACGCGCGCGGCGAGATCCTGGAGCTGAAGGACACCGTCAACACGATGGTGGAGCAGCTGCGCGCCTTCGCCGACGAGGTCACCCGCGTGGCCCGCGAGGTCGGCACCGACGGACGGCTGGGCGGACGCGCCCAGGTGCTGGGCGTCTCGGGCGTGTGGCGGGACCTCACCGACAACGTCAACTACATGGCGGACAACCTGACTTCACAGGTCCGCAACATCGCCCAGGTCACCACCGCCGTCGCCAACGGCGACCTCTCCAAGAAGATCGACGTGGACGCCCGCGGCGAGATCCTGGAGCTGAAGACCGCCATCAACACCATGGTCGACACGCTCTCCTCCTTCTCCTCCGAGGTCACCCGCGTGGCCCGCGAGGTCGGCTCCGAGGGCCAACTCGGCGGCCAGGCAAGGGTCGAGGGCGTCTACGGCACCTGGAAGCGCCTGACGACGAACGTGAACGAACTCGCGTCGAACCTGACCACCCAGGTCCGCGCGATCGCCGAGGTCGCCTCCGCGGTGGCCCAGGGCGACATGTCCCGCTCGATCACCGTGGAGACCCAGGGCGAGGTCGCCGAGCTGAAGGACAACATCAACCTGATGGTGGCCAACCTCCGCGAGACCACCCGAGCGAAGGACTGGCTGGAGTCCAACCTGGCCCGCCTCGCCGCCCTGATGCAGGGCCACCGGGACCTGATGGAGGTCGCCGACCTGCTGCTGCGCGAGCTGACCCCGCTGGTCAACGCACAGTACGGGGCGTTCTTCCTGGCCGACCCGGACGAGGAGGGCGCCTCGCTGCGCACCACCGTGCCCACGAAGGGGCTCGCGTTCATCGCCGGGTACGGCTCGGCGCAGGGCGCGACGGTCGAGACCGGCGGCCTCCCGGTGCACGGCCTGGTGCGGCAGGCGGCCCGCGAGAAGAAGCGGATCCTCGTCGAGGAGGCACCGCCGGACTACATCAAGATCAACAGCGGGCTCGGCGAGGCGGCGCCCACCAGCGTCGTCATCATCCCGATCCTCTTCGAGGACAAGCTCCTCGGTGTGATCGAGCTGGCGTCCTTCTCCCGCTTCTCCGATGTGCACCTGGCGTTCTTCGACCAGTTCGTGAACACCATCGCCGTCGCCATCAACACCATCATCGCCAACTCCCGTACGGAATCGCTGCTCGGCGAGTCCCAGCGGCTGGCCATGCAGTTGCAGGAACGCTCGGACGAACTCCAGAAACAGCAGGCCGAGTTGCAGCGCTCGAACGCCGAACTGGAGGAGAAGGCCGCCCTGTTGGCGACCTCCTCCCAGTACAAGTCGGAGTTCCTGGCGAACATGTCGCACGAGCTGCGCACCCCGCTCAACTCCCTGCTGATCCTGGCCCGGCTGCTCTCCGACAACCCGGACGGCCATCTCTCCGACCAGGAAGTGCAGTTCGCGACGACCATCCACCGCTCTGGCTCGGACCTGCTCCAGCTGATCAACGACATCCTGGACCTGTCGAAGATCGAGGCCGGCCGGATGGACGTACGCCCGAAGAAGCTGCCGCTGATCAAGCTGCTCGACTACGTGCACGCCACCTTCCGCCCGCTCACCCTCGACCGGGGGCTCGCCTTCGAGGTGTCGGTCGGCGAGGACGTGCCGCGCGAGATGTACTCGGACGAGCAGCGGCTGCAGCAGATCCTGCGCAACCTCCTGTCCAACGCGATCAAGTTCACCGCGACCGGCCGGGTCGAGCTGCGCGTCAACCGGATCAAGGACCCCGAGCACATCCACGTCCGCGAGGGCGGCGACGACGTGATCGCCTTCGCGGTCTCCGACACCGGCATCGGCATCGCGGCCGAGAAACTCCCGGTGATCTTCGAGGCGTTCCAGCAGGCCGACGGCACCACCAACCGCAAGTACGGCGGCACGGGCCTCGGTCTGTCCATCAGCCGCGAGATCGCGGGCCTGCTCGGCGGCCGTATCGTCGCCGAGAGCGAGCCCGGCGAGGGGTCCACCTTCACGCTGTACGTGCCCGTCGTCAGCCCCGGCCACGCGGCGACCGGACCAGTCCCCGAGGACCGTGAGCTGCCGGTGCCGGAGCAGTTGTCGACCGAGCCGTTCACCGCCGCCTCGCACGACGTGGACGACTCCTGGCCGGCCCCCACCAAGCTGGAGGCGTGGAAGTCCGGCCGGGCGGGTCAAGTGCTGCCCGGACGGCGGGTGTTGATCGTCGACGACGACATCCGCAACGTCTTCGCCCTCACTCATGTCCTCGGCCGCGTCGGCATGCCGGTCCTGTACGCGGAGAACGGCCGCGAGGGCATCGAGACCCTGGAGCGCAACCCGGACGTCGAACTCGTCCTGATGGACATCATGATGCCGGAGATGGACGGCTACGAGACCATCTCCGCCATCCGCCGCACCCCCCGCTGGAGCGGTCTGCCGATCGTCGCCCTGACCGCGAAGGCGATGCCCGGAGACCGCGAGAAGTCCATCGGGCGGGGTGCGAACGACTACGTACCGAAGCCGGTGGACGTCGACCAGCTGCTGACGGTCGTCTGCGCTCTCCTGGATCCGGAGGGCCCGGGCGAGACCACCGACACCGCCGACCCGGAGCCGGGCACGACCGTGGAGGCGGCGATCCCGCCAATCACCGAATGAGGCACACTCACCATGAGCGCTGAGGCAACGACCAACGAGCGCGCCAGCATCCTCCTCGTGGACGACATGGAGGACAACCTGATAGCGCTGGAGGCCGTCCTGGGGTCCCTCAACGAGCCGCTGGTACGGGCACGTTCGGGCGAGGAGGCGATGAAGGCGCTGCTGCGCCAGCACTTCGCCCTCGTACTGCTCGACGTACGGATGCCCGGCATGGACGGATTCGAGACGGCCGCGAACATCAAGCGGCTCGACCAGACCAAGGACGTCCCGATCATCTTCCTGACCGGTGCGGACGACGACTCCGGCTACGCCTTCCGCGGTTACGCCACGGGCGCCGCCGACTACCTGACCAAGCCCTTCGACCCGTGGGTCCTCAGGGCGAAGGTCACCGTCTTCCTCGACCTGCACCGCAAGAACCAGCAGTTGGAGCGGTTACTGGCCCAGGAACAGGCGGACTACGGGGAGGTGGGCGCCCGACTGACGCTACTGGAGAGAGATCTCGACGGCGACGACCCGGACCTGCCCGCATTGCGCGAACAGGTCCGAGAACTGCGCCAGCTTGTCGCCAGGGGACGCCTGTAACGCCCGTCAGGGGCGCGGGGAACTGCGCGACAAGCCACGACGAACCCGCAGCCGCCGAACAGTCCCGAGCCACCCCCTACGCTTCGCGTGTCCCGGCGTACATCTCGTCGATGAGGTGCTTGGCTGCATCACTGCGGGGGACGACCCCCGCACCCCCAGCAGCACCCAGGGCGCCCCCGGCAGAACCCGTGCCAGGGCCGCCCCAGCCGCGCGCCTACGCCTCCCGCGCGCCCGCGTACATCTCGTCGATGAGGTGCTTGTACTCCCGCTCGACGACCGGCCGCTTCAGCTTCAGGCTGGGTGTGATCTCGCCGTGCTCCACATCGAGGTCGCGCGGCAGGAGACGGAACTTCTTCACCGTCTGCCAGCGCTGCAGGCCCCCGTTGAGCTCCTTGACGTAGCCCTCGATGAGCGCGACCGTCACGGGCGCGGCCACCACGTCGGCGTACGACTTGCCCTCGAGGCCGTTCTCCGAGGCCCACTGCAGGATCGACGGCTCGTCCAGCGCGATGAGCGCCGTGCAGAAGTTCCGGTCGGCGCCGTGCACCAGGATGTTGGAGACGTACGGGCAGACCGCCTTGAACTGGCCCTCGACCTCGGCGGGCGCGATGTACTTGCCGCCGGACGTCTTGATGAGGTCCTTCTTGCGGTCGGTGATGCGCAGATAGCCGTCGGGCGAGAGCTCGCCGATGTCGCCGGTGTGGAACCAGCCGTCCGACTCCAGCACCTCGGCGGTCTTCTCGGGCAGCCCGTGGTAGCCCTCCATGATGCCGGGGCTGCGCAGCAGGATCTCGCCGTCGTCCGCGATGCGCACCTCGGTGCCGGGCAGCGGCTTGCCGACCGTGCCGGTGCGGTACGCCTCGCCGGGGTTCACGAAGGAGGCGGCCGAGGACTCCGTGAGGCCGTAGCCCTCGAGGATGTGGATGCCCGCGCCGGAGAAGAAGTAGCCGATCTCGGGGGCGAGCGCGGCCGAACCGGACACGCAGGCGCGCAGGTTGCCGCCGAAGGCCTCGCGGATCTTGGCGTACACCAGCGCGTCGGCGACCTTGTGCTTGGCGCCGAGCGAGAACGGGACGGACGCCGTGCCGGTGCGCCGGAAGTTGTCCTGCGCGACCTTGGCGTACTCGCGGGCGACCTCGGCCGCCCACTGGAAGATCTTGTACTTGGCGCCGCCGCCGGCCTTCGCCTTGGCCGCGACCCCGTTGTAGACCTTCTCGAAGATGCGCGGGACGGCCGCCATGTACGTCGGCTGCACGACCGGCAGATTCTCGATGATCTTGTCCACGCGGCCGTCGACGGCGGTGACGTGCCCGACCTCGATCTGGCCCGAGGTGAGGACCTTGCCGAAGACGTGCGCGAGCGGCAGCCACAGGTACTGCACGTCCTCGGCGCTGATCAGGCCGGTCGCGGCGATCGCCTTCGCCATGTACGACCAGTTGTCGTGCGGCAGGCGCACGCCCTTGGGGCGGCCCGTGGTGCCCGAGGTGTAGATGAGGGTGGCGAGCTGGTCCTTGGTGATCGCGCCGACCCGCTCCCTGATCAGGTCGGGGTCCTTCTCCAGGCGGGCGGCGCCCCGGGCCTCCAGCTCGGTGAGGGTCAGGACCCAGTCGCTGGTCTCGACGCCGGCCGGGTCGATGACGACCACGTGGGTGAGGGCGGGCAGCTCGGCCCTCTTCTCCACCGCCTTGGCGAGCTGGGCCGCGTCCTCCGCGATCAGCACCCGGCTCTCGGAGTCGGAGAGGATGAACGCCGACTCGTCGGCGTTGGTCTGCGGGTAGATCGTGGTCGTCGCGGCGCCGGCGCACATGATGCCCAGGTCGGCGAGGAGCCACTCGACCCGGGTCGAGGCGGCGAGCGCCACGCGCTGCTCGGGCAGCACGCCGAGCTCGATCAGACCGGCCGCGATCGCGTAGACCCGCTCGGCGGCCTGTCCCCAGCTCAGCGACTTCCAGTCGTCGGGGCCCTCCCCGGAGGAGGCCACCGGATAGCGGTACGCCTCGGCGTCCGGCGTGGCCGCCACGCGCTCCAGGAAGAGGTTCGCCACGCTCGGCGGACGGTTCTCGATCAGTGTCTGTGTGTCGCTCACGACATCCTCCGGGGCCCGCGGCAGCGCGGCTGGCTCAAGTGCGGCTGTTTTTCACTGCGGCTGTATTCACTCACGAGGCGTTGTTTAACTCGCGAGTAACTATCGAGCAGAGATCAGGGTAGAGCCCGACCGGCCGGTGCGTAAGGGGCGGCGGCCTGTCACTTCGTACAGAGAGCGACGCTACGCACGCGTAGGGGCCCGCCGCGCTTTCGTACGACGAGCCCCTGTTGTGTCCGGTTGGTGCCGTAACCCGCTGTTACCGCTGGTTACTTCTTGCCCTTGCCCGAACCCGCACTGTCATCACTGGAGAGCACCGCGATGAACGCCTCCTGCGGAACCTCCACGGAACCCACCATCTTCATTCGCTTCTTGCCCTCCTTCTGCTTCTCCAGGAGCTTGCGCTTACGGGAGATGTCGCCGCCGTAGCACTTGGCGAGGACGTCCTTGCGGATGGCGCGGATGGTCTCGCGGGCGATCACCCGGGAGCCGATGGCGGCCTGGATGGGCACCTCGAAGGCCTGCCGCGGGATGAGCTCGCGCAGCTTGGCGACGAGCCGCACACCGTAGGCGTAGGCCGCGTCCTTGTGGGTGATCGCCGAGAAGGCGTCGACCTTGTCGCCGTGCAGCAGGATGTCGACCTTGACCAGGCTGGAGGTCTGCTCGCCGGTGGGCTCGTAGTCCAGCGACGCGTAGCCGCGGGTCTTGGACTTCAGCTGGTCGAAGAAGTCGAAGACGATCTCCGCGAGCGGAAGCGTGTAACGGATCTCGACGCGGTCCTCGGACAGGTAGTCCATGCCGAGGAGGGTGCCGCGCCGGGTCTGGCACAGTTCCATGATCGAACCGATGAACTCCGACGGCGCGAGGATCGTGGCGCGTACGACAGGCTCGTACACGTCGTTGATCTTGCCCTCGGGGAACTCGCTGGGGTTGGTGACCGTGTGCTCGGCCCCGTCCTCCATGATCACGCGGTAGACCACGTTGGGCGCGGTCGCGATCAGGTCGAGCCCGAACTCGCGCTCCAGGCGCTCGCGGATCACGTCCAGGTGCAGCAGGCCCAGGAAGCCGACGCGGAAGCCGAAGCCCAGGGCCGCCGAGGTCTCCGGCTCGTAGACGAGCGCGGCGTCGTTGAGCTGGAGCTTGTCGAGGGCGTCGCGCAGCTCGGGGTAGTCCGAGCCGTCCAGCGGATACAGCCCGGAGAAGACCATGGGCTTGGGGTCCTTGTATCCCCCGAGGGCCTCGGTCGCGCCCTTGTGCAGGCTGGTGATCGTGTCACCGACCTTGGACTGGCGGACGTCCTTCACACCGGTGATGAGGTAGCCCACCTCGCCGACGCCAAGGCCGTCGGCGCCCAGCATCTCGGGCGAGTTGGTGCCGATCTCCAGCAGCTCGTGCGTGGCGCCGGTGGACATCATCCGGATCCGCTCGCGCTTGTTGAGCTGGCCGTCGATGACTCGTACATACGTCACGACGCCGCGGTAGGAGTCGTAGACCGAGTCGAAGATCATCGCGCGGGCGGGGGCGTCCGCGACGCCGACCGGTGCCGGGATCTCCTTGACCACCTTGTCGAGCAGCGCGTCGACGCCGAGGCCGGTCTTGGCGGAGACCCGCAGGACGTCGTCCGGGTCGCAGCCGACCAGGTTGGCGAGCTCCTCGGCGAACTTCTCGGGCTGCGCGGCCGGCAGGTCGATCTTGTTCAGTACGGGGATGATCGTGAGGTCGTTCTCCATCGCCAGGTAGAGGTTGGCGAGGGTCTGGGCCTCGATGCCCTGGGCGGCGTCGACGAGGAGGACGGTGCCCTCACAGGCGGCCAGCGACCGCGAGACCTCGTAGGTGAAGTCGACGTGCCCCGGGGTGTCGATCATGTTGAGGATGTGCGTGTTGCCGGGCTCGTGGGTCGGAGCCCAGGGCAGGCGCACCGCCTGGGACTTGATCGTGATGCCGCGCTCGCGCTCGATGTCCATGCGGTCGAGGTACTGAGCACGCATCTGCCGCTGCTCGACGACGCCGGTCAGCTGAAGCATCCGGTCGGCGAGCGTGGACTTGCCGTGGTCGATGTGCGCGATGATGCAGAAATTGCGGATCAGAGCCGGGTCGGTACGGCTCGGCTCGGGCACATTGTTAGGGGTCGCGGGCACGCAGGGTCCTGTCTCTTGAGGCGCCTTATGCCTCGGGTCGGATCGATACGTAGGCTCCATGGTCCCACGGCGGGCGACCTGGGACCGGTTTGGGCCATTCTCCGGGCCACTGGTAGCCTGGGTGGCTGTGTCTCATGCCCTCTCAGCGCGAGGCACACCTCAAGAAATCACCTGGTGCGGGTCCCGTGCGGTCCCGTGCCTGAACCTGAAAAGGCTCAATCAGTGGCGAACATCAAGTCCCAGATCAAGCGGATCAAGACCAACGAGAAGGCCCGGCTGCGCAACAAGGCCGTCAAGTCCTCCCTGAAGACCGCGATCCGCAAGGCCCGTGAGGCCGCTGCCGCGGGTGACGTCGAGAAGGCCACCGAGTACCAGCGCGCTGCCGCGCGTCAGCTCGACAAGGCCGTCTCGAAGGGCGTCATCCACAAGAACCAGGCCGCCAACAAGAAGTCGGCGCTTGCTTCCAAGGTCGAGTCCCTCAAGGGCTGAAACTCTCCGATCTGACCGCCGGAAGGACCAGAGCGGGCCCTCTCTCATCCGCTCCCGACCGGCACCCCAGAGCCTGTACGCGGCCTGCGTTCGCCACGCGGGTACGGGCTCGACAGCTTGAACCGAAGGCCCCGCCTCCTCCCCTCCCCAGGGGTTACGAGGCGGGGCCTTCGTCGTGCGGTCAGTGGGCGGCGCGGCCGACCAGGTCGACGACCTCGCCGAGGAAGCCCTCGTCGAGCATGGTGGAGACGGCCGTGTCGCCGTCGTCGCCGTAGCCGGCGTCGTGGCAGGCGACGCCGACGAGGTGGCCGCCGTCGAGCTCGAAGGTGGCGAAGGACCACTCGCCGTGCGAGGCGGGGGCGCCCTGCGGGGTGAGCAGGGTGGAGTGGTCCGGGCCGAAGCCGAACTGGGTGAAGCCCATCCGCATGCCCTGCCCGAGCGCCTTGGTGTACGCCTCCTTCAGGACCCAGGTGTGCACGAGGTCCTGCTGCAGTTCCTCGGGCGGCAGGGCGGCGAGGCGGCGGCGCTCGTCCGGGGTGCACAGATGGCGCTCGACCGCCGAGTACTGGATGCGGCGGTCCGCGCGCTCGGTGTCGACGCCGATGCGGCCGCGCCGGTTCAGGCCCACGACGAGCAGGTCGCCGGTGTGGCTGAGGCTCACCTCGATCTGGTCGCAGCCGCGCAGATACGGCCGTCCGCCCGCCTTGGAGGCGAGTTCCACGGCGTCCGGCGGGGTCTGCAGGGCGGCGCCGGCCGTGTACTTCAGCAGCAGGCGGGAGGCGGCGAAGCGGTCGCGGGCCTGCGGGTCGGTCAGGGCGTGCAACCGCTGCCAGTCGCGGGCGCCGAGCAGTGGGCGCAGCCGGGGGTCGGCGAGGGTGGCGGGCAGCCAGTCGTGCCAGGCCGCGTGCACGACGACATGGCCGTGCCAGGCCATGGACTGCCTGACCCGGCTCCAGGGGCTGTCGGGCCCGGGCATCAGGAGGGGCGGGGCTACGGCGGGACTGTTCATGGGGTACCTGCTTCCGCCAGGGGTGCGCCGTGGAGAACGAAGAAGACGAGGGACAGGGGCACGGCCGGGGTGTTCACGGAGGGCAACGAGGTCACGGCCGGGCTCTTCACAGCGCACCTGCTTCCGCCAGCGGCGCCCCGTGGAGATCGAGACCGCGGCCGGCACGGAAGCGTGCCAGCAGTTCCTCCGTGACGCGGTCGACGCAGTCCGCGGGGAGGGGCGGCAGAGTGAGGCCGAGGCGGCGGCCCAGCCGGTGCAGGGCGAGGACGAGCCAGGCGGGGTCGGCGAGGAAGCCGTCGGTGCGCTGTTCCCACGTGGCGAGGGCGGCGCCCGCGGTGCCGAGCACGGCGTGCCGGTCGGCGAGCGCGGGCATGGCGGGGCTGGTGAGTGCCGCGCGGTCGCCGGGTTCCAGGGCGCGGCAGCTGTCCCGGAGGTCGAGCAGGGCGGCGCGGAAGGCGGCGGCCAGGGTGCGCAGGGCTTCGCCGTACGGGCCCGGTGTGCGGTTCTCGGCGAGGCGGGCGGTGGAGGCGCCGAGCGCGGCGGCCAGGAAGTCGCCGCCGCCGGCCACCTGGAGGGCGGCGAGGTCGAGGGCGGGGACCTGCGCGTCGGGGCGGAACAGGGCGGGCGGGGGTTCGGGTTCCGTCCCCCATGACTCGCGGGCCAGCAAGGGGAGTTGGGGGATGACGACGGCCTGGCAGGAGGCGGTGCCGGCGTGGCCGAGGCCGGCGGCGGGCAGATCGCGCAGCAGTTTGGAGAGCATGCCCTGGTCGGTGTCGCGGCTGTAGCCGCCGGCGCCGAGGACGGTGGCCAGCTCCTCCAGGTCGTCGCGGAGCAGGTCCGGTACGAGGTACTTCAGGCCGGCGGCGGCGAGGTGGGCGCTGTTCGGCAGCAGGGAGAGGGCCCGGAGTACGGCGACGGCGCAGCTGTCGCTCGCCAGGAGGTCGGCGAACACGCCGGCGAGGACGCCGCGTTGGCGCTTGCCGAGGGTGCCGGTGGCGAGGGCGGCGCGCACGGCGGCGCGCAGCACCGTGTCGACGGAGGCGATCACCGCGCCGGTGATGAGGGTGCGGTTGAGCTGGAAGGTGCGCAGGGCGAGGCGTACGCCGGTGCCCTCCGCGCCGACCAGGGCGTCGCCCGGCACCCGGCAGTCCGCGAACTCGTAGCCGGCGAAACGGCAGCCGCGCATGCCGGTGGTGGGGCGCCGGGTGAGCAACCGGAGCCCCTCGCCGCGCAGTTGACCGGGATCGAGCAGGAACACCGAGTGGGCGGCGGGCCCGGGCGCCGGGTCGGTGCGGACGTAGGCGACTATCGCGCCGGCCCGCTCGGCGTTGATGACGACGTCCTTGCGGCCGCGCAGCAGATAGCCGTCGCCGTAGGGCATGGCGTCCACCTCGCCCCGGAGCATCGCGGTGCCGTGCGCGAGGGACCGGTGCACGATGGCGGCACGCCCGCCGGAGGCGAGCAGCCGGGCCACGGTGTCCTGCTGACCGGGCGACCCGGCGGCGAAGACGGGAGCGGCGGCGAACAGCGAGGTGATGCCGTACCCGAAGCCGAGCGCGACATCACGCCGGAAGACGGGCCGCAGCATCCGTACCAGCCCGTCGGCATCGTGCAGCCGCCCGCCCAGCGCCACGGGCACCAGCTCCGCCCCGAACCCCTCGCCGTCGAGCAACTCCTCGGCCTCCGGCAGGAGTTCACAGTCGTCGTCGGCGGCGAGCAGGGCTCGGAAGCCGAGGGGGTTGGCGGGGTCGCCGGGGTCGCCGAGGCGGTGTTCGAGGCGCGCGGCGCGGTGGTGGACGTCGGTCGACGGCGGGGGCTCCGGGACGGCAAAGACATCGGCTCCGCCCGCCGGGCCGCCGACGGCCGAACGGTGGGGACTGGCAAGGGCCGCCGAAGTGTCTGGTCCGGCCGGGGCGTTTGCGGCGGAAGCCCCGCGCGGGGCAGCCCGGGTCCCGAGCGGCGAGCGGGCCGACTCCGTGGCGGCGGGCGGCGCGGTCGCGGGGAGGAGCGGTGTGGTCGTCGTCCTGGGGTCTGTCAGGTCCTGCGCGGTCACGGGCTCAGCCCCCCTTCCGCCAACTGGGCGTACAGCGGGCGCAGTTCGCCTCGGAGGTAGAGGTCGCGCATCAGGGTGCGGCGGATCTTGCCGCTGGTGGTGCGGCGGACCGTGCCGGGGCGGACCAGGAGGACGTTGCCCGGGGCGGTGCCGAACTCGGCGTGCAGGCAGCCGTGTACGCGGGCCGCGAGGTCGGCCAGTTGGCGGGGGTTCCAGGCGGTGCCGCGGATCTCCTGGATGGCGACCAGCTGCTCGCGCTCGGCGGGCGCCGCCAGTACCACCGCCGAGCCGAACGGGGCTCCGGACAGGGCGAGTTGGCGCTCCACCTCCTGGGGGTGCAGGGTGCGGCCGTCGACCAGGAGGGCGTCCTTGATGCGGCCGGTGACGTACAGCTCGCCGTCCAGCAGGGCGCCGAGATCGCCCGTGCGGAGGAAGCCGTGTTCGCCGGAGGTGGTCGTGGCGTCGTAGGCGGCTGCTGTTTCCGTGGGGCGGCGCCAGTAGCCGGGGGTCACCGCCTCGCCGCGGACCCAGATTTCGCCCACCAAGCCGTCCGGGAGGGTCGTCGAGGTGGAGGGGTCGACTATGCGGACGGTGACGGAGGTGGGGCGGCCGCCGGCGGCGAGGGCGCGGACCGGGTGGCCGGGGGTCGGTGGGATCAGGGTGCCGTGCTCCAGTTCGGCGGCGGAGAACGTGGTGGTGGTCGGGGCGCCGACGCTGACCAGCAGGGTCGCCTCGGCCAGGCCGTAGCCCGCGACCAGGGCTTCGGGGCGCAGGCCCGCCTTGGCGAAGCGGCGCCCGAAGGCGGTCCGGGTGACCGCCGAGACCGGCTCGGAGGCGTTGACGGCGAGCCTCAGCCGGCCGAGGTCGAGGCGGGCGAGGTCGGCGTCCGTGACGGCGGCCAGGCAGCGGGCGTAGGCCGAGTCCGGGGCCGCGGTGACCGTGACGCCGTGCCGGGCCGCCTCGTGCAGCCAGCGCAACGGGTCGGCGGCGAACAGACGTTGGGGCATGAGTACGGCGGTCGCGCCGAGCCAGAGCGGGTGCAGGAGCTGCCCGATCAGGCCCAGGTCGTGGTGGAGCGGCAGCCAGCCGCCGATGCGGTCGGTGCGGTCGGTGCGCAGGGCGTGCCTGAGGCTCTCCATGGTGGCGAGCAGGTTGGCGTGGGTGACCCGGACGCCGCGTGGGGCGGCCGTGCTGCCCGACGTGTACTGGATCAGGGCGAGGTCCGTACCGTCGACGGCGGGCGGCCGCCAATCGGTGTTCTGGGCGCGCAGGTTGTCGACCGCGAGGCACACCACCGCCTGCCGCCCGGCCGCGGAGAGCCGGCGCGAGAACTCGGGGGCGTCGGCGGAGTGGGTGAGCAGCAGCGGGGCATCGGTCTCCGCGGCGATGGCGGCAGTGCGCTCGGCGGCGGCCCGGGACGCGTCCGGCGGCGGCACGGGCACGGCGACGGCCCCGGCGTACAGGCAGCCGAGCAGGGCCGCCACCGTGTCCGCGCCGCTGCCGGTGGCGACCAGGACGGGTGCGCCCTCGGCACCGCGGCCGTGCAGCGCGGCGGCCACGGTGCGGGCTCTGGCGTCGAGTTCGCCGTAGGTGTGGGCGGTGGGGCGGCCCTCCTCGTCCAGGCAGAGCAGAGCGGTGTCCCCGGCGCCGGCGGCGAACCGCCCGGCCAGAGCGTGTGTGAAGCTCCTCGCTGGTGTCATCCCTCTGCTCCCCCGTCGGGCTCGGCGCGGATGTCGTCCACCCCACTCTCCGCGCCGGCACTAAACGGACACTTGAAGATCAACTGTGCTGTCACCTGCGGAACCCGGGCGCCCCGTCCAGCAGGTCGTGCAGGAGGGCCAACTCCTGCGGGTTGAGCGGGACATCCGGGCGCAGTCGTTCCGGGTGGCCCGGCGGCGGTCCGTCCGCGTCGGCGGCGACCATCAGCCGGAAGCCGTCGTCGAGGCCGTGCAGCCGGGCCCGGGTGCCGTCCGCCGCCGCTAGGTACAGATCCACGCCGCCGTAGACCATGAGGGCCTCGCCCACCGGTCGCAGCAGGCGGCCGAGCCGGCGGCGCCAGTGGCCTGGACGCTTCCGCCGCGCCATGTCAGAGCACACCATTCGAGCCGCGGGTTTCCTTCGTCATCGCTCGCCTCTCCCTTCCCCCGGGGCCGTTCGGCGGCCGGGCGGCTCGGAGGATGAAAGGGCAGGCTGGAGGATTGCTGGAGCTTGCGTGGAGGCTCCGTGACCGAAGGCGTGGCGACGGTGCGGAATCTGGCCATCAGCCTTGGCCACGACTTGCGGCATACTTGGCCGAGACTGACTCATGACCGAGGCTCGGGGGGCCTAAGTGGTACGAGTTCTGATTGCCGAAGACATGCATATGTTGCGCAAGGCACTGGTCTCGCTGATCCAGCTGGAATCGGGGCTGGAGATCGTGGCGGAGCTGTCCTCCGGCTCGGACATCGTGCCGACCGCGCTCGCCCTGCGGCCGGATGTCGCCGTTCTCGACATCGACCTGCCGGGCACCGACGGCATCACCGCCGCGGCCGCGCTGCACACCTCGGTCCCGGAGTGCCGCACCCTGATCCTCACCAGCCTGGGCAGACCCGGGAACCTGCGCCGGGCGCTGGCCGCCCATGTCTCCGGCTTCCTGCCCAAGGACTCCGACCCGGACGAGCTGTGCGACGCGATCCGCAAGGTCGCCGCGGGCGAGCGGGTCATCGACCCCGAACTGGCCCTCGCCACCCTGGACTCGGGGCCCTCGCCGCTGACCGACCGGGAGCAGGAGGTGCTGCAGCTGGCGGCGGAGGGCCATGAGCCCTCGCACATCGCCGCCCGGCTGCACCTCTCCTCCGGCACGGTACGGAACTACCTGACCTCGGCGGTCAGCAAGCTCAACGCCCGCAACCGCGTGGACGCGATCCGCATCGCCCGCGAGGCGGGCTGGCTGCGCGCGATCTGAACGACCGCGCGCACCCCCTCTACCCCACCGGCTCCAGCTCGACCTCCGCCGCCAGTTCGAACCACCCGTCCCGGCACGGGCCCGCCGTCAGCCGGCCGCCCACCGCCTTGACCCGGGTGGACAGGTTGCCGATGCCGCTGCCGCCGTCGTGGGAGTCCAGTACGGGTCTGCCGCGGCCCTCGGCCCCGTCGTTGACCAGCGAGAGCCGTATCGCACCGGCCGCGCGCTCGGCGGTGATCCGGCACTGTCTGGCCTGGCTGTGCCGCAGCACGTTGGTCAGGCCCTCGCGCAGCAGCGTGGCGAGCACGGTGTCCACGTCGCAGGGCAGGTCGCCGCAGTCGAGACGGACCTGGGCGCGGATACCCACGCCGGCCAGCATGGCCGAGGCGTTCTCGGCCTCCGTGGTCAGGCTCATGCGGTGGTTGCCGCCCGCCACGATCCGTACGTCGGCCAGGGCCTGCCGGGCGATCTGCAGCACCTCGGTCAACTCCTCCTGGGCCCGTACCGGCTTCTCCGCCGCGAGCCTGCGCACCAGTTCGCACTTGAGGGTGATCGCGGAGAGGCTGAAGCCCAGCAGGTCGTGCAGGTCGCGGGCGAAGCGGAGGCGCTCGGTGATGACCGCGAGGCGGGCGATCTCGGCGCGGGACCAGTGCAGTTCGGAGGCGAGCTGGGCCATCCGGGACAGTCCGAAGACGACGAGGGCACAGATCACGTCGTACGCCGACTCGTAGATGATGTCCTGCACGGCGTTGCCCACCGCGTACAGCGCGGCGTCGTTGCAGACGATCACGGCGAGCAGGGCCGGCCAGGCGGCGGCCGCGGGCAGCACCAGCAGGGCGGAGCCCGCGAGGAAGCCGGGGATGCCCACCCAGTTCTGGTGGAAGAGCAGGTACGGCGCGAACTGGAAGACGGCGAGCAGGCCGAGGGCGAGGTACTGGGGGCGGCCGGGCCAGCGGGCCGCCCACGGGGTGCGCCAGTGGAACGATTCGGCGAGGTGGAGGCCGAGGATCACGAGGAGGCAGAGCACCGCCCCGGTCAGTTCGGGGGCCTCCGGTTCGAAGGAGAGCGACACGACCAGGTACGCGGCGAAGTAGCCGGCGAGGACGGCGAGGGTGATCGCCGCGGCGGCGCGCGGCACCAGGTCCGCGTGGCCGGCCTCGACCGCGCGGGCCGTCGGGGAACCGGTCTCGTGGGCGGGGCGGGAGCGCGGATCGGGCTCCGGTTCCTCGGCCAGCGGGACCGTGGCCACCAGCCGGAACCAGCCGTCGTCGCCGCAACCGTGGTCGAGCGAGCCGCCGAGTGCCTCGATCCGGCGCTCCAGGGCGGCGAGTCCGCCGTCGGGGATCGAGTGGGCGAGCCGGGCGGCGCGGCCCACGCCGTCGTTGGCGAGGCCGAGCCGTACGGTGCCGGTCTCCACCTCGGCCTCGATCACGCACCGCTCGGCCTTGCTGTGCCGCAGCATGTTGGTCAGGCCCTCGCGCAGCGCGGCGGCGAGGGCGGTGTCCACCGGGCCCGGCAACTGCCCGCAGTCGTAGTGCAGATCGGTACGGATACCGGCCGCGGCCAGCATCGACACGGCCGCGTCGGCCTCCCCGGACAGGGACATCTCCCGGTAGCCGCGGCTGACCGAGCGCACGTCGGCCAGGGCCTTGCGGGAGGTGTGCAGTATCTCCGTGAGCTCGTCCTGTGCCTTCGTGGAGGCGTCGGCGAGCAGGCGATAGGTCAGTTCGCACTTCAGGGAGATCGCCGAGAGGCTGAAGCCGAGCACGTCGTGCAGGTCCCGGGCGAAGCGCAGCCGTTCACCGGCGACGGCCAGTTCGGACAGCTCGGCGCGCGAGCGGTGCAGTTTGACGATCATGTCGGACATTCGGGAGAGGCCGATCACGATCAGCGGGATCAGCACGGCCTCGACCGCGGCGTAGGCGGTGTCGGCCCAGCCCAGCCGGTAGTGGTAGAAGACCGCGATCTCCCCGGCCGCGCACAGGCCGAACAGCGGCCAGCCGAGCACGGCCGGGAAGACCAGCACCGCGGACGCGGTGAGGAACACGGTCATGCCGCCCCACGCCGCTCCGAACACCGCGATGGGCAGATAGGCGAGCAGGCCCTGCAGGGCCCAGGTCGCGTAGCGGTAGCGGGTCAGGAAGGGGAACAACCGCGGGAAGGAGTGGCCGAGTTGCAGGACCAGCATCCCGGCGAAACCGGACAGGGCGCCGACCCGCTCCCAGGCGGGCGGGTGTTCGGCCCAGACGTACGAGCCGTCGATGACGAAGAAGCCGACGAGGACGACGGCCGTGATGGCTATCGCCTTGCGTGGCGGTAGTTCCTGACTGCCGGCCGGGACGGTGTCTCCGTCCGCGCGGCCGGCTGTGATTGTGCTCAAGTTTCCCCCATGGATCACGGTGCTCGGTCACAGCACGTTCCAGCCCCGGATCATAAAGAATCATCGTCCCTGATCAGTAGCCCTTGTCCGGTCCGTCGCACAGCTCCGCCGCCGGGTGCCGCGCCTTCGGCGAGCAGTCCGGCGGCGGCCGCGTAGCAGCGGGCGGCGCTGGTGACGGCCGGCGGGGGGTGCCCCGGGGCGGCGCCGTCGTCGGGGCGGCCGCGCAGCCGCTGCAGGAGCAGGTCCGCCTCGGGGCCGTGGAGTTCGAGGCGGTGCTGGAGCCGGGGGGCGTACAGGACCGTGGTGCGCCCTTCGTCGCGTACGGCCACGTCGTCCCGTAGGCGGGCGCCGGGGTCCGGTTCGGCGGACGGCGGGCTGAAGCGGGCCTCGGGTGCCATGGGCACCACGCTCAGGCACAGGGCGGCACCGGCCGCGAGATGGCGTACGACCACGTCCTGGTGGGCGTCGAGGACGGCGAGGACTTCGCGCGAGGCGTCGTCCCAGTGCTCCTCGGGCACGTCGTAACCGGGGAAGCCGGGCACCACGTTGGCGAGCGAGACCGGGCCGAGCAGCATCCGGCGCAGCGCCTCGCGGACGGCGGGGGCGGGCCGCGGGACGAACCGGCGGCCCCACGGCGTGCGCAGCAGGGCGGCGTCGCCGTCGAACCGGACGGTGACGTCCTCGCGCAGCGACCACAGCTCCGAGAGTTCGGGGGCCGCGAGACGGTCGATGCGCATGAGGGTCCTTCCGGGTGGATGGGTGTGGGGGGATCGGGGTGGCTGTGGGGAGCCGCTACAGGAACAGCGGTACGGGGTTGAGGTCCTCGTACCTGGTCGGTTCGGTGCGTCTGCCCAGCCGTACCGGGACGTCGTAGAGGCGGCCGGGGGCGAAGCGGGCCCAGTGCGGGCGCAGGCCGGGGACCACGACGCGGACCACGGGGAGGCCGACGTCGGGGCGGGTCTGGTCCAGGACGAGCAGTTCCATGCCGTGGGTACGCAGCAGGGCCACGGCCGTCTCGATGTCCTCGCGCAGGTCTTCGCGGGGGGTGTACGGGTGCGTGCCGGGCCCGGTGGGGGTCGAGCCGTCGGGCAGCAGGTAGGGGTGGGCGGCGACGGTGGCCGTGCGCAGCCAGTGGCCGACGTCGGGGTCGTCGGCGGCGCTGCTCTTCGCAACGGGCCCCAGGCCCTCGACGACGTGCGGCATCATCTGGTTGAGCTCGGTCAGGGCGCGGCGCAGGGCGACACGGGAGTCGAAGTGGGCGCCGAAGCCGAACATGATCTCCTCCGGCTCGCCCGGGGCGCGGTCGGTACGGCGGGAGACGGCCGCGAGGACCGGGATGCCGAGGTCGGCGGTGAGGTCGAGGACCCACACCTCGCGCTTCAACGAGGCGTACACACCGCGCAGTTCGGTGATCCAGGGGTCGGCGAAGGCGTCCAGGTCGACGGCGGGGTGGCGGGTGCGGTTGTACCACCACAGGGCGAGGGCGTCGCGTTCGACGAGTTCGAGGAAGCCCTGGAGCACGGCGTCCTCCAGGGTGCCGCCCGCGGCCGTGCCGTTGGAGTTGGCCAGGCAGAAGACGTGGCCCGGGGGCTGCGGGACGCCGTAGTAGAGCAGCGAGGTGGGCAGGAGTTTGTGCCGCTTCTCGGTGAGGGACCACAGCGGGGTCCAGCCGGTCTCGGCGTCCTCGTCGAAGGGGTCGCAGACGTACTGGAAGCTGCTGTGGCGGGCGTTCCAGGCGGCGCGGTCGGTGTGCTGGCGCGGGTCGTAGAGCTGGACGGCGTTCGGGTGGATCGCGGCCGGGGCGAGGTCGCGGTAGCTGCCGGTGACGACCGCCTCGCCGCCCTCGAGGTGGCCGCTGTGCCGTTCGAGGGCCTCGGCGAACGCGCCGACCTCGGCCTGCAGGGCGGTCGTGCCCTTGCCGCCGCAGGAACTGCGCAGGCCGGCCCTGAGGGCGCCGAGGCCCTGGCCCGCGGCCGGGTTGGTGCCGGCGCAGTAGGAGTGGAAGAACTCCGGGCCTCGGGTGTCGCGGCGGATCTCGCGGACCAGGCCGGTCACCGGGTCGAGGTGGTGGCCGAAGCGGCCCAGCAACTGCCGTGGGGTGAGGCTGCGGTGGCCGCCTCCCGCGGTGTCGTTCTTGATACGGGAGCGCAGGGTCACGGGGGCCTGCACCTGGGCGGCCGCGGTGCCGGGCTCGCCGCAGGTCGGGCACTGCGGGCGGCGCCGTACCGGATGCAGGGCGGCGGTGAGGGCGAGGCCGTCGAGGGTGCGCAGGGCGAGCTGGCTGGGGTGCCGGAAGCCGGAGAGCCACTTGGCGGCTTCCAGGGCGGCGGTCTGCAGGGCGGCGAGACGCGCGGCGGGCAGGCCGCACGAGGGCCGGGGCACCGGGCCCGAGCGGCCCAGCATCCGCTGGACGTGCGCCTCCACCGGCCGGGACCGCCACAGCCGTTCGGCGAGACAGGCCCAGCAGGGCCCGTCCGGGTCGCCGAAGAACGGGCCGATCCACTGCTCGGTCCCCTCGGTCCGCACCGGCAGCCAACGCCGCCCGGCCGCCCGGTGCTCGGCGTCGACGACGGCGAGCGCGGGGTCGAGGTAGTCGTCACAGGCGACGACGGTGAGGGAACCGCCGGAAACCTCCGGCTCGTCCGGGACCGTCAGGCCCGCCGCCCGCAGCACAGCGGCCAACTCCCGTGCGGGCGTGCTGCCCACCGACACCGCGCCGACCGTTCCGGATCCGCGGCCCTCCGCCGCCGCGGATCCGTCGAGGCCGGCCGCCTCCCAGTACGCCTGCTCCGCGGCCTCGCCGGGGACGGGCGCATGGTCGCGGGTGGTCAGCAGGCCCGCGTCCGCCAGACGGTGCACCAGGTGGGCGGCCTGTCCGGGCGGCAGGGCGTCCGCGGTGTCGCGGGCGATGCGGTCCAGCGGGCGGGTGCCGTCGAGGAGCGGGGCGAGGCGGGCTATCTGCTCGCCGTGCAGTGCGGTCACCCGCTGGTCCGAGATCAGGTACACCGCTTCACCGGGCACCTGCTCGACCCGCAGGTGCGGCTTGAACCCCAGCAGCGGGGCGGCGGACTCGACGGCCGTCATCAGGCGTTGTACGAAGCGGCGTCGGCGGCGGCCGGCAGCACGGTCACGCTGCAGATGTGGGTCATCAGCGGTGCCTGGTACGCCGTCGTGTTCCGGCCGAACTCCTCGATCACCAGGTCGTCGTGGGCGGCGGCAGCGGCAAACGTGTTCCCCGTCATGGTCTTCCATCCCTTGGTCAGTGGGTTGGTCGGTGGATTCGTCGGCACGTCCGGCGGCGGGGTGTGATCCCCTCGGCGCTTGTGTTCCGGTCGGGCCGACGTGGAGAACACTGCCGCCGGAATCCGCCCCTCCCCAGTGCCACGGTCACCGGATGGGCATGAAACTTTCACACTCGTCACAGGGACAGCCGCATGCCGGGTTCAGGAGGACGGCACTGGCCGGAAACACGGCCCGATGAGAGCTTCGGAAGGTGTTGCAGCCGGGCCCGATACGACGGGGAGGTCCGGCGGATCCAACCCCGGAGGAACCCACGATGGAGATCAAGGTGCTCGGCCCACTCATGGCCGAAACAGGTGGCACATCGATCGTCCCCAGCGCCGGCAAGCCCCGGCAGATCCTGGCCCTGCTGTCCGTGTACGCGAACCAGGTCGTGCCCGTGCCGACGCTGATGGAGGAGATCTGGGGCGGCGACATGCCCCGCAGCGCCCTGACCACGCTGCAGACCTACATCCTCCAGCTGCGCCGCCTGATCGGGAAGGCGCTCGGGCCCGACAGCCCCTACGGCGCCCGTGAGGTGCTGGCGACCCGGCACGGCGGCTACCTGCTCGAGGTGCAGCCCGGCTCGGTGGACGTGCACGAGTACGACCGGCTCGTGGCGACCGCCCGTGCGGAGGCCGACCGCGGCGACGACACCACGGCCGCCGCGCTGTACCGGGACGCGCTCGCCATGTGGCGCGGGCCGGCCCTGGTCGACGTACGGCTCGGTCCGCTGCTGGAGATCGAGCTGGTGCGGCTCGAGGAGAGCCGGCTCGAGGTGCTGGAGCAGCGCATCGACTGCGACCTCAGGCTCGGCCGGCACATGCAACTGCTCGCGGAACTCACCTCCCTGACGGCACGTCACCCGCTGCACGAGGGCCTGCACGCCCAGTGCATGGTGGCGCTGTACCGCTCGGGGCGGCAGTGGCAGGCGCTGGACGTGTACCAGAACCTGCGGCGCGGCCTCGCTGAGGAGTTGGGCCTGGACCCGTCCGTGCGGTTGCAGCAGCTGCACCACGCGGTGCTCGCCGGGGACCCTTCCCTGGATGCGGCGGTGTCGGGGGGCCGCCGCACGCTCGACCTCTTCGCCGCCTGAACCACCGGGCACGCACTCGCGCCGGACCCCGCCCTTCACGAGAGGGCGGGGTCCGGCGCTTGTCGTCCTCCACCGGTCCTCCAGCGTGCGGTCGCACCGTGCACCCGCAACTCTCCTACCGAACCTGGGGGTTCACCTTGCGAGTCATCGACCTGTCGTCCGCCGTGGACGCGGCCGGGTGGGAGCCGGACCCGATCGTGCACGAGATCATGACGCCCGCCGAGGGGGCCCGGCACATGGCGGCGGAGATGAAGGAGCACTTCGGCCTCGACTTCGACCCCGCCGACCTGCCCGGCGGTGAACTGCTGTCGCTGGACACCCTCACCCTGACCAGCCACACCGGCACCCATGTGGACGCCCCCTCGCACTACGGCTCGGTCGGCGAGTACGGGCGGCCGCGCAACATCGACGAGATGCCGCTCGACTGGTTCCTGCGCCCGGCGGTGGTGCTGGACGTCTCCGACGTCGGCACCGGGGTCATCGGCGTCGAGCGGATCGACAAGGCGATCGCCGACGCCGGGTATGTGCCGCAGCCGCTCGACATCGTGCTCCTGTACACGGGCGCGTCCCGATTCGCCGGTACGCCCCGCTACTTCACCGACTTCGCGGGCCTCGACGGTCCCGCCACCGACCACCTCCTCGACCTCGGCGTCCGTGTCATCGGCACCGACGCCTGGAGCCTGGACGCCCCCTTCGGGCACATGATCCGCACCTTCCAGGAGACCGGCGACCGCTCGGTGCTGTGGCCCGCCCACTTCGCCGGCCGGCGCCGCGAGTACTGCCAGGTGGAGCGGCTGGCGAACCTCGACACCCTGCCCGCGCACGGCTTCCGGGTGTCCTGCTTCCCCGTGAAGATCGCCGGTGCGGGAGCGGGCTGGACCCGGGCCGTGGCCCTGATCGAGCCATGAGGCTGCGTACGAGCTCGGAGATGGCGGCGCCCTGGCTGTTCTGCTTCCACCACGCCGGCGCCGGCATCTCCTCCTTCACCCGCTGGCAGCGCGAACTCGGCGACGCCGCCGAGGTGGTGCCGGTGCTGCTGCCCGGCCGCGGGCCCCGCTCGCGCGAGGCCCGGATCACCGACGCCGCCGAACTCATGGGCGAGCTGCGGGAGTTGATCCTGCCGCTGCTGGACCGGCCGTATCTGCTCTACGGGCACAGCCTCGGCGGTCTCGTCGCGCACGCGCTGACGCTGGCGCTGGAGGAGGACGGGCTGCATCCGCCGGCCCGGGTGGTGGTGGGCGCCGTGCCGCCGCCGCATCTGCGCAATCTGCTGCTGCGCAGCCTCGGCCTGTCCGACGTTCAACTCCTGGAGCTGCTGGTCGACCTGGACGCCGTACCGGCGGAGGCGGCGGGCCGGGACGTGGGGATGTGGCGGCGGCGGGTGGTGCCCGCGCTGCGGGACGACCTGCGGCTCGGGGAGTCGCTGTGCCGGGCGGGGGCGGGGACGCGGCTGCGTACGCCGCTGATCGCGCTGGCCGGGCGGGACGACCCGATCTCCCCGCTGGCCGACATGGCCGAGTGGGCGGACTACACCGACGC
This sequence comes from Streptomyces sp. NPDC001663, assembly GCF_042893105.1. NCBI lineage: Bacteria > Bacillati > Actinomycetota > Actinomycetes > Kitasatosporales > Streptomycetaceae > Streptomyces > Streptomyces sp. NPDC001663. The sequence continues at coordinate 284,487 of NZ_JBIAUR010000003.1, read as the reverse complement.
CGAGTTCCGGCTGCAGACCCTGCCGGGCGGCCACTTCTTCGTCCGGGAGGCATCCGTGCCGCGGCTGCTGCGCGAGGTGGCCGAGGAGCTGCGGGAGCCGTTCCAAGACGAGTCGAGTGCCGGTCAAGACGGCCCGTCGACACTCGTCGCAACAGCTGACCGATCAGAGAGGTGACGCCTGGTGAGCCGACGCGTCGTCATTACCGGAATCGGTGTGGTCGCCCCCGGGGGCGTCGGCACCAAGGAGTACTGGTCCCTGCTGACCGAGGGCCGCACCGCGACCCGGGCGATCTCGCTCTTCGACGCCTCGGCGTTCCGGTCGCGCATCGCCGCCGAGGTCGACTTCGACCCGGTCGCCCAGGGGCTGACCGAGGAACAGGGCGGGCGACTCGACCGGGCCGCCCAGTTCGCGCTCGTCGCCGCCCGTGAGGCGGTCGCCGACAGCGGACTCGACGTGGCCGCCGCGGACCCCTTCCGCACCGGTGTCACCATCGGCAGCGCGGTCGGCGCCACCACCGGCCTGGACTACGAGTACGCGGCCGTCAGCGACGACGGCGCCGCCTGGCTGGTCGACCACGAGCGGGCCGTACCGCATCTGTACGACTACTTCGTGCCGAGTTCGTTCGCGGCCGAGGTGGCCTGGGAGTTCGGCGCGCAGGGTCCGACGGCGGTGGTGTCCACCGGCTGCACCTCCGGCCTGGACTCGGTCGGGCACGCCGTCGAGCTGATCCGCGAGGGCAGCGCCGATGTCATGGTCGCCGGGGCCACCGAGGCGCCGATCTCGCCGATCTCCGTCGCCTGCTTCGACGCGATCAAGGCGACGTCGAACCGCAACGAGGAGCCGGAGACCGCCTCGCGTCCCTTCGACAAGTCGCGCAACGGCTTCGTCCTGGGCGAGGGTTCGGCGGTCTTCGTCCTCGAGGAGTACGAGCAGGCCGTCGCCCGCGGCGCGCACATCTACGCGGAGATCGCCGGGTTCGCCTCGCGTTCCAACGCGTACCACATGACGGGCCTTCGGGCCGACGGCGCCGAGATGGCGGAGGCGATCACGGTCGCGCTGGCCGAGGCCGGCATCCCCGGCACCGACGTCGACTACATCAACGCGCACGGCTCCGGCACGCTGCAGAACGACCGGCACGAAACGGCCGCGTTCAAGCGAAGCCTCGGCGAGCACGCGTACGACACGCCCGTCTCCTCGATCAAGTCGATGATCGGGCACTCGCTGGGCGCCATCGGCTCGCTGGAGATCGCGGCGTCCGCGCTCGCCATCGAGCACGGCGTGGTGCCGCCCACCGCCAATCTGCACGAGGCCGATCCCAAGTGCGACCTCGACTACACGCCGGTCACGGCGCGCGAGAAGGAGATCGACACGGTGCTCAGCGTGGGCAGCGGGTTCGGCGGCTTCCAGAGCGCGATCGTGCTCACCAGGCCCGGGCGACCGGGCCGTGCGAAGGAAGGTACGGCCGCATGACCACCGCACTGCCGACCCGCACCGCGACCGCGGTCTTCACCGGCATCGGCGTCGCCGCGCCCAACGGCCTCGGTACGGAGGCCTGGTGGCGGGCGACGCTGGACGGCCGCAGCGGCATCCGCCCGGTCTCCCGCTTCGACGCGTCGGGCTACCCGGCCCGACTCGCCGGTGAAGTCCCGGACTTCGACCCCGCCGCGCACGTCCCGAACCGCCTCCTCCCCGCGACCGACCACATGACGCGCCTCGCGCTCACCGCGGCCAAGGAGGCCGTCGAGGACAGCGGCGCCGCCCCGGACGAACTGCCGCCGTACTCCGCCGGGGTGGTCACCGCCGCCTCGGCGGGCGGCTTCGAGTACGGGCAGCGCGAGCTGCAGGCGCTGTGGAGCAAGGGCGGGCAGTACGTCAGCGCGTACCAGTCGTACGCCTGGTTCTACGCCGTCAACACCGGCCAGATCTCCATCCGGCACGGGCTGCGCGGGCCGAGCGGCGTCCTGGTCACCGAGCAGGCCGGCGGGATCGACGCGGTCGCCCAGGCGCGGCGGCAGCTGCGCAAGGGCAGCAAGCTGATCGTCACGGGCGGTGTGGACGGCGCGATCTGCCCGTGGGGCTGGACCGCGCAGCTCGCGGGCGGCCGCATGAGCACGGTCGCGGACCCGTCCCGGGCCTACCTCCCCTTCGGCGCCGAGGCCTCCGGGTACGTCGTCGGAGAGGGCGGCGCGATCCTCGTACTGGAGGACGCGGAGGCGGCACGGGCTCGGGGGGCGCGGGTGTACGGGCGGCTCGCCGGATACGCGGCGACGTTCGACCCGGCGCCGGGCAGGGGCGGTGCGCCGGGCTTGCTTCGGGCCGCCGAACTCGCCCTGGACGAAGCCTCGGTGGCGCCCTCCGCGGTCGACGTCGTGTTCGCCGACGCGGCCGGGGTGCCCGAGCTGGACCGGCAGGAGGCAGACGCCCTCACCGCGCTGTTCGGGGCGCACGGGGTGCCGGTGACCGCCCCCAAGACCATGACCGGCCGACTGCTGGCGGGCGGTGCCTCGCTCGACCTGGCGGCGGCGCTGCTGTCGGTGCGGGACGCGGTGATCCCGCCGACCGTCAATGTCCCGGCGCCGGCCGCGGGTTACGCCCTCGACCTGGTCACCGAGGCGCGGCGCGGCCCGGTCCGCACGGCACTGGTGCTGGCGCGGGGCCGGGGCGGCTTCAACGCGGCGGCCGTGGTCACGGCGGACGACTGAATTCCCTTATCAGAAAGGCGACTTCCATGAATCTCAAGGAACTGACCACCCTCCTGCGCGACTGCGCCGGTGTCGACGAAGGCGTCGACCTCGACGGCGACGTCCTCGACGTCCCCTTCGACGAGCTCGGCTACGACTCGCTGGCCGTCCTCCAGGTCACCGGCGTCATCGAGCGCGACTACGACATCCAGCTCTCCGACGACACGGTGGCCGAGGCGACGACCCCGCGCCTGCTGCTGGAGTTCATCAACGAGCAGCTGGGGGCAGCACCGGTGGCGAAGGCCGCGTAGGCCTCCGGCCGGGCAACCGCTCCACGCACGCAGGCCGCCCACCCCCCCGCGGGGTGTGGCGGCCTGCGGCGTGCCCAGGTGGGTGTGGCGGCGCGTTCGGGTGGATCCACGGCCGCCTCCGCCCGTCGACCGCGGCTTCGCCCGGCGGCCTCCGGCACGGCTCCGCGGGATTCGGCTCTCGCCCCGGGGCGAGAGCCGACGGCCTGCGGCGGGGGCCTTCGCCGAGACCCCGGCGTCGCCAGATGCACCCCGGCGAAGCCTGAAAACCACGGCACACCGCCCCTCGAAGACGCCCCCGAGCGGCACTCGTGCGCCCGGCATACGACAGTGCCCGCACGCCGGGGGATTCGCGTGCGGGCACTGTCGGGGTGGGCCGACACGGGTCGGCCCTGGGGGGGGTGGTCAGATGAGGTCGTCGCGGGTGATCCGACGGTCCTGGATCTGCCAGGTGTCGTCGACGCGGACGATGCGGTCCTCGCAGAGGGTGCTGGCCTTGATCTCGGGGCGGCCGCCGCGCGGGGTCTCGATGACCAGGGCGTAGCAGCGGGCCGTGACGGCCGACGCGGTGGCGGACTCGACCGACACCATGCCGAGCCAGTGGCGGCGCTGGACGCCGGCCTCCGCGTACGCCGCGGTGGCCTTGGCGGCGGCCTCGGTGATGGCGGCGCGGCCGACCGCCGGGACGGGCTGGGCGTTGGCCGCGAAGACGCCGTCCTCGGTGAAGGTCTGGGCCCACTCCTCGACCCGGCCGTCGTCGAGCAGATGCATCTGCCGGGCGTAGAACTGCTGGATCTCCTGGTACAGCCCGGCCGTTGCGGACTGCGGCAGCTCGGTGACGGTCATGCGGGTCCTCTCCCGATGGCTCCTCTTGACGCCTCCCACGGTCGCCGCCGCGGCTCGAAGTCCGGTCGGGGTCCGGTCGGAGGTTTCTGGAGCCGCCGCCATCCACCGGTGCTCGACACCCGTTCGAGTGCGGCTCGGCACTTTGGGGCGCATCGACAGCGATACGCGACACGTCCGAGGAGAGACCCCATGACGCAGGAGCACAAGGACCGCAGGGCCGCACTGATCACCGGCGCCACCAGCGGCATCGGCCTGGCGGCCGCCCGCACCCTCGCCGAGGCCGGGTACGCCGTCTTCATCTGCGCCCGCAGCGAGGAGTCCGTCCGGCTGACCGTGAAGCAGCTGCGCGAGGAGGGTTACGAGGCCGACGGCACCGTCGCCGACGTGCGCGACGGCGCCTCGGTGAAGGCGCTGGTGGGCGCCGCCGTGGCCGCGTACGGCCGGATCGACGTACTGGTCAACAACGCGGGCCGCAGCGGCGGCGGCGTGACCGCCGACATCGCCGACGAGCTGTGGGACGACGTCATCGCCACCAACCTCACCTCGGTCTTCCTCGCCACCCGCGAGGTCCTCAACCAGGGCGGCATGCGCGAGCGCGGCTGGGGCCGGATCATCAACGTCGCCTCCACCGCCGGCAAGCAGGGCGTGGTGCTCGGCGCCCCCTACTCGGCCTCCAAGCACGGCGTGGTCGGCTTCACCAAGGCGCTCGGCAACGAGCTCGCCCCGACCGGCATCACCGTCAACGCAGTCTGCCCGGGTTATGTCGAGACGCCGATGGCCCAGCGCGTGCGCGCCGGTTACGCCGCCGCCTACGACACCTCCGAGGCCGCCATCCTCGAGAAGTTCCAGGCCAAGATCCCGCTCGGCCGCTACTCCACGCCCGAGGAGGTGGCCGGCCTGGTCGGCTACCTGGCCTCCGACACCGCCGCCTCGATCACCGCGCAGGCCCTCAACGTCTGCGGCGGTCTCGGCAACTTCTGAGCCACCCCACCCATCAACTGCCCTTTGAACGAAGGAAGTTCAACCGTGTCCGTGACCACACCGCACCGCACCCTGCACAGCATCGCCGTCGCCGCGCCCGCCGAGGTCGTGTACGGGATCGTCGCCGACGTCACCAAGTGGCCCCAGTACTTCGCCCCCAACGTGCACGTCGAGCACCTGGAGCGGGACGAGGGCAGTGAGCGGATCCACATCTGGGCGTTCGCCAACGGCGCGGTCAAGAACTGGGTCTCGCGCCGCACCCTGGACCCGGCCGGGCTGCGCGTCGACTTCCGTCAGGAGGTCTCCGCGCCGCCGGTCGCCGCGATGGGCGGCACCTGGGTGGTCTCGCCCGTCGACGCGAACTCCTCGCTGCTGGAACTCCACCACGACTTCTCCGCCGTCGACGACGACCCGGCCGGCGTCGAGTGGATCACGGCGGCGGTGGACCGCAACAGCGCGGCCGAGCTGAACAACATCAAGGAACTCGCCGAGCAGTACCGGGAGTTGGACGAGCTGGTGTTCTCCTTCGAGGACACCGTGGAGATGGCGGCCGACGGCGCCGACGTCTTCGCCTTCCTCGACCGGGCCGACCTGTGGCCGGAGCGGCTGCCGCACGTGGCCCGTCTGGACCTCACCGAGGACGAGCCGGGCGTGCAGATCATGGCGATGGACACCAGCGCCCGCGACGGCTCCACGCACACCACCGAGTCCGTGCGGATCGTGTTCGAGCCCGACCGCATCGTCTACAAGCAGACCACCGTGCCCGGCCTGATGACCGCGCACACCGGCGCCTGGACGATCCGTCCCGTCGCGGGCGGCGTCGCGGTCACCTCCCGGCACACGGTCACCCTGAAGCCGTCCGCCGTGGAGCCGATCCTCGGCGCGGGCAAGACCGTCGCCGACGCCCGTGAGTACGTCCACAAGGCGCTGAGCACCAACAGCACCAACACCCTGAAGCTGGCCAAGGCCCACGCGGAGGCGCTCCGTGGCTGAGCTGCCGTACGCCGAAGTACCCGACCGGATCGACCAGTTGCTCGCGCGCGCCGCCGTCGACCACCCGGAGCGCTTGGCGATCGTCGCCGACGACACGGAGTTGGACTACGCGGCGCTCGACGCGCGCGTCGGCTCCGTCGCCGCCGCGCTGCAGAGCCTGACCGGTGCCGGCGAGGTCGTGGCCGTCGCCTCCTCGCTGCACCCCGACTTCGCCGTGGCCTACTACGCCGCCGCGCGCGCCGGGCGGACCGTCGCCGTGGTCAACCCGCTGCTGCGCGAGGAGGACCTGCTGCACGTCCTGACACTGAGCGGCGCGACCGTCGCCGTCGTGGACGCGGCCCTCGAGGCCCGGCTCGCGGGCGTGCGCGACCGGCTGCCCGCGCTGCGGGAGGTGCTGCGGATCGGTGCGCTGCCCGAGGGTGCCGAAGCCCCCGCCGGGCCCGGTACCGGGCCCGCCGACACCGCCGTACTGCAGTTCACCAGCGGTACGACCGGCCGCCCCAAGGCGGTGCGGCTCAGTCACCGCAACGTCGTCGTGAACGCGGCGCAGATCGCCGACGCCCACCGCCTCGACGGCGACACGGTCGCCCTCAACCACCTGCCGACGTACCACCCGATGCACCTCAACTCGGCGATCGCGGCGGGCGCCACACAGGTGCTGTGCGCGGCGCCGGAGCCGTACGCGGCGCTGATGACCGCCAACCGGCACCAGGCGACGATCTTCTACAGCCTGCCGGTGCGGCTGGCGCGGCTCGCGGCCGATCCCGACCTGGACAGCATCTCCGTACGCACTCTGAAGCGGATCGCGTCGGGCGGTTCCGCCCTGCCGGTGGCCGCGGCTCGGCGGCTGTCGAAGCGGTTCGGGATTCCCGTGTTCCAGGGGTACGGGCTCGCCGAGACGGCCCCGCTGACGCACAGCGACGACCCCGACCGGCCGGTGCACGGCTCGGTGGGGCGGCCCGTCGCGGGGACCGGGTGCCGGGTCGTGGACATCGACAGCCGGGCGGTGCTGCCCGCCGGTTCGGTGGGCGAGGTACAGCTGCGCGGCCCGCAGGTCATGCAGGGCTACCTGGGCGGGCCGGACGGCACCGGTCTGGAGCCGGACGGCTGGCTGAGCACCGGGGACGTGGGGCGCGTCGACGAGGACGGGCGGCTGTTCCTGGTGGACCGGCTCAAGGACGTCTTCAAGTGCGACAACTTCCTCGTCGCGCCCTCGGAGGTGGAGCGGGTCCTGCTCCGGCAGCCGGGCGTCAGGGACGCGGTCGTGGTCGAGCTGCCGGATGCCGAGCACGGCGCGGTCGCGGGGGCACTGGTCGTACTCGAAGACCCCGCGGACCTGCGGGACGTCGTGTCCGCCGTCAATGACGAACTGCCCTACTACCAGCACATCCGGGACGCGGTGACGCTCGACGCCATCCCTCGCTCCGGCAACGGAAAGATCCAACGCCGGCTCCTGGCCCAGCAGTTGACCAGCCGCCAGCCCGCCTGAACCCGAAGGGGACCGTCATGAGCTTCACCGTCATCAACACCTTCACCCTCAAGAACCCGGCCGACGCCGAGGACTTCGAGGAGCGCTTCCTGACCCACGTGGAGTGGATGCGCAGCCGCCCCAGGTTCGTCGCCCACCAGGCGGTGCGCTCCACCGAACAGCCCGAGGTGTACGTCAACTTCGGCTGGTGGGAGCGGCCCGAGGACTTCCAGGCGGTGCTCGCGAGCGACACGTTCAAGGAGCACGCCGAGGAGTTCCACAAGATCGTGGACGTGGTCGCCGACCCGTCGATGGGAGTGCTGCGTCTCGACGGCGCGTCCGCGCGCGAGGGCGACCACCTGGTCGTCGAGTTCGTCACCGACAACGACCCCGGCGCCTACGGCAGTTACGCCGAGGCCGCCGGCTTCGTCTCCGCCGACGTCGCCAAGTCGCTGTTCGCCCGCCCCGGCGGCTTCACCGCCCTGACCCGCTGGCGCTCCGCCGAGCAGGCGACCGCCGCCCGCGCCCCCTTCGTGGAGCGCGCCGTGCCCGCCCGCCCGATCGCCGGCAACCGCGCCGAACTCTCCCCCACCGGGGCCTGAACAGGAGGACCGCATGCAGTACCGCCGACTCGGCGCGGACGGGCCGGTGGTCAGCCGGATCGCGTTCGGGAACTCACTGACCGCCGGCAACCAGCTCGCCGACCCGAACGCCCTGGCCTGCGTGCACGCCGCGCTGGACGCGGGCATCACCACCTTCGACACCGCCGACGCCTACGCCGACGGCCGCGCGGAGGAACTGCTCGGCCGTGCGCTGCACGGCGTGGACCGGGACTCCGTCGTCGTCTGCACCAAGGTGGGCAGAGGCGGCGGTCCCGGCCCCGGCGCGCTCTCCCCGGCCCGGATCGCCACGAGCCTGGACGCCTCGCTGCGACGGCTCGGCACCGGGCACATCGACCTGTACCAGGCCCACTTGTACGACGACACGACCCCGCTCGAGGACACCATGCGGGCCTTCGCGGCTGCCGTGCGCGCCGGGAAGGTCCGCTGCGTCGGCGTCTCCGAGTGGGCCGCCGACGAGATCGAACGCGCCGTCGCACTCGCCCACGAGCTGGGCGTACCCCTGGTCTCCAACCAGCCGCAGTACAACCTGCTGTGGCGGGTGATCGAGGCCGAGGTCATGCCCGCCTGCACCGAGCTCGGCGTCGGGCAGATGGTGTGGTCGCCGCTGGCCGGAGGCGTGCTGACCGGCAAGTACCGGCCGGGGCAGCAGCCTCCGGCCGGTTCGCGTGCGGTGGCCGCGCAGGGCGGCGACGTGTCCATACGGCGGTTCAACTTCATGTCCGACGAGGTACTGACCGCCGTCGCCGAGGCCGCGGACCTGGCAGAGCGGGCCGGGGTCACGCTGCCGCAGCTCGCCCTCGCCTGGGCGCTGCGCGGCGAGTCCGTCGCCACCGCGGTCATCGGGGCGTCCGCGCCCGAGCAGATCGGCCGCAATCTCGCGGCCCTGGAGACCGCCCTCGACCCGGAGCTGCTGCACCGCGTGGACGCGGCCCTTGCCCCGGTCGTGGTCCGCGACCCCGCGCTCACCCTCAGCCGCATGCTGCGCGCCAAATCCCTGTCCCAGAAAGCCAGTTGAGAGGTCCGTCATGACTCAAGCGACCGTGGCCGCCGGTACCGACCGGCAGGTCCACCGCACCCGCGCCACCGTCGACGTCGACGCCCCGGCCGAGACCGTCTACCGGGCGCTGACCGGCATCGAGGGCTGGCCGGTGCTCTACCCCTGGATCGCACACACCGAAGTGCTGAGGCGCGAGGGCGCGGACGACGAGGTGAAGTTCTGGGCGGTGCGCCCCGACGGGAGCGGACTGCGCATCTGGACGTCCCGGCGCACCCTCGACCCGACCGCGCTGCGCATGGTGTTCGAGCAGCGCGGCTCCGTCGGCCCGATCAGCCGGCTGGGTGGTACCTGGGACTTCGTGCCGCGACCCGACGGGGGCTGCCGGGTGGAGTCCGGGCACTGGTTCACCACCGACGCCGACCCGGACGAGACCGCCGGTGAACTGGACCGGCACGGCGCGCTGCAAATGCGTACCCTCAAGTCGCAGACGGAGAGCGCCACTTCGCTCACCACGGATGTGATCCGCGCCAAGTCGGAGGTGCTCGTCACCGGCGGCTCGCTCGCCGAGGTACGGGCCCGGCTGCTGGCCGCGCTGCCCGCCGGGGACGGCGACGCCTGGTTCGGCGAGACCTCCGAGGGACCGACGGTACAGATCGCGCACGGCGACCACGTCCTCGTACAGAAACTGCTGTCGCCTCCCGAGCCCGCGGACCTCTACCGGCGGCGGTGGCAGCTGAGGGAGGAGGCCGGCGGGGTGCGGGTGGGCGCCGATGTGCTGGCCGTGGCCACGCGCGAGCACGAGCGGGTGCGGCGGCTCGCGGAGGCCGGGGTGCGGGACGCGCTGGCGACGGCGGGTGTGCGATGAGCGGGCGGCCGGACGTCGAGGAGGTCGAGTCGGACGTCTGCATCGTCGGGGCCGGGCCCGCCGGGCTCACCCTGGCGCTGCTGCTGCTCAGGTCGGGGCTGACGGTGAGCGTGGTGGAGCGTTCGCGCTCGCACCAGCGGGAGTTCCGCGGGGAGATCCTGCAGCCGGGCGCGATGAAGATCCTGGACCAACTGGGCGTACTGGAGAACGCGCGGGCGCGCGGCTGCCACGAGCACTCCCGCTTCCGGTTGCTGGAGCAGGACCGGGTGCTGCTCGACATCGACTACCGGTCGCTGCCCGCCCCGTACAACCACCTGCTGTCCATCCCTCAGTCCCACCTGCTGACCGAACTCCTGCTGCACTGCGAGAAGTTCAGCGGCTTCCGGTACGTCGACGGCTGCCGGGTCGGCACGCTGATCCGTGACGAGGACGAGCGGGTGACCGGGGTGGGCGGCGACGGGTACGCCTTCTTCGCCAAGGTCGTCGTCGGCGCCGACGGGCGGTTCTCCAAGGTGCGGCGGCTCGCCGGGATCGAGGCGGGCCGCAGCGAGGCCTTCGACCAGGACGTGCTCTGGTTCAAGCTGCGCGGCGAACAGCGCGAGGCCGGGCACGACGTACGGGTGTTCCGGGGCGCGGGCACCAGTCCGGTGCTGGTGTACGGGTCGTGGCCGGACAAGGTGCAGATCGGCTGGACCCTGCCGCACAAGGGCTACCAGGAGGTCGCGAGCAACGGCCTCGGGCACATCAAGTCCCAGCTGGCGAAGGCCGTTCCGGCGTACGCCGAGCTCATCGACGACCAGATCACCTCGCTGCGCGACCTGAGCCTGCTGGACGTGTTCTCCGGGCGCGCCGAACGCTGGGCGGTCGACGGGCTGGTGCTCATCGGGGACGCCGCGCACACCCACAGCCCGATCGGCGCACAGGGCATCAACCTGGCCGTGCAGGACGCCGTGGTGCTGCACCCGCTGCTGGTCGATTCGGTGCGCCGAGGCGACGCCTCCGCCGCGTTCCTGTCCCGCTTCGAGGAGCTGCGGGCGCCCGACATCGCGGCGATGATGCGGCTGCAGGCCATGCAGAGCAAGGCGATGCTGTCGACGGGCACGTTCGCCACGAAGGTGCGGCCGCGGCTGGCCGGGGTGGTGCAGCGCACCCCGCTGTACCGGAAGATCCTGCGGACCATCGCGTACGGCAATCCGTCGATCCGCATCGCCGAGGAGCTCTTCGCGCTGTAGCGCCGGCCACGGGCATACGAAAGGGGGCCGGGTCCTTTTCCAGGACCCGGCCCCCTTCGTCGTGCCTCAAGCGGCCAGCGCCTGCTCGCGGGCCGTGTCGACGACCACGTTGTACAGGCCGCCCTGGACCTCCGCGTGCTCGGCCATCCGCTTGGCGTCGGCCGCCATCTCGGGGCTCTTCAGGACCGGCGCGTAGGCCTGCGGGCCGGTCCACCAGCCGATGTTGACGTAGCTGCCGGACTCGCGGTCGGAGTGGACCAGCTGGTGGGTCAGGAAGCCCTCGTTGGCCTTGACGAAGGTGACGTGGCCGAGGAAGGCCGCCTCGAAGGCCTGCTGGTCGGCGCCCTCGCGCAGGGTGAACGTGGTCAGTGCGACCGCGGCGTCGGCCGCCGGGGCCGCGCCCTGGCCCACGCCGTCCGCGGCGCTCTCGCCGGCCAGCACCGGGCCGTGCACGCTGGTGATCGAGGCGAGGTAGACGAAGCGGCTGCTGACGGCGGTGAAGAACTGCCAGTCGCCGACGACCGTGCGGTGCGTCTCGGCGTCCCGCCACCAGGTGAGGATGACGAAGGAGTCGGGCGAGGAGACGCCCCGCAGCAGGGCGGTGCGCAGCAGGCCGTCGCGCTGCGAGACGGCCTCCTTGTACGTCTGGTACGCCTTCTCGAACTCGGCGCCCTTCGCCTTGTGCTTGTCCTTGAGCACGAAGTGGGCGACGGCGACGACAGGGGCGTTGTCGGTCATGTGGCTGTGCCTTTCGGTGAAGTGACGGTGATATTCGGGAACTTGGCGGCCGGGAGGCTCAGATGGGCTGCGGCACGTACGCGCGCACGTACTTGTCGAGCACGTCCCGGTAGTAGTCGGGCCCGAAGCCGAGGCCGTACACGGTCGGTACGAGCCGGCAGAGCTTGTCGATGGAGACGGGCTGGGCGCCGGAGGCCTGGACGTAGGTCTTCTCGGCGTCGGTGCCGAGGAGTTGCTCCATGTGCGCGACGACGTCCTCGATGCGCGGGGCGTGCCCGGAGGCGACGTTGACGACGTCGCGGGTGCGGCCGTCGACGAGCAGCGTGTGGACGATCTTGACGACGTCCTCGACGTCGATGAGGTCGCGCTGGGCGCCGCGGTGCACGTGTATGCGGCCGCCGGTCAACTGCCGCACCAGCGCGGGCAGCAGCTGGTGCGGCGGCTGGTGGAAGCCGACCACGTGGGACAGGCGCAGGATCAGGTACTCGACGTCGGAGGACTTGACGACCGCTTCGAGGGAGAGCTTGTGGCGGCCGTAGGGCGTGGCCGGGTAGACGGGTCCGTCCTCGCGGCCGGGCGAGGCGTCGGGCACCGAGTACATGCCGGCGGACGCGGTGGAGAAGAACACGAGGCGCTTGCCGTGCTTCTCGCAGTACCGCAGCGTCTCGTACAGCCGGGCCGACTCCCTCGTGTACTGCTCGGGCGGGATGTCTCCGGCGGCCGAGACACCGGCGGCGAGCGCCACCACGTCGGGGTGGTGGTCGCTGATGCCCGCCAGGTGCCCGGCCAGGAATCCCCTGCCGACGATCTCCATGGGGTGTGCCAACTCCTTGGGGTGGATGGGTGGTTCACAAGCAGGGAGGGTCAGGGTCTGGCCCAGTCGGGGACGGCGAGGATCTCCAGGACGGCCGTGGTGAGGGTGTAGCCGGCGCCGCCGCCGTAGAGCATCACGTGGTCGCCCGCGCCCAACTCGCCGGTGAGCAGGAGGTGTTCGAGGCCCGCGGCCCAGTCGCCGGCGCCGATGTGGCCGCTGCGGCGGGCGAACTCCCAGGTGGTGCGGTCCTCGTCGACGCCGAGCAGGTGGTGGATCTGGAAGGGGCCCTGGATCCGTCCGGTCGAGGGGATGACGACATACGCGATGTCCTCGATGCCGAGCCCGGCGTCGTCCAGGACGGCCTGCTTGGCCTCCTGCATCACCTTGCCGAAGCGGATGTTGGTGAGGGTCTCGTCGCTGACCGCCTTGTGGGCGTCGCCGCGTGCGGTCAGGTCGATCTGCCGTTCGGCGGCGCGGGAGACCGGCTGGAAGGGCTCGTCGCCGCGGGCCATCGGCTCCAGGCCGTTGTCGGCGACGGTGGCGGTGGCGAGCAGGCGGGCGAAGCCGCCCTCGGTGGACAGGACGGTCGCGGTGCCGCCGTCGGCGTACGCGTTGCCGTGCCTCAGGCGCCAGCGGTTCGCGCCGGGGCCGCCGAAGCGGTCGGCGGTGGTGACCATGACCGCGCTGCCCGTGCGGTATCCCGCGCTCAGGTGGGCCGCGGCGAGGTCGAGGGCGCTGATGCCGACGTTGCAGCGCTGCTGCACGTCGAGGGCGGGGACGGCCTTGCCGACGGTGCGGGCGGCGACGTAGGAGGCGGCGGGCCAGATGTCCAGGCCCTGGAACCAGGTGCTGCCGTGCAGCAGCAGGGAGTACGCCGACCTGCCGAGTCCGGAGCGCTCGTGGGCGGTGCGGCCGGCGGCGACGGCCATGTCCGGCGGCGCGGTCCGGGTCTCCCCCGCGGCCTCTCGGGCGATGCGGACGGACTCGTACCCGAAGTCGTCGATCCACTCCTGGCCGCACTCGCCGGCCGCGACGCACTCGCTGACCGGCACCGGTTCGGGCAGCCAGCTGCCGAGTCCGGCGACATAGATCTCTCTCCAGCGCATCCAGCTACTCCTCCGGCTCGGCACTCGGACGTTTCGGCATGCGCCCAAGGTCGGCTCCGGCTCTCGAAGCGCACTGGAGTCCGGGAGGGGAACGGGCGGAGAAGGCCCGCTCCGACGGGACTCGAGCGGGGCTCAAGCGCGGCGCGAGTGAGCTGCGAGCGGGCTGCGAGTGCGGTCCGAGAGGGTGTCGGCACGCTGTGGTGCACGACCGGAGAGCGGGCGGACTCCGCCTGCCACCCCGAACCCTCAACCCCCCACCGATCACTCGGAGATCCGCCGTGCGCATCCTGTTCACCGCCCATGCGGGCAAGTCGCATCTGCGGCTGCTGATCCCCCTGGCCCAGGCGGCGCTGCGGGCCGGGCACACCGTGGCCGTCGCCGACGACGAGTCGATGCGCGGCGAGAGCGAGAGCTACGGCCTCGCGTTCTTCCCCGCGGGCTTCGACTGGGCCCTCGACCCCGAGTGCGTCGCCGCGATCGCGCCCGGGCTGTGGGCGGGCGACCAGGAGATGTACGAGGACGGACTGGTCGACTGCGTCCTGGGCGCACCTGCGCTGCGGGCGGCCCGCGACATCCTCGCCGTCGCCCGGGAGTGGCGGCCGGACCTGATCGTCCGCGAGGGCGAGGAGATGGGCGGCTACCTGGCCGCGGAGGTGCTCGGCATCCCGCACGTGGCGGTGGCCGGCGGCTCCACGCATCTGCTGCCGCCGTCCGTCACGCACGGGCCGTTGAACGCCCTGCGCGCCGAACTCGGCCTGCCTGCCGACCCAGACGACAACACCGCCTACCGTCATCTGCTGGTGAGCTGGCTGCCGGCGAGCTGGACCGGGGACGGCCTCGACGGCCGCACCCTGCGCCACTACCGCCAGACCACCCCGTTCCGCAGCGACGACCCTTTCCTGCCCTGGCTGGCCGAGCTGCCCGAGGACAAGCCGGTCGTCTACGCCTCCATCGGCACCATCGCGCCGTCCCTGCCCGGCAAGTCGGACGCCGTGCTCGGCGCGGTCGTCGAGGCCCTGTCCGGCATCGACTGCACGGCGATCGTGTCGATCGGCGTGGGCCGCGACCCGGAGACGTTCGGGCCGGTGCCCGAGCACGTCCGCCTGGTCACCGAGTGGATCCCCCAGGACGTCCTGCTCGAGGCCGCCGACGTGTTCATCACCCACGGCGGCCACAGCGGCATCCGCGAGGGCCTGCGCTCGGGCACACCGATGCTCGTCACTCCCATGTACGACGACCAGCCGCACTCGGCGGCCCGCTGCGCCGCCCTCGGCTGCGCCATCGACCTGCCGGCCCCGCTCGCGGACCCGCAGGCGGTCACCGAGGCGGTCACGGCACTGCTGACGGACCCCTCGTTCCGGCGCCGCGCGGCGGCCGTACGGCGGGAGATCCTCGCCTGCCCGCCGGTGGAGCGGTTGGTGAGCGACCTGGAGGAACTGGTGGCGACGGCGAAGGAACGTACGCGGGAGGAGACATGGGCGCGCTGAACACAGCGGTCGCCGCCCCCGAGGCCGAGGCGGCCACCGCCCCTGGGCCCCTGGCTGCCGTCGGCCGGGACCGCCTGCTCGCCGCCGCCCCCGGGTTCCTGATGACGAACGGCCCCGCACGCCCGGGCGCCACCGGCTCCAAGACCCCGACCACGACCGGCCCGCAGCCCCCGCTCACCACCACATCCCGACCCCCGGCGGCGACCGGCCCCACGCGCCGGGCCACCACCGACCGCCGGCCCTCGCCGACAACCGCCCCCAAGCCCGCGGCCGCCCCCGCCCGCGCACTCACCAAGGAGGAACCGTGCGCGTACTGATCACCGCCCTGGTCCCCAGCCACCTCGTCCCGATGGTGCCGCTGACCTGGGCTCTGCGGGCCGCCGGGCATCAGGTGCTGGTCGCCGGGGACGGCGAGCTCGTGAAGTTCGCTGCCGCTGCCGGGCTCGACACCCGGCTGGTCGGCGGCGGGGAGGTGCGGCAGCGGCTGACGCGGCCCGGTGCCGTGCGGATGCCCGACCGGGCCGGGATGGACCGGCGCGCGGACTCCGAGTGGGACGAGGCCGGCGAGCGCTGGCGCACCCGGCTCGGCGGCTACATCGACGAGTTGGTCGCCCTCGGCCGGGACTGGGCGGCGGACCTGGTGGTGACCGACCCCGTGGAGTTCGGCGGGCTGATCACCGCCGCCGCGCTCGGTGTGCCCGGCATCGTCCACCGCTGGGGCCCCGACGACTTCACCAGCCCGCTGCTGCGCCAGGCGAAGGTCCAACTCCATGAGCTCGGCGTGGAGTTCGGGGCCGACGGCTTTCCCGACCCGACCCTGATCGTCGACCCCAGTCCCGCCTCCCTCCTCCCCGAGGGCGACAACACCCCGGGTCTGCTGACGCGTTACGTCCCCTACTGCGGCACCGCCGAGCTGCCCGACTGGGCCGTGCGGCAGCCGACGCGGCCCCGGGCGCTGCTCTGCCTCGGCATGTGGCACGGGCGGGTGCTGGCCGAGACCGGCGAACTTCCGCTGGGCTTCCGGCATGTGCTGTCCGGCTGCGCCGAGCTGGGCGTGGACGTGCTGTTCCCGATCGACGCCCAGTACCACCCCCTGCTCGGGGACGTGCCGGACACCGTGCAGGTGGTGGACCGCTTCCCGATCGGCCCGCTGATGCGGCACACCGCCTTCGCCGTGCACCACGGCGGCAGCGGCACCAGCATGACCTCCTTCGCCTGCGGCGTACCGCAGTTGGTGCTCCCGGGCGACAAGCCGTTCCTGCAGACCACGGGACGGCTCGTCGAGGAGTCCGGCGCCGGACGCAACCTCGCCACCGAACCCGAGCAGCACGACGCCGGCCTGGTCCGCCAGGCCCTGACGGGACTGCTCACCGAAGAGCACCACCGCAAGGCCGCACGCGCGGTCGCCGCGGAGATCGCGGGCCTCCCCGGCCCGACGGAACTGGTCCGCACCCTGGAAGGGCTGATCTGACATGCGACCGCTCACCCAGCACGTACAGGAAAGGGAAGTGCCACCCCCCATGGCAGAACAGCACGACGGCCCGCCCGCGGTCGTCTTCAAGGGTGTCGTCAAGGAGTACGGCAGCGTCCGCGCCGTCGACGGCATCGACCTGACGATCCGGCGCGGCGAGACCGTCGCCCTGCTCGGCCCGAACGGCGCCGGCAAGTCCACCACCATCAACATGCTCCTCGGGCTCTTCCCGCCGGACTCGGGCACCATCGAGGTGTTCGGCAAGAAGCCCGAACTCGCCATGCGTGCCGGGCACCTGGGCGCCATGCTGCAGGAGGGGAAGATGATTCCCCGGGTGTCGGTGCGCGAGCTCGTCGACTTCGTACGGCAGACCTACCGCGATCCGCTGCCGCTGGCGGAGGTCCTGGAGCTCGCCGAGCTCACCAAGATCGCCGACCAGAAGGTGGACCGTCTCTCCGGCGGCCAGGCCCAGCGGGTGCGCTTCGCGCTCGCCCTGGCCGGCGACCCGGACCTGGTGGTCCTCGACGAGCCGACCGCCGCCCTCGACGTGGAGTCGCGGCGCGAACTGTGGGCCGCGATGCAGCGGTACGCCCAGCGCGGCAACACCGTGCTGTTCTCCACGCACTACCTCGAAGAGGCCGACGACAGCGCCGACCGGGTCGTGGTGATCGCCGCCGGCCAGGTGGTGGCCGACGGCACGACCTCGCAGATCAAGTCCATGGTCGAGGGCCGCACGGTCAGCTTCGTGCCGCGCGGCGGCCGCCGCGAGGGCTACGAACTCCTGCCCGGCGTCGGCTCGGTGGAGTTCCAGGGCGGCCGGGTGCATCTGCGCACCACCGACTCCGACCAGACCGTGCACGCCCTGGCCCGCGCGGACGCCTTCACCGACCTGGAGGTCTCCGGCGTCGGCCTGGAGGAGGCCTTCATCGCGCTCACCCACCGCACCCGCCACCGCGAGACCGCCCCGGAAGGACGGACCAACTGATGCTCGGCTACATCCGTCTGGAGATCCTGCGGCTGGTCCGCAACGGCGGCTACCTGATGATGAGCCTCGTCATGCCGGTCGGCATGTACGTGACCTTCGCGGGCGGCGGCCCGGACCAGAAGTCCCTGGCTCAGTCCATGGTGGGCGCGGCCGCGTTCGGCGCGCTCGGCGTGGTCATCACCAACGGCACCGGCATCGCCGAGGACCGGGCGCTGGGCTGGCTGCGCCAGCTGCGGCTGACCCCGCTGTCACCGGTGCAGGTGGTGGTGGCCCGTGGTGCGGTCGCGACCTGCCTGGCGATCCTGCCGATCACGGTGATCTCGCTGATCGGTGTCTTCTACCGGGGGGTCCACCTGGGCATCGGCACCTGGCTCGCCGTGTTCTTCCTCCTGTGGATCGGCATCGCCCCGCTCGCCATGCTCGGCATCGGCATCGGCTACCTGTTCAAGGCGCAGCTCGCGCAGATCGCCGGCACCGTCGCCTACCTGTCCCTGACGCTGCTCGGCGGGCTGCTCCTGCCGATCGACAACTTCCCTTCCTGGGCACAGGAGTTGTCGCGGGCCACGCCGGTCTTCCGGTACGCGCAGCTGTCCTGGAACGCCGCCGACAGCGCGGCGCCCACCCTCGCCGGGGTCGCCGTCCTCGCGGTCTGGACGGCCCTCCTGGCGGGCTTCGCCTCCTTCGCCTACCGCAGGGGCGGCCGCCGCGCCTGACCCCGATCAACTCGACGTGCCCGCAAGGGGTTTGAGCCCCCTTGCGGGCACGTCGGCGTTCGCCCGCAACGCGAGCCGCATTCGAGTGGCCGACCGCACCCTTGCCCTGCCACTGACCGGACGCGATGGAGTGAGGCAACTGGATGCGCGTGTTGTTCGTGGGCCACGGCCCGGCCCACATTCCCTGGATCATCCCGCTCGCCTGGGCCGCCCGACTCGCGGGCCACGAGGTGCGGGTGGCGGTACGGCCGCAGTGCGTGGCGCCGGTGACCCGGGCCGGCCTGGTGGCGGTGCCCGTGGGCGACGAGGCCGTCACGGCCGCGGTCGCCGCCCGGCCGCTGGGCCTCGGCCCGGGCAGGCTGAAGCAGGCCGGCGAGTCCGTCTCGGTCCTCGACAGCGACCTCGCCGAGGCCCTGGTCGAGAAGATGGTCGCGGTCGCCGACACGCTCACCGACGACCTGGTCGCCTTCGCCCGCTTCTGGCGGCCCGACGTCGTCGTCCACGACACCGCCGCCGCGGCGGGCCTGGTCGCCGCGGCCGCCCTCAAGGTCCCGGCCGTCGGCCACACCTGGGGCGTCTCGCTCGGCGTGCACTGCGAGAGCGCGGCCGAGCTCAGGCCGTCGTACGCGCGGCTCTTCGAGCGGTTCGGGCTCGACCCGGTCGTCGGCCCGTCCGTGTGGATCGACCCGTGCCCGCCGGGACTGCGCCCGCCGCACGGGGTGCGCCGGGCCGACATGCGGTACGTGCCCTTCGCCGGGCCGGCCGCCCTGCCGCCGTGGCTGCGCACCGGGCGGGACACGGACCGGCCGCTGGTGGCCGTCACCGGCGGGGTCACCACCACCGCTCTCGACGAGGTCCGCGACCATGTGATCGCGAGCCTGCGCGGACTCGGCGCGGACGTGGTCCTCGCGGTCACCGCCGCACAGGCCGAGAACCTGCCCCAACTGCCGGACGGCGTACGGGCGGTGGAGTCCTTCCCGCTCGACGTGCTGCTCGCGCACTGCGACGCGCTGGTCCACCACGGCGGCGTCGGCAGTGGGCTGATCGCCGTCACCCACGGACTGCCCCAGCTGCTGCTGCCGCAGAACGCCTTCCAGGAGCACTGGGCCCACCTGGTGCGCGCGTCCGGCGCCGGCACCGCGCTGCCCGCGGACGCCGCCGAGGGTGCGGTCGGCGCCGCCGTACGGGATCTGCTGGCCCGGCCCTCCTACCGGCAGCGGGCGCGTGCGCTGCGGGACGAGATCGACGCGATGCCCACGCCCGACCGGCTCGTGGGCTTCCTCGAAGCGTGCGCCGCAGCCGGTCACACCGACGTTCCCGTCCCCGCGGAGGCAGGAAGACGATGACCGTAGAACTCCTTGCGCCCGCCGCGCAGAGCGAGACGCCCCGGTTCGCGCGGGGCGAGACGATGCACGCCCTGTTCCAGGACGCGGCCCGCCGCTTCCCGGACGCAACCGCCTTGATCCACCGGTCCGTTCGGGTCTCGTACCGCGAACTGGACGCGGCCTCCGACACCTTGGCGGCCCTCCTGCAGAAGCAGGGGGTACGGCCGGGTGATCTGGTGCCGGTGCTGATGGAGCGCGGCCCGCGGCTGATCGCCGTGCTGGTCGCGCTGTTCAAGTGCGGGGCCGCCTACTCGGTCCTGGACCCGCGGTGGCCGGCCGAACGGCTCGAGACGCAGATACGGCAGCTCGACGCCCCGCTGCTCGTCACCGCCGAGCCCGGGCCGTGGTCGGTGCCCGCGTGGGCGCCGCCCGCCGAGGACCTCACCGTGACCGCCGCGCGCGGGCTGCGTCCGGCGCCGGTGACGGTGGGCGGCGGCGACCCGTGCGCGGTGTTCTTCACCTCCGGCAGCAGCGGCGCCCCCAAGGGCGTGGTCTCCACGCACGAGAACGCCGTACGCCTCTTCGACGCGGAGACCTTCGCCGAGCTCGGGCCCGGCACGGTGATGCCGCAGACCGCGCCGCCGACCTGGGACGGCTTCACCCTGGACTGCTGGAGCATGCTGCTCACCGGCGGCACCACGGTGCTGCTCGACGAGCCGGTGCTGGTGCCGCGCGCCCTGCGTGCGCTGGTCGCCGAGGACGGTGTGAACGCGGCGTTCATGACGACCCAGCTGTTCAACATGCTGGTCACGACCGACGTGCGCGCCTTCGCGGGCATGAAGTGGCTGGCCATCGGCGGCGAGCGGGCCGCCCCCACCCGTATCCGCCGCTTCCTCGCCGAGCACCCCGGCATCCGGCTGCTCAACGTGTACGGCCCGGTCGAGTGCGGGGCGATCGTCACCGCGCACGACATCCGCCCCGAGGACTGCGACGACCCGGCAGGTGTGCCGCTCGGCCACGAGCTCGCCCACACCGACATCCTGGTGCTCGACGGGGACCGGGTCTGCGCGCCCGGCGAGACGGGTGAACTGTGCCTGGGCGGACCTGGGTTGGCGCTGGGCTACCTCGGCAACCCTGAACTGACGGAGCGGGTCTTCGTCACGGTCGAAGGCCAACGCCTCTACCGTACGGGCGACTTGGGCCACCGCACCGCCGAGGGCGTGCTGCACTACACCGGCCGGGGCGACCGGCAGATCAAGATCCGGGGGCACCGGATCGAGCCCGCCGAGGTGGAGCGGACCGTGGAGCGGGTGGCCACGGTGACCGGGGCGGCCGTCGTGCCGCTGCCCAAGCCGGACGGCTCGTACCACGGCCTCGCCCTGTTCTACACGCGCACCGACGAGCTGGGCATCGGCCCCGAGGAGCTGCGCGAGCGGCTCGGCGCGCTGCTGCCGGACTATCTCGTGCCGCGCCGGGTCCATCGGCTGGACCGCTTCCCGCTGCTGGGCAACGGGAAGCTGGACCGGCGCGAACTCGCCGCGCGGGCCAAGCCGGAGCAGACCCACTCCCAGGCACCGCCCCTCGAGGGCACGGCGGGAGTGGTCGCCGAGGCGTTCCGGACCGTGCTGGAGTCCGGACCCGTACCGGAGGACGCGTCGTTCTTCGAGCTGGGCGGCAGCTCGCTCGACGCCGCGCGGCTGTGCCAGCGGCTGGACGAGGCGCTGGGTACGGCCGTGCAGCTGTCGCAGATCTTCCGGACGCCGACGGTGCGGGGGCTGGCCGACTGGCTGGACGCCGTCGAAGCCCCCGCACAGCCGTCGGAGTCCGGCACGGACACCGGCGAGGTCGAACTGCCCCCGCAGCAGGCCGGGTTCCTGTGGGCCGCCGCGCACGACACCACAGGCCTGAGCGGGCTGTGCCGCCTGACCTGGTGGCTGTCCGGCCCGGTGGACCGCGCCGCGCTCGAACTGGCCGTGGGCGACGTGCACTTGAGGCACCAGGCGCTGCACGCCCGGTACGTGCTGCGTGAGCAGACCGCGCTGGCCGTCGTACCGGAGCGGCCGGTGCAGGCGGAGTTCCTCCATCTCCCGGACGCGGAGGACGAGTCGGCGGCGGTCGGGCAGTGGCTGGCGGGCGCCTTCACCCCGCTCGCCGTGGGTGAGGGCCGGGTGTGGCGGTGCGCGGCGCTGCGCAGCCGGGACACCGGGCGCACGCTCTTCGGCCTGGTGGCCCACCACACGGCCTTCGACGGCGCGTCCGAGACGGTGCTCGCCGCCGACCTGTCGTACGCGTACCAAGCCCGTCTCGACGGCCGCGTACCCCGCTTCCCGGCCCCGGCCGCCACCCTGGCCGAGGTCGCCGCCGACCACCGGCGCGCGCTGGCCGGTGTCGACCTCGCCGGGCAGCGGGAGTTCTGGGAGGACCTGCTCGACGAGCCGGAGCCGCTGCGGCTGCCCGGCCGCACCGGAAGTGCCCTGTCCGCGGGCCCCAAGTACGCCCGCTCGCTGCTCCTTTCGGCCGACAGCCTGGCCCACTGGGACGCCCGCGCACGCACCCTCGGCACCACACGCTTCGCGCTGCTCGCGTCCCTCTTCGGCGTCGTGCTGCGCGAGCTGGGCGGCCAGGACGACATCACCGTCAAGGTCCCGGTGGCCCGGCGCGGCAGCGGAGTGCTCGCCACGGCGGTCAGCTGCCGGGTCGACCTGATCTACCTGCGGTTCTGGCCGCCGGGCACAGAACCGAAAGGCGACCTACTGCGCCGCGCCGTCGCGAGCACCGACGCCTCGCTCGCCGCGCAGGAGATCGGCGGGGCGGCCCTGGACCACATCCTGGTGTGGGCCGGCGGCAGCGACGCCCTCGCCGCGATGCCCACCTTCCTGATGCAGGACGACCCGGACCCGGAGCTCGAACTCCCGGGCTGCACGGCCGAGTTGCTGCGCATCGACAGCCCCGTCATGTCCACCGAGCTGGAGCTCGACGTCCGCCTCGCCGGCGCGGGCGCCGAGGTGACCGCCACGGTCCGCACCGACCGGCTGCCCGCGACGGTCGCGGACGCCGTCGCGACCGCCTTCACCGAAGCCGTACGACGCGGACCAGCCACCGACCCCGAGGACCTTTCATGCGCGTACTGATCCTGTCCACCCCCGAGTCCACCCACTTCACCACCATGGTCCCGCTGGCCTGGGCGCTGCGCGGCGCCGGCCACGAGGTGCTGGTCGCGGGCCAGCCGGACATCATCCCGGCGGCCCGCTCGGCCGGCCTGTGCACGGTCACCGTCGGCCGCACCTTCCACGCCAAGGACCTGCTGAGCCCGCCGCTGCCGCCGGACAAACGCCCCATCGAGGTGGCGGGCCCGACGACGCCGAAGATGATCGCCATCGGCTCCAAGGTGTGGGTGCTGCACGCCCGTTACCTGTTCCCGCGCTATCTGGAGGTGGCCCGCCGGTTCGGGCCGGACCTGGTGGTATCCGAGCAGATGGACTACGCGGCGCTGCTCGTCGGCGGAGTCCTGGGCATCCCGGTGGTCTCGCACCGCTGGGGTGTCGACCCGCTCAGCCCGCTGATGCGCGAGACGGCGGTCGACTTCCTGCAGGGCACCTGCGACCGGTACGGCATCGAGGGCGGCCTCCCGCTGCCGGACGTGATCCTCGACCCCGCACCGCCCGAGCTGCTCTACCCGGGCACACCGAAGGCGACCCCGATCCGCCACGTCGCGTTCAACGGCACCGGACCGGTCCCCGAGTGGCTGCGCAGGCCCGGCGACAAGCCCAGGGTCGTGGTGTCCATGGGCCGGCAGACGATCGCGCTCGGCGGGCTGCCCCTGTTCCGCACGGTGATCGAGGCCTTCGCCGAACTCCCGCATCTCGAGGGGGTGTTGACCGTGCAGGACGAGTACCTGGAGGCCCTGAGCCCGACACCGGCCAATGTACGGCTGGTCTCGCCCGCGCCGCTCAGCGGCTTCCTGGACACCTGCGCGGCGATCGTGCACCACGGCGGCGCCAATACCCTGATGACCGCCACCGGCTCGGGCATTCCACAGCTCGTACTGCCGCAGCTGGCCGACCAGTTCGCGGGCGGCGAGCTGCTCGCCGCGACCGACGCCGCGATCTCGCTCGGCACCGCCGACGAGCAGAACGACCCGGCGACCGTCGCCGACGCCCTGAACACCCTGCTCGGTGACGAGCGGCACGCGAAGGGCGCCGCCGAACTGGCGCGCTCCGTGGCCGCCATGCCGAGCCCCGCCGCCGTCGTCCGCGACCTGGAGAACCTGCGATGCGCGTCCTAGTCATCAGCACCCCCGTCGACACCCACTTCCTGCCGCTGCTGCCCCTGATCCGGGCCCTCGCCGACGCCGGCCACGAGATCCTGGTGACCGGCCAGCCCGACGTCACCCGGCCCGCCGAGGCCGCCGGGCTCGCCGCGGTCACCTTCGGCGACGCCTTCCACTCCGAGGACCTGCGCGGCGGCCGGCGGCCCGCCGGGATGCGGCCCATCGAGGTCTTCGGCCGCCCGGACCGGCAGCAGATCGGCGGGGTCGCCCAGGTGTGGCGCAACCACGTGCCGTACTTCCTGCCCGACTACCTGGACCTGGCCCGCGAGTGGCGCCCCGACCTGGTGCTCTCCGAGCACATGGAGTTCGCCGGCTCGATCATCGGCGCGCTCCTCGGCATCCCCAACGTGCAGCACCGCTGGGGCGTCAACCCGACCGCCCCGGCCATGCTCAACTTCGTACGGCTCTACCAGGGGCCGGTGTGCGAACGGCTCGGCCTGGACCACGTGCCGGTGCCCGACCTGCTGCTCGACCCGGCGCCACCGTCCCTCGCCGACCGGGAGGCGCCGGCCGCGAGCCAGATCCGCCCGGTCCCCCACAGGGACCAGGGCACCCCGTGGACGTACCGCACCGCGCCCGGCCGGCGGGTGGCCGTCGCGCTCGGCGGGCACACCCTGGAGCTCGGCGGCGCGAGCCTGCTGCGGCGGGTCGTCGACGTGCTGGCCGGGCTCGGCGGCGTCGAGGCGGTCGTGTCCGCGGCGCCCGAGCACCGCGAGGCGATCGGCGCCCTGCCCGACGGCATGACGTACACCGAACTCACCGCCCCCGGGCTGCTGTTCCCTGGCGCCGACCTGGCGATCCACCACGGTGGCGCGAACTCCACGCTGGGCGCCGCCGCCCTCGGCATCCCCCAACTGGTGCTCCCCCAACTCGGCGACGCGTTCGTCGCGGGCGACCGGATCGCGGACGCGGGTGCCGGGATCACCCTCGACTCGGCGGAACTCCAGAACGACACGGCCCGGTTGGCGGACGCCGTACGGGCCCTGCTCGACGAGCCCAGCTACCGCGCGGACGCGGCGGCCGTGCGCGCGGAGATCGACGCGATGCCGTCGCCCGCCGAAGTCGCCGTGGAACTCGAGCAGTTGGCTGTTGGCCGGGAGGTACGCGCATGACCGTCGAGGCGAAGAAGTCCAACCCCCACGGCATGACCGACATCCAGGTCCTGGTCTTCATCGTGTGCGCGATGGCGACCATGACGCTGGCCCTGCTGGACGGCTCGATCGTCTCCTCGGCCGTCCTGCCGATCGTGCGCGACCTCGACCCGGCGCACGGCATCGAGCGCTTCCCATGGCTGATCACCGCGTATCTGCTGGCCGCGACGGCCGCGCAGCCGCTGTACGGCAGGCTCAGCGACAGCTACGGGCCGCGCCGGATCTACCTCTCGGCGCTCGCCACCTTCCTGGCGGGCTCCGCGCTCTGCGCGACCGCGCAGTCCCTCAACCAGCTGATCCTCTTCCGGGCCGTGCAGGGCCTCGGCGGCGGCGGGCTGATGAGCATGACGCTGATCGTGATCGCCACGCTGTTCCCGCCCAAGTCCCGGGCCGGACGCTCCAACGCGGGCGGTGCGCTGATCGCGGCGGGCATCATCGCGGGCCCGATGATCGGCGGACCGCTCAGCCAGGAGCTGTCCTGGCGGTGGATCTTCCTGCTCAACGTGCCGCTCGCCGGGCTCGCGCTCGCCGGCGTCACCTGGGCGCTGCGGCTGAAGGTCCGGGGCACCCGGCAGCCGGTCGACATCTTCGGCTCGGTCCTCGTCGCCTCCGCGACCTGCGCACTGCTGCTCGGCGTGAAGTCGTACGGGGAGCAGCACTCGTTCTCCGGGCCGGTGGTGCCGTACTTCTACGGCGGCCTGATGATGTTCGTCTTCTTCGCGGTACGGCAGCTGAAGGCGGCCGACCCGCTGATGCCGCTCACCCTGTTCAAGGACAAGGTGTTCCGGTCGGCCGCGATCCTGCAGTTCGTGGGCGGGTTCGCGCTGCTGTCACTGCCGGTGTTCCTCATCAACTACCTGAACATCGTGCGGGGCGTGGACCTGGACGCGGTCGGTCTGCATCTGATCCCGCTCGCCGTCGGCGTCGTCCTGGTCTTCTTCGGCTGGGGCCGCTGGATCGCCCGCACCGGCCGCTGCAAGCCGGTGCTGGTGGTCACCACGGCGACCGCGGTCGCCGCCACCGCCGGGCTGGGCCTCGCCGTCACCCGCGCCGACGCACCCATGTGGCAGCTGGACGTGCTGCTGGTGCTGCTCGGCGCGGGGCTCGGCGGGGTCACCCAGATCGCCCTGTTCATGACGCAGTCCGCGGCCGCCCCCGAGGAGTTGGGCGTGGTCACCACCACCTCCCGGTTCGCGACCATGCTGGGCACCACGATCGGCGGAACCGTGCTCGGTGCGGTCCTGAGCACCCGGTTCGCCTCGTCGGCCGAAGCGGCGGGTGTCACCGATCCCGACGCCGCCGCGGCCCGCCTCGCCGCACTCCCGCCCGCCAGTCGGCACCTGGTCGTGGACGCCTTCGCCTACGCCACCGGCACGCTCCTGCTGACCGCCGCGGGCCTGCTGCTGCTCGCCCTGATCACCGCGCTGGTGATGGGCGACGTCAACGTCAACGAGATCACCGAAGACGCCGAAATCACGGAAGTCACGGAAGTCACCGAGGAGGCGCACGACGATGCGCGTACTGATGCTGAGCACTCCCTTTCCGACTCACTTCACCCCGCTGGTGCCACTGGCGTGGGCGCTGAAGGGCGCGGGACACGAGGTGACGGTCGCCGCGCAGCCTGACGTCACGGACGCGGCCCGCGCGGCCGGCCTCGCGGCCGTCGACATCGGCGACCGCTTCCACGGCCTGGACGTCCTGCAGCGCCATCTGCCGCCCGGCGTACGGCCGTTGGAGCTGGTGGGCCCGACCCCGCCGGAGAAGATGGCGGGCACGACGAAACTCTGGGAGACCCACGCCCGCTACCTGCTCGGCAGCTACCTGGACTTCGCCCGCGAGTGGCGCCCCGATCTGGTCGTCTCCGAACAGCTGGAGCTCTCCGGCCAGATCGTCGCCGCCGTCCTCGGCGTGCCGTCCGTACAGGTCCGCTGGGGCGTCGACCCGCTCAGCGGCCCCTCCCGCGCCTCCGCCCGCAACTTCCTGTACGGCACCTGCGCCCGGCTCGGCCTCGACGGCCTGCCCGACCCCGACCTGCTCCTCGACCCGTGCCCGGCGGCCCTGCGCCACCCGACCGCACCGCCGGGCGCGCCCATGGGCTACGTCCCCTACAACGGTGTCGGCACCGCGCCCAAGTGGCTGCGCGTCCCGGCGCCGGAGGGGGTGCGCCGGGTGGCGGTCTGCCTGGGCAACCAGACGCTGGTGCTCAACGGCACCGGACTCTTCCGTACGATCATCGAGTCCTTCGCGGGCCTGAGGGACGTGGAGGCGGTCGTCACCGCGGCCCCCGAGTACCACGAGGGCTTCGGCCAACTCCCGGACAACGTACGGGTGGTGGAGCCCGCCCCGCTCAATCTCTTCCTGCGCGACTGCGACGCCCTGATCCACCACGGCGGTGCCAACACCACCATGACCGGCTGCCACTTCGGGCTGCCGCAGGTCGTACTGCCGCAGCTGGTCGACCAGTTCGCGTCCGCCGAACTGCTCGCCGCGGCCAGCGCGGCGCAGGTCCTCGGGGAGGCCGAGCCGCAGAACGATCCTGCGCGGATCCGGGCCGCGGTGACGGAGGTACTGGACGACGAGCGGTACGCGAAGGGCGCGCGTGAGCTGCGGGACGACATGGCCGCGATGCCGAGCCCGGCGCGGGTCGTTGCGGACCTGGAGCAGCTGGCGGCGGCTGCCTGAGGCACAACCAGAAGGGCCCCGACCGGATCTTCCGGTCGGGGCCCTTCGGTTCCTTCTGATCAGCCGCGGTTCCGCTTCATCGCGTCACCGACGAACTTGGCGGCGAGGATGAGGGCGATGGTGACGCCGAGGCCGATGAAGAGGTGGGTCATGGTGGTTCTCCTTTGTGAGGGGTTGGATGTGCTGAGTTGCGGTGAGGTGGCTCAGTGGGCGACAGCGCGCTGGGCGTCGAGCACGCCCCACAGCGCCGCCGGGGTGGCGAAGGTCGCGGCGGTGAGGGTGTTCTCCGGGAACTCCACGTCGTAGGTGTCCTCCAGACGGACCAGGAGCTCGATGGTCGCCATCGAGTCCAGGCCCGCCTCCTTGAGGTCGAGCGCCGGGTCGATTGGGCCCGAGCCGGCCAGCCGCGGCAGGACCGAGCGGAGCAGGTGCTCGAAGTCGGGGTCCGGGGTGGTCGTCATGGTGGGTACTCCTTAAGGCTTTTGCGGTCTCTACGAGGGGTTCTGCTGTTCGCTGCGCAGCCGCTGCTTGTCGGTCTTGCCGTTCGGGGTGAGCGGGAGCTCGTCGACCAGGTGGCAGACGGCGGGGACCTTGGCGGCCTCCAGACGCTCGGCCAGCTGTGCGAGGACCTCGTCGGGGGTCAGTCCGGCGACGGCGTACAGGGTGAGGTCGTGGCCGTCGGCCGGGGCGAGCGCGGCGGCGGCCGTGACGCCGGGGATGTCCAGGGCGGCCGTCTCGATCTCGAGGGTGCCCATGCGGACGCCCTTGCGCTTGAACAGGTCGTCGCGGCGGCCCTCGAAGTAGAGGTGGCCGTCGGCGTCGAGGTGGCCGTAGTCGCCGGTGTGCAGGGTGACTTCACCGGTGACCGGGTCGGGGCGGAAGCGCAGCGCGGTCTGCTCGGGGGCGCGCCAGTAGCCGTCCATGATGTGCGGGCCGCGTACGGCGATCTCGCCGACGGTGCCGGGCGGCAGCGGGCGGGCGTCGTCGTCGAGGATCAGCACCTGGGTGCCGTCCAGGGCGCGGCCGACCGAACCGGGCCTGGCGAGGTCGCCGTCGGGCTCGAGGACGGTGATCCGCTTGCACTCGGTGGTGCCGAACATCGGCGACACCTGCGCCTGAGGGAAGGCATTCCGCAGCTGGGCGATGACGGGCCCGGTCAGGGCTGCGCCGGTGTTGGTGAACAGCCGCACCGGCGGCGGCTCGCGACGGTCGCGGCGGGCCAGCGTCAGCAGCATCTCGCCGAGCGAGGGCACCAGCGGGACGACGGTCACGCCGTACTCGTGCAGGGTGCCCAACAGCCTGACGTGGCGGTCGGGTTCGGTCAGCACCAGCTGGGCGCCGGCGATCACCGAGAGGAAGATCTGGTAGAGGCCGTAGTCGAAGCTGAGCGGCACGGCGGCCAGGACGACGTCGTCCTCGCGGTAGCCCAGCCGGGCCTGGATGGCGCGGGCCGCGAAGACGATCGGCGCGTGCGGGCTCGCCACGGCCTTGGGGGCCGAGGTGGAGCCGGAGGTGTAGATCAGCAGGCCGAGCTCGTCCGGGCGTACGGGGACGTCGTCGTGGTTGCCGGTGTGCAGCTGCTGCTCCGCGCCGGCCCGCGCGTGGGCGAGCGGGACGACCGGACGGTCCGTCAACTCCCTCAGGACGTCGACGTCTTCGTTGGTCTGCGCGATCAGCAGCACAGGATCGCAGTCCGGTACGACGGTGTTGAGGTGGAAGCGCTTCATCGCCGGGTTGACCGGCACGAAGACGATGCCGCGGCGCAGTGCGCCGAACAGCAGGGCGGTGAACTCGCGGACGTTGCCGACCCGGGCCAGCACCCGGTCGCCGCGGCGCACACCGCGGGCGGTGAGCCAGTCGGCGTACGCCCGTGACCAGGCGTCGAGTTCCGCGTACGTCCAGCTGCCCGAGGAGTCCCGCACGGCGGGCGCGTCGGGCCGCGCGGCGACCGCCGCGGCGAGCAGGCCGTCGACGGTGTCGGCGGCCACGAGTGTCTGAGTCGTCATCCAGCAACCTCTTGGGCGATCGGGTCCGTCGGGACGGAAGTCGGTCCCACCGAGCCTGACGACCACTGCTCGACCGGCGGTGGAGCAGGCCTGGGGCCTGGTCGGCGGGTCGGGCCGGCTGCAAGGAGCGGTGCGTCCTGGCAACTTCGCGCGAGGGCGACGGGCGATGGGGCCTCGGCCCGAGCGAAGCCGGGAGTGGGGAGCCGGGAGTGGGGAGCCGACGACAGACGACCACTCCGGTCCGGGTGTCCCCTCGGAGGGCGTGTCCCTGCCCGGCGGCCCCCGCTGATCCGCCGGCCAGGCCCCTCACCCCGCCGTCGGCCTGCTCGCGCTCAAGTCCGCTGCGAGGGGGCGGCCCGATGGTGACCGCGGACAGCAAGCCCCATGACGACGACCCCGCCGCGACGACGTCCGACGGGGAAGGAGGCAGCACAGGATGAACGCGGAATCCCGGCAGTCCGGTCACTCCGGTGGCTCCGGTCGCGCAGAGCCCGGCGGGCGCCCGCTCGACTTCGGCGTCTTCTTCTTCGCCGCGGTCGGCGACCGGTCCGAGGAGACCTACCGGCTGATGCTCGACGCGGCCCGCCGCGCCGACGAGCTCGGCTTCGGCTTCGTGTCGACGCCCGAGCGCCACTTCCACCGCTTCGGCGGCGCCTTCCCCAACCCGGCCGTCACCTCGGCCGCCGTCGCCGCCGTGACCCGGCGGATCGGGATCCGCGCGGGCAGCGTGGTCACCCCGCTGCACCCGGCGTCCCGGATCGTCGAGGACTTCGCAGCGGTCGACGGCATCTCCGGCGGCCGGGTGGCGATCTCGGTGGGCTCCGGCTGGAACGTCAACGACTTCGTCATCGCACCCGACAGGTACGAGACCCGGCGCGAGCAGATGGCCAGGGACGTGGCCGACATCCGGGAGGCCTGGCGCACCGGCCGCTGGACCGGCCGCACCCCCCTCGGCACCCAGGCCACCCTGCCGCTGTACCCGCGCCCGGTGCAGCCCGAGCTGCCGGTGTGGGTCACCGCATCCCGCAGCGAGGGCACGTTCGTCGAGGCGGGGAGGATCGGCTGCAACATCCTCACCCACCTGGAGAACCAGGACGTCGCCTCCCTCGCCGGCAAGGTCGCCCTCTACCGCGCGGCCCGCGCCGAGGCCGGCTGGGAGGGCCCCGGCACGGTGACGGTGATGATGCACACGTACGTCGCCGAGGACCCGCAGCAGGCCCGCGAGGTCGGCGGCGGCGCCCTGCGCGACTACCTGCTGTCCGCCATCGACCTGGAGGCGGGCGCCGTACAGGCGGGCGGCCGGATGAGCGGCAACAAGGAAGGCCGCGACGTCCTGTCCGCGGCCCGCGCCCAGCAGAAGCTCGCCGACCTCGGCGTCAACCGCTACCTGTCCGGCAACTCCCTGATCGGCTCGGTCGAGGAGTGCACCGACACGGCCCGCCGGGTGCACGCGGCCGGGGTGGACGAGATCGCCTCCC
The DNA here is from genome assembly GCF_042893105.1 of Streptomyces sp. NPDC001663. Taxonomy (NCBI): domain Bacteria; kingdom Bacillati; phylum Actinomycetota; class Actinomycetes; order Kitasatosporales; family Streptomycetaceae; genus Streptomyces; species Streptomyces sp. NPDC001663. The sequence goes on along the minus strand of NZ_JBIAUR010000003.1, from coordinate 253,206 downwards.
TGGTCGACTTCGTCAGCGACCCCGCGCAGGTGCTCGCCTCCCTCGAACTCCTCGATTCCGTACGCCGCGAAGCCGCACGGGCAGTCGAGCCCGCCGGCGCCCGCTGACCGAAGGAGGTCGCCCCGTGCCGACGATCCTCGCCGTCTCCGGCAGCCCCTCGCCGGTCTCGCTCACCCACCGCGTGCTCACCCGCGCCGCCGAACGGCTCGACGCACGCGGCCACTTGGTCGACGTCCTGGCCGTACGCACCCTGCCGCCGGCCGAACTGCTCGCCGCCGACACCACCCACCCCCAAATCGCCGCCGCCGCAAGGCAGTTCGCCGAGGCCGACGCCGTGGTCCTCGCGACCCCCGTCTACAAGGCCGGCTGCTCGGGCCTGCTCAAGGCCTTCCTCGACCTGCTCCCCCAGTTCGCCCTCGAGGGCAAGGTCGTGCTGCCCCTTGCCACCGGCGGCTCCCTCGCCCATGTACTCGCCCTCGACTACGGCCTGCGCCCGGTGCTGATGTCGATGAAGCCGGCCGCGGTCGCCGAGAGCTTCTTCGTACACGCCGAACAGGCGGCGGCCGTGACCGACCAACTCGACGCCGCCACCGACCGGTTCGCCGACCTCGTGGAGGCCCTGCACCGCCCCGCCCGCCGACTGGCACCGGCGGCCGCCTGACCGCCCATGACCGTCACCGACCCACGGACACCCCACTCACGACGCAACTCCACGGAAGAGGCCCCCATGAAGGCTCTTGTGCTGGCCGGCGGAACGGGATCCCGGCTGCGCCCGTTCAGCTACTCCATGCCCAAACAGCTCATCCCGATCGCCAACAAGCCGGTACTGGAACACGTCCTGGACAACATCCGGGACATCGGCGTCACCGAGATCGGCATCATCGTCGGCAACCACGCGGCCGAGATCGCGGACGCCCTCGGCGACGGCTCCCGGCTCGGCGTCGCCATCACCTACATCCCGCAGGAGCGCCCGGCCGGCCTCGCGCAGACCGTGCAGCTGGCCCGCGAGTTCCTCGGCGACGACAACTTCGTGATGTACCTCGGCGACAACATGCTGCCGGAGGGCATCCGGGAGGCCGCCGCCGAGTTCCGCGCCCTGCAGCCCGCCGCCCAGGTCCTGGTCGCTCAGGTGGAGGACCCGAGGGCGTTCGGCGTCGCCGAGGTCGACGCGCGGGGCGTGGTGGAGCGGCTGGTGGAGAAGCCGCCGGTGCCGCGCTCCAACCTGGCCCTGATCGGTGTGTACTTCTTCACCCCGGCGATCCACCGGGCCGTCGACTCGATCGAGCCGAGCGCCCGCGGCGAGCTGGAGATCACCGACGCCATCCAGTGGCTGGTGACCGACGGGCAGACGGTACGGGCCCAGGAGTACGCCGGGTACTGGAAGGACACCGGCAAGGTCGAGGACGTACTGGAGTGCAACCGGATGCTCCTGGACGCCGTGTCGCGCAGCGTCGAGGGCGAGGTCGACGAGGACTCCGTGCTGATCGGCCCGGTCGTCGTCGAGCCAGGCGCCCGTATCGTCCGCTCGTTCGTGGTGGGCCCGGTGGTGATCGGCGCGGGCACGGTGCTGGAGGACAGCCACATCGGACCGCACACCTCGATCGGCCGGGACTGCGTGCTGACCGACGCCCATCTGGACCGCTCCATCGCCCTGGACGGCGCGACGGTGTCCGGCGTGCGCGGCCTGCGCGGCTCGCTGCTGGGCCGCTCGTCCGCCGTCACGGGCGCCCAACTCGAAGAGCGCCACCACCGTCTGGTGGTCGGCGACCACACGCGCGTGGAGGTCGCGGCATGAGCAAGAAGATCCTGGTCACGGGCGGCGCGGGCTTCATCGGCTCGCACTACGTCCGCACGCTCCTCGACGGCGGTTACGAGGGCTACGAGGAGGTCACGGTCCTCGACAAGCTGACGTACGCCGGCAACCGCGACAACCTGCCCGCCGATCACCCGCGGCTGACCTTCGTCGAGGGCGACATCTGCGATCTGCCGCTGCTGCTGGAGCTGTTCGCGGGCCACGACGCGGTGGTGCACTTCGCGGCCGAGTCGCACGTCGACCGCTCGCTGGAGTCCGCCGCGGAGTTCGTGGCGACCAACGTCGGCGGCACGCAGAACGTGCTGGAGGCCGCCCTGCGCACGGGAGTTCAGCGGGTCGTGCACGTCTCCACCGACGAGGTGTACGGCACCATCGACGAGGGTTCCTGGACCGAGGAGTGGCCGCTGCTGCCCAACTCCCCCTACGCCGCGTCCAAGGCGGGCTCCGACCTGATCGCCCGCGCCTACTGGCGCACCCACGGCCTGAACGTCTCCATCACCCGCTGCTCCAACAACTACGGCCCGTACCAGCACCCGGAGAAGCTGATTCCGCGCTTCGTCACGAACCTCCTGGAGGGCGAGACGGTGCCGCTCTACGGCGAGGGCGCCAACATCCGCGAGTGGCTGCACGTCGACGACCACTGCCGGGCGATCCAGCTGGTCCTGACCCGCGGCCGGGCCGGCGAGGTCTACAACATCGGCGGCGGCAACGAGCAGACCAACCGTCAGATCACCGAGCGGCTCCTGGAGTTGACCGGCAACGACTGGTCCAGCGTGGTCCGGGTCGCCGACCGTAAGGGCCACGACCTGCGCTACTCGCTCGACGAGTCCAAGATCCACGAGGAGCTGGGCTACGCACCCCGTATCTCCTTCGAGGAGGGCCTCGCCGCCACCGTCGCCTGGTACCGGGACAACCCGGGCTGGTGGAAGGCGGTCAAGCACGGCACCGAGGAGGGCGACAAGTGACGGTATCCGCCCCCCAGGTGCTGGTCGTGGGCGCCGGGCCGGTCGGGCTCAGCGCCGCCCACGAGCTGGCCCGGCACGGCGTCCGGGTCAGGCTGGTGGACGCGGCGGACGGCCCGGCCACCACCAGCAGGGCCCTGGCCACGCACGCCCGCACCCTGGAGACGTACGACCAGATGGGCGTCCTGGACGAGCTGCTGCCGCGCGGCCAGCGCGTCGAGCACTTCACGCTGCACCAGAACGGCCGCCGGCTGATCCGCTTCGACACGGACTACAGCCGGCTGCCCACCCGCTTCCCGTTCACGCTCATGGTCGACCAGGTGATCACCGAGGAGGTGCTGCGCGACGCCGCGGCCCGCCTCGGGGTCACCGTCGAGTGGGGCGTACGCCTCGAACGCTTCCAGGACCTGGGCTCCGGCGGTGTGCTCGCCGAGCTCACCGGCCCCGACGGCCGCACCGAGACGGTCGCCGCCGACTGGCTGGTGGGCGCCGACGGCGGGCACAGCACGATCCGCAAGCAGCTCGGCCTCAAGCTGGCGGGCGAGTCCAGCGAGACCTGGCTGATCGCGGACGCGGTCGTCGACTGCGACCTGCCCAAGGACAGCATCCACTGGATGCGCACCCCGCGCGGCACGGTGATGATGGTGCCGTTCCCCGACGAGGGCAAATGGCGTCTGCTCGACACCGCGGAGACCTCGTACGGCGGCGACGACCGCATGGTCGCCGACCGCTTCGCCGAGAAGATCGCGACGGGCACGGGCAGGCCGGCACGGGTCGAACTCCCCTCCTGGGTCTCGGTGTTCACCATCCAGCAGCGCATGATCCCGCAGATGCGCCAGGGCCGTGTGCTGCTGGCGGGCGACGCCGCCCATGTGCACAGCCCGGCCTCCGGGCAGGGCATGAACACCGGCGTCCAGGACGCGGTGAACCTGTCCTGGAAGCTGGCGTCAGTGCTGCGCGGCGAGGCGGCGGACTCACTCCTCGACTCCTACAGCGCCGAACGCGTCCCGGTCGGCGCCGAGTTGCTGCGCACCACCAGGATGGCCACGCTGCTGGTGCAGCTGCGCAGCCGCAAGGCGGCGGCCTTCCTGCGCACCGCCTTCACGTTCCTGCGCAATGTGCCGCCCCTCAAGGGCCGTATCCAGCGCAAGATCATGGGCGGCATGTCGGCCCTCGGCCTCGGCTACGGCACCAGCCCCCTCACCCTGCCCGCGCCCGGTACCGCGGGCATCCGCCCCGGCGAACGCCTCGGCCGGGTCGACGCCGCCCGCGCCGCCGCCTCCCCCGCCTGGCAGGAGGTACTGGCCGAACTGCGCCGCCCGGACTGGCTCCTGCTGACATACCGCCGTACGGCGGGCCGGCGCCTGCGCACCCTCCACCTCACCGACGAGTCCGTCGCCGCCGACCTCGGTCTGCGCCCGGGCGACTGGCTCCTGGTCCGGCCCGACGGCTATGTGGCGGCCCGCGGGGACGCCGGTCAGTCGCCGTCGCAGGCGCTGGCGTCACTGGGCGTACGACTGGAGGAGACCGCTCAAGTAGCGTGATTCAGAAATGAGTTGAGGCCCGCTCCCGATTTTCCCGGAGCGGGCCTCGACGTATGGTCCGGTGTTTCACGCGGCCGCCCGGGCAGGCTTCCCGTACAGCTCCAGGCACTGCTCGTACGTCGGCAGCAGACCCCGCTCGGCCGCCTCGGCCACGGTCGGGGCATTCGCGTCCTTCTGCGACAGCAGCGGGTCGCCGGTGAGCCACTTGGCCCACGGGATGCCCAACTCGCCGTCCAGCGCCCGCAGATCGAGCTGGGTGCCGGGCACGTACTCCGTGGAGCACAGGTAGCTGATGCAGGTGTCGTCGGTGAGCGCGACGAAGCCGTGCGCGAGCCCCTCGGCCACGAACACCGCGCGTCCGCTGCGGGCGTCCAGCACGGTGCAGTCGTACCGTCCGAAGGTCGGCGACCCGACCCGTACGTCGACCACGACGTCGAGCAGCACCCCGCGCACACAGCTGACCAGCTTGGCCTGCCCGGGCGGGATAGCCACCCCGTGCAGCCCGCGCACCGTGTTGCGGGCGGAGGTCGAGTAGTTGACCTGGCGGGGCAGGAAGCGGTGCCCGGTCTCGGCGGCGAGCAGGTCGTGGCGGTACGACTCGTGGAAGCTGCCGCGGGCGTCCGGCAGCAGTCTCGGCATGATGCGGTACGCGTCCGGCACAGCGGTCTCTTCGATCCTCATGCCCCGGGACGGTAGGCACCCCGACTCGATTCCCGGTAGCGCCGGGGCGGCGGGTCCAGCCATGCCCTAGTGGCACCCGCCAAAGTGCCGCCACCACAGACGACTTGGGAGGCGGGGACGTGTCGGTGACTCTGAGACGGCCGGACGGCGGGCGTGCGGTACTGGTGCTGGGCGCCTCGGGATTCGTGGGCGGCCATGTGTGCGGCGCCTTCGAGCGGGCGGGCTGGCGGGTGGCGGGCGTGGCCCGAACCCGGCCGGCCACGGCGACGGCGTACGAGATCCACGAACTCGATCTCGTACGGGCCGAACCCGCCCGTATCGCGCAGCTGATCCGGGACCACCGCGCCGACGTGGTGGTGAACGCGGCCGGTGCGGTCTGGGGCGTCTCGGCCGACGAAATGGACCTGTGCAACCGGGACCTGGTGCAGCGTCTGGTCGCCGCGGGCCCGCCCCGGCTGATCCAGCTGGGCTCGGTGCACGAGTACGGTCCCGCCCCGCGCACCGGCATCACCGAGTCCACGCCGACGGCGCCCGTCACCCCGTACGGCCGCTCCAAGCTGGCCGGGGCCCGCGCCCTGCTCGACTCCGGCGCCGACGGGCTCGTACTGCGCGTGTCGAACGTGTCGGGCCCCGGCACCTCGCCGCTGAGCCTGCTCGGCATGGTCGCCGGCCATCTCGCGGGCGGGAGCACCGAGCCGCTGCGGCTGGCCCCGCTGCTCGCCCACCGCGACTTCCTCGACGTACGGGACGTGGCGGACGCCGTCGTCGCCGCGGCCGCCTCCGAGGCGACCGGGCTGGTCGTCAACATCGGCGGTGGGGAAGCGACTTCGGTACGGGATCTGGTGGCGCGGCTGGTCGAGCTGTCCGGGCGCGACACCCGCATCGTGGAGGCACCGGTGGCCGGCGGGCGCCCCCCGGAGGCCGAGTGGCAGCGCATGGACATCGTGCTGGCCGGCACCCTGCTGGGCTGGCGACCGCGCCGAACCCTCGACGAGTCGCTGCGCGACCTGTTGTCCAGTGCCGTTCGAGCAGCGGCGCCCACGATGTCCGCATCGGCCCACCGCTGACCTGACGGCCACGTGCCGGAACTCACCATGGAGGCAGGACAAGATGAGTGACACCAAGGCACGGATCCTGGAGCAGGTGCGCGACTACCACCTCCAGAAGGAGCCGTCGGGTGCGTTCCGTCCGGGAGTCGACGAGATCTGGCCCTCCGGCGCCGTGCTCGGCCCCGAGGACCGGGTCGCCCTGGTGGAGGCGGCCCTCGACATGAAGATCGCGGCCGGGACCCACTCCCGCCGCTTCGAGTCGCGCTTCGCCCGCTACATGAAGCGCCGCAAGGCCCACCTGGTGAACTCCGGCTCGTCCGCGAACCTGCTCGCCATGTCGGCCCTCACCTCACCGCACCTGGAGGACCGCCGCCTCAAGCCCGGCGACGAGGTCGTCACGGTCGCGGCCGGCTTCCCCACCACGGTCAACCCGATCCTGCAGAACGGCCTCGTGCCGGTCTTCGTCGACGTCGAGCTGAAGACGTACAACACCACCGCCGAACGCATCAAGGCCGCGCTCGGCCCGAAGACCCGCGCCATCATGATCGCCCACGCCCTCGGCAACCCCTTCGAGGTCGCCGAGGTCGCGCAGATCGCCGAGGAGAACGACCTCTTCCTCATCGAGGACAACTGCGACGCGGTCGGCTCCCTCTACGACGGCAGACTGACCGGCACCTTCGGCGACCTGACGACCGTCAGCTTCTACCCGGCGCACCACCTCACGATGGGCGAGGGCGGCTGCGTGCTCACCTCGAACCTGGCGCTCGCCCGGATCGTGGAGTCGCTGCGCGACTGGGGCCGCGACTGCTGGTGCGAGCCGGGCGAGAACAACCGCTGCTTCAAGCGGTTCGAGTACCAGCTGGGCACCCTCCCGGCCGGCTACGACCACAAGTACATCTACTCGCACGTCGGTTACAACCTGAAGGCCACCGATCTGCAGGCCTCGCTCGGCCTGACCCAGCTGGCCAAGGTCGACGCGTTCACCGCGGCCCGCCGGCACAACTGGTCCCGGCTGCGCGAGGGCCTGGACGGGGCGCCGCACCTGATCCTGCCGGAGGCGACGCTGAACAGCGAGCCCAGCTGGTTCGGGTTCGTCATCACGGTCGCCCCCGACGCGCCGTTCAGCCGCAAGGAACTGGTGGACTTCCTGGAGCACCGCAAGATCGGCACCCGCAACCTGTTCGCCGGCAACCTCACCCGCCAGCCCGCCTACCAGGACGTGCCGCACCGGGTCGTCGGCGACCTCACCAACTCCGACGTCATCACCGAGCAGACCTTCTGGATCGGCGTCTACCCCGGCCTCACCGACGAGATGACCGACTACATGGTCGCGTCCGTCCGCGAGTTCCTCGCCGGCCGGTGACTCCAACTCCCCTTACCACGCACCGCCCTTGACAAGGAGAGACCGTACATGTCGTCGACACTCACGGAGTTGACGCGTCCGCAGCCCGTGGTCCAGCCCCGCGAACCGGCCTCGGTGGCCGACCGGATCGCGGCGTCCGCGGCGACCACGGCCGGGCGCATGACCACCGACGCGTTCCACGACTGGTTCGCCGCACGCGGCAGGGCGGGCCGGTTCAGCGTCGAACGCATCCCGTTCTCGAAGCTGCGCGGCTGGTCCTTCGAGCCGGACACCGGCAACCTGGTGCACGCCAGCGGCCGCTTCTTCAGCGTGGAGGGCCTGCACGTCACCACCGACCAGGGCCCGCACCGCGAGTGGTACCAGCCGATCATCAAGCAGCCCGAGGTCGGCATCCTCGGCATCCTGGTCAAGGAGTTCGACGGCGTCCTGCACTTCCTGATGCAGGCCAAGATGGAGCCGGGCAACCGCAACCTGCTCCAGCTCTCCCCCACCGTCCAGGCCACCCGCAGCAACTACACCAAGGTCCACAAGGGCACGGACGTCAAGTACATCCAGTACTTCACCGGTCCCGGGCGCGGGCGGATCCTCGCCGACGTGCTGCAGTCCGAGCACGGCTCGTGGTTCTTCCACAAGAGCAACCGCAACATGATCGTCGAGGTGGACGAAGACGTCCCGCTCGACGAGGACTTCTGCTGGCTCACCCTCGGCCAGCTCAACGAACTCCTGTACCACGACAACCTGGTCAACATGGACTCCCGCACGGTCCTGGCGTGCGTGCCCGCCCACCGCCCCCAACTCCCCGCCGTCGACGGGTTCCTGGACGCGCTGGCACGCTCCCGCGACCCGGAGGCCGGCGCGCTGCTGACCGACGTGGACCTGCTGTCCTGGTTCACCGCCGAACGCTCCCGCTACGACGTCCGGGCCGAGCGCATCCCGCTCGCCGACGTCCCCGGCTGGACCCGCGACGAGGCCCGCATCGGCAGCGACGACGACCGCTGGTTCAACGTCGTAGCCGTCGAGGTGCAGGCCGGCAACCGCGAGGTCACCGGCTGGACCCAGCCGCTGATCGAACCGTGCAGCCGCGGCATCGCCGCCTTCGTCGTCCGCTCCTTCGGCGGGGTGCTGCACGTACTGGCCAACGCCAAGGTCGAGGGCGGCTTCCTGGACACCGTGGAACTCGCGCCGACCGTGCAGGCGTCCCCGGACAACTTCGCCGGCCTGTCGGTCGACCCGCCCTTCCTGGACGAGGTGCTGTCCGCCGCCCCCGACCGCATCCGCTACGACGCCATCCACTCCGAGGAGGGCGGCCGCTTCCTCTACGCCGAGAACCGCTACCTGATCATCGAGGCCGACGAGGAGGACGCCCCGCTGCTGCCGCCGGCCGGCTTCCAGTGGGTGACGGTCGGCCAGCTCTCGGAGCTGGTCAAGCACGGCCACTACGTGAACGTGCAGGCCAGGACGCTGCTGGCCTGCCTCAACGCCATCAGCGCGCACACCCGCGACCTCATGGGAACCCGAGCACATGACTGAACGTCCGCTGCGCGTCGCCGTACTCGGCACCGCGGACATCGCCCGCCGCCGGGTCCTGCCCGCCATGGCGCAGGACCCGGACGTCGAGCTGATGGCGGTGGCCAGCCGGAGCGGCGCACGCGCACGGGAACTGGCTCGGCAGTACGGCTGCGCGGCCGTCGAGTCGTACGACGCCGTACTCGACCGGGACGACGTGGACGCGGTGTATGTGCCGCTGCCCGTCTCCCTGCACGCCGAGTGGACCCGCCGTGCACTGACGGCCGGCAAGCACGTCCTGGCGGAGAAACCGCTGACCGCCCACGCGCACACCACCGCCGAGCTGCTGGACCTGGCCCGCACATCGGGCCTGGCCCTGATGGAGAACGTGATGTTCGTCCATCACCCGCAGCACGCGGTCGTACGAGAGCTGGTGGCGGGCGGCGCGATCGGCGAACTGCGCGCCTTCACCGCGGCGTTCACGATCCCGCCGCTGCCCGCCGGGAACATCCGCCATCGTCCCGACCTGGGCGGCGGCGCCCTGCTCGACATCGGCTACTACCCGCTGCGGGCCGCCCTGTACTTCCTCGGCTCCGGCCTCGAGGTGGTCGGCGCGGCCCTGGAGCACTCGGGCGGCTCGGCGGTGGAGACGGCGGGCGCGGTCCTCGTGCGCTCCCGGGACGGGGTGCTCGGACAGCTGGCCTTCGGCATGGAGCACGCCTACCAGTCGGCGTACGAACTCTGGGGCAGCCGGGGCCGGATCCGCGTCGAGACCGCGTTCACCCCGCCCGCCGACCACAAGCCGACGGTGTGGGTCACGGACACCCACGGCCCCCGCGAACTGACCCTCGCACCGCACGACCAGGTGGCCGCGACGGTACGGGCCTTCGTACGGGCGGCCCGCTCGGGTGGCAACGATCCGCGGGCCGCCGCGGAGTGCATGCAACAGGCCACGCTGCTGGACGCGGTGCGGGCGCGGGCGGGGCGATGACCCTGACCTTGGCTTTGACGCTGTTTCTGACCTCGGCCTTGGTCTTCGGAGCGTTGGGAGGGACGGAGGAGAAATGAGCACGACTGTGACCACCGCCGGGCGGGTGGCCGAGCTGCACGAGATCCGTGCGCGGGCGTTGGCCGGACCGAGCGAGAAGGCGACCCAGGCGCAGCACGCCAAGGGCAAGCTGACCGCGCGCGAGCGCATCGAGCTGCTGCTGGACGCGGGCTCCTTCCAGGAGGTCGAGCAGCTGCGCCGGCACCGGGCCACCGGCTTCGGCCTGGAGGCCAAGAAGCCGCACACGGACGGTGTGATCACCGGCTGGGGCACGGTGGAGGGCCGCACGGTCTTCGTCTACGCCCATGACTTCCGCATCTTCGGCGGCGCCCTGGGCGAGGCCCACGCCACCAAGATCCACAAGATCATGGACATGGCCATCGCGGCCGGCGCCCCCCTGGTCTCGCTCAACGACGGCGCCGGCGCCCGCATCCAGGAAGGCGTGTCCGCCCTCGCCGGCTACGGCGGCATCTTCCAGCGCAACACCAGGGCCTCCGGCGTCATCCCGCAGATCTCGGTGATGCTCGGCCCGTGCGCCGGCGGCGCCGCCTACAGCCCCGCCCTGACGGACTTCGTGTTCATGGTCCGCGAGACCTCGCAGATGTTCATCACCGGCCCGGACGTGGTCAAGGCCGTCACCGGCGAGGAGATCACCCAGAACGGCCTGGGCGGCGCCGACGTCCACGCCGAGACCTCCGGCGTCTGCCACTTCGCCTACGACGACGAAGAGACCTGCATCGCCGAAGTCCGCTACCTCCTCTCCCTGCTCCCGCAGAACAACCGCGAGGCCCCGCCCGCCGCACCGTCGGACGACCCGGCAACACGCCGCACCGACACACTGCTCGACCTGGTCCCGGCGGACGGCAACCGCCCGTACGACATGCGCCGGGTGATCGAGGAACTCGTCGACAACGGCGAGTACCTGGAGATCCACGAGCGCTGGTCGACCAATGTGCTGTGCGCCCTTGCCCGACTGGACGGCCATGTCATCGGCCTGATCGCCAACCAGCCCCAGTCCCTGGCCGGCGTACTGGACATCGGAGCGAGCGAAAAGGCCGCCCGCTTCGTGCAGTTCTGCGACTCCTTCAACATCCCCCTGGTCACCCTGGTCGACGTCCCGGGCTTCCTGCCGGGCGTCGACCAGGAGCACGGCGGCATCATCCGCCACGGCGCCAAGCTGCTGTTCGCCTACTGCAACGCGACCGTCCCCCGCATCTCCCTGATCCTGCGCAAGGCCTACGGCGGCGCCTACATCGTCATGGACTCCCAGTCCATCGGCGCCGACCTGACCCTCGCCTGGCCGACGAACGAGATCGCCGTGATGGGCGCGGAGGGCGCCGCGAACGTCATCTTCCGCCGCGAGATCGCCGCCTCGGACGACCCGGAGGCGGTCCGCGCCCAGAAGATCAAGGAGTACAAGTCGGAGCTGATGCATCCGTACTACGCGGCCGAACGCGGCCTGGTCGACGACGTCATCGACCCCGCCGAAACCCGCGCGGTCCTGGCCTCGGCCCTGTCGATGCTCCGCACGAAGCACGCGGACCTGCCGCCCCGCAAACACGGCAACCAGCCGCAGTAACACTCCCGTCCCACCAAGGAGTTCTTGTGCCCCCATCCGACGAACCGTTGTTCCGCGTGGTCCGCGGCACGGCCACCGAGTCCGAACTCGCCGCCCTCGCCGTGGTCCTCCTGGCCCTGAACACCCCCGAGCCGCTCCCGGCCCCCGTCACTCCCCTCGCGGCCTGGCGCCGGCCGTCCTACACCCACCCGATCAGCTGGCAGGAGGCGGCGTAGGCGGACCGCCCGCGAAGCTACCTTCTGCTGCGCGCCGCGCGGGCGATGGTGACCACGGCCTTCTCCAGGGCGTACTCGGGATCGTCCCCGCCGCCCTTCACCCCGGCGTCCGCCTCGGCCACGGCACGCAGCGCGAGCGCGACCCCGTCCGGAGTCCACCCCCGCATCTGCTGGCGCACCCGGTCGATCTTCCAGGGAGGCATGCCCAGCTCCCGCGCCAGATCGGCCGGGCGCCCGCCGCGCGCGGACGACAGCTTCCCGATCGCCCGCACGCCCTGCGCGAGCGCACTGGTGATCATCACCGGGGCGACCCCGGTGGACAGCGACCACCTGAGCGCCTCGAGGGCCTCGGCGGCCCGCCCCTCCACGGCCCGGTCGGCGACGGTGAAGCTCGACGCCTCGGCGCGCCCGGTGTAGTACCGCCCGACGACGGTCTCGTCGATGGTCCCCTCGACATCGGCGACCAGCTGGGAGACGGCGGACGCCAGCTCCCGAAGATCGCTCCCGATGGCGTCGACGAGCGCCTGACAGGCCTCCGGCGTGGCAGACCTCCCGGCCGCCCTGAACTCGCCCCGCACAAAGGCCAGCCGATCCGCCGGCTTGGTCATCTTCGGACAGGCGACCTCCCGGGCCCCCACCTTGCGGGCCGCATCGAGCAGCCCCTTGCCCTTCGCTGCCCCCGCGTGCAGCAGCACGAGGGTGATCTCCTCGGCGGGCGCCCCGAGATACGCCTTCACGTCCTTGATCGTGTCGGCCGAAAGATCCTGCGCATTGCGTACGACCACGACTTTCCGCTCCGCGAAGAGCGAGGGACTGGTCAGCTCAGCAAGGGTGCCGGGCTGCAACTGGTCCGGGGTGAGGTCACGTACGTCCGTATCGGCGTCGGCAGCCCTGGCAGCGGCCACCACCTCCTGCACGGCACGGTCGAGCAGGAGGTCCTCCTGGCCCACGGCAAGCGTCACCGGGGCGAGAGGGTCGTCATCAGCAGTCTTCCTGGCCATCGGGTAAAGCATGGCACGGCCCACTGACAACGGGTCTCGGGCGCCGCTCCCCTACGGCTCCTCCCGCCACCCGTCCCACTCGCCGGCGAACGCGTCCAGCTCCCCGGGATCCAGCCGCCCGGCCTCGTCCCGCAGCACGACCAGCCACTGCGCGTCCTCGGCGTCGTCCTCACCGGCCAGCGCGTCCCGTATGAGCTGCGGCTCCTCGGACACCCCGAACCGCTCCCCGAGCGCCTCGGCCACCTCCTCCGCGGCGTCGCGGTCGGGCAGCACCAGCACATGTCTCACATCACTCACGGCAGCCATTGTCGGGCACCACCGAAGGAACCCCGCAGGTCACCCCTTGCGCACGATCTGCACATCGAGATCGACCCGGATACTCGGCCCCACCACCGCGATACCCCGCGCCAGCATGGTCTGCCAGCTCACCGTGAAGTCGTCACGATGCAGCTCCGTCGTGGCCCGGCACGCCGCCCGCACTTCGCCCTCCATGCCGTTGCCGAGCCCGAGGTACTCCGTGTCGAGCGTGACCGTACGCGTCACCCCGTGCAGCGACAGCGCCCCGGTCACCGCCCACCGGCTCCCGCCCTTGTGCACGAACCGCTCGCTGTAGAACTCCAGCGTCGGAAAGCGCGCCACGTCCAGGAAGTCCCCCGACCGCAGATGGTCGTCCCGCATCCGGACATTCGTGTCGATGGACGCCGCGTCGATCACCACATGCATCGCCGACTGCTCCACCTGCTCCGCGATCCGCACGACCCCCGCGAAGGAGTTGAACCGCCCGTGGATCCGGGCCAGCCCGATGTGCCGCGCGGTGAAACCGATCGAGGAGTGCGTCGCCTCGATCTCCCAGTCCCCCGCCGCCGGCAGCTCCGGCGGCTGCGCGACCTGGAGGGTCACGTCGCCGAACGAGGCGAGCGCGTTCTCCCCGACGGTCGCGCTCGCCCGGTATGGCGTGTACCCGTCGGCCGACACCGCGAGCCGGTACTCCCCCGCGGGCACCGTCGTGACGAACGACCCGAAGGGATCCGTCCCGCCACTGACCACCTTGCGTCCCATGGCGTCGCTGACCGCGAACTCCGCATGTGTCACCGGCGCGTTGACCGGATCCAGCACCCGGCAGCTCAGCACCCCGGCACTCGGCGGGGTCTGCACCGCCGCCAGGGGACTCGTCTGTTGCACCCTGCTCGTTCGGTTTCCCAGCCAGCGGCCGAACATCCACGCCACCCCTGTGCGCCTCGACATCATCTGTTGCCGAAGACGCATTCGATCACTGATGGGGCTTTCGAGGCAACACGGAATGCCTACGCACGAGTAGCAACGACTGGCCCCATGTGACCGGATCAGTCCTTCCGATGGGGATTTCGCACAGTCGGCACCCGGCCGAGCTCGATCCCGAACCGCTCCCGGTACACGGCGAGCACCTCCTCGTCCGTGCCCAACTCCCGCTCCTCCCGCGCCCCGTCGACTCCCGTCACCTTGAACGTGCGTCCGCTGAGCGTGATCCTCCCTCCGTCCTCCGTGACCCTCGAACACACCAGTGACTGCGTGAAGTGCGACGCGGGCGAGGTGCTGTGCCACCACGCCCCGGCGACGAAGTCACCGAGCTCCCGGGGCCGTACCTCCAGCCGGTACTGCGGCCGACCGTTCACGACGACGTCCAGGTCCGGCCCCGCCTCGGCAATCCGGAACATGCCGCCGGGATCCTCCTGCTCCCCCCTCTCCCCGAACACCAGCGGATAGTGACTGTGCGCCCCGAACCCCACGTCCGCCAGCCACTCGTTCCCGTCCACCGTCCGCACCCGCAGCGCGAGATGGTCGTACGGAATCCCCAGCCGGCCGCCGTCCCCGTGCACCCGCGCCGCGAGCAGCGTGACCTCGAACCCCAGCGCACCGAGCAACGCCCCGAACGATCCGTTCAGTTCGTAGCAGAACCCTCCCCTTCGCGCGCCCACCACCTTGTCCAGCAGCCGCTTCTCCTCCAGCACGATCTCCTCGCCGAGGTGGATCGACAGGTTCTCGAAGGGCACGGACTGCAGATGGCGCAGATGCAGCTCGCGCAGTACGTCGAGGGTGGCGCCGGCGGGACCCGCGGGCCACTGCGTGCGCTCGACTCCCAGTCGGCGGAGGTAGGCATCGACCTGTGACGAATTCATGCCCTCAGTCTCGCGCCACCCCCAGCTCCGCGCCCGTCCCCACGACCGCCAGCGCCCCGTCCCGGTCCGTCCGCAGCACCACCGCTCCCTCGTCCCGCAACGCCGCGAGCGTGCTGGGTGCCGGATGCCCGTACGGGTTGTCCCTGCCCACGGAGATCAACGCCAGCCTCGGCGCCACCCTGCGTATCAGCTCCGGGTCCTGATACGCAGACCCGTGATGGGCCACCTTCAGCACATCCACGCCACCCAGCAGCGCTCCCTCCGGCGACCTCAACAAGGCCTGCTGGGCCGGGGGTTCGAGATCCCCGAGGAGCAGGATCCGCAGCCCGGCCGACCTGACCAGCATGGCCACACTGGCGTCGTTCGGCCCGTCCGGATCCGGTGCCGGACGCGGAGGCGGCCACAGCACCTGCCACGACAGCGAACCCGCGCGCCGCCGCTCCCCAGCCACCGCCCGGGTGAGCGGAATGTGCCCTGCCGCAGCCTCCTTCCGTACGAACTCCACCTGATCCGCGGGCTCTTCGAACCCGGTTGTCTCGATCGCCCCCACCGAACGCCCCCGCAGCACACCGGGCAGCCCAGCCACGTGATCGGCATGAAAGTGCGTGAGGACGACCAGCGGGACTCGGGTGATGCCGAGCGTGCGCAGGCAGTGGTCGACAAGCGTCGGATCGGGCCCCGCGTCCACGACCACCCCGCTGCCGTCCCCCGCCGCGAGCACCGTCGCGTCCCCCTGCCCCACGTCGCACATCGCGAACCGCCACCCCGGCGGCGGCCACCCCGTGATCACCCTGGTCAGCGGCGGCTGCACCACCACCAGCACGAGCAGCACCCCGCAGGCCGCGCATAGCCAGGGACGTCTCAGCAGGCGCCGGCCGACCAGCAGGACGGCGACCGTGACCAGGGCGAGCAGCGCCGCCCCGCTCCAGCTGCCCGGCCAGTCCACACCCCCACCGGGCAGCGCGGCCCCCGTCCGGGCGATGCCGGCGATCCACTCGGCGGGCCAACTCGCGCACCAGGCAAGCACTTTGGCCACCGGCATCACCACCTGCGCCGTCGCCAGCGCGGCGAAGCCCAGCACCGTGGCCGGCGCCACCGCGATCTCCGCGAGCAGATTGCACGGCACCGCCACCAGGCTCACCCGCGCCGACAGCACGGCCACGACCGGCGCGCACAGCGCCTGCGCCGCGGCAGCCGCGGCCAGCCCCTCGGCCAGCCTCGGCGGGACCCGGCGCCGCCGCAGCGCCTCGCTCCAGCGCGGCGCGAGCGTGAGCAGGGCGCCGGTGGCCAGCACCGAGAGCACGAAGCCGTAACTCCGGGCCAGCCATGGGTCGTAGAGCACGAGCAGCAGTACCGCCGTCGCCAGCGCCGGGATCAGTGACCTGCGCCGTCCGGTCGCCAGGGCCAGCAGCACGACGGCCCCGCAGGCCGCGGCCCGCAGCACGCTCGGGTCCGGTCTGCACACGACCACGAACCCGAGGGTGAGTGCTCCCCCGAACAACGCGGTCGTCCGCAGCGGGATGCCGAGCCGGGGCGCGAGCCCACGCCGCTCCACCAGCTGTGCCATGCCCGGCGGCCCGATGAGCAGGGCGAGGATGATCGTGAGGTTGCTCCCGGACACGGCGAGGGTGTGCGCGAGGTCGGTCTCCTTGAAGGCCTCGTCCAGCTCCGGGGTGATCCGCGAGGTGTCCCCGACGACCAGCCCGGGCAGCAACGCCCGCGCATCCGCCGACAACCCCTCGGTCGCCTCCCGCAGCCCGCCCCGCAGCCGCCCGGCGAACCGCTGCGCCCCCGACGGCCCGCCCACCACCTCCGGCCCGGCCTTCCCCCGCACCCGCAGCACAGCCGCGACCCGGTCCCCGCCGACCACTGCGGGCGCCAGTCGGGCGACGACCCGCACCCGCGTGGACGGCAACAACTCGAGCCACGGCGACCGCTGCGGCCCGGCGGAGGGTTCCGCGCCTGCTCCCGGCCTGAACGAACCCTGGGTCACCCCATCGAAGTGACGCCCCGCCCCACGCGACCTCGCGTCGACGATCATCAACACCGGCGCCCGCGTCACCACCGCCGTCCCGTCCGCCTGTGCCACCTTCCGCACCTCCCCCTCGATCACCACGGAGGCCGGAGCAAGGTGATCCCCCTTGATCCGAGGCCGGGTGAGCCGTGGATCGGCGGTGACCTCGACCTCGGCGGTCACGGTGGCGTACTGCTCCGCCAGCCCGGGCACGGGCCCTCGCCGCAGGTCGGCTCCGTGCAGCCCGGCGGAGACGGCGGCCGCGGTGACGCAGAGCAGCACGGCGGCGACCGAGACACGCGGCCAGGCCCGCGACGCCGGTGGCCCGACCCGCGCACCGCATCGCCGTACGGCAAGAAGAACGCCCGCCGCGATCAGGCACACGACCGCGACGCCGACGACCCACCCCACCGTCGCGTCCAGCATCACCGCAGCCGTCGCCCAGGCCGCGAGCGCGGGCGGGACGAGGCGCAGGTCCGTCGGTCCTTCCTGTCGGGGATGGGCGGCACCGAGCCGCCCTCCGGAGTGGGCATGGACGGCCGCGCGCTCGGGCGGGAGCTCGGGAGCGCGCGTCATGGCCGTACGAGATTCCGGAGATCGGCGAAGCGTCGGTCGCCGATGCCATTCACTTCACGCAGCTCGTCAACCGAGCGGAAACCGCCGTGCTGCGTGCGGTAGTCGATGATGTGCTGGGCCAGCACGGGGCCGACGCCCGGCAGAGTGTCGAGCTGGTCCACGGTCGCCGTGTTGAGGGCGACCGGAGCCGCGGGAGCAGCGCCCGCCCCGGCCGCAGCTCCGGCGGCCGCACCGGCCGGGCCCGGCGCCGCGGCGGCAGCGGGACCGCCGACGACCACCTGCTCCCCGTCCACGAGGAAACGGGCACGGTTCAGGCCGTCCGTGCTCGTACCGGGACGCACACCCCCGGCCGCGCGCAGCGCGTCGACGACCCGCGAACCGGCCGGGAGGCGATGGATTCCGGGGTGGCGGACCTTGCCGCTGACGTCCACCACGATCTCGGTCCCGCCCGGGCCCGCGGCATTCGGCGCCCCGACCGAACCGCTCGGCCGGGGCTCCCCGCTCTCCTTCCGCTCACCGAACGGAGCCGCCGCCCGCACCACTTCGGGCGCCCGCACGGACTGCGTCCGCCCGGCCCAGAAGTGCTGCACGGCGAACACAGCGGCGACCACCAGCACCGCCGCGAGCGCCAGCACGCTGCGCCGCTCCAGCCCACACCTCGACTGCAACCACAGAGGCATCCGCTCCCGCACGGCGAGCCCGGCCCGCACACGCCAGCCGTCCCCGGCACGCCCGCCACCGGTGTCGGCATCAGCGCCGAAAGCGAAATCGCGATCGGTGTCGCAGCGCCCGTCGTCCCGGGGCAGGGCCGACGGAAGGTCGAAGTCCTCGTCCTCCTCCGTCACCGGCGCGACCGGCGGCCCCGTCCCCGACTCCCGCCACTCACCGGCCCGTTCGGGGAACAGCACCTCCGCACGTCGACGGAGTTCGTCCGCCGACGCATGCCGGTGCCGATGCCGGACCCGGCTCAGGCCCGGTGGACGACGATGACGGATCCGGCCGTCGGAGGCGGGGCCGCGCCCCGGGCCACTGGTCGCAGTCGCTGTGCGTGAACGTGATCGAAGTGCCATGCCACGACGATGGGGCACACCGCCGCTCCCGTGATGATCTTGCTCAATTCCCGGGGATTACCGCCCAGTTGTGGATAACTCCGCCACCCACACGAGTGAGCAAACGTCAGCCGAGGAAACGTCAGCGCGGCGAGACCACAACTCCCAGCAACCCGGGCCCGGTGTGCGCCCCGATCACCGCGCCGACCTCGCTCACATGCAGATCGGCCAGCCCGGGCACCCGCGCGCGCAACCGATCGGCGAGCGCCGACGCCCGCTCGGGAGCGGCGAGATGGTGGACCGCGATGTCGACCTGTGCGCTGCCGGCGCGGGCGGCGGCGATCTCCTCGAGGCGGGCGATCGCCTTCGATGCCGTCCGGACCTTCTCCAGGAGTTCGATACGGCCGCCGTCCAGCTGCAGCAGCGGCTTCACGGCGAGCGCGGAGCCCAGCAGCGCCTGCGCGGCGCCGATCCGGCCGCCGCGGCGCAGATAGTCGAGGGTGTCGACGTAGAAGTAGGCGGACGTCCCGGCGGCGCGCTTCTCGGCGGCGGTGACGGCCTCGTCCACCGTGCCGCCCGCCTCCGCCGCCTCCGCGGCGGCGAGCGTGCAGAACCCGAGCGCCATCGCGACCGCCCCGGTGTCCACCACCCGCACCGGCACCGGTGCCTCGCGCGCCGCGAGGACCGCCGCGTCGTACGTGCCCGACAGCTCGGCGGAGAGATGGAGGGAGACGATGCCGGTGGCACCGGACTCGGCGACCTTGCGGTAGGTCTCGGCGAAGAGCTGGGGGCTGGGGCGCGAGGTGGTGACGGGGCGCCGCTTCTGCAGGGCCTGGGCCAGGGAACGGGTCGAGATCTCGGTCCCCTCGTCCAGCGCCTGGTCACCGAGGACCACGGTCAGGGGCACCGCTGTGATGCCGTGGCGCTCCATCGTCCGCGGCGGCAGGTAGGCCGTTGAATCGGTGACGATCGCGACATGGCGGGACATGAGCTGGAGGTTACCTGCCGTAGCGCCCGGACGGCAGCCCGGCCCCTCTCACCTGGTATGCCCTTGACCGGATCAAGTAGTGCTCTCGGGGCGGGGTTTCTTCTGCCATGGGTACGTGGGGCGTGCTGCGGGCGGGGTGATGGAGGCCCGCGTGGGCTCCTCGGCCGTGCGGGAGCGGGGGGTCTCCGGCCATGTCTGCTGAGCGGTCGCGTTGTCGGCGGCCGGGGCGTCGGGCCACGGCGGCGGGGTGGAGGACGGCTCCTCCTTCGTCCAGTGCCGCAGGGCACCGGCCTCCACGTCTATCTGCGCGCTCAGCGTGTCCAGGTCGTCGTCGGCGAAGCGGCGGGCCCGGTCGCGGGCCGCCCAGCGCAGGGAGTCCGCCGACTGTGTGATGCGCTCGGTGCGCTCTCGCAGTTCGGGCAGGCGCGCGGCGAGCGTGGTCCGGTCGGGCTCGGCCTCCAGGCGCTTGAGATCGCCGTCCAGTTCGTGTCCGTGCGCGCTGAGGCGCTGGAAGAGGCCCAGGGACTCCTTGAGGGACTCGTCCTCGCTCACGCCCGCGTGCAGTGCGTCCTGCGTGGCGCGCATCGACGTGCGCAGCTTCAGCCGCAGTTGGGCCAGCTCGCCCGCCGCTCCGGGCTGGGCGAAGGACTTGGCCCGCAGGGTGTGGTCCTCGACCGTGCGGCGGGCCTGGGTGATCGTGCGGTCCACGCTGCGCTTGGCGGCGCCGACCACCTTCACCGTGGCGTAGACACCGAGCGCCAGGAAGAGCACGAAGAGCAGGGCGAACACTGCGATCACTGCTTCCACTGCGCTCCTCCTCCGCCGGGCACGACACGTATCGCATCGCCTTTCCACGGTAAACGAGACGGGCAGGCCCGGAGTTCCAGAAGAACCCCGATCCTGCCCGTAGGGGACTACCCCGAGGCGTGCGCCCCGGCCCGTGAGCGGCTATGCCGGAACGATGTTCACCAGCTTCGGCGCCCGCACGATCACCTTGCGGATCCCCGCGCCGTCCAGCGCCGCGACGACCTTCTCGTCGGCCAGCGCGACCTTCTCCAGCTCCTCCTCGGAGATGGACGGCGAGACCTCCAGCCGCGCCTTGACCTTGCCCTTGATCTGCACGACGCAGGTCACGGACTCGTCGACGACGTAGGCCGGGTCGGCGACCGGGAAGTCCCGGTGGACGACGGAGCCGGTGTGGCCCAGCTTGCGCCACAGCTCCTCGGCGATGTGCGGGGCCAGCGGCGCGACCAGCAGCACCAGCGGCTCGGCGACCGAGCGCGGCACGACGCCGCCCGCCTTGGTCAGGTGGTTGTTCAGCTCGGTCACCTTGGCGATGGCGGTGTTGAACCGCATGCCCTCCAGGTCACCGCGCACACCGTCGATCGCCTTGTGCAGGGCGCGCAGCGTGTCCTCGTCGGGCTCGGCGTCGGAGACGGTGACCTCGCCGGTCGCCTCGTCGACGATGTTGCGCCACAGCCGCTGCAGCAGCCGGAACTGGCCCACCACCGCGCGCGTGTCCCACGGCCGCGACACGTCCAGCGGACCCATCGCCATCTCGTACAGGCGCAGCGTGTCGGCGCCGTACTCGGCGGCGATCTCGTCCGGAGTGACCGCGTTCTTCAGGGACTTGCCCATCTTGCCCAGCAGCCGGGAGACCTTCTCGCCCTGGTAGTAGTACGCGCCGTCGCGCTCCTCCACCTCGGCGGCCGGCACGGCGATGCCACGGCTGTCGCGGTAGACGTAGGCCTGGATCATGCCCTGGTTGAACAGCTTGTGGAACGGCTCCGCGGAGGAGACGTGCCCCAGGTCGAACAGGACCTTGGACCAGAAGCGCGCGTACAGCAGGTGCAGCACGGCGTGCTCGGCGCCGCCGACGTACAGGTCGACACCGCCGTGCGGCTGGCCCTCGCGCGGGCCCATCCAGTACTGCTCGATCTCCGGGTCGACCAGCTTCTCGCTGTTGTGCGGGTCCAGGTAGCGCAGCTCGTACCAGCAGGACCCGGCCCAGTTGGGCATGGTGTTGGTCTCGCGGCGGTACGGCTTCGGCCCGTCGCCCAGGTCCAGGGTGACGTTGACCCAGTCCTCGTTGCGCGACAGCGGCGTCTCCGGGGACGTGTTCGCGTCGTCCGGGTCGAAGGTGCGCGGCGAGTAGTCCTCGACCTCCGGCAGCTCCAGCGGCAGCATCGACTCGGGCAGCGCGTGTGCGATGCCGTCCTCGTCGTAGACGATCGGGAAGGGCTCGCCCCAGTAGCGCTGGCGGCTGAACAGCCAGTCGCGCAGGCGGAAGTTGACGGTGCCCTCGCCGATGCCCTTGCTCTGCAGCCACTGCGTGATACGCGCCTTGGCCTCGGCGACGCCCAGGCCGTCCAGGGAGACGTCGGCGTTGGAGGAGTTGATGATCTTCGCGTCGTACGACCCGAAGGCGTCCTCCCACGTGGACGTGTCGGTACCGCGTCCGTCGGTCGGCTCGACGATGCAGTTGATCGGCAGCTCGAAGGCGCGCGCGAACTCGAAGTCGCGCTGGTCGCCGCACGGCACGGCCATGATCGCGCCGGTGCCGTAGCCCATCAGCACGTAGTCGGCGATGAAGACGGGGACCTGCTCGCCGTTGACCGGGTTGGTCGCGTACGAGCCGATGAAGACACCGGTCTTGTCCTTGGCCTCGGCCTGCCGCTCGACGTCGGACTTCGAGGCGGCCTGCGCGCGGTAGGCGGCGACGGCCTCGGCCGGGGTCGCGTGACCGCCGGTCCACACCTGGTGCGTGCCCTCGGGCCAGGCGTCCGGGGTGAACTTCTCGACCAGGGGGTGCTCGGGCGCCAGCACCATGTAGGACGCGCCGAACAGGGTGTCGGGGCGCGTGGTGAAGACCGTGATGCGCTCGCCGTCGATGGGGAAGTCGACGCGGGCGCCCTCGCTGCGGCCGATCCAGTTGCGCTGCTGCAGCTTGATCGCCTCGGGCCAGTCCAGCGCCTCCAGGTCCTCCAGCAGCCGGTCGGCGTAGGCGGTGATCCGCATGTTCCACTGGCGCAGCTTGGCCTTGAACACCGGGAAGTTGCCGCGCTCGGAACGTCCGTCGGCGGTGACCTCCTCGTTGGCCAGCACGGTGCCCAGCCCGGGACACCAGTTGACCGGCGCGTCGGAGGCGTACGCCAGACGGAACTCGCCCAGGACGTCGGCGCGCTCGGCGGCGTTCAGCTCGCTCCACGCGCGCGTGTGCCCCGGTACGGAACGCTCACCGGACTCGAACTGCGCGATCAGCTCGGAGATCGGACGGGCCTTGTTCGCCTCGGCGTCGTACCAGGAGTTGAAGATCTGCAGGAAGATCCACTGGGTCCACTTGTAGTAGTCCGGGTCGATCGTGGCGAACGACCGGCGCTTGTCGTGGCCCAGGCCCAGCCGGCGCAGCTGGACCTTCATGTTCTCGATGTTGGCCTCGGTGGAGACACGCGGGTGCGTGCCGGTCTGCACGGCGTACTGCTCGGCGGGCAGGCCGAAGGCGTCGAAGCCCAGGGTGTGCAGGACGTTGTGGCCCGTCATGCGCTGGAAGCGCGCGAAGACGTCGGTGGCGATGTAGCCCAGGGGGTGGCCGACGTGCAGACCCGCACCGGAGGGGTACGGGAACATGTCCATGATGAACTTCTTGGGCCGGGCGACGATCTCCGGGTCACCGGCCAGGTCGCCCTTGGGGTTCGGCGCCGCGTACGTGCCGTCGGCGTCCCAGAAGTCCTGCCAGCGTGCCTCGATCTCGGCCGCCATGGCGGCCGTGTAGCGGTGCGGCGCTGCCACCTCGGCGGTGGCAGCGGGGTTCGTCTCGCTCATGATCCTTAAGCTCCATCGATCGTCTCTGCCAGCGGCTGCGTCGTTCCGGAAACGAAAAATCCCCTCGCACAGGAGGGGACGCCGCGCCGATTCCGATCCATCCGGTCACCGGTGGTCGGGACTGATCAGCGCGGCTCGCTAAGCAGAAGGCGTACGGCACGCATGCGGTTAGGGTACCGCAGGCCTTGAGCACGCCGCGACGCGCTTCCGTATGGGTCCTTGGTGCCTGACACGGCCTGACAAAAACTGAACCAAGGTCAAAAGTTACTTCGCGTAACACCCACTACCGGGACATCGCAACAAGCGCGTTGTCCTTTGATAACAACGCAATAACTCAAACGTCGTACCCACCGGTATGGCGCCGCTTAGAGTGCGGCACCGGGACCGCTTTCCCGAACCGCTCGGAGTTGCCCCCATGAACCCTCGTCGTAGTAACAGCTCGCTTCCCAAGGCAGGCCGGTCGGCCTACGGGATCGCGACCGCTGTTGTTCTGCTGCTCATACCCGTGGTCGTGCTGCTCGGAGGTGGCTGGCTCCAGGACTTCCTCAACTTCGGTGCCGGCGTACTGTCCCTCGTCTCACTCAGCTGCTCCGTGATCTGGGGCCTGGTCGCCCAGGACCGGCTGATCCTCAACACGCGCCAGCGGATCCTGGCGCAGGGCATCCACCGGGTGACCGCCGTCGCCTCGATTGCCTTCCTCCTGGTCCACATCACCATCAAGCTGGCGCTGGACCACACCGTGCTCATCGCCGCGCTGATCCCCTTCAGTCTCGGCATCAAGGGCAGCGCGGGCCTCATCGGCCTCGGCTCCCTGGCCGGCCTGCTCATGATCTTCGTGGGCGTCACCGGAGCCCTGCGCAACCAGTTCGCCTCCCCGGCACCGGTCGCGGCACGCTGGCGCGCCATGCACATGCTGGCCTACCCGGCCTGGTGCGCGGCCCTGATCCACGGCCTCTTCGCGGGCCGCGCGGCCAAGCCGTTCTTCATGATCTCCTACGAGCTCTGCCTGGTCGCGGTGGCCGGAGCGCTGGCCCTCCGTGCGGCCCCCCGCCCCTTCAAGCGCAAGGTCGCCGACCGGCTCGCCGCGCTCCTGGGCAACGAGGAGCGCCTGGGCCGCGACGACCTGGACGCGAGCCGGGCCCGCGTGGCGGAGGCCTCGTCCGCGCTGCCGGGCTACGAGAACCAGCGCCCGGCGAAGCCGTCGGTCACCGACACCATGGGCTCCCCCATGTACGACGTCCCCGCCTCGCGCACCATGACCCCGGAGCCGTCGAACGGCTTCGCGGCCGCCTACCGCGCCGTCACGCCCCCGCGCGAGCAGCAGCCCTACGCGGCGGCCGACCAGACGGCACGCATGGACCTGCCCATGGACATGCAGCCCACGGAGGCGATCCCGCACATGGACGGCGGCAACACGGGCAGCTGGCCGGTCCCGTCGCCCCCGCCGGTCGGCGAGGCGCCCCCGTCGGCGTACGACCCCATGCAGGACACCGGATACAACATCCCGACCTATGGCAATTCGGGCACCGCTGCCTACCGCAACAGTGATGTGTACGACACCGGTGAGACGAACAACCTCTACGGCACGTACAACCCGAACGACACGTACAACAGCGGTCCCGCCAACGAACCATCGCCCGGTGCGTCCTTCGACTCGCCGGGATCGGGCGAACCTTGGAACACGCCTTCCGGAGGCTATAGGTGAACGAGGCCCTGCCCGACGTCCCGGAAGTCCGCGTGGTCGGACTTCCGCAACTCACGTCTGGCTTCGACCTTGTCGAAAGACTCGATCTGCCCATGCACCTCAAGGTGCACGGGCCGCTCGAACCCCTGGGCGGCGAGCAGCTCGCCAAGCTCGCCGAGAACATCAACCTGAAGGGCCGCGGCGGCGCGGGCTTCCCCTTCCACAAGAAGCTGCGCTCGGTCGCCGAAGCGGCGATCAAGCGCGGAGTACGGCCGGTCGTCGTCGTCAACGGAAGCGAGGACGAGCCGGCCTGCCGCAAGGACACGGTGCTGATCAACCGTGCCCCGCACCTCATCCTCGACGGCGCGCTGCTGGTCGCGGAGGCCCTGGGTGCCCGCACGCTCGTGGTGGGGGTCACCCGTGAGTCGACGCAGCGCTCGATGGAGGCCGCGCTCGCCGAACGCGGCCTCAGCAACAGCCGCCGATCAGCGATACGCGCGAGCGTGCAGCGCAACCCCGTCCGCATGGTCACAGGAGCGGCGGCCTCGCTGATCCGCTCGATCGACGGCGGCCCGGCGATCCCGCCCGGCCGCAAGGTCAGCGCCTCCCAGAACGGCGTCGGCGGCGCACCCACACTCCTGTCGAACGCCGAGACCTTCGCCCAGCTGGCCATCGCGGCCCGCATCGGCCCGGAGCGCTACGGCAACACCGGTCTGTACGACGAGCCGGGCACCGTCATGCTGACGGTCTCCGGCGCGGTCGCCCGTCCCATGGTCATCGAGGTGCCCACGGGCGTCCCGCTGCGCTACGTCCTCCAGCTCGCCGGCGCCCCGCCGGTCCCGCAGGGCGTCCTGACGGGCGGTTACCACGGCAAGTGGATCGACGCGGCGACGGTCAACGAGGCGATCGTCTCCCGCAACTCCCTGGACGCGGTGGGCGGTGCGCTCGGCGCCGGCGCCATCCTGCCCATCACACAGGAGACTTGTCCGCTGGGCGAGTCGCTGCGCGTGGCGCAGTGGCTGGCGGAGGAGAGCGCGGGACAGTGCGGTCCCTGCTACCTCGGCCTGCCCGCCGCCGCGCGCGGCATGGCCGACATCCTCAACGGCGGCGGCCCAGCGGCCCTTGAGGCGCTCAAGCAGGTCGCCAAGAACGTGAAACGGCGCGGCGCCTGCTCGCACCCGGACGGCTCCGCGATGTTCCTGGAGTCGACCATCAAGGCGTTCACCGACGACCTGGCCGCGCACGTCCTCGGAAACGGCTGCGGACGGCCCGTGGAGGGCGTTCTGCCGCTCTTCGAGGGCGGCCAGCTGCCCACGGGCATCCCGGGCGGCGGCGAGCCCGAGGAGAACGGTCCCAGCCGCCAGAAGATCTACGTCGACTGGACGCTGTGCCGGGGCCACGGCCTCTGCGCGGACATCCTCCCCGAGGTCTTCGAACTCGGCGCCGACGGCTTCCCGACCGTTGCCCAGGCCCAGGTGCCGCGCTACGCGGAGGCCAAGGCGCTGCGCGCGGTCCGCCGCTGCCCGGCACTCGCCCTGCGCATCGAGGAGGAGACGCCCCGGGACAAGACCCCGTCCCGCAACCTCCCGGTCCTCTCCCAGGGCCGCGGACGACGCGCACTGGGCCGCTGACGCACGCACCACGAAGGGCCGCCCGAACCGGGCGGCCCTTCCGTATTTCCCAACTCCCCCTGGACACACGAAAGATCCCGCCGGATCGAGATGATCCGGCGGGATCTGAATGTGGAGCTAAGGAGAATTGAACTCCTGACCTCCTGCATGCCATGCAGGCGCTCTACCAACTGAGCTATAGCCCCTTGCGGTGTTCCGCGGAGGTTTCCCCCGGCGGCTGCGCCAACATTACACGGTCCCCCGGGTGGAACACCAAATCGTTTCCGGGGGCGGCCCGGGTCAAGCCGTCACGAACGAGTAGAACCGCTTGAGAGTGCAGTGCTCCTCAAGGAGACGGCCGTAGATCGGCTCGCCCTCCAGTTCGCGGTACGTCTCGATCGGGTCGCCCTTTATGATCAGCGCCCGCGCGCACTCCTCGCACCAGTACTGGTAGTCGGGATTGACCGGTTCCATGTCCCGGACGATCGGCGTCCCACTACCGCACCAGTCGCACTTTCGCCTGTGTGCACCCATCGATCAGCTCCAGCTGTGGCCGCAGGCCGTGCACACGTAGGAAATTCCGCCATTGTCGCCAAGGACCTGGGCCACATGGGCGGAACCGCAGGAAGGGCAGCTCAGACGGGTGACCGTGTCCCGTGTCGACGCCGCTTCGAGGAGGTGGCCGACCTCCTCGAGGATGCTCGCAGGCATCACTGCTCCCTCCCGTCGGGCCGCGCCCCCTTCCGGCCGTTTGATTCTGCCACGGCCGGACCGATACGGTCAGCGACGCCTCCGTACCAGTCCGGACACGGCACCCACCGCGGCCGTCCCGGCCAGCGCGAACATGCACGCCAAAAGCGCCTCCGCAGAGGTATACGCCTCCGGGCCCCCAAGTGACTCAAGCCGGTTCAAGAACAGTGTGCCGAACGCGGCGACTCCGGTCAGCTGTCCGAGCTGCGCGACTGTGGCGAGCAGTCCGCTGGCGTCCGCCGCGTCCTCCGGCCGGACCGTGGCCAGGGCCCGCGTCAGAGTCGGGCTGAAACCGAGCGCGAGTCCCACGCCTACGCCTGCGTACGCCACGTACAGCAGCGCTCCGCCCTCGTCGCCGCCCTTCAGGACCATGCCCACGCCCGCCACGGACAGCGCGGTGAGCACGAACCCGGCGGGCGTCAGCAGCCGCTGCCAGGAGGCAGGCCACCGACGCCAGGTCAGACCCACCGCTCCGAAGACGACCGCGGTCGGCGCGAAGGTGAGGCCCGCCCGCAGGGCGCTGTAGCCGAGGCCGCCCTGGACATGCAGGGTCAGCGCGAACAGGAAGCCGCCGTTGACGGCCATGACCGCAAGGATGCGGAAGACGGCCAGGGCCATGCCGGGGTGACGAAGCACACGTGGCGCGATGAGCGGGGCGCCGCCGCGCCGGGCGAGCCGGGTCTCGTAGAAGCAGAACAGCGCGAACAGCACCGCGGCGGCGGCCAGCGACAGCCAGGACCACAGCGGCCAGTCCTCCTCCTGCCCGAGCACCAGAGGCACCGTGAACAGCGACACGGCCGCGCCGAGCAGCACCAGCCCCGGCAGGTCGAGGCCGCGTGCCCGCTCCCGCGCCGCCTCACTGGCGGGCAGTACGCGACTTCCTACGGCCAGCAGTACGAGACCCACCGGCACGTTCACGAGGAACACCGGCCGCCAGCTCGTGCCGAACAGATCGGCGCTGACCAGGACTCCGCCGACGACCTGACCGGCCGCCGCACCGACCGCGATGACCGCCGAGTACACGCCGAGCGCCCGGGCCCTGGCCTCGCCGGTGAAGTTGCGCTGGATCAGGCTGAGCACCTGCGGGATCATCACGGCCGAGCCGGCGCCCTGCACCAGCCGGAACACGATGAGTTCGGTCGAGCCCCGGGCCAGCCCGCAGGCGAGCGAGGCGGCGGTGAACAGGGCGAGCCCGGCCAGATGGACACGACCGTGCCCCAGCCGGTCGCCGAGCCGGGCACCGGTGATCAGCAACACCGAGTAGGTGATGGCGTATCCGGCGATGACCAGCTGCAAGTCGGCGCCCGAGGCGTGGAGTTCGGTGCCGATGGTCGGGGCCGCGACGTTCACGATGAACACGTCGAGCAGCGCCATGAACTGGGCGGCGAGCACGAGGGCGAGCAGCGCCCGGGGCCGATTGTCAGTGGCGGGTGTTTCACTTTTCGCAGGACTTGGAACCGGGGCAGAACCCGGTTCCGTACGGGGAGTTGTCGTCATGCCGTCGAGCCTGACGACGCCCCGGTACGGGTGCCGAGAGCCCGCCGATGCTGGTACTGACAGCACCTGGCAGGGGACAAGTCCGGCATCGAGGATGGTCGTGACGAGGGGGACGTGACGATGGCGACGACACACCGACGACGGCCCGAGCTGGCCGCGTTCCTGCGCAGCAGGCGGGCCCGGGTGACGCCCGCGGACGTGGGCATGCCGCCGGGCCTGCGGCGCCGCACGCCGGGGCTGCGCCGCGAGGAGGTCGCCCAGCTCTCGGGCGTGGGCGTGACCTGGTACACATGGCTCGAGCAGGGCAGACCGATCAACGCCTCGGCGCAGGTCCTGGACGCCGTGGCGCGCACCCTGCGACTGGATCCGCCGGAGCGGGAGCATCTCTACCACCTGGCGGAGGTGCCGTTCACGACCGCCCCGGAGGCCCTCGCGCAGACGGTGGGCCCGGAGATCCAGGGCATCATCGACGCCCTCGACCCGCGCCCCGCGGTGGTCTACAACTCGCGCTACGACATCCTGGCCGCCAACCCCGTCTACCGCGACCTGTTCCACACGGAGCCGATACCGCCCGACCGCCCTGCCAACGCGCTGTGGAAGCTGTTCACGGTGCCCGAGGACGACTGCCCGCTGCTGTTCCGGGAGACCGAGCTGCCGGTCATGGTGGCGACCCTGCGCGCCTCGTACGGACTGCATGCCGGGGAGCCGGTCTGGGAGGACTTCATACGCAGGCTGTCGGCGGCGAGCCCTCTGTTCGCCCGGCTGTGGGAGAGCGGCGACGTGGCGGAGCCGGGGCGACGGGTGAAGGTCTTCCGGCACGCGGACGTGGGCGAGTTGCGGATGACGTCGGTGTCCCTGTCGGTCAACGGCATGCCGGAGTGCCGGATCGTCGTCTACACGCCGGAGGACGAGGAGACGGCGCAGCGCACGGCACTGCTGAGGGAGCGCAGGGAGAAACTGTGGCCGCCGTCGCGGGAGTCCTGGGTGCAATGAAAAATCCCGCCCCCTTGAAGGGACGGGATCCTCGTCAATCGATCTTTGACAACTCAACAGGGTGTAGATCCGTCGAGTCGATCTGTGGAGCTAAGGAGAATTGAACTCCTGACCTCCTGCATGCCATGCAGGCGCTCTACCAACTGAGCTATAGCCCCTTGTTCTTCGTTCCCCCCGCTCCGCGGGGCGAACAAGAAGAACTTTAGCCTGCGACCTGCCGGAAAGTGAAATCCGGGTCCCGGGGCTCAGGCGACGGCCGATCCGGCGTTCAGTCGTCGTCGCCGAGCACCGGCTCCGGCAGCGTGCCGGCGTTGTGCTCCAGCAGGCGCCAGCCGCGGGCGCCCTCGCCGAGGACGGACCAGCAGCAGTTGGAGAGACCGCCGAGGCTCTCCCAGTGGTGGGCCTCCAGGCCCAGGAGGCGTCCGATGGTGGTACGGATCGTCCCGCCGTGGCTGACGACCACGAGCGTGCCGTCGTCGGGGAGCTTCTCTGCGTGCCGCAGCACGACGGGGGCGGCGCGCTCGGCCACCTCGGTCTCCAGCTCACCGCCGCCGCGGCGCACCGGCTCGCCGCGCTTCCACGCGGCGTACTCCTCGCCGTGCCGCTCGATGATCTCCTCGTGCGTCAGCCCCTGCCAGACGCCCGCGTAGGTCTCGCGCAGCGCCTCGTCGTGAGTGACCTCCAAGCCGGTGAGCCCGGCGAGCTCGGCCGCCGTGTTCGCGGCGCGCTGGAGGTCGGAGGCGACGATCGCGTCGGGATTGAGGGAGACCAGCAGCCGGGCGGCGCGGCGGGCCTGGGCCACGCCGGCCTCGGTGAGCGGGACGTCCGTGGTGCCCTGGAAGCGGCGCTCCACGTTCCAGGAGGTCTGGCCGTGCCGCCACAGGATGACGCGGCGGCCCCGGCCCGGCCTTCCCGCGGACACCTCACCGGTTGCGCTCACCACTCACCGCCCAGGTCGGCCGCCTCCTCGGCGGCCTGCAGCTTGGCGTGCTCCTCGGCCTTGCCGCGGGTGGCCTTGGCGTCGGCGGGCAGCTCCAGCTCGGGGCAGTCCTTCCACAGCCGCTCAAGGGCGTAGAAGACACGCTCCTCGCTGTGCTGGACGTGGACGACGATGTCGACGTAGTCGAGGAGGACCCAGCGGGCTTCGCGGTCGCCCTCGCGGCGCACCGGCTTTGCGCCGAGCTCCTTCTGGAGCCGCTCCTCGATCTCGTCGACGATCGACTTGACCTGGCGGTCGTTGGGCGCGGAGGCCAGCAGGAAGGCGTCCGTGATCGACAGGACGTCGCTGACGTCGTAGGCGATGATGTCGTGCGCGAGCTTGTCGGCGGCCGCCTGGGCGGCGGTGTGGAGGAGCTCGAGAGAACGGTCAGTGGCGGTCACTACGTGGCTTTCGGTCGGCGGTCACTTGACATCAAGGGTCTCACGGACCGCCGGGAGCACCCCACGTGATTAGGGGATCACGTGGGGCGGCCGGGACCGTCAGGACGACGACGGCTTGTAGTTCTGGCCCAGGACCACCGAGACGTCCGCGTTCGAGGTGACCTTGCCCTTGGTGACGGAGCTGCCGGGCAGTCCCAGGGTCTTGGCGACCTCGGTGGCGTTCTCCTTGTCGGCGGCGTCGGAGTAGACGACCTTGGAGGTCGCCGAGGCGGCGGTGGCCGTGCCGCCCTCCAGGAAGGTGAAGCCGCCGTTGAGGAGGACCACGCGGGCCTTCTCGGTGTTGTCCTTCACACCGCTGGCGTTCTGGACGGAGACGCTGACGGCGTCGCCCTTGTCGGGGCTCTTCGCGGTGCCGCCGAGGACGTCCTTGACCACACTGGCGCTGGCCTGCGCGCTCATCGTGCCGTCGTTCTGGACGGGCAGCAGGGCGGTCTTGTAGTCGCCGCCCTTGGCGAGGTCGGCGAGCTTGGCGAGGAAGGTGCCGAGGTCCTTGTCGGTCAGGGAGGGGTCCAGGATCTGCGCCAGCGTCTGCACGGTGGTGGTCGCCGCCGTCGGGTCGGAGGACAGCTTGCGCAGCACGCCCTGCATGACCTGGCCGAACCGCTCCAGCTGGGCGTTCTGGGCCTCTCCGGAGGCGCGGTAGGTGGCGTAGGCGACGGCCATCTTGCCGCTGAGGGTCTGGTCCTTGCCCTTGTGGACGAAGGGCGCGGCGCCCTTCTTGGTGGCGTCCGGGTCGGGTACGTCGGCGTTGGTGTCGACGTCGATGTTGCCGACGAGGTCGACGAGGTTCTGCAGGTAGGGGGTGTCCAGCCGCCAGGTGCCCTCGATGTTGGTGCCGAGGACCGTGTCGAGGGCGTCGCGGGTGCCGGAGGAGCCGTCGCCGTCGACCGACTTGGCGAGGGTGGTGGTGTTGCCGTCGTCGTCCGTCAGGGCAAGGGAGTTGGGCAGCAGGACGGTGGTGCCCTGCTTGGTGGTGGTGTTGTCGACGAGCAGCGCCGTGGAGGTGCCGCCCTTCTTGGTGTTGTGCAGGTGGACGACGATCACGTCGCGGTTCTGGGCGCCCGCGGCCGTCGCCGTGGCCGTCTTCGAGCCCGACTTCGACAGGCCCGGCAGCTTCCCTGCGTACCAGAGGTAGCCGACGCCGCCGACCGCGACCAGGGCGAGGACCACGACCAGGGCGACCAGGCGGCTGCGGGCGCGGCGCTTGGCCTCCTCGCGGCGCTCGGTGCGGTTCTCGGTGAAGTTCAGCCAGTCGATGACGTCTTCGGAGTCGCCGTCGGGTTCCTCGACGAAGGCGAACTGCTCGGTGCGGTAGTCCCGTTCGTCCCGGCCCGGGGCCTCCGCCTCGCGGGTCGGCTCCACCGGGCCGGCCTGCTGCGGGATGTAGGCGGTCTGCTCGGCGACCCGGGGCTGCTGCCCACTGGCCGCGGCCCGCCCGTAGGGGTCGTACGGCGCCGAGGGCGCGCCGCCCTGGGGCGCCCCGGTGCCGTACGGGTCGTAGGAAGGCATGGGCGGCTGCTGGCCGGTGCCGTAGGGGTCGTACGGCGGGACGGGCTGCTGTGTGCCGGTCGCGTACGGGTCGTATCCGTAGCCCTGTTGCTGGGCGTACGGGTCGTACGGCTGCTGGGGAGCCTGCTGCTGCGGGGCCTGCCGGTACACGGGCCTGCCGTACTCGTCATAGCCGACGAGCTCGTACTGGTCGTCGTGGTCGCCGCCGTAGCCCGCGTCGTATCGGTCGTTCACCGGTGCCCCTCTCGGCTCACTCGCCGCGGTACAGCTCGCGCTTGTCGATGTAGCGCACGACTCCGTCCGGCACCATGTACCAGATGGGGTCTCCCTTGGCGACTCTCGCACGGCACTCTGTGGAGGAGATGGCCAGCGCGGGAACCTCGACCAGCGAGACGCCGCCCTCCGGAAGTCCGTGGTCGGTCAGGTGGTGGCCGGGCCGGGTGCACCCGATGAAGTGCGCGAGGGAGAACAGCTCCTCCGAGTCGCGCCAGGTGAGGATCTGACCGAGGGCGTCGGCGCCGGTGATGAAGAAGAGGTCCGTGTCCGGGTTGAGCGCGCGCAGGTCGCGCAGGGTGTCCACGGTGTAGGTGGGGCCGCCGCGGTCGATGTCGATGCGGCTCACCGAGAACTGCGGGTTCTCGGCGGTCGCGATCACCGTCATCAGGTAGCGGTCCTCGGCCGGGGAGACATGGCGGTGGGTCTTCTGCCACGGCTGGCCGGTCGGGACGAACACCACCTCGTCCAGGTGGAACTGCGCGGCGACCTCGCTGGCCGCCACGAGGTGCCCGTGGTGGATCGGGTCGAATGTTCCGCCCATGACGCCGAGACGCCGCTTGCCGGGGGTCGACGGGCCGTTGCCGGGACCGGTAGGCATGTCCTGCTCTCCCATGCGTGCAGACCCTACCGGCCCGGCCTGAGACGCCGGTCGACGGATGCCCGGGATGCCCTGGTACGGGGCGCCTGCGGACTCAGCGGTCGCGGTTGAAGCGGGTGGTGATCCACAGCAGGAGCAGCAGGATGAACAGCGCGCTGCCGCCGGTGACGTAGGGGCTGAGGCTCTCGTGGTTGCCGCCGTGCTCCTCGCCCTCGGCAGCGAGGGTGACCAACTGGGCAGCGGTGCTGTGGAAGCTCATCTTCGGCAGAACCTATCCGGTGTGGGCGGGATAAAGATGTCGGCCCATCGTAAGGGGGCCTCTCGGCGGCGATCACGCCGACTCCGCCGTTGGGGAACCCCGGGCGGTCGTCAGTCGTCTTTCTGCTTGTACCCCCGCAACAGGAACCACCCGGTCAGCGCGCAACCCACCATCATCACGATCAGTACGACCCGGAGCAGATTCCCCGGCCCTTGGTGCTGGGCGGCGCTCGTGGCCTCGGCGAGCCAGGCGGCTGCGGGGGTGTGCTCCATGGTGATGGGACTCCTTCGGTGTAGTGCCCGTCCACGGTAACTCCGCCTAGGCTGGGCCTTGCTTCGGGGGCGCAAAGGGCCGCACAAGGGTCCGCAAAGGGCCACTCACACGCACATGGGGGAAGACATGTCCGACGACGGCCACGAGCACAACGGACACGAGAACGTACCGAGCAGGCAGCGCCGGCGCTTCCCGGGGATCTCCTCGCGTGCGTACGAGCACCCGGCCGACCGCAGCGCGCTTGTGGCGCTGCGCAAACTGAGCGGCTTCGACACCGTGTTCAAGGCGCTCAGCGGCCTGCTGCCCGAGCGCAGCCTGCGGCTGCTGTTCCTGTCCGACTCGGTGCGCGTCTCGGACCAGCAGTTCGCACACCTCAACGACATGCTGCGGGACGCCTGTTACATCCTGGACCTGGAGAAGGTCCCGCCGATGTACGTGAATCAGGACCCGCAGCCGAACGCGATGTGCATCGGCCTGGACGAGCCGATCATCGTCGTCACCACCGGGCTCGTCGAGCTGCTCGACGAGGAGGAGATGCGGGCGGTCATCGGCCACGAGGTGGGCCACGCCCTGTCCGGGCACGCGGTGTACCGCACGATCCTGCTGTTCCTGACCAACCTGGCGATCCGGGTCGCCTGGATCCCGCTGGGCACCCTCGCGATCATGGCGATCGTGACGGCGCTGCGCGAGTGGTTCCGCAAGTCGGAGCTGTCCGCGGACCGGGCGGGGCTCCTGGTCGGGCAGGACCTGAAGGCCTCGATGCGCGGTCTGATGAAGATCGCGGGCGGCAACCATCTGCACGAGATGAACGTGGACGCGTTCCTCAAGCAGGCCGAGGAGTACGAGGCGGGCGGCGACCTGCGCGACTCCGTACTGAAGATCCTGAACCTGCTGCCGCGCTCGCACCCGTTCACCACCATTCGCGCGGCCGAGCTGAAGAAGTGGTCCGAGACCCGCGACTACCAGCGGATCATGGACGGCCACTACCCGCGGCGCAGCGAGGACAAGGACACCTCGGTCTCGGACTCGTTCCGGGAGTCGGCGGCGAGCTACGCCAGCAATGTGAAGAGCTCCAAGGACCCGCTGATGAAGCTCGTCAGCGACATCGCCGGCGGGGCCGGGGGCATCGGCGGGCGGGTGCGGCGCGGGTTCGACGGCTTCGCGAGCTCGGCCCCCTCACAGGAGCAGCCGCCGCAGGACGAGCCGCCCACGGACACGCCGCCGCGGGACGAGGACTGACCGAGACGGCCGAGTAAGCAGCCGACGGGACGGGAAACGCCCCGTCGGCCTCTCGCACCCGGGGCAGCGCGCTCGGCTCACACCTTGGGCTGGGCGCTCGTCGCCAGCGATCCGCACAGGGCCGTGGCGCCGCCCGTCGCGTACGGGTCGGTGCCCGCGGGGCCGCCCGCCTTGGCCGTCTGGCCGGCCAGGAGCGGGTGGAGGTGGTTGGTCGAGTCCTCGGCGCAGGACAGCGGGCCGGCCTGGACGTAGGAGACGATCAGCTGGGCCTGGTGCAGGCGCAGGTCGTCGCGGTCGAAGCGGAAGTGCAGCTCGCGCCGGACGGTGAACAGGGAGGCCTGGGCCTTGGCCCCGGAGCCGGTCGGCTTCAGCGCGTACACGAAGGTGTGGTCGGCGGTGACCTCGAGGGTGGAGGAGTCGGTCTCGGCGGCCTGCAGTGTGCCCTGGACGCGGATCCTGCGGTCGGCGAGCTCGGCGCGGGTCTGGTCGAAGCGAACCAGCCATCCGGTGGGCTGGTGCCTGCCGTCGGCCACCGGGTGCTCGAAGCTCTGGTCGAACTGGTCGAGCTGGTCGCCGTCGAGCATGACGCGCACGGGGCGGACCTCCTGGCCGCTGATGACCTCGGGGTAGAGCGAGGAGCGGACGATGTAGTCCTTCGCCGTGGTCAGGGCGGCAACCACCTGGCTGTCCGAGAAGTGCGCGGTGCGCCGCGAGGCGGGCAGGGGTATCCCCTCGGCGCCGACGCGGAACTGCGCGGCGGGACTGTGCGCGTACAGGTACTCGGGATCGGCCGCGCCGGGCACCTTGCCCTGCGGGGAGAGCGGTATGACGGTCATCCGCAGGGGCTCGACGGGCTGCCGGGCGGAGGGGGTCTGGTAGGGGTGGCGTACACCCATGTAGATCGCGGTGCCGAAGGCCACGGCGATCAGCAGGACCAGGATCAGCGCCTGCCGGGACAGGCCCCGGCGAAGGGGTGGGCGGCGGCGTACGGCGGGCGCGTGGTCGGCCATGCGCTCCTGCGCGGAGAACTCCTGGAGGCGGGCAGCGCGGACGAACGACTCGTCGAACACGACGGATCGGTACTCGTCCTCGCCACCGCCGGGGGCGCCCTCGGGTGTCCCCTCCGGTGGGTCTCCAGGCCCTCCCATACATTCAGGGTAGGTCGCCGAGCGCCCCGGTAAACGCCCTGGTACACGACAAGTTCTGACAGGTTCTCACCAGGATCGAAAGTGAGGGCGAAGCGCCCCGCTCAAGGGCTGCGCGGGATCACCGAGATCGCCGGCTGGGACGTGTCGGCGGAAGCGGAGGGCGCTGCCGCGCTGCCCTGTTCGAGGCCGGTCGAGGCGGGCGGTGGGACCTGGTCCCGGCTGCCTGAGGAGGCGCCCCGGTAGACCGCGGTGAAGGCCAGCGCGACCATGCCTATCCCCATCACCAGGGCGAGCATCCAGGCGACCGGGCGGTGCCAGCGGACCTGCTTTCCGTACGTCCCGGGGGCGCCGTAGCGGCCTTCGAGGACGTCGGTGTCGTCCAGGTCGTCGAGGTCGGGATCACGGCCGAAACCGGAGGGGTCGTAGCCCTCCTCGTACCGCTCGCCCCTGCCGAGGGCCCGGCGGGCTTCCGCCTCGGAGGCCTCGGCTCTGGCCTGGGCGGCGGCAAGGAGGCGCTCGACGGCGGTCGGCTCGTGCACCACGGCCGCCCGTACGAAGGCCTCGTCGAAGACCACGGAGGCGAACTCTTCGTCCGACACCCCGCGGTCGTGGTCGTCGTCGGGCTCCCAGCCGTCAGGGAACGGCGTGCCCCCCACGTCCTCCGGCACGGATCCAGAGTAGACCTGGGGGGTCAATTTGGGCAGACGGTATGGAAATTCATCCGCCTGCTGAGACATCTCCAGTGCGGCACGGGCGCGTACCAGGCGCGCGTGCCCGGCGCATATGCGCCCCCTGCCTCGGTACCGCCGGCTCAGCGCCGGATGTGGCCGTCCCCGGTGACGATGTACTTCGTGCTCGTCAGCTCCGGGAGCCCCATCGGGCCGCGCGCGTGCAGCTTCTGCGTGGAGATGCCGATCTCCGCGCCGAAGCCGAACTGGCCGCCGTCGGTGAAGCGGGTGGAGGCGTTCACCGCGACGGTCGTGGAGTCGACCAGCTGCGTGAAGCGGCGGGCGGCCTGCTGGGAGGTCGTGACGATCGCCTCGGTGTGACCGGAGGTCCACAGCCGGATGTGCTCGACGGCCTTGTCCAGCGAGTCGACGACGGCGGCGGCGATGTCGTAGGAGAGGTACTCGGTGTCCCAGTCCTCCGGCGTGGCCTCGACGACGGTCGCCTTGGAGTCCTTCGCGTACGCCAGCACCCGCGGGTCGGCGTGCACGGTCACGCCCGCCTCCGCGAGGGCGTCCAGGGCGCGCGGCAGGAATTCGGGGGCGATGTCCTGGTGGACGAGGAGGGTCTCGGCGGCGTTGCAGACGCTGACCCGCTGTGCCTTGGAGTTGATCAGGATGTCGATGGCCATGTCGAGGTCGGCGTGGGCGTCGACGTAGACGTGGCAGTTGCCGGTGCCGGTCTCGATCACCGGGACGATGGACTCCGAGACCACCGTCTGGATGAGGGAGGCGCCGCCGCGCGGGATGAGGACGTCGACCAGGCCGCGGGCGCGCATCAGCTCGCGCACGCTCTCGCGGCTCTCGCCGGGCACGAGCTGGATGGCGTCGGCGGGCAGCCCCGCGCCGCCCACGGCGTCGCGCAGGACCCGTACCAGGGCCGTGTTCGACTCGTAGGCGGAGGCCGAGCCGCGCAGCAGCACCGCGTTGCCGGACTTCAGGCACAGGGCGGCGGCGTCCACGGTGACGTTGGGGCGGGCCTCGTAGATGATGCCGACGACGCCGAGCGGGACGCGGACCTGGCGCAGGTCGATGCCGTTCGGCAGGGTCGAGCCGCGGACGACCTCGCCGACCGGGTCGGGCAGGGAGACGACGTCCCGGACGTCGGAGGCG
Source organism: Streptomyces sp. NPDC001663 (assembly GCF_042893105.1). Taxonomy (NCBI): domain Bacteria; kingdom Bacillati; phylum Actinomycetota; class Actinomycetes; order Kitasatosporales; family Streptomycetaceae; genus Streptomyces; species Streptomyces sp. NPDC001663. The sequence continues at coordinate 214,726 of NZ_JBIAUR010000003.1, read as the reverse complement.
ATGGCGCGCACCCGCTCCGGGGTGAGCGTCAGACGGTCGATGATGGCCTCGCTGGTGCCGTTCTCGCGGGCCTTGGCGATGTCCTTGGCGTTGGCCTCGACGATCTCGCTCGTACGGACCTCCAGGGCGTCCGCGATGGCGAGCAGCGCGTCGTCCTTGACCGCGCGCGGCAGCGGGGCGAGGTCGGCGGCGGCGGCCTTGGCGCGGTAGGCGGCCTGGGTGACCGGGGACATGGAGTCGTACGGCGAGAGCGTGGTCATGAGGGAAGGGTAGTGCGCCGGACGGGCCCGTCCACCGGTCATCCCAAACCCCGAGACAAGCCCCGCAGATCCCTCAGAACGGCCGACAAGCGGCCGTATCGACTCAAAAGGGGTGGACTCCGACGGGGGTGGCGGGCAGCGGGCCGTACCCCTCCGCGATCCGCTGGTGGTAGGTCTCGCGGTCGATGACCTCCAGGCCGACGATCTCCCAGGGCGGCAGCTTGGCGGTCTGGCGGTGCTCGCCCCACAGGCGCAGGGCGACGGCGGCCGCGTCGTGCAGGTCGCGGGCCTCCTCCCAGTAACGGATCTCCGCGTGGTCGTTCGCGTATCTGCTGGTCAGGAGAAAGGGGTGGTCGTGGGCGAGCTGCTCGAGGCCGCGCCGCACCTCCTTGAGCGGGGCCTCCTCGCCGGAGACGCTGAGCGTGACGTGCCACAGGCGGGGCAGGTCCTCCGGCTTCTCGTACCGGTCGCCGGCCGCGACGCTGGTGAGGGTGCGTTCCTCGCCGGCCGCGCGGGAGGGGGCGCCCGCTGCGGCACCGGCGCCGCCGCGGGACGCCGTCCCAGGGCGCACTCGTCTCACGACGGCCTCCTTTACGCAAGGTCGAGCAGTGCTCGTGCGGAATGTGTCCCCGAGACAAAGTTGAGCAGGCCGCAGGCCGTCACGTGACGCTTTTGCGGAACGTCCACCGCCGGGGGCGGACGTTTCGGCCCATTTACGGGTGCAGGATCACCAGATCGTCCCTGTGTACGACCTCGCGCTCGTACGCCGGGCCGAGCTCGCGCGCCAGCTCCCGGGTCGAGCGGCCGAGCAGCTGGGGGATCTCCTTGGCGTCGAAGTTGACCAGCCCGCGGGCCACCGCGTGCCCCCGGGCGTCCCGCAGCTCCACCGGGTCCCCGGCGACGAACTCGCCCTCGACGGCGGCGATCCCGGCCGGCAGCAGAGACTTGCGCCGCTCGACGACCGCCCGCACCGCCCCGTCGTCCAGGGTCAGCGAGCCCTGCGGGGTGGACGCGTGCTGCAGCCACAGCAGCCGGTTGGTGGAGCGCTTGCCGGTGGGGTGGAAGTAGGTGCCGGTGTCACCGCCGGACAAGGCTTCGGCGGCGTGGACCGCGCTGGTCAGGACGACGGGGATACCGGCGGCCGCAGCGATCCCGGCCGCCTCGATCTTGGTGACCATGCCGCCGGTGCCGACGCCGGCCTTTCCGGCACTGCCGATCTCCACCTCGGCAAGATCGGACGGCCCCCGCACCTCCGCTATCCGCGAGGTGCCGGGCTTGCCGGGGTCGCCGTCGTACACGCCGTCGACGTCGGAGAGCAGCACCAGCAGGTCGGCGTGGACGAGGTGGGCGACGAGGGCGGCGAGCCGGTCGTTGTCGCCGAAGCGGATCTCGTCGGTGGCGACGGTGTCGTTCTCGTTCACGATAGGGAACGCGCCCATCGCCAGCAGCTTGTCGAGGGTGCGGGAGGCGTTGCGGTGGTGGGCGCGGCGGCTCATGTCGTCGCTGGTGAGCAGGACTTGGCCGACGCGGACGCCATAGCGGGCGAAGGAGGCGGTGTAGCGGGCGACGAGCAGGCCCTGGCCGACACTGGCGGCGGCCTGCTGGCGGGCCAGGTCCTTGGGGCGGCGGCGCAGGCCCAGCGGGGCGAGACCTGCGGCGATGGCGCCGGAGGAGACCAGGACGATCTCCTTCTCACCCCCGCTGCGGCTCTTGGCGAGGACGTCGACGAGCGCGTCGACCCGGTCGGCGTCGAGGCCGCCGGCGGCCGTGGTCAGCGACGAGGAGCCCACCTTGACGACGATCCTGCGGGCTTCCGCCACACCCTGCCTAGCCGCTGCCACCTGCTGTTCCGTCCCCTCGCGCACTCGGACCACCCCACCAGGCAATCTACGCGAAGGGGTACGGGCACCGCGCATCGGTCCAGTCCCCGGACAGGCGTCACGTAACCGGTTGCTCACGTGTTGCATACGGCAAAAAGGTTGCACTGGTTCCTTATAGAAATCAAAGCGCAAGCAAACTTAATTTGAACCCTGTGCCACCTAAAGTTCGCCGCGTGAAGCGCATCCTCCTCCGCTCGGGCAAGAGCCCCTACGACGTCTTCCCGATCGAGGAGGCCCTCCACCAGGACGTCATCGCCACCAACTCCGGCAACCTGATCTTCAGCGACGCCGCCCACAAGATCCTCGAGACACCCTCCACTGAGGTGGTCTCGAACGGCATCCGGACCGATGTGTCCACCGCGGGACGGATCAACGAGGAGTACGACGTCTTCGTCGTACCGCTCGCGAACGCCTTCCGGCCGTCGTTCGAGCCGCAGTTGAAGCGGCTGACCCGGCTGATCAACCGGCTGCGGATACCCGTCGTCGTACTGGGCATCGGCGCGCAGGCCGGGCTGAGCTACAACCCGGCGCGGCTGAAGCCGATGGAGGCGTCGGTGCGCGAGTTCGTCTCCGCGGTGCTGGACCGCAGTGCCTCGATCGGGGTGCGCGGCGAGTTCACCGAGAAGTACCTCAAGGACCTGGGCTTCAAGGACGTCGAGGTCATCGGCTGCCCGTCCCTCTTCATGCACGGCAAGGAACTGGCCGTACAGAAGCGGGCGTTGGAGCTGACCCCCGACTCCCGGATCGCGGTCAACGGTTCGCACAGCGCGGTGCAGAAGCAGGGCCTGGACAAGGTGATCGACCGAGCCCGTGCCCGCTATCCGCACCTGACCTTCATCGGCCAGAACCTCAGCGACGCACGGCAGTTGCACTGGCGGGACCTGTCCCACCCGAACGCGGCGGTGACCGCGAGCCCCACCCACCCGGACCACCCGATGTACCGGGAGGACAGGGTCCGTGTCTACGTCGACCCGGTGACCTGGATCGACGATCTGCGCGGGTACGACTTCTCGTTCGGCTCCCGCATCCACGGCAACATCGCGGCGCTGCTGGCGGGTACGCCCGCGACCGTGCTGTGCGGCGACTCACGGACGCTGGAGCTGTGCCGCTACTTCGACATCCCGCACCGCCGGATCGACAAGCTGCCCGAGGACCTGGATCCCGCGCAGCTGTACGAGGAGGCCGACTTCAGCGGGCTGACCGGCGGTCATCCGGAGCGCTTCGAGCGGTTCACGGCGTTCCTGACCAGGAACGGCCTGGAGAACACGTTCACGCACGGCGACGGTGGCGCGGCCTTCGAGACCCGGATGAAGGAGCTGGCCTTCCCGGCGGGCATCCGGCCCTGGAACGACGCCGATCTCGCCTCGCTCACCTCGCGGTTCGGCTGGATGCAGAGCCGTATCGCCGAACTGTCCCTGGACAACGACCGGTTGAAGCGCGAACTGGAGCGCAACCCCAGGTCTGCCACGGCGGCCTCGGCCACGTCCGTCTACCGCCGCGCCCGGCGTGTGGTGGGCCGCCCGATCCGCCGGGCGCTGCAGACGGGCCGGCAGTGACACCGGTCCGTCCGTGATCCGCCGTCAGGCTGCGGCGGCAGTCCCGCCCGGCGCACCCGTACCGCCCGCCGACACCCGCGACTTCAGCACCCGGCGCGCCTTGCGCACCGCCCGCCGCAGCACCGAAGCGGTGGTGTGTTCGCGGTAGCCCGGGAAGGCGCGGGCCTCGCGCGGGGCGGCGAGGTAGACCGAGTCGGGGATGCCCGCCGCCGCGTCGCGGAAGTGCGGGTAGGCGAGGTAGACGTGGTGGCCCTTCTTCTCCAGGAGGGCGGCCGCCTGCTTCTTCGCCTTGACGAACTCCACGACGGGGAGGAGGAGTTCGGGCTGCTCCTCGGCGACCAGGTGGAGGCGCAGTCGCTCCTCGACCTTGAGGCGGCCGGCGACGCCCTCGTTCCAGAACTCCTCCATCAGCGGCTTGGCCAGCTCGAACTTGTGCCGCCGTACCTTCTCGCTGTCCTTGAGGAACTTGGGGCCGAACTGCGGCAGCAGGGTGATCAGGAAGGGGCGCATCATGAGCGCGTCGCGCCGCGGCCCGGCGGGGACGAGGTCGGCGATCAGGTTCATGAGGGCGCGCGCGGAGTCGAAGCGCAGGGTGTAACTGCCGCTCTTCGTCACGTGCTTGCCGTCGTCGCGGCCCACCAGGTAGTAGCAGGTGTGGTCGGCGAGCACGGAGACGCCGTCCGCCCGCAGATAGGCCTCCATGGTGAACAGCGCGTCCTCGCCGGTCCACAGGGACTCGTCGAAGCGCATGCCGTGCCGCTCCAGGAACTCGCGGCGGAACAGCTTCTGCGCGCTCAGCGTGAACTTGATGTTGGACGAGAAGACGTCCGTACGCTCTAAGGTCTTGCCCCACATCGACTGCGGCGGCTTGCGGTTGATGCCCTCGACCCGGCCGAGAACGACGTCCGTGCCGTTGCGGTCGCCCATCGCGACCATCCGCTCCAGCGCCTCGGGGCCGAGCCGGTCGTCGGCGTCCAGAAAGAAGACGTAGCGCCCGGCGGCCTTGCCCAGGCCGACGTTGCGCGGGCCGCTGGGGCCGCCGGAGTTGTCCTGCCGGATCACCGTGACCGACATGGGCACGCGCTCCGCGAACTCCTCCAGGTACTCCCCCGTCCCGTCCGTGGACCCGTCGTCCACCGCGATGACCTCGATGCGCCCCGGGTCGATGGTCTGCGCCTCGACAGATGCAAGGCACTCGACCAGGTACGGCATCGCTTCGTACGCACCTATGACGACGGTCACGTCAGGTTGCGCCACGGTCACGTGTTTCCCCCTCATCAACGGGATATTTCCCCCGTATCGCCTCATTCGCTACTTAGAAAGACGGCCGACCCCCGCAAGCGGTTGCCTCAAAGCCGCGCTTTCGTGACTCAGGTCACATGGTGAACGGACAGCTACGGACACCGGAACATACGTAAAAGGGCCCGGTTTTCGAGGATCACTCCTCGAAAACCGGGCCCTTCTCACCTTTTTCACACGGTGCGGGGCTGCTCTCTCACGCGGTGGGCGGCTGCGCCGACAGCGCGTCCGAGAGCTCGTCCGCCCCGGGGGTGCCGGCCGCGGCGGCCCGCGACTCCTGGCCGAGGTTGCGCGTCTCGGCCTTGAGCGCCAGGTTCGCCACCGCGCTGTTGAACTGCTCGATGGACGTGGGCTCGTCCGGGCCGAGCAGGTACTGCTTCAGCTCGAGCCGGTCCTCCGCCAGCGGGTCGGCGGCCACGTCGCGCACCGCGGCCAGCAACTCGCCCAGTTCCTCGGCGCTGTTGGACAGGATCGTCGCGGCGCGCACTGCGGTGTTCTGCCGCTTGAACTCCTCGACGCCCAGCTCGGCGGAGTCCGTGACCGCGTACGGCTTGCCGCTCGCGAGGAAGTCGGAGACCACGCTGGAGATGTCGGAGACCATCGCGTCGGAGACGTTGAAGCAGTCGAACAGGCGCGGCTCGGCGCCGGAGATGACACGGTGCTCGAAGGCGCCGAAGGAACGCCAGTACGCGTCGTTCCACTCGCCGCGCAGCCGTGCGACCTCCTCGTGCTTCTTGAGGTCGACGACACCGTCACGCGTGGCCTCGGCCTCGTCGCCCCGCTCGCCGCCGGTACCGGACAGCTCGGCCAATCGGGCCTCGATACGGGCCAGTTCGGCCTTGGCCTGCGCCAGGGCGGCGGCGTCGGCGGTGAAGCGGGAGTCGGCGGCGCGCTCGGCGGCGGCCTTCTCCACCAGGGCGACGATGCGCTGGTGCGCGGCGCCGGCCTCCTTGCTGACGGTGCCGGTGAACGGGTGCGCCTTGTAGAGGACGCGGACCGGCGGGTCGGCCTGCACCAGCTTCTTCACGATGTTCTCGCCGGCGAGCACGATCGAGGTGTTGCCCGGGTCGCCGTCCCATCCCTCCCAGGTGGGGGCGTACAACACGGTCGGGCAGCGTCCGTCTGCGGCTCCGCCGCGCTGGCCGTCCGGCACGCCGTCCCGGCCCAGGATCGGCGCCAGCTGCGGGCGGCCGACCTCCACGATGTCGTCGTCGCGGACGCCGACGTCGGCGATGGCGTAGCGGTCGCGGCCCGCCCGCCCGGCGGTCCACACCTCGTCGTACACCTTGCTGAACGGGTTGACGCTGGCGAGCTTGTCGCTGTCGCCGTGGCCGATGAAGACGTGCTTCATGGTGGGGACGCGCAGCAGGTGGATGTTCTTGCCGACGTTGGCCGCGTACAGCGCGACGCGCACGTTCGACAGGTCCAGGTTCATGAGGTGCACACCGCCGGGCACGCAGATGACGGGGACCGTGGTGGGCGCCAGGTTGGCCAGGATCACCCGCTCGCGCAGGATGACCAGCGGCTTGGAGTCCAGCTGCTCCATGGTCTCCAGCCACATGTTGACCTGGTACGTGGAGTCCTTGGAGCCCGAGAAGTAGAGCACCGTCTCCGGCTTGTACTCGTGCAGCCAGTCGTCGACGGCCGCCAGCACCTTCTCCGCGTTCGGCGGGACCTTGCTGCCGCGGACGTACGGCATCAGCGCGAGGACGTACAGGCAGCCCAGGACGATGGTGACGCCGATGCCGATGAAGCCGGGCACGGACGACTCGATCTCCGCGGCGACCAGGATGCCGGCGACGGCCGCGAGGTCGAGGTGGAGCATCTTCTCGGCCGAGCGGTTCAGCAGCCTGCGCGGCGGGGCGTCCGGGATGCGGATCCGCGACTTCAGGTCGACGTTGCGGGTGGCGACCGGCATCCGGCGGCGGTTGCGGATCAGCGTGACCAGGGCGCCGTGCGGGGCCTGGAGGCCGTAGAAGGCGATGAAGCAGGCGACCGCGCCGTAGTAGATCAGGTTGTCCGCGAGGGACAGCCGGGCCAGCAGCAGGATGAGCAGCAGTTCTCGGATCAGGAAGCGGATCGAGAGACCGGCGCGGACCTTGCTGAGGCGGTTGACCAGGTAGCTGCCCTTGCGGTGCAGATAGTGGTCCGCCAGGTACGTCACGGCGGCCGCTGCCGCGAAGGCGGGGACGCTCGGGACGAGCGCGGCCAGCATGAGCGCCGGGAAGCCCAGCATCATGAGCGCCGCCGCGGCCAGCTCGGCCGCGCTGCCCACCCGGGCGACGCGAATAGCGGTGGATATCACGGAGAACCTGCTCTGGGAGGGGGAGTGCCGGTTTTGTTCTGTAGTGCGCAGGATTTGTGGCAATTCGTCGGGTGTTTTGTCTGGTGTACGGATTCAGGCCCCTGCGAAGCCCCGGTCAATGCACTGCATTAACACCGGAAAGCAGAGGCCTGAATAACGGAAGACTAATTCCCGTCGAATATTACACGCCGTCCTGGCGGTCCAGAACCGAGGCCAGCGCCTGCTCGAAGCCGGAGGCCTTGGCCGCGCCCGCCGTCGGGTCCTGCTGGCGGACGTCGATGACGTGTCCGGTCAGCTCGGACAGCAGCACGTCGAGCGAGGTGCGGGCCACCGCCTCGGAGGAGAGCAGCGAGCCCGCGGGCTCCTGGCCGAAGGCCTTGGTGCGCATCGGCGTCGCGGTGCGCTCCGGGTTGATGCAGTTGACGCGGATGCCGTCGCCGGCCCACTCGTCGGACAGGGCCTGGGTGAGGTTCACCATGGCGGCCTTGGTCGAGGAGTAGAGGCTGTACTCGGCGCGACCGCGGGTGTAGCTGCTGGAGGTGTAGAGCAGCAGCTGGCCCTTGGTCTCCGACAGGTACTTGTAGCTCGAACGTGCGATCTGCACCGGCGCCAGGTAGTTGACCTTCAGCGCTTCCTCGATGGTCGCGTTGTCGGTCTCGGCCAGCTTGCCGATGCGCAGGACGCCCGCGGTGTTGACGACATAGTCGATCCGGCCGGTCTCCGCGTACGCCTTGGACAGCGCGTCGTCGACCTCCTCCGGGTTCTCCACGTGCGTGCCGGTGGTGGAGCGGCCCAGCGCGTACACCTTGGAGCCGTAGGACTCGGCGAGTTCGGCGATGTCCTTGCCGATGCCGTACGAGCCGCCGAAGATCACGACCGTCTTGCCGGTCAGCAGCTCGCGGTACGCGGCCTCATCGACCTGCTCGGGCGCCGCCGTGGAAGCCAGCTGGAACAGCTTGTCGGCGATGAAGACGTCGACGGGCTGAGTGACCTTCATGTTGTACTCGTCGCCCGCGACGACGTGGATCGGCACGTCCGGCAGGTACTTCAGTACGACGGAGCAGTCGTCCGTGGCCTGGAAGTTCGGGTCGCCGGCCGCGACCTCGTAGGCGCGCCGAATCGTGGACAGCTTGAAGGCCTGCGGAGTCTGGCCGCGGCGCAGCCGGGAGCGGTCCGGGATCTCGGTGATGAACTCGCCGTCCTCGCCGTGCGTGCGGGTCACGATGATCGTGTCCGCGGACGGGATGGCGACGTCGACGGCCTGGTAGCGCTCCAGCGCGACCACGCAGTCGTCGATCACGCGCTGCGCCAGCAGGGGACGTACGGCGTCGTGGAACAGGACGTTGAGGTCCTCGCCCTCGGCCAGGCCCTCGCCGAGGGCCTCGATGGCTCGCTCGGTGGTCTCGTTCCGGGTCGAGCCGCCCTCGATGATCTTCTTGACCTTCTTGAACCCGGCCTTGGCGACGATCTTCTCGATGTCGGGGACGTAGCCCGGCGCCATCAGGACGATGACGTCGTCGATCGAGTCGGCCTTCTCGAAGGTGGTCAGGGTGTGCTCGATGACTGCCTTGCCGGCGATCTTCAGCAGCTGCTTGGGGATCGACAGACCCACGCGCTGGCCGGTACCACCGGCCAGGACTACTGCGGTGGTACGGGGCTTGGCTATGTGCTGGGACACAGAGGACCTACCTTGGGGCGACAGGGAACTACGAAATGGTCCCACTTGCGGTTACCGCTGTGCAAGGTGAGCGCCCTTCGCTGCATATGTGCGCGCAACCTGTCATTCACCTTGCACTGCTGGTGACGGTGGGACGGCCTTCGTGAGCCCCGTTGGAATTGCTGTGAGTAACTGCACAGCGAGTCAGTGCCGTCGCAGCTTCTTCAGACAACGGTGGCCGAGCACCTTCACGAGTTCCACCGACGACGTCTGGTGAACCGTACGCGCCTTGGCGGGGGTGGTGTGCCGGACGGGAGCCGCGGCCGCCGCGGCGAGAGCGCCGTAGAGAGCCTGCGCCGCCACCTCGGGCGCGATCCGCGGTTCCTCCGACACCTGCTCCGACGCCTGCCCGGACGGCTTCGGCACGGCGGACAACAGTGCCGGATCGCCGAGGACGCGTACGCCCATTTGAGCGATGCGGTCAATCATCTCGGCGGCAGTCCCCGCGGCGGCCTCGACCGCCCACCGGGGCGTCGAGATCTTCACGTCCTGCGGCGTGGGGCTGCACGCGTTCTTCATATGCATGACCGCGCCGTTGCGGATGAGCTTGGAATACAGCTCGTCCGGCAGTCCATTGCCGCGGAATTCCTTATTAAGATTCCGCAGCATTTCGGTCTCGGCGAGAGTAAGGGAACGATTCGCCGCGTCCGGAACCGGCTGCAGGAGATTGTCGGGCAGTCCGAGCAGCGACTCGAAGGTGCGCATCAGCCCGTCCCGGTCGCGGTCGTCGACCACGACCACGGTGATCCGCTCCGGGCCGACCACCCGGGCCCAGCGCTCCACCAGCCGGTCGTGCCGGTGCCGGCGCCAGAAGCTCGGGGTGGGCTTCTCGTACGGGGCCTTCTTCAGCATGTGCTTCAGCCAGTCCTCGTAGCCCAGCCGAAGACCGTTCTGTACGTACTGCTGCCACTGCGAGGGCATGATCTTCGCCAGCGGGCGGAGGGTGACGAGGATGTGCACGCGATCGCCGCCGAGCTGCTCGACCATCCGGGCGATGGTCGCGTCGTCCTCGGCGTCCGCGAAGAACTCGCTGCTGACGACCGAGGTGCGCTTGCCGGTTGCCCCGACCTGCTCCAGCAGCTTCGTCCAGTGCCGGTCGGTGGGCACGGTGTCGCCCATCATCGCCGGGCGGGCACAGGCGGCCAGCGCGGCCTCCATGGGATGCCGGGTGTGCGCCGGGAACTCCACGCCGTAGGCGGGCAGTTGGTCCTTCGCGGCGAACAGCGCGCCCTGGATCGAGGTCGTCCCGGTCTTGTGCGGGCCGATGTGCAGCAGCCGGGTGCCCGCGGGCAGTCTCGTACAGTCCGTCTCCATGGTTAAGGGACGGTAAGAGGCACACCTAAGACTTACCTGAGAGAGACCTGGGACACAGATGAGTCCCAGGCTCCCGTCACACAAACTTCATGCGACTAGACGAGTTCCACACCAGGACGGCCGTTCTCCACCCGGAGACCGGCCAGCGTGCTCGCCGTCGCCGTCGGCCGTACGACCGTGTCGACCACCCGCACCTGCGCGTCGATGCCGTTCCGGTCGATGTCGAAGAGGTGGTAGCCGCGGTGGGCGTCGATCAGCTTCCAGTGCGGGTTGTCCGCCTTCAGCGGGTCCCACTGGGCGTGGAAGGCGGCCTGGTCCTGGTCGCCGTTGCTGGAGATGGACGTGCCGACGAACTCGGCGCCGACGACGTCGGAGTCCGGGTCGTCGTAGTCGGTCCTGAGGTCGCTGATCATCGTGAGGTGGCGGTCGCCGCTGAGCACGACCGGGTTGCGGATGTCGGCGAAGTCCTCGAGCAGGGCGTTGCGCTCGACCTGGTAGCCGTCCCAGGCGTCGTAGTACCAGAGCTTGCCCTCGCCGATCTGCAGATCGGTCTCGGCCATCATTATCTGCGAGGCGATCAGGTTCCAGCGGGCGGGCGAGTCCTGCAGCCCGTCCAGGAGCCACTCCTTCTGCTCGGCGCCGAGCATCGTGAGCGCCGGGTTCTCGGCGGCCGCCTGGCTGGTCACCTGGTCGCTGCGGAACTGCCGGGTGTCGAGCACGTTGAGGCGGGCGAGGCGGCCGAACTCCAGACGGCGGTACATCTGGATGTGCGGGCCGTTCGGGATGGCCGTCGCACGGACCGGCATGTGCTCGTAGTACGCCTGGAAGGCCGCCGTCAGCCGGGCCACGAACGCGTCGTGCGACTGCTTGTCGGGGTCCTGCGGGATCTCGCCGGCCCAGTCGTTGTCGACCTCGTGGTCGTCGAAGGTGACCACCCAGGGGGCGTTCGCGTGCATCGCGGCGAGATCGGGGTCGGAGCGGTACTGCGCGTACCGGTTGCGGTACTGCACCAGGGTGTACGGCTCCCCCGTGCCCTCGTGCCGGCGCGGACCCGCGGACGAGGGCGTGGACTCGTAGATGTAGTCGCCGACGAACAGCACGAAGTCGGGGTCCTGTTCGAGCATGTCGGCGTACGGCGTGAAGTAGCCGTGCTGCCAGTTCTGGCAGGAGGCGAGGGCGACACGCAGCGAACCGCCCCTGCTGTGCGGGTGCGGGGCGGTGCGGGTGCGGCCGGTGGGCGAGATCTGGCCGCTCACACGGAAGCGGTACCAGTACGAGCGGCCCGGGCGCAGGCCGCGTACATCGACGTGAACGCTGTGCCCGTACTCGGGCAGGGCCTGGGCGACGCCCCGGCGTACGGGCTTTCTGAGCCGTTCGTCCTCGGCGATCTCCCACTCGACCGGGATCACGCTGTCGGGCATACCGCCGCCGTTCAGCGGGTCCGGGGCGAGCCGGGTCCACAGCACGATGCCGTCGTGGAGCGGGTCACCGGAGGCGACGCCGAGGCTGAACACGCCGTCGGGCAGGGTGGTTTCGGCGGCTCGGGCGGTGCCCGGCAGCCACAGCTGGGCGGAGGCGGCGGCACCGAGGACGGCGGCCCCGGCGGTGAGAAAGCGGCGTCGGTCGGGCGAGCTTGCTCCGGTCATTCGGCGAACTCCCTTGCCTCGCAGGCCTCTTGGACACGTGAAAGCTCACGCAGCCGGGCGGTCCACCCGCTGAACGTGAGCCTTCGCGTGCATGACAAATGGGCAGACAACAGAAGACCCGTTGCGACACAGGAACAACGGAATGAACGTGCTCTGGTCACAACGGGTCTCGCGTCACTTCAATTGACGCGTATCGCAAGGATGTTCAGTACGAGAAGTTCGAGCCGAATTTGGCGTTCGTGCCGTCGGTGCCGAGCCAGGTGTTGCCGAAGGCGCCGGTGGCGTTCGGGGTCACGAGGAGGTTCGGGCTGGACTTGAAGTGCCAGACGAACCCGGAGTTGCCGTTCTCCCCCGGTGCGCCGACGGCCACGTCCGCAAGCCCGTCGCCGTTGGAGTCGCCGAGGTGCACGGCCTTGCCGAAGAAGTCGCCCTTCTCTGCGGTCCCGGGCACGTTGCCGGTGCTCTGCGTGACGACCTGGGCGCCGGTGCCGGTCAGCCCGGCCGCGCTGCCGTGCAGGAGGACGACGGCGCCCGCGTCGGCGACGGAGCCGAGGTCCTCGCCGGGCACACCGGTGAGCACGTCGGGGTAGCCGTCGCCGTCGACGTCGCCGATCTGCACGTCGGTGCCGAAGTGGTCGCCCTTCTCGGCGGTGCCGGGCACTCCGGCGCTGTCCTGGTTGAGGAAGACCGCCCTGACGCCGTCGGGTCCGTCCGCGGTGCCCGGGATCCAGGCGATACGGCCGCCCTTGACGTACGGGTTGTCGAGGTCGCTGTCGTAGCCGTCGACGGCACGGCCCACGACGATGTCGTCGAAGCCGTCCCTGTCGATGTCGCCGATGGCGAGGTTCTCGCCGCCCTGGAGGCCGGCGCCGTCGATGTCGTAGACCAGGGTGTACGGCGTCAGGCCCTGGTGCGTGCCGAGCCAGTAGACGACCCGGCGGGAGTCGTACTCGTCCGTGTCGTTCTCGGTGGCGGCGATGTCGGTGATGCCGTCGCCGTTGACGTCGCCGGCGGCCAGGTCCAGGACGCGGCTGGAGTACTGGTCCTTCACGACCTGCTCGCCCTCGTACGAACCGTCGCGCCCGAAGGGTCCCTTGAGGACGCGCAGGTCGTGCTCGTTCTGCACGGTCACCACATCGGTCGCCCCGTCGCCGTCGACATCGGCGACCGCGAGGTGACCCGCTGCACCGAGGCGGTCGTAGGCGCTCTTGCCGGTGGCCAGGGAGGAGGCGCCGGACAACCCGTTGGGGCTGCCCCAAAGGACCTCCACATAGCCGGAGTCGGTGCCTGCGGAGTCCGTGTCCTCGCCGCCGACGCCGACGATCAGGTCGGCGTACCCGTCCTTGTCGAGGTCGGCCGTGGTGAGCGCGCTGCCGAACTGGTCGCCCTTCTCGGCGGTGCCCGGCACGCCCGCGCTGTTCTGCGTGAACACCTTCTTGGCGCCGGTGACCCAGCCGTACTCGGTGCCGTAGCGCACAGCCACGAACCCGGCCTGCGTCTTGCCGCCGACGGTCGCCGAGGGCGCCGCCACGACGAGGTCGGCGTAACCGTCGCCGTTGAAGTCGTCCCGCAACTCGGCGGTGGCGGGCCCGCTGTCGGCGACGGCGTCGGCCGCGGGCAGGGCGACGGCTCCCGTGACGGCCATGACGACGGCGAGAGCCGTGCGCCACGCCCCCCTGTGTCTGCTCATGTCGCTCTCCTGTTCCGGTCGTTACGAGGAGGTGGTCGCCGTCGGCCCCGAAATCGGGTCAGCGGGCGAAGTGCGAGCCGAGACCGGCGTCGTCCGCGACGGTGCCGAGGGTGCCCGCGCCGAAGCTGGTCGACCCGGAGGCGACGGGACCGGCGCCGGGGTTGCGGAAGGACCAGACGGCGCCGTCGAAGGTGTTCTCGCCCGAGGCGCCCACGTAGAGCTCGGCGCGGCCGTCGTGGTTGGTGTCGACCAGTGCGGTGCTGCTGCCGAAGAAGTCGTTCCGCTCGGCGGTGCCCGGGACGTTCGCGGTGTCCTGGTTGAAGGAGACGGCACCGGTGCCGGTGAGGCCGGAGGCGGCGCCGCGCAGGACGGTGACCTGGCCCGCCCCGTACACGCTGCCGAGGTCCTCGGACGGAGACCCGGCGGCGACGTCCGCGTAGCCGTCGCCGTTGACGTCGGCGACCGAGATGCCCCGGCCGAATCCGTCGCCCCACTCGGAGGCGCCGGGCACGCCCGCGGTGTTCTGCGTGATGTTCGTCGTACGCGCGGTGTCGGGGCCGGCGGCCGAGCCGTACACGACGCCCACCTGACCGCCCTTCAGCTGGGGGTCGACCGAGGTGGACTCGCCGGAACCGTCGTTGGGGCGGCCGATGACGAGGTCGGCGTACCCGTCCTTGTTCACGTCGCCGAGGCCGAGGCTCTCGCCGCCGCGGAACAGCGTGCCGTCGGAGTTCTTCAGGGTGACCGGGGCGGCCGAACCGTCCTTCGTGCCGTGCACGTAGACCGCGCGACGGTGCTTGGCGTCCGGATCGGCCGTGTCGTCGTCGCTGTAGTCGTGGATGAGCCCGACCAGGTCGGTGATGCCGTCGTGGTCGACGTCACCGGCAGCCAGGTCGTCGATGAAGTAGTCGGCGGAGTCGAGCGCGAGGCCACTCGTGCGCGCCGCGCCGGTGGTGCGGTCGAACGGCCCGTACAGGATCCGGTCCCCCGTCGCGATGTCCAGGTGGCCGTCGCCGTCGAAGTCACCGAGCGCGGAGGTCACGTCGAGGTGGTGGTCGGTGATGCCGGTGGCGACGGAGGTGCCGCCGGACAGGCCCTGGGCGCTCCCCCACACCACGGCCAGGGTGCCCGCGTAGGTGACGTCGCCGACTCCCTCGCCGGGCGCGCCGATCACCAGGTCCGCGTAGCCGTCGCCGTTCAGGTCACCGGCGGCGACGCTGTCGCCGTAGCGGTCGTCGGTCTCGGCGGCGCCCGGTATGCCGGCGGTGTCCTGGCTGATGACCTGCTTGTGCGAGGGGGCGGCGCCCTGCGCTGAGCCGTACACCACCGCCACGTATCCGGCCCGGGCATGGCCGTCGACCTTGGCGCCGGGGGCGGCGACTGCGACGTCCGCGTAGCCGTCGCCGTTGAAGTCGGTGGACGGCTTCGCCGTGACCGCCGCGCCGTCGGCGGCGGACGCGGTCACGGGGGTGACGACGGCTCCGGCGACGGCGATCGCTGCCGCGAGTCCGATGCCTCGGCCGAAGGTGCGCTTGCTCATGGTGCTCCTGTCGTTGTGGGGGGTTACTGGGCAGGTCAGTGCGTGAACTCGCCGCCGAGACGGGCGAGTTGAGGATTCGTGCCGAGGGCCGTCGCGCCGAAGGAGACGGAGCCCGTGGTGGTGACGCCGGAGGCGTTCGAACGGAAGCCCCAGACCGAGCCGGCGTCGGCGTTCTCGCCGGGCGCGCCGACGACAAGGTCGGAGCGACCGTCGTGGTCGCCGTCGAGGAAGCTGACGGCTTCGCCGAACCGGTCGTCGCGCTCCGCGGTGCCGGGCACGCCCGCCGTGTTCTGGCTGAACACCTTCGAGCCGGCGCCGGTCGGCCCCGCGGCGCCGCCGGGGATGACGGCGACCGTGCCGGCGTCCGTCACACCGGAGAAGTCCTCGAAGGGGTTGCCGACCGCGATGTCGGCGTAGCCATCGCCGTTCACGTCGCCGACGGCGACGTCCGCGCCGAAGAGGTCGCCCGGCTCCCCGACGCCGGGCACGCCGGGTGTGTCCTGGTCGATCATGCGCGGATCCCCGGCCTGCGGACCCTGCGCCGTGCCGAAGACGATGCCGATCCGCGAGCCGTACTTGCGCGGGTCGGCAGGCGCGTCACCCGAGTTGGCGGACCAGGGACGCCCGAACACGACGTCGGCGCGGCCGTCGCCGTCGAGGTCGCCGAGCGCGACGCTCTCGCCGCCCTCGATGTCCAGGCCCCGGCTGTCCTTGAGCGTGGTGATCGGGGCGAGTCCGTCCCGGGTGCCGCGCAGATAGTGGAGGTCGTGACCGACGTTGATGTCCTCCGGGTCGTCGAAGTCGTACGGCCCGGTGAGCGACACGAGATCGGTGATGCCGTCGCCGTCGACGTCCCCGGCCGCCAGATCCAGCAGCTGCTGGTCGCCGTCGGTGACGGAGATGTCCTGGGTCCGGGCGGCCGCGCCGCCACGGGTGAAGGGGCCGAACCTGACGCCCTCGGCCAGCGCCAGGTCGACATGACCGTCGCCGTCGAAGTCGCCCGCGGTGATCCGGGACGTGTACGGGAGCGCGGTCGGCGGCAGGATCGTTCCGCCGGACAGACCTCTCTCACCACCCCACAGCACGGTCACGCTGCCGTGCCGGGCCACTCCGCCCTGCTGCCACTCCTCCCCGGCCGCCGGGACCACGAGGTCGGTGTAGCCGTCGCCGTCCAGGTCACCGGCGGTGAGATGGGCGCCGAAGGAGTCGCCCGCCTCGGGGGTGCCGGGCACACCCGAGGTCGCCTGCGTGAAGACCTTCTTGCTCGCGAGATTCAGCCCGTGCGCGGAGCCGTACACGACGGCGACGTAACCGGCGCTCTTCTTGCCACCGACCGTGGCGTACGGCGCCCCCGTGGCGAGGTCCTCGTACCCGTCCCCGTTGAAGTCCTGCCGCACGCTCTGCACGGTCGAGGACTGCGCATGCGCGACCGGCGACACGGCGGCCGTCCCGGCGAGCAGGGCGATCGCGACCGCCAGGGCACGCCGCGATCTGGGCACAACAAGGGACTCGGACACGTCGACTCCGGGAGTCTGAAGGGCAGTTGACGGCGGAGGGATCCAAGATCCTCATCCGCGTTGCCCAGTACGACTCACCGTGGGGCGATGGGGTTGCCCTGGGGTGCGCCGCAAATTCTCCCGGCGTTAACCAATCCGGCCCGACCGGCACTTCTCAGCGCCCGTCACTGCACCTCAGCCCGTCCGGCGTTTGAGGACGAGGCCCCTTCAGGGCCGAAGAGGGGG
Organism: Streptomyces sp. NPDC001663; assembly: GCF_042893105.1. Lineage (NCBI taxonomy): Bacteria > Bacillati > Actinomycetota > Actinomycetes > Kitasatosporales > Streptomycetaceae > Streptomyces > Streptomyces sp. NPDC001663. The sequence goes on along the minus strand of NZ_JBIAUR010000003.1, from coordinate 197,777 downwards.
TCTGGGGGCTGCAAGCCCCCAGCGACGGCACCGAAAACGCCGCCCCGCCTACTCACCAAACGGTTCGAACCCGTCGAACTCCCGGAGGGACTCATCCCGCTCCGCATCCCGGTCCCGTCGCCGCTGAGCCGCAGGCCTGGGCGCCTCGAACCGGTGGTCCTCGCCCCGTCGGCCCAGCATCTCCGCGCCGGACATCATCGACGGCTCCCAGTCGAAGACGACTGCGTTGTCCTCGGGCCCGATCGCGACACCGTCACCGGCCCGGGCCCCGGCCTTCATCAACTCCTCTTCCACACCAAGGCGGTTGAGCCGGTCCGCGAGATACCCCACGGCCTCGTCGTTGTTGAAGTCGGTCTGCCGCACCCAGCGCTCGGGCTTCTCGCCCCGCACCCGGAACAGCCCCTCGTCCTCGCGCGTCACGGTGAAGCCCGCGTCGTCGACGGCCTTGGGCCGGATCACGATCCGCGTCGCCTCTTCCTTCGGCTTCGCGGCCCGCGCCTTGCCGACCAGGTCGGCGAGCGCGAACGACAGCTCCTTCAGCCCCATGTGCGCGACCGCCGACACCTCGAAGACCCGGTAACCCCGCGCCTCCAGATCCGGCCGCACCATCTCGGCGAGGTCCTTGCCGTCCGGTACGTCGATCTTGTTGAGGACGACGATCCGCGGCCGCCTGTCGAGCCCGCCGTACTGCTTCAGCTCCTCCTCGATGACGTCGAGGTCGGAGACGGGGTCCCGCTCGGACTCCAGCGTCGCGGTGTCCAGCACATGCACGAGCACACTGCACCGCTCCACATGCCGCAGGAACTCCAGGCCCAGCCCCTTGCCCTGGCTGGCGCCCGGGATCAGCCCCGGCACGTCGGCGATGGTGTAGACGGTCGAACCGGCCGTCACCACACCCAGGTTGGGGACGAGCGTCGTGAACGGATAGTCCGCGATCTTCGGCTTGGCAGCGCTCAGCACCGAGATCAGCGAGGACTTCCCCGCACTCGGGTATCCGACCAGCGCGACATCGGCGACGGTCTTCAACTCCAGGACGATGTCGTGCAGATCCCCCGGCTCGCCGAGCAGCGCGAAGCCGGGCGCCTTGCGCCGCGCGGACGCCAGCGCCGCGTTGCCGAGCCCACCGCGGCCGCCCTGCGAAGCGACGTACGACGTGCCGTGCCCGACGAGGTCGGCGAGGACGTTGCCCGCCTTGTCGAGGACGACCGTGCCGTCCGGCACCGGCAGCACCAGGTCCTGCCCGTCCTTGCCGGAGCGGTTGCCGCCCTCGCCGGGCTTGCCGTTGGTGGCCTTGCGGTGCGGGGAGTGGTGGTAGTCGAGCAGCGTGGTGACCGACTGGTCGACGGTGAGGATCACGTCGCCGCCACGCCCGCCGTTGCCGCCGTCGGGTCCGCCGAGCGGCTTGAACTTCTCACGGTGGACGGAGGCACAGCCGTGACCTCCGTTACCCGCGGCGACATACAGCTCGACGCGGTCCACGAAGGTGGTCATCTGGGGTGCCTCCAGCACTTCAAAAACGTACGGATATGTCTCTGCTGTAACACGCGAAAGGCGGACCCGCCTTCCCGATCGGGAAGTGAGGTCCGCCTCGCGAAACGTTCGGTCTGAGCCGTTGAGTCAGAAGACTCAGGCGACCGGAACGATGTTCACGACCTTGCGGCCACGGTGGGTACCGAACTCCACCGCACCGGCCTGCAGCGCGAACAGCGTGTCGTCGCCGCCACGGCCGACGCCCGCACCGGCGTGGAAGTGGGTGCCGCGCTGGCGGACCAGGATCTCACCCGCGTTGACGACCTGACCGCCGAAGCGCTTCACGCCGAGGCGCTGAGCGTTGGAGTCACGACCGTTACGGGTGGACGATGCGCCCTTCTTGTGTGCCATCTCTCCTCAGTCCCTTACTTCGCAGCCGCGGGGATCTCAGTGACCTTGATCGCCGTGTACTGCTGGCGGTGGCCCTGACGACGGCGGTAGCCGGTCTTGTTCTTGTAGCGCAGAATGTCGATCTTCTGGCCCTTGTGGTGGTCCACGACCTCGGCCTGGACCTTGATGCCGGCCAGCACCCACGGGTCGCTGGTCACAGCGTCGCCGTCGACAACGAGCAGGGTCGAGAGCTCGACCGTGTCGCCAACCTTGGCAGTGGAAATCTTGTCAACCTCAACGATGTCGCCGACAGCAACCTTGTGCTGGCGACCACCGCTGCGCACGATGGCGTACACGCGGATCTCACTCTCTCGCTCGGGAACGGCACCCCCGCAGTCCAGCCGCCCGGCACGCGGACGGCCTCTCCGGAACAGCCGGTGCGGAACACCCAGCGCTCTGGAGGGATGAGGTTTACGGGGATGTGGCGCGCCCATATCCAAGGACACGCCGACGGTCAAGGTTACGGGGCCGTGGCCGAGGGGGTCAAACCGGGCCGGGTCCCGCCGGTATGCGGCCGATCACATCGACCGGCCGCACACCCGCACCTCGTACTGCTCAGCTCTCGTCGGTGGCGGCCGAGACCGTGGTCTTCTTCGCCGTCGACTTGGCCGCGGCCGTCTTGGCGGTCTTCGCCGCCTTCTTGGCCGTGGTCTTCTTCGCCACCGTCTTCTTGGCCGCCGTCTTCTTGGTGGCGGCCTTCTTCGCGGTGGCCTTCTTGGCCGTCTTACGGGCCGTCTTCTTGGCCGGAGCGGCCTCCTCGACGCCCTCCTCGGCGGCCTCGCCCGTCTCCGCGGCCGACGGTACGACCACGACGGCCGTCTCCTCGGACGCGGTGGGCGCGGTCTCCTTGCGCACGGCACGGCGGCGCGGACGGGCCGGGGCGGCGCTCTCGGCCGGAGCCTCGGGCTCCGCCGCCGCCTCCGCGACCGGCTCGGCCTCCGCGACCGGCGTCGTCTCGGCGACCGTCACCACGGCGGCCTCGGCACCCGCGGGCGACCCGGCCGGCGCGGACACCTTGCGGGTCGCACGACGGCGCGTACGCCCCTTGGGCGCGGCCTCCTCAGCAGCGGGAGCCTCGGCCGGGACGACCGCGTCCTCCACGGCGGCGGGCTCGGCGAGCGCCTCGGCGGCGGGCTCCGGCTGCACCGGACGCTCCACCTCGGCCTCGGCCGTCACGTCCTGAGCCGTCGGCGCCTCGGCCCTGGCCTCCTCGCGCCTCGGCTCCTCGCGCCGGGGCGCACCCGCCGGGGCGGACGCCCGCCGGCTCGCGCGGCGCCGCGAACGGCCGCCGCGCGCCGCGGCCTCCGCCTCGGCGACGCTGCTGTACAGCTCCTCGTCCGGCGCGAAGGCGGGCTCGGCCAGCGCGACCGGCGCGGCGACCTCGGCAACGACCTCGGCCTCGGTCTCCGCCTCTTCCTCGACGGTCTCGGCCGACTCGACGGCGACCGCCGCCTCGTGCACGTGCCCGTCGCCGCCGCGCCCGCGCTTCTTGCGCTTGCCGCCGCCACCGGCGGAGGTCGGCTGCTCCATGTGCACGATGACACCGCGGCCGTTGCAGTGGACGCAGGTCTCGGAGAAGGACTCCAGCAGGCCCTGGCCGACCCGCTTGCGGGTCATCTGGACCAGGCCCAGCGAGGTGACCTCCGCGACCTGGTGCTTCGTACGGTCCCGGCCCAGGCACTCCAGCAGGCGCCGCAGCACCAGGTCCCGGTTGGACTCGAGCACCATGTCGATGAAGTCGATGACGATGATGCCGCCGAGGTCGCGCAGCCGCAGCTGGCGGACGATCTCCTCGGCCGCCTCCAGGTTGTTCCTGGTGACCGTCTCCTCGAGGTTGCCGCCCTGGCCGGTGAACTTGCCGGTGTTGACGTCGACGACGACCATCGCCTCGGTCCGGTCGATCACCAGCGAACCGCCGCTGGGCAGCCAGACCTTGCGGTCCAGCGCCTTGGCGAGCTGCTCGTCGATCCGGTACGTGGCGAAGACGTCGACCTCGGAGGTCCACTTCGACAGCCGGTCGGCGAGGTCGGGCGCGACGTGCGAGACGTATCCGTGGATGGTCTCCCACGCGTCGTCGCCGCTGACGACGACCTTGGTGAAGTCCTCGTTGAAGATGTCGCGGACGACACGGACGGTCATGTCCGGCTCGCCGTACAGCAGCGTCGGGGCGTTGCCGTTCTTCGACTTCTTCTGGATGTCCTCCCACTGCGCCTGCAGTCGCTCGACGTCGCGGCGCAGCTCGTCCTCGCTCGCGCCCTCGGCGGCGGTGCGCACGATGACGCCCGCGTCCTCGGGGACGATCTTCTTGAGGATGGTCTTCAGCCGGGCCCGCTCGGTGTCGGGCAGCTTGCGGCTGATGCCGGTCATCGAGCCCTCGGGGACGTACACGAGGTAGCGGCCCGGCAGGGAGACCTGGCTGGTCAGACGCGCACCCTTGTGCCCGATCGGGTCCTTGGTGACCTGCACGAGGACCGACTGGCCCGACTTCAGGGCGGACTCGATGCGGCGCGGCCCGTTGGCCATGCCGAGCGCCTCGAAGTTGACCTCACCGGCGTACAGGACGGCGTTGCGCCCCTTGCCGATGTCGATGAAGGCGGCCTCCATCGACGGCAGCACGTTTTGGACCTTGCCCAGGTACACGTTGCCGACGTACGACGTCGACTGCTCCTTGTTGACGTAGTGCTCGACGAGCACGCCGTCCTCGAGGACGCCGATCTGTGTGCGCTCACCGCTCTGCCGGACGACCATCACACGCTCGACGGCCTCACGGCGGGCCAGGAACTCGGCCTCGGTGATGATCGGGACGCGACGGCGGCCCTGCTCACGGCCTTCGCGACGCCGCTGCTTCTTGGCCTCGAGACGGGTCGAGCCCTTGATGGACTGCACCTCGTCGGACGGCTCGGCCTTGGGGCGCGGCTCGCGGACCTTGACGACGGTGCGCTCGGGGTCGCCGTCGCCGGGCTCCGTGTCGACGGAGGAGTCACCGGAGCGACGACGACGCCGACGGCGGCGACGGCTGGAGCTGGAGCCGCCGGGCTCGTCGTGAGCGTCCTCGGCGTCCTCTTCCTCCTGCTCGGCGGTGTCCTCGGCGTCCTGATCGGCCTGCGCGGCGGCGGCCTCGTCGGTCTCGTCCGACTCGTCCTCACCGCCGGCCTCGGCCGACTCGCCACGACGGCGACGACGGCCACCGCGACGACGGCGCCGACGCGAACCGGTCTCCTCGGACTCGTCGCCCTCGGCGGAGTCCTCGACCGACTCCTCGGCCTCCTCCGCCTCTTCCTCCACGACGGACTCGGCGGCCGGCGTCTCGGCCTCCTCGCCGAACGCGGCACCGCGACGACGGCGCTTGCGCCGCGCCCCGGCCTGCTCCTCCGGAGCCTCCTCGGGCTCCACGGCCTCGGCCTCGGCGGCGGCTGCGGCGGCGGCCCGCTGCGGCGTCTGGAACTGCGGCTCGGTGAAGACCGGCGCCTGGAACACGGCGACGGCAGGCCGAGCGGGCTTGCGCGCCCCCTCGTCCTCGGCGGCGTCGGCGGGCGCCGCGGGCGCGGAGAACCCGGTCGCGGCCTTGCGGGCGACCCGGCGACGCCGACGCGGGGCGGCGTCGTCCTCGGCCTGGGCCGCAGCGGCGGCGGGAGCCTCCGGCTCTTCGGCAACCGCGGTCACGGCCGTCTCCTCGGCCTCCGCGGCCTCGCCACCCTCGGGCGCGGACACGCGACGCGTGGCGCGGCGACGGGAACGGCGCGGAGCGGCCTCATCGGCGGCTTCGTCGGACCCGGCCTCGGCGGCGGGCTCCTCGGCCACGACAGCCGTATCGGTCTCGGCGGCCTCTGCGGACGCCGGAGCACCGGCAGGCGCGGAGGCCCGGCGGGTCGCACGACGACGCGTGCGAGCGGCGGGCGCGGCCTCCTCGGCGGGCTCGTCAACGACAGCCGCCGTTTCTTCCTCGGTGCTCTCGCCGGCGGCCGCGGCCACTACGGTCTCGGCAGCCTCCGCCGTCTCGGGCGTACCGGCGGGCGCGGACACCCGACGGGTGGCACGACGGCGGGTACGACGCGGAGCGGCGTCCTCGGCAGCTTCTTCGGCCACGGCGGCCTCCTCGGCCTCGGCGTTCACCGCACTCTCCGCCACGGAGGCAGCGGTGACGGGCACGACGGTTTCGACGGCCTCGGCGGACGCCGGAGCCCCTGCAGGCGTGGACACGCGACGCGTGGCACGACGGCGAGTGCGGCCGGCGGGCGCGGGCTCCTCGACAGCAGCGGACGCCTCTTCGGTCTCCTCGACCTCGGCGGCCTCTTCGATTTCCTCGGCCTCGGCGACGACCACCGGCTCGGCGGTCTCCTCCTCGTCGGCCTTCTTGTCGTCGTCGGCCGGTATGGCCGGCGCGACGATCTCCTCCGGGGTTTCGGAGGCGGCCGCGACGGGGGGACCCGCCGGGCGTGAAGCGGCACGGCGCCGACGACGCGGCGGCAGTGTGTCGCTGGGTGTGTTCAGTTCGGAACCCTCAGTGGGTTCGGTCGGTTCGAGCATGCGGGCATTTCTCCCGTCAGGCTCCCGGGCGCCGCGCCTGGTCCGGCATCGATCACCGTTGACGTCCGCGGCTCGCGCGGTGCGCGGTGCCGCCGTCCGGGGCGCGGGCGCCGCACGGGAGCTTTCTGTGTCCTGTCTCGCCGGTTCCGTACGCCATGTTGTACGTACGGCCTGGCGAAAGTCTTCTGGTCGGTGCGCTGCCCGACCCAGGTGGCTCCCGAGTACGAGGGCGGCGCTACGACGTCCGTCCTTTCGCGGGACCTTCCTTACGCCGGCGCCTTCGCGGCGGCAGCGGAACCGGCCGTGGATAGGGCCGTCGCTGCCTCGCGGTCGGGCGCGAGCGGGTCGGTCACCGTGCCGGTCTCTTCATCGAACAGCCCCTGCGCCAGCCTGGTCACCGCTGCGGGGACCGGCGGCGCCAGGTCGGCCACGGCGCGGAGACCGGACAGGACGTCGTCGGGTCGTACGGCAGGCGTCACGTGCCGAACAACCAGCCGCAGTATCGCACAGGGCTGGTCGGTCGGCCTATCAGCCGGTTCACTATGCGTTTCAAGATCTACATGCGTTTGGAGATCCACGACCGCGGAGCGGGCGTCGAAGGTCCGGACGCCGTTCTTGGTCATGCGCTGGACCTCGACGGTCTCGGCGGAGTTGAAGGCCGCCACGGCCCGCTCCGTCTCCTCCGGGTCCGCACCGTCCAGCCGCAACTCCCATACGGAAGCGGTGAGCCGGTCGGCGAGCCCCGAGGTCCGCGCCTCGACCGCGTCGACGACGTCGAGCCCGGCGGGCAGCGACTCGTCGAGCAGCGCCCTCAGCTTCTCCGGATCCCGCGCCTCGGTGAGGGCGATCTCCAGGTACTCCGCCTCACTGCCCGTGCCGGTGGGTGCGGCATTGGCGTACGACACCTTCGGATGCGGCGTGAACCCCGCCGAGTACGCCATCGGCACCTCGGCACGGCGCAGCGCACGCTCGAAGGCGCGCTGGAAGTCACGGTGGCTGGTGAACCGGAGGCGGCCGCGCTTGGTGTAGCGCAGTCGGATGCGCTGCACCGCGGGTGCGGGCGGCGGGCCTTCGGGCTGTCGCTTGCCCAGTGTCGTTCAGTCCTTCGTGAGAGCGGTCGTACTGCTACCTAGAGTACGTGTCTCACGGCCCACAGGTTCCCGCCGGTTCGGCTCCGCCACCTTGCGGGGCTCCCCGAACAGCATCCGCCGGAAGTCGGCCCGGGCCTGCCGTACGGACTCCGCGGCGGCGGCCAGCGCCTCCCGCGTGGCCCGCCCGACGCTGCGCGCGACCGCGGCAGCGGGCCGCAGCAGGACGTCCCGGACGACATGTCCGACCGGCGTGAGCACCGTCCGGTAGACCCATCGCACGGGCTCTACGAAGATCCACCGGAAGAGGGTCGCGAGAGCCCGCCCCACCGCGAGCGAGATCCGCCCGGCCACCCGCCAGGCGTGCCCAAGTGCCTGCCCGACCTCCCGCCCGACGACGGCGAGAACGCGTCCGACCGGCACGAGCACCCATCGCCACAGGGCCAGCGCGGGCAGGACGAGCAGGATCCGGGTGATCCAGTACAGGGCCGCTCCGACACCGGTGGCGATCATGCTCACGCCCCACACGAGGCCCTTCGCACACCAGGCGATCGCGTGTCCGACCGGTGTGAGGATCCACTCGTACACCCACAGCGCGGGTACGACGAGGAGGTACCGCACCAGCCACGCCACTGCGGTGTACACACCGGCCCCGAGCAGGGCGAGCACCGCCCCGATCCCCTTGAGCAGCCACATCACGGCATGCCCGACGGGCGTCAGCACGCGCGCGTACACCCACGCAAGACCGGCTCCGATCCCCCGCGCGACCCAGACGAGCGCGTGCCCGACCGGGGTCAGCACCTGCCGGTACAGCCACATCAGAGGTACGACGACGAGTACGTTCCCGAGCCAGGCGAGCCCCTTGGCGAGGGGTACGACGACGTACCGCCACAGTCCCACGAACGGCCAGACGAAGACTGCGCGCCCGGCCCAGGCCAGCGCCCGCCCCACCGGACTGAGCACGGTGTCCCGCAGGAACCGTCCGCAGACGACGAGCGCGTCCCACACCATCCGCACCGGCACGACCAGCACGAGCACGACGATCCGCACGGGAAGCCGGATCGCCACCACGAGGCAGCCCTCGGGTTCCTGACGCTGCGGCGGCTTTTCCAAATCCATACCGTCGAAGACGCCGCAGCGCCCCCCACGGATGCATCCGTCCGCAGAAACGTCGGCCCACCGGAGCCCTACTGCACGTCGATCCCGTATTCCTGGACCAGCTGCTCCAGCCCGCCCGGGTAGCCCTTGCCCCCGAGCACGAACTCCCAGTCTCCACTGCCTCTGCGCCGGAACGAACCGAGCACCAGGGCCGTCTCCCGGGGGCGCCCGTCGGAGACCTCGAGGCGGCCGAGTTCCGTCATCGCGGGGTCGAGCAACCGGATGCGGGCGTCCGTGAACCCGCTCAGATCGGCCTCCGGATTGATCTCCGGGTCCACGGCGGCCACCAGGACGAACCGGTCGGCGCTCGCCGGCAACGCGTCGAAGGAGACCCGAATCGCCGCCTTGTCCGGCGGAGTGGCCGGCAGCGCACACACCGAACCGTCCGGAGTCCGGGGGTTGTTGAAGAAGACGAAGTGGTCGTCGCTGAGGACCCGGTTGCCGGAGCAGACGAGCGCACACACATCCAGCGCGACGTTGCCGGACCAGGACATCCCGAGCACGTTGTGGTCGTCGGGCGGGGTCGTGGCGACGGGCGGCGTCGGCTGCGCCGGTGTCGCCCGTCCGCCGTCGCCCAGGCGTCCGCGCAGTCCGTGCCGGTGCAGCAGGTCGACGAGTTCGCTGCCCGAGATGAGTTCCAGGGGCTTTCCGTTGGCGAAGGTGTGCGAGCCGGGGCCGAAGCCCGCCGTCGTCACCAGGACGCCCTTGTTGGCGCCTGCGTCCTGGACAGTGCCGTACAGATCACGGACGGCCGTCGGCGGCACGGTGTTGCGATAGCGCTTCACCTGGACGACGATCTTGCCGCCGCGGATCGGGGTGGGATCCACGGCGTCGACGTCCACGCCGCCGTCGTTCGAGCGCTGGGTCGTCACGGCCTGCATGCCCATGGCCCGGAAGAGGTCGGCGACCAGCGACTCGAAGGCGATCGGGTCCATCTCGTACAGATCGGGCTCCTCCTCGCCCTGCCCGGGCCCTGAGCCGCCGCCGTGCGTGACGACGCGGTTCCCGACGTCCTGCGGCTTGCGGCTCGGCCGTACGGGGCCGAGTTGGTCGGGCCGGGAGGCGAGTTGCCCGCGCAGCCCGTCGGTCAGGCAGCTGACCGCGTCCACCTGCTCCAGGTGCAGCTCGGAGAAGACGGACCGGGGTGCCATGACGGTCGCCAGGAAGATGTGGGCCTGCCGCCCGGTCGCCGGATCGTGGTCGTCCACGAACCCGTTCAACGCCACGGACTCCAGCGCACCGAACTCGTCGGCCGCGAAGAGGTCGTGCAGGACGAGCAGCATGGCCTGCGCGAGAACCTCCCGGTACAGCGCCCGCCGCTGGCCCACGGGACGCGGGGTCTCCTTCTCCTGGTCGAGCGTGGGCATGTACCGCACCGACTTCGTCTCGGGTACGACGCCGTACGAGGGCAGCTGCCAGTCGAGCACCAGCTGCCGCGCCGCCGCGTCGTAGGCCGCCGCGACCTGCCGGGGGAAGTCCTGCGGCCACGCCGTCGACGCGTGGAGGGCGGCCGAGAAGTACTCGACGACCGAGTCGGGGTCCCTTCCCCGCACCCCTTCGGTCACCTCGGCGATGCCAGCATTGTGCCGCCGCACCTCCGACAGCTGCGCCGCGGCCCACTGCTCGTACTCACGCCGGTATGCCGCCAACTGCTGCTCACGCTGCGCCTCCGCGGCCTGCGCCGCATACCAGTCGTGCTCGAAGCGGGCCCGCGCCTCGGCCTCCGCCTGCGCCCGCCGGTTCGCGGTCCATCCGCCCTGGGCCTGGTACTGGTTCGGATCCGGCATCGGGACGGGAGAGGCCAGCGCCCCCGGCGAGAAGGGCTGCACCTCCTCGGAACGCATCAGCGAGGCCGCCCGGAACGCCGGCGCCCGGCACCCAGCGGCGAGCAGCCCCTGCAGCGCCGCGACCTGGGCCTCCAGTTCCTCGGTACGCCGCCTGGCCTCGGCCTGCCGGAACTCCCGCTGCCCCCGGGCGACCTGCCGCTGATAGGCGTTCGCCTGCCGCTCCTGCTCCCGCTGCCGCCTGGCCTCGGCTTCCCACTGCCGTTGCCGCTGCCGTTCCATCTCGGCCCAGACACCGACAAAACCACTAGAGCGACGACTCATGTGCTGCAAGCCCTCCCCAGGACGCCGGCATCGCCGACCGAACTCTGGTTGTCCCCACAACCAGCTGTGACGAGACGACTGTATCCAGCAACGGCCACCTCGCCCATGGAAAGGAACTCGGCTGTGCACTTCCGGAGTTGACCGATGAGTTCCGCAGCCCTTTGGAGTCTGCCTCTGCACAAGCGAAAGCTGCGCACGAGAACTGTGAGGGGACCATGACCACCCACGCACTACCACCCGTCGTCGACGCCACAACCTGGGAGCACCGGCTCGAGGCACTGCGTGCCCGGGAGAAGGCCGCGACGCGGGAGCTCGACGCCATCGCCGCCGAGCGTCGTCGCCTGCCGATGGTCGAGATGCCCGACTACACCCTCGAGGGCGAGGACGGCCCCGTTCAGCTGGCGGACGTCTTCGAAGGCAAGAGGCAACTGATCGTCTACAACCACATGTGGTTCGCCGGCAAGGAATGGCAGTGCCCCGGCTGCACGGGGTTCACCTCGCAGTACACCCGCCTGGAGTTCCTGGACAACTACGACGCGCGGTTCGTCGTCGTCACCCAGGGTCCGATCAAAGAGGCACTCGCCTACAGGCAGCGGGTCGGCAACCGGATGCCGTGGTACTCGACCGCGAACAGCTCATTCGGGGCCGACGTCGGCGCACCGCCCGACGGAGGATTCGCGGTCAACGTGTTCCTGCGCGACGGCGACACCGTCTACCGCACCTGGCACACCAACGGTCGGGGCACCGAACAGCTCAGCCACTCCTTCGCCCTGATCGATGTCCTGCCGTACGGCCGCCAGGAGGAGTGGCAGGACTCACCCGAGGGCTGGCCCCAGTCACCCACGTACAGCCGGTGGGCGAGGTCCGAGGACATCGCGGCGCTCTACGGCCCGGGGTCCGGCGACGGCTGAAACTCGCCCACCAGAGCGCGCACGCGCCGTTCGATCTCGTCCCGGATCGGGCGCACCGCGTCCACCCCCTGCCCCGCAGGGTCGTCGAGCTGCCAGTCGAGGTACCGCTTGCCCGGGAAGACCGGGCAAGCGTCGCCGCACCCCATGGTGATCACGACGTCCGACGCCTGCACGGCATCAACCGTGAGCACCTTCGGCGTCTCGGCGGAGATGTCGATGCCGGCTTCCTTCATCGCCGCCACCACGGCCGGGTTGACCGCATCGGCCGGGGCGGAGCCGGCCGAGCGGACCTCGAGACGGTCTCCGGCAAGGTGGGTGAGGAAGGCCGCAGCCATCTGGGAGCGGCCCGCGTTGTGGACACAGACGAACAGCACGGAGGGGCGGGCACCGGGAACAGTCATGACATGTCTTCCTGGGGAGAGGGGATCAGGGAGCGGCAGGAGCAACGGATTCGGCGACGCCGTGCGGGACGGGCACGCCGGTCCCAGCGGGAACGGGGCGCCCGAACACCGCCGCCACAAGGCCCAAACCGACGACGGCACCGACCAGTTGGGCCACGACGAACGGGGCGACGGAAGCCGGCGCTATCCCGGCGAACGTGTCCGTGAAGGCCCGCCCGACGGTCACGGCCGGGTTGGCGAAGGACGTCGACGAGGTGAACCAGTACGCGGCCCCGATGTAGGACGCCACCGCGACCGGAGCCAGATGGGCACGCCCCGCCCGGTTCAGACCGAAGATCAGCAGCACCAGACCGGCGGTCGCGACGATCTCGCCCAGCCACAGGTGGCCGGCGAAGCGGTCATGCGTGGACCACTTGACCAGCGGTTCGGCGAACATCGCGTCGGCCAGGACCGCCCCGCCGACCGCCCCGACGATCTGTGCGGGGACATACGCCGCCACGTCCCGGCCGGCCGGCCCCTCGCCGCTCGCCCGCCCCGAAACCCAGGCCGCGAGGGTGACCACCGGATTGAAGTGGGCACCGGAGACCGGCCCGAGAAGCACGATCAGCACGCCCAGCCCGAAGACAGTGGCCAGCGAGTTGGCCAGCAGCTGCACCCCACGTCCCGCGACAGCTCGGTGGCCTGGATGCCGGAGCCGACCACCACCGTCACGAGCGCGGCCGTGCCGACCCCTTCGGCCAGCGCACGCCGGGCCAGAGAGGCGCTCACGCAGGCACCCCGGCCGGCTCGGCGGCGGTCAGGAACGCGGCCAACCGGTCCAGGACCCCGGGCAGTACCCAGTAGTAGACCCAGGTCCCGCGCCGCTCACAGTCGATGAGCCCCGCCTGCCGCAACAGCTTGAGGTGGTGCGAGATCGTCGGCTGGGACAGATCGAAGGCGGGCGTCAGCTCACACACGCACACCTCGCCGCCCTGCCCGCGCGAAGCGATCATCGACATCAGCCGCAGCCGGACCGGATCGCCCAGGGCCTTGAAGATCTTCGCCAGGTCGGCCGCCCGGTCTTCGTCCAGCGGGGCGGTCGCGAGACCGGGGCAGCAGCCCTCGTCGGCGTCCTGGCCGAGGATCTTCAGCTCTTGTTTCGACATGCCTCTATGTTGACGTTTTTCGATCCAAGGCGCAAGGTTGCATCAATGAACGTCAATACAAGCCGTTCCGGGGCGCCGCCATGCCCCATCACCCAGGAGTGCGCCATGTCCGAGCAGTCCACCGATCTACGCGAAACGGTCCGCCGACGCTACGCGGCGGCAGCCGTGAAGGTCGCCGAGGGCGGCACCGCCTGTTGCGGGCCGGAGCCCATCGAGGTCGACGAGAACTTCGGCTCCACGCTCTACGCGGCCGACGAGCGCGACGCCCTGCCCGCCGAGGCCCTCGCCGCCTCCCTCGGCTGCGGCAACCCCACCGCCGTGGCCGATCTCCACGAGGGCGAGAAGGTCCTGGACCTCGGCTCCGGCGGCGGCATCGACGTCCTGCTCTCCGCCCGCCGCGTCGGCCCCACCGGCAAGGCCTACGGCCTCGACATGACCGACGAGATGCTCCAACTCGCCCTGGCCAACGCACAGAAGGCCAAGGCGACCAACGTCGAGTTCCTCAAGGGCACCATCGAGGCGATCCCGCTCCCGGCGAACACCGTCGACGTCGTGATCTCGAACTGCGTGATCAACCTGTCCACCGACAAGCCCGCCGTCTTCACCGAAACCTTCCGCGTCCTCAGGCCCGGAGGCCGCCTCGGCGTCTCCGACGTGGTCGCCGACGACGCCCTGACCACGGCGCAGCGCGCGGAACGCGGTGACTACGTGGGCTGCATCGCCGGCGCGCTCTCCTTCACGGAGTACCGCCAGGGCCTCGAAGCGGCCGGATTCACCGACATCGAGATCACACCCACACACCCGGTGGCCGACGGCATGCACTCGGCCATCGTCCGCGCGATCAAGCCCGCATCTGCCACCTCCACCGCGCAGACATCCGCAACGGCCGAGGCCGCCGACGAGTGCTGCGGCGTCACCTCATGCTGCACACCGACCGAGCAGTCCACCGACCCGGCCCTCACCGCGACCGAGGCCAAGTCGGCATCCGGCTGCGGATGCCAGAGCTGACCGGACACGACTTCGCTCGCTTCGGCCATGAGGTCGTCGACGGCAGCTGCGGACCGGTGAGGGACGCCACAAATGGCGCCGCCCAGTGGCGCGCGAACGAAGAGAGGGCTACCGTCGACGACAGGGAGAACGACCGGTCTTCCTACTTCTGATGGAACGGCCTCTCGGCCTTCCGGGCGGGACTGCCTACCGGCAGAGCACTGCTGGTAGGCCCCGCTGCGCGTCGAAGAGAGATCAAGAAGCTCCATGAAAGCAACCCGCGCCCCGGCCTGGCCGGGGCCTCGCACAGCGCCGCTGTTTCGCGCGGCTCCGACGGGGTCAGCCGCCCGATCGGATGAGCCGGACCGCGTTCAGCAAGGTCTTGTGGGCGGCCGTCGAGTCGTCCAGGTAGCCGGCGGCCATCGCGCCGTCGTACAGCATCAGCAGCGCACCGGCGGCGGACTCCGGGTCGGCATGCCCCAGCCGGGTGAGCAGGTCCTGGAAGAGGGCGCGGATCCAGTCCCGGTGGGACGTCACCAGGCCACGTACCGGATGGGTGGCGTCGGGGTACTCGGCGGCCGCGTTCAGGAACGGCGATCCGCGAAAGCCGCGCTCGCGGGCGTGCTCGGCGATCGCCTCGAAGATCAGGTCGATCGCATCCGCGGGCGGGTGCGCGGCGGCCAGTGGCTCGGCCACTCCCTTGTAGTAGGCGTCCTTGGTCAGCAAATAGGCCACGACCAGGTCGTCCTTGGAGGCGAAGTGCCGGTAGAAGGTCGCCTTCGTCACCCCGGCTTCGGCGATCAGCCGCTCCACGCCGATCGCGCGTACGCCCTCGTAATAGAACAACCGCGACGCGGCCCGGACCAGTCGTTCGCGGGGCGGTAGTTCTCCCTCGGTCCCGGTCTCCTGGCGCGTGGTGTCGGTGGCCTTCTGCCCAGTGCTGCTCACTCCCCCATTGTGCCTTCGGCCCGCCTTCGTGCGGCCTCCACCCCCGTACGGCCCCTGCCAAAGGGCCGTCCTCCTGCTGTCCCGTACGGCCCGCAACAGCGTGGCCGTTCATCGAAAGGCTTGAACCCATGGCTCGTCGTCTTGAAGGAACCGTCGCCCTGGTCACCGGGGCATCCAGCGGCATCGGCCACGCCACCGCCCTGGAGCTTGCCCGCGAGGGCGCCTCCGTGGCCCTGGTCGGCCGGCGCGAGGACCGGCTCACCGACCTTGCCGCGGAGATCTCCGACGCCGGTGGCAAGGCTCTGGTGGTGCCCGCCGACATCACCACCGCCGAGGCCGCCGCGGAAGCGGTCGAGCGGACCGTCGAGGGCCTGGGCCGTCTGGACACGCTGGTCAACAACGCCGGCCTCATGCTGCTCGGGCCCGCCCCCGGTGCGGACCTGAACGACTGGCGGCGCATGATCGACATCAACCTCATGGGCCTGATGTACACCGCCCACGCGGCCGTCCCCCACCTGGTCAAGGCCGCCGCCGAACAGCCGCGTCAGGTCGCGGACATCGTCAACATCGGCTCGCTCGCCGGCCGCAACGCCTACGCGATGTCCGCCGTGTACAGCGCCACCAAGTTCGGCGTCGGCGCCTTCAGTGAGGCGCTGCGGCAGGAACTGGCACGCCAGCACGTCCGCGTCTCCGTCATCGAGCCGGGCAGCGTCGACACCGAACTGCGCACGCACAACCCCGACGTCATCCAGCAGCACATCGTCGCCGCCCTGGGCGACATCGAGCGGCTGCAGAGCCAGGACATCGCAGACACCGTCGGCTACATCGTCACCCGCCCCCGGCACGTGGCCGTCGCCGAGCTGCTCGTACGCCCCACCGAGCAGGCCTGAACACCAGGTCCGTGGCCAACTCCGCGGCCAACTCCGTGGCAAGCAAGGAGTCGTGATGGAGAAGAAGCGGATCCTCGCCGTGGTCACCAACCAGGCGACCTACGGGACGAGCCCCCATCGGACCGGACTGTGGATCGGAGAACTGGTTCACTTCCACGCCGGGGTCCGTCAGGCCGGCTTCGAGGTCGACCTGGTCAGTCTGGAAGGGGGACCGGTGCCGCTGGACCCACGCAGCACCAGAATGGCAGACAAGGCGGTGCGCGACCACATGAACGATCCCGTGTTCATGTCGAGCCTGGACCGCACCGCCAAGGCGGCCGACGTCGACCCGGCCCGATATTCCGCGATCTTCTACACCGGCGGGCACGGCGTCATGTGGGACTTCCCTTCCAACTCCGCGCTCCAGCAGGCCGCATGTGAGATCTACGAGAACGGCGGCGTGGTCTCCTCGGTCTGCCATGACGCCTGCGGACTGCTGGACATCACGCTCTCCGACGGCTCCTCGCTTGTCGACGGCCGCACGGTCACCGGGTTCTCCACCGCGGAGGAGCGAGTCGCCATGGTGAAGAAGCGGGTGCCGTTCGTGCTGGAGGACGAACTCCGCAAGCGGGGCGCGCACTACGTCAGGAACACCATCCCGATGACCCCCTTCGCCACAGCCGACGGCAGACTCGTGACGGGACAGAACCCCTACTCCACCAAGGCCGTCACCGCCAAGATCATCGAGACACTGCACCACCTTTGATCGATCGAGGCAGCCGCGCACTTCCGCGCACGGCACCGAGCGATCAGGGCACCGGACACGACTGAGCCCCCTCCCGTCTCGGAGGGGGCTCATGGAGTGCGTCGCACCTCAGTGATCGCTCACCTCAGTGCGAGTGCCCGCCAGGACTGGGCGCGGCATTCTTGACCGTAAGAGGCAGCAGCTTCTTACCGGTCGGGCCCACCTGAATGTGGGTGTCCATCTGCGGACACACCCCGCAGTCGAAGCAGGGCGTCCACCGGCAGTCCTCGACCTCCGTCTCGTCGAGGGCGTCCTGCCAGTCCTCCCAGAGCCAGTCCTTGTCCAGGCCCGAGTCCAGGTGGTCCCAGGGCAGGACCTCCTCGTACGTCTTCTCGCGCGTCGTGTACCAGTCGACGTCCACGCCGAAGGCGGGCAGCACCTTGTCCGCGCAGCTCATCCAGCGGTCGTACGAGAAGTGCTCGCGCCAGCCGTCGAAGCGGCCGCCGTCCTCGTAGACGGCGCGGATCACGGCGCCGATGCGGCGGTCGCCGCGCGAGAGCAGGCCCTCGACGATGCCCGGCTTGCCGTCGTGGTAGCGGAAGCCGATCGAGCGGCCGTACTTCTTGTCGCCGCGGATCTTGTCCCGGAGCTTTTCGAGACGCGCGTCCGTCTCCTCCGCCGACAGCTGCGGCGCCCACTGGAAGGGGGTGTGGGGCTTGGGGACGAAGCCGCCGATCGAGACGGTGCAGCGGATGTCGTTGGAGCGCGAGACCTCGCGGCCCTTGGCGATCACGTTCATCGCCATGTCGGCGATCTGCAGGACGTCCTCGTCCGTCTCCGTCGGCAGGCCGCACATGAAGTACAGCTTCACCTGGCGCCAGCCGTTGCCGTACGCCGTCGCCACCGTCCGGATGAGGTCCTCCTCGGACACCATCTTGTTGATGACCTTGCGCATACGCTCCGAGCCGCCCTCGGGGGCGAACGTCAGGCCGGAGCGACGGCCGTTGCGCGTCAGCTCGTTGGCCAGGTCGACGTTGAACGCGTCGACACGCGTCGAGGGGAGGGACAGGCCGATCTTGTCTTCCTCGTACCTGTCCGCCAGGCCCTTCGCGATGTCGCCGATCTCGCTGTGGTCCGCCGAGGACAGGGACAGCAGGCCGACCTCCTCGAAGCCCGTCGCCTTCAGGCCCTTCTCCACCATCTCGCCGATGCCCGTGATGGAACGCTCACGGACCGGGCGGGTGATCATGCCCGCCTGACAGAAGCGGCAGCCGCGTGTGCAGCCCCGGAAGATCTCGACCGACATACGCTCGTGGACCGTCTCGGCCAGCGGCACCAGCGGCTGCTTGGGGTAGGGCCACTCGTCCAGGTCCATCACCGTGTGCTTGGACACGCGCCACGGGACACCGGACTTGTTCGGTACGACACGGGCGATACGGCCGTCCTGGAGGTACTCCACGTCGTAGAACGCCGGGATGTACACCGAGCCCGTCTTCGCGAGGCGGAAGAGGACCTCCTCGCGGCCGCCCGGCCGGCCCTCCGCCTTCCAGTCACGGATGATCTTGGTCATGTCCAGCACGGCCTGCTCGCCGTCGCCGATGATCGCCGCGTCGATGAAGTCCGCGATCGGCTCGGGGTTGAAGGCCGCGTGGCCGCCGGCCAGGACGATCGGGTCGTCCAGTCCGCGGTCCTTGGACTCCAGCGGGATGCCCGCCAGGTCCAGGGCGGTGAGCATGTTGGTGTAGCCCAGCTCGGTGGAGAAGGAGAGCCCGAACACGTCGAAGGCCTTCACCGGGCGGTGGCTGTCCACCGTGAACTGCGGGACGTCGTGCTCCCGCATCAGCGCCTCGAGGTCCGGCCACACGCTGTACGTGCGCTCGGCGAGGACGCCCTCCTGCTCGTTCAGCACCTCGTAGAGGATCATGACGCCCTGGTTGGGCAGACCGACCTCGTACGCGTCCGGGTACATCAGCGCCCAGCGGACATCGCAGGACTCCCACGGCTTGACCGTGGAGTTGAGCTCTCCGCCGACGTACTGGATCGGCTTCTGCACATGCGGGAGCAGAGCTTCGAGCTGCGGGAACACAGACTCGGCGGCCGCAGCAACTTCGGCAGACATCTCGCGAACCTTCGTGGGATGGGCTGAACTGACAGGGGTGACCATCTAGCCTAACGCGACTGCGAGGCCACCCCGACCGATCAGCGGCCCGGGCGACCGCTCAGACCTCCATCCCGCCCTCGGTCTGCGCCCATGCCGCGGGCAGCGCCGCCTCGGCGGCCGCCGCGCGCTGCTCCTCGCGCCCGTAGAGCACGCCGTACGTGAACGAGCTCTCCCCCGCCGCATGCGCCACGGCGGACAGCTCGCGCAGGGTCTGGCGGGTCATGACGCTGTCCTGGTGGTCGCCGAGCAGGCCCTGCAGGGACTTCATCGACTTGACCAGGGCCGTTGCGGAGCCGCCGAGCGCCGGAGCCGCCGCCTCCGCCGCATAGCGCGTGCGCTTGGCCTTCTTGCGCGCCTCGTGCAGGGCCAGGTCGCGGTCCTGCCCCGGCTCGAGCTCGATGGCCTGCTCCACCAGACCGGAGAGCTTTCCGAAGTCCTTGCGTACGACCTTGGTGATCACCTTCTCGGGCTTCCCGGCGGCCGCCTCCAGCAGCGGCGGATCCTCGACCAGCGCGTCCAGGGTGTCGAGCAGGGTCAGATACCGCTTGGAGTCCAGGACGCCGGTCAGCCGGCGTCGCGATCCGCCGCGCCGGGCGTTCATCCACGTGCGCAGCCGGGTGCGGACCGGGCCGGAGACCAGCGTCCGCGGCAGTTCACCGAGAGCCGCCGTCAGGCGCTCGGTCAGCACCTCCTGGTCCCGGTCCACGCCGAGTTCACCGGCCAGCCACTTCAGTTCCTCGCCGATCGGATCGGTGACGGTCCGGTCGAGGACCTTCCCGTACGAGCGGAACGCGCTGCGCATCCGGCGCGTGGCGACCCGCATGCGGTGCACGGAGTCGAACACGTCCTGCCGTACGGCCGGATCGAGTTCGACGATCGCGTCCCGCTGCTGGCGCACATATGCGAGGACGTGATCGCCGGCGGTCACCGGGTCCTTGGCCTGCTGCTGCTTCTTCCGCTTCTTCTTCGGCGCCGTCTCCGCGAGTGCCCGGGCCAGCTTCGACGCCGACTTGGACGGCCGTACGCCCGCCTTGCGCAGCCGCTTGTCGACCTTGTCGAGGAAGGCCGGGTCACCGCCGTCGGCGAGCTCGACCTCCATCTCGGTCCACTGGGCGGTGGTGCCGTCGCCGCCCAGCCGTTCGGCGTGCACGGCGTCCACGCTGACCTCGGCGAGCAGCCGCCCATCGGCGTCGACGAGGTCGCGGACATCGCGGTCGGAGCGCAGCCGCATCACCGGCAGCAGCTCGGCTTCGCGGACGCGGGAGCGGATCAGACCGGCGAGGGTGCGCGGGACGGTGTCGGAGAGCGGAGCCTGGATCTCGTCCCGGACGCCCGGGGCCACCGGGAACTTCAGGTGCCAGCCCGCGTCGGAGCCGCCGGTGCGGCGGCGCAGGGTGATCGCCGACGCGGCCAGTCGCTCGTCCGCGGTGTCGTAGTAGGTGGCGTCCAGGCCCGCGACACCCTTGTCGATGACGGCCGCGACACCGGCGACGCCGGTCAGGTCGGGCAGGCCACTGTCGTCGGACTCGTACTTCCGCTCGATCTCGCGCTTTGTGTCCGCCATGACCTGAATCTAGTGGGATTCCGCCCCGGATGGCAGAGGCCCCCGAAGGTGAATCCCGGGGAAACCCAGGAGGAACAGGCGGTTTCCCACACCGACATGCGTTCCTAGGCCGACATGGGTCTCTGCACCCTGATGGACTGCAGCAGCCCCACCGCCACCCACACCGCGAACATCGACGAGCCGCCGTACGACACGAACGGCAGTGGCAGGCCGGTGACCGGCATGATGCCGAGGGTCATACCGATGTTCTCGAAGGTCTGGAAGGCCAGCCAGGCGACGATCCCGGCGGCCACGATCGTCCCGTACAGCTCCGTCGAGTCGCGGGCGATGCGGCAGGCCCGCCACAGGACCACACCGAGCAGGAAGATGATCAGGCCCGCGCCGACGAAGCCCAACTCCTCGCCCGCCACCGTGAACACGAAGTCCGTCTGCTGCTCGGGCACGAACTGGCCGGTGGTCTGCGAGCCGTGGAAGAGCCCGGCGCCGGTCAGTCCGCCCGAACCGATCGCGATACGCGCCTGGTTGGTGTTGTAGCCGACGCCCGCCGGATCGAGGTCCGGGTTGGCGAAGGCCGCGAAGCGGTTGATCTGGTAGTCGTCCAGAATGTGCAGCTGCCACACGGCGATCGCGCCGATCGCGCCCGTCGCGATGAGCCCGAACACCCACCGGTTGGAGGCCCCGGAGGTCAGCAGCACGCCGAGGATGATGATCACCATGACCATCACCGAGCCCAGGTCCGGCATGAGCAGGACGATCAGGATCGGTACGGCGGCCAGGCCCAGGGCCTGCAGCACCGTGCGGTGGTCGGGGTACTTCTTGTCGCCCGCGTCGACCCGCGCCGCCAGCAGCATCGCCATGCCGAGGATGATCGTGATCTTCACGAACTCCGAGGGCTGGAGCGAGAAACCGCCGCCGAAGACGATCCAGGAGTGCGCACCGTTGACGGTCGAGCCGAGCGGGGTGAGCACCAGCAGGATCAGGAAGACCGAGGCGCCGTAGAGGATCGGGACGGCCGTGCGCAGCGTGCGGTGGCCGAGCCAGACGGTGCCGATCATCAGGGCGAGCCCGATGCCGGTGTTCATGAGGTGCCGGATGAGGAAGTAGTACGGGTCGCCCTGGTTGATCTCGGTGCGGTTGCGGGTCGCTGAGAAGACCAGGATCGAGCCGATCGCCGAGAGCGCGATCGCGGCCAGCAGTATCGGCCAGTCCAGGCGGCGGGCGAGCGAGTCACGGGCGAACACCCGTGTCCAGCGGGCGCGTTCGGGTCCGTACCCGGAGACGGAGAAGCTGTTGACACCGGTCATGTGAGCATCCTCCGGCTCCCCCCCTTGCGCGGCCGCCTGCGTGTGTTCCGGTTGGTCGCGGTGGGCGAGGCGGTGGTGGCGCCCGGCTGGTTCTCGTCCGGGGCGGTCGCGCCCTCCTCGGTGGCCTTCTTCAGGGCCTTGGTCAGGTCCTTGGCCGGGTCCTTGGAGATCTTCGGGGAGGCGATCGCGCCGTCCTTCTGAATCTTGGGCAGGCCCTTCTGCGGGGTGGGCAGCAGCGCCTTCTTCTTGTCGATCGAGCCGTCGGACTGGACGCCGTACAGGGCGCTGTAGATGTTGCGGACGGCCTCACCGGAGGCACCGGAACCGGTACCGGCCTGGGAGATCGTCATGACGACCGTGTAGTCCTTGGAGTACGTGGCCAGCCAGGAAGTCGTCTGCTTGCCATAGACCTCCGCGGTACCGGTCTTGGCGTGCAGCGTGATCTTGTCCTGCGGCCAGCCCTGGAACTTCCACGCGGCCGTACCGCTGGTGATGACGCCCGCGAGCGCCTTGTCGATGCCCTTGTGCGTGGCCTGGCTGATCGGGAGCTTGGCCTTGACCTGGGGCTTGATCTCCTTGACGGTCTTGCCGTCGGCGCTGACGATCGCCTTGCCGATGGTCGGGACGTACTCGGTGCCGCCGTTGGCGAGGGCCCCGTAGATCATGGCCTCCTGGATCGGGGTGAGGAGGGTGTCACCCTGGCCGATGGAGTAGTTGATCTCGTCGCCCTCGCGCATCTTGTTGCCCTCGAGGCAGTTCTCGTAGGCGATCTTCTCGACGTAACTGCCGTTCTTCTTGCCGGTCTTGCACCAGGAGGCCTTGTTGGCCTTCCAGTACGACTCTTTCCACTGGCGGTCGGGGACGCGGCCGGTGACCTCGTTGGGCAGGTCGACGCCGGTCTCCTTGCCGAGGCCGAACTGGTGGGCCGTCTTGAAGAAGTAGTCCTTGGGCTCACCCTTCTTCGGGTTGATGCCGCCGTCCTTCTTCCACTCCCTGTCGGCGAGGCCGTAGAAGACGGTGTCGCAGGAGACCTCGAGCGCCCGGCCGAGCGAGATGGGGCCGAAGCTCTCGCCCTCGAAGTTCTTGAAGACCTGGCCGCCCACCGAGTACGAGCTGGTGCACGGGTAGCCGCCGTCCCACTCGTAGCCGGCCTGGACCGCGGCGGCGGTGGAGATCACCTTGAAGGTCGAACCGGGTGCGGACTGACCCTGTATGGCCCTGTTGAGCAGCGGGTAGTCGGAGTTCTTGCCGGTGAGCTGCTTGTAGTCCTTGGCGGAGATGCCGCCGACCCACACGTTCGGGTCGTATGTCGGCGCGGATGCCATGGAGACGATGCGGCCGGTCTTGGCCTCCATCACGACGACGGCACCGGAGTCGGCCTTGTAGTTCTCGCCGGTGATCTTGTCGAACTGCTTGCGGGCGGCCTTCATCGCCTCGTCCAGCTGGTACTCGGCGACCCGCTGGACGCGGGAGTCGATGCTGGTGACGAGGTTCGAACCCGGCTCGGCGGCATCGGCCTTGGCCTTGCCGATCACGCGCCCGAGGTTGTCCACCTCGTAGCGGGTGACGCCGGCCTTGCCGCGCAGCTGCTTGTCGTACTCGCGCTCCAGGCCGTTGCGCCCGACCTGGTCCGAGCGCAGGTAGGGCGAGTCGCTGTCCTTGGCCTGCTGGATCTCGCTGTCGGTGACGGGCGAGAGGTAGCCGAGGACCTGGGCGGTGTTGGCCTTGCCGGGCGCGGGGTAGCGGCGCACGGCCTGGGGCTCGGCGGTGATGCCGGGGAAGTCCTCGGCGCGCTCGCGGATCTGCAGGGCCTGCTTGGGGGTGGCCTCGTCGGTGATGGGGATCGGCTGGTACGGCGAGCCGTTCCAGCACGGCTGCGGGGTCTTGGCGTCGCACAGCCGGACCCGCTGCATGACCTCCTTGGGCTTCATGCCGAGGACCGCGGCCAGCTTGGTGAGGACCGCCTTGCCGTCGTCCTTCATCTTCAGCAGGTCGGTGCGGGAGGCGGAGACCACCAGCCGCGTCTCGTTGTCGGCGAGCGGCACGCCGCGCGCGTCCAGGATCGAGCCGCGGACGGCGGGGTCGACGACCTGCTGGACGTGGTTGCCGGACGCCTCCTTCGCGTACGCGTTGCCCTCGCGGATCTGCAGATACCACAGGCGGCCGCCGAGGGTGCCGAGCAGGGAGAGGACGAGGATCTGGATGACGACGAGTCGGATCTGGACGCGTGGCGTCCGACCGGTCTCGGGAATGTTGGTCATGTGTGGCTGCCTCCCCCTCTCAGTGCGCGGATGAGTGTGCGCGTACGCATGATGAACGACTGACCTGTGAGGCGTCGTTCCGCGAAAGGTGCCCCGTTCGAGTGAACTCCCGCGCCATCACAGCCGCTTGACTCCCTTGATGCGTCCCACGCGCGCGGTGCGGGTCCGGGCCTTGGTCTTCAGGCCGCCGAGGCCGCCGCGCGAGCCGCCGATCTTCAGGCCCGTGCCGGCGGAGATCCAGCCGGAGGAGATGTCGGTGGCCTTCTTTGACGAGGAGGTGGTCTCGGCGAGCGGGTCGTTCTCCGCGCGTCGGGCCAGGAACATGATCCCGGGGACCACGAAGGGCGCAAGGAGCAGGTCGTACACGGCCGCCGAGAACAGCAGGCTGACCAGGCCGACATGGCGGGCGGCGGTGTCGCCGACGAGGGCGCCCACACCGGCGTACAGCAAAGTGGAGCCGACCGCGGCGGCGACCACGACGAGCATGGGGCCGGTGGCCGATTTGAGCCGGCCGTTCTCCGGTTTGACCAGCCCGGCGAGATAGCCGATGACGCACAGCACCAGGGCGTAGCGCCCGGCGGCGTGGTCGGCGGGCGGGGCGAGGTCGGCGAGCAGGCCCGCGCCGAAGCCGACGAGGGCGCCGCCGACATGGCCGTACACCAGGGCGAGGCCCAGCACGGTCAGCAGCAGCAAGTCGGGTACGGCGCCCGGGAGATGGAGGCGGGCGAGGACGCTCACCTGGAGCACCAGGGCTACGACGATCAGGGCCGAGGAGAGCAGGATCCGGTTGACACGCATGAGGGACTCAGCTCCTACTGCTGCTCTTGCTGCTGGCCGTCGACGGGCGCGGTCGCCGACGGGGTGACCGTGACGGTGACCGTCGGCGTCGGGGTCGGCTTGGGCTTCTTCGGGAGCACGGTGTCGCGCGGGTCCTTCTTCGGGGCCTCGACGACGACGCCGACGATGTCGAGCTTGGTGAAGCCGACGTACGGCTTGACGTAGATGGTGCGGGTCAGGCCGCCCTCGGAGGGCTCGACGCGGGAGACGACACCGACCGGGACGCCGGGCACGAAGGGCTTGTCGGCCTGCGAGCCGAAGGTGACGAGCCGGTCGCCCTTCTTCACGTCCGCCTTGCCGTTGAGGAGTTCGACGCGCAGCGGGCGGTCGCCCTGTCCGGAGGCGAAGCCGAGTTCGTCGCTGTCCTCCATGCGGGTGCCCACGGTGAAGTCGGGGTCGTTGGCGAGCAGGACGGTCGAGGTGTCGGGTCCGACGGTGGTGACCCGTCCGACCAGACCGTCGCCGTTCAGCACGGTCATGTCCCGCTTGATCCCGTCGTTGGCGCCGATGTCGATGGTGATCGTCCAGGAGAAGCCCTGGGCCGCCCCTATGGCGATGACCTGCGCGCCCTTGATGCCGTACTGGCCCTCGGCGGAGACCTTCAGCATCTTGTCGAGCTGTTTGAGGCGGCTGGAGTTGCGGTCGTCGCTGCCGAGCTTCGCCTTGAGGGCCGCGTTCTCCTTCTCCAGCCGGGCCAGCCGGTCGTGCCGGGTGCCCGAGTCACGGACCGCGGAGACCGCGTCGCCGACCGGGTTGACCGCGGACGACACCCCGTCCTCGATCGGGCCGAACACGGTGGCAGCGACCTGTCGGGCGCCGTCGACCGGTGAGTCCTCCCCGCCGCGGATGTCCACCGTGATCAACGCGAACGCGATGGCGATCAGCAGCACCAGGAGCAGCCGGCTCTCTCGTGTGTCCCTCACGTGCGGCGGCCGTGCCTTCCTCATAGGAATGTGCAGGTATGGGGGGTGAGCTTTATGGGCGAGCTTATGCCTCTATATCAACGATCCGCCGCACGAGAGGAGATCATCTCGCACGGCGGAATCGAAGAGTTACGTCATCTGCGCGGCTGGGCGTCCAGCACCTGCTGGAGCGCCTCGAACTCCTCGACGCACTTGCCCGATCCGAGCGCCACGCTGTCCAGCGGGTCCTCGGCGATGTGGATCGGCATGCCGGTCTCACGGCGCAGCCGCTCGTCGAGGCCGCGCAGCAGCGCACCGCCGCCGGTCAGAACGATTCCGCGGTCCATGATGTCGCCGGACAGCTCCGGCGGGCACTTGTCGAGGGTCGTCTTGACGGCGTCGACGATCGCGTTGACCGGTTCCTCGATCGCCTTGCGGACTTCGGCGGCGGAGATGACGACGGTCTTGGGCAGTCCGGAAACGAGGTCCCGGCCGCGGATTTCGGTGTGTTCGTCAGCGTCGAGGTCGTACGCCGAACCGATCGTGATCTTGATCTGCTCGGCCGTCCGCTCACCGAGAAGGAGGCTGTACTCCTTCTTGATGTGCTGGATGATCGCATTGTCCAACTCGTCGCCCGCGACGCGGATGGACTGGGCGGTGACGATGCCGCCGAGCGAGATGACCGCAACCTCGGTGGTGCCGCCACCGATGTCCACCACCATGTTGCCCGTGGCCTCGTGGACCGGCAGGCCGGAGCCGATGGCCGCCGCCATGGGCTCCTCGATGATGTGCACCTGACGGGCGCCGGCCTGGGACGACGCCTCGATGACGGCACGCCGCTCGACGCCCGTGATGCCGGAGGGCACGCAGACGACGACCCGCGGGCGAGCCAGATACCGCCGCTTGTGGATCTTCAGGATGAAGTAGCGGAGCATCCGCTCGGTGATCTCGAAGTCGGCGATGACGCCGTCCTTCAGCGGACGTACGGCAACGATGTTGCCGGGCGTGCGCCCGATCATCTTCTTCGCTTCGGCGCCGACCGCGAGAATGCCACCAGTGTTGGTGTTGATCGCGACGACGGACGGCTCGTTGAGTACGATCCCGCGACCCCTGACGTACACCAGCGTGTTGGCGGTCCCGAGGTCGACAGCCATGTCACGGCCGATGAACGACATTGAGTTCCCCATCAGGATTCGTCTGGCCTTCCTGGTAGCTTTTGAGGGCTTTTCAGGTCGGCGAAGTGGGTGCTGTGACGTGAAGGCTTCCATCGTAGACGCGCCTGCACGAACACCGCGCGAGGGTCTTCGCCATTGTCAGCAGATGATGTGGTGCCTCGCTTGTGGAGACGTCCCATCGGGGGCACTCGTTCCCCCGATCGGCACGCATATGCCAGGGGACGGCCGGATTTGCTCGGCCGCCCCAGGTCAGGCGTGTGGGTGAGGTGACGGTGCCTCAGAAGAAAATCGTTATACGGGGTTTTCAGGCGCGGCCGGGGAAGAAGATCTTCACCTCACGCTCGGCGGACTCCTCGGAGTCGGAGGCGTGGATGAGGTTCTCGCGGACGATCACGCCGTAGTCGCCGCGGATGGAACCGGGGGCGGCGGCGATCGGGTCGGTCGGCCCGGCCAGCGCGCGCAGCCCCTCGATGACCCGCTCGCCCTCGACGATCAGCGCGACGACCGGACCGGAGGCCATGAACTCCACCAGCGGCTCGTAGAAGGGCTTGCCCTTGTGCTCGCCGTAGTGCTGCTCCAGGGTGTCCAGGTCCAGGGTGCGCAGCTCCAGCGCGGTGATCTGCCAGCCGGCCTTGCGCTCGATACGGCTGATGATCTCGCCGGTCAGGCCACGGCGGACTGCGTCGGGCTTGAGCAGGACGAGGGTGCGCTGGCTCACGACTGGGCTCCTATTGATCAAGAGTGTGCGGGGTGTTCGAAGGTTACAGGGCGTGTCCGAGATCGGGTTACGCAGCGTCAGGTGTGGAGGAGGTGGCCTGGGCCGCGAAGCGGGCCTTCGCCTCGTCGATCTTTCTGCCGTAGTGCACCGAGGCCCACCACAGGGCCGCGAAGATCGCGCCCATGAAGAACATCGTCGGGACGACGAACCCGGAGGCGATGAGCGCGATCTGGAGGGCCCAGCCGAGGGCGATCCCGCCCGGACGCGTCACGACACCGCACAGCACCAGGCACAGGAACATCGCGATGCCGCTGACCGTCCACACCGTCGACACGGACAGGTCGGGGTCCTTCATGGCGACCAGTCCGGCGAATCCGATCACGAACAGCTCGCCGATCAGGGTCGAAGCACAGAGCGTACGCACGGGTTGTCAGCCCCTCCCCAGCAGCAGTCGGGCCTCGCCGACGGTGATGACGGAGCCGGTGACGAGCACACCGCCGCCCGCGAACTCGCCCTCCTCCTCGGACAGGGTGATCGCCGCCTCCAGGGCGTCCGGCAGCCGCGGCTCGACCTGGACGCGCTCGTCGCCGAACACCTCGACGGCGATGGCGGCGAGTTCGTCGGCGTCCATCGCGCGATGGCTGGAGTTCTGCGTGACGACGACCTCGGCGAAGATCGGCTCGAAGGCCTCGAGCAGCCCTCGCACGTTCTTGTCGCCGCTCGCCCCGACCACGCCGATCAGCCGGCTGAAGTCGAAGGCCTCCCCGATCGCCTCGGCGGTGGCGCGCGCGCCGGCCGGATTGTGGGCGGCGTCCAGGACGACGGTGGGCGAGCGCCGTACGACTTCGAGCCGGCCCGGCGACGAGACGGCGGCGAAGGCCTTGCGGACCGTGTCGATGTCGAGGCGCTCGGGGCGCTGGGAGCCGACGCCGAAGAACGCCTCCACGGCGGCGAGCGCGACGGCGGCGTTGTGGGCCTGGTAGGGGCCGTGCAGAGGGAGGTAGACCTCCTCGTACTCACCGCCGAGACCGCGCAGGGTGAGCAACTGTCCGCCGACGGCGACCTGCCGGGCGACGACGCCGAACTCCAGGCCTTCGCGGGCCACGGTGGCGTCGACCTCGACGGCCTTCTTCAGCAGCACCTGGGCCGCGTCCACCGGCTGCTGGGCCAGGATGACCGTCGCGTCCTGCTTGACGATGCCCGCCTTCTCGGTGGCGATCGCGGCGGGCGTCTCGCCGAGCCGGTCGGTGTGGTCGAGGTCGATGGGGGTGACGACGGCGACGTCCCCGTCGATGACGTTCGTGGCGTCCCAGGAGCCACCCATCCCCACTTCCACGACGGCTACGTCGACGGGCGCGTCCGCGAAGGCCGCGTACGCCATGCCCGTCAGCACCTCGAAGAACGACAGGCGGTACTCCTGCTGCGCGTCGACCATCTCGATGTACGGCTTGATGTCCTCGTACGTCTCGATGAACCGCTCGGCGGAGATCGGCGCCCCGTCGAGGCTGATGCGCTCGGTGATCGACTGGACGTGGGGCGAGGTGTAGCGGCCCGTGCGCAGCTCGAAGGCGCCGAGCAGGGCCTCGATCATCCGGGCGGTGGAGGTCTTGCCGTTGGTCCCGGTGATGTGGATCGAGGGGTACGAGCGCTGCGGCTCGC
The DNA here is from genome assembly GCF_042893105.1 of Streptomyces sp. NPDC001663. NCBI lineage: Bacteria > Bacillati > Actinomycetota > Actinomycetes > Kitasatosporales > Streptomycetaceae > Streptomyces > Streptomyces sp. NPDC001663. The sequence goes on along the minus strand of NZ_JBIAUR010000003.1, from coordinate 168,389 downwards.
CCAGCACGTCCATCAGCGCGGAGATACGGCTGACCGACGGCTCCAGCTTGGTCTCGCCCCAGCGGGTCGCGAGCTCCGCCTCGACCTCGCGCAGCGCCTTGTCGACCTCGGGGTCCTCGGGACGCGCGGGCACGTCCGCCTGCTGCGGGCCGCCCCCGGTGCGCAGGGTGCGGCTGCCGGCCTCGATGACCGCGAGGTCGGGGTCGCGGTCGGTCTCGGCGGCGACGATCTCGTCGAAGGGGTCGCTTTCACTCACGGGGCCAGTCTACGGACGACCACTGACAGACGTAGGCGAAGGCCCCCGGAGCTCTCGAGCTCCGGGGGCCTTCGTCCACGCACAACCGCTCATGCCTCCGGCAGGCGGTCCAGCTGGGCCCGGATCCGGGTGATGTCCTCCTCCGCCTTGGCCAGGCGGCCTCGGATCTTCTCCACGACGTTGTCGGGGGCCTTCGCCAGGAACGCCTCGTTGCCCAGCTTGGCGGTGGCCTGGGCCTTCTCCTTCTCGGCCGCCGCCAGGTCCTTCGCGAGGCGCTTGCGCTCCGCCGCGACGTCGATCGTGCCGGAGAGGTCGAGGGCCACCTCGGCACCGGAGATCGGCAGGGTCGCCGTCGCTGTGAAGGACTCGCCCTCCGGCTGCAGGCGCAGCAACTGGCGGATGGCGGCCTCGTGGGGGGCCAGGTCCGTGCCGTCGAGGGTCAGCCGGGCCGGGACGCGCTGGCCCGGCTGCAGGCCCTGGTCGGCGCGGAAGCGGCGGACCTCGGTGATGACGGACTGGAGGGTCTCGATCTCCCGCTCGGCGGCCTGGTCACGGAAGCCACTGTCCTTCGGCCACTCGGCGATGACGACCGACTCGCCGCCCGTGAGGGTGGTCCAGAGGGTCTCCGTGACGAACGGGACCACCGGGTGCAGCAGCTTGAGGGTGACGTCAAGGACCTCGCCCAGGACCCGCTTGCTGACCTCGGCCGCCTCGCCGCCCGCCTGGAACGTCGTCTTGGACAGCTCGACGTACCAGTCGAAGACCTCGTCCCAGGCGAAGTGGAAGAGGGCGTCGGACAACTTGGCGAACTGGAAGTCCTCGTAGTACGCGTCGACTTCGGCGACGACGGTGTTGAGACGGGACAGGATCCAGCGGTCGGTCGAGGACATCTTCGACGCGTCCGGCAGCGGACCCTCCACCGTCGCGCCGTTCATCAGCGCGAAGCGCGTGGCGTTCCAGATCTTGTTGGCGAAGTTGCGGGAGCCCTGGACCCAGTCCTCGCCGATCGGGACGTCGACGCCGGGGTTGGCGCCGCGGGCGAGGGTGAAGCGCAGGGCGTCGCTGCCGTACTTGTCCATCCAGTCCAGCGGGTTGACCGCGTTGCCGAAGGACTTCGACATCTTCTTGCCGAACTGGTCGCGGACCATGCCGTGCAGGGCGATGGTGTGGAACGGCGGGGTGCCGTCCATCGCGTACAGGCCGAACATCATCATCCGGGCGACCCAGAAGAAGAGGATGTCGTAGCCGGTGACCAGGACGGAGTTCGGGTAGAACTTCGCGAGCGACTCGGTCTGTTCGGGCCAGCCGAGCGTCGAGAAGGGCCAGAGGCCGGAGGAGAACCAGGTGTCGAGGACGTCCGTGTCCTGACGCCAGCCCTCACCGCTCGGGGGCTCCTCGTCGGGACCGACGCAGACGACTTCGCCGTTCGGGCCGTACCAGACCGGAATGCGGTGGCCCCACCACAACTGCCGTGAAATACACCAGTCGTGGAGGTTGTCGACCCAGTCGAAGTACCGCTTCTCCATCTCCTGCGGGTGGATCTTGACCTTGCCCTCGCGGACCGCGTCACCGGCGGCCTTCGCGAGCGGGCCGACCTTGACCCACCACTGCATGGACAGGCGCGGCTCGATGGTGGTCTTGCAGCGCGAGCAGTGGCCGACGGAGTGGACGTACGGCCGCTTCTCGGCGACGATCCGGCCCTCGGCGCGCAGCGCGGCGACGATGGCGGAGCGGGCCTCGAGCCGGTCCAGGCCCTGGAAGGGGCCGTGGGCGGTGATGACGGCGTGCTCGTCCATGATCGTGATGGCCGGCAGGTCGTGCCGCTGGCCGATCTCGAAGTCGTTCGGGTCGTGGGCCGGGGTGACCTTGACGGCGCCCGTGCCGAACTCCGGGTCGACGTGCTCGTCCGCGACGACGGGGATGGAACGGTCCGTCAGGGGCAGCTTGATGAGCTTGCCGACGAGGTGCTTGTAGCGCTCGTCCTCGGGGTGAACGGCGACGGCCGTGTCACCCAGCATCGTCTCGGCGCGGGTCGTGGCGACGACGATGGTGTCGTCCCCTTCGCCGTACTTCATGGAGACGAGCTCGCCGTCGTCGTCCTGGTACTCGACCTCGATGTCCGAGATAGCCGTCAGACAGCGCGGACACCAGTTGATGATGCGCTCGGCGCGGTAGATGAGCTCGTCGTCGTAGAGCCGCTTGAAGATGGTCTGGACGGCCTGCGAGAGGCCCTCGTCCATGGTGAAGCGCTCACGCGACCAGGCGACGGCGTCACCGAGGCGCCGCATCTGGCCGCTGATCTGGCCGCCGGACTCGGCCTTCCACTGCCAGACACGCTCGACGAACGCCTCCCGGCCGAGGTCGTGCCGGGACTTGCCCTCCTTGCCGAGCTCGCGCTCGACCACGTTCTGCGTGGCGATGCCGGCGTGGTCCATGCCCGGCTGCCACAGCGTCTCGAAGCCCTGCATGCGCTTGCGGCGGGTGAGGGCGTCGATGAGGGTGTGCTCGAAGGCATGCCCGAGGTGCAGCGAACCGGTGACGTTCGGCGGCGGGATGACGATGGTGTACGACGGCTTGTCGCTCTTCTCGTCAGCCTCGAAGTAACCGCGCTCTACCCAGCGCTCGTACAGCGGGCCCTCTACATCGGCCGGCGCGTACTGGGTCGGCAGTTCGGTGTTGGGCGCTGGTGGCTGCTGCTGAGCGTTCTCGGTCACGGGGCCAGTTTAGGGGTGTCTCGGGGGTGTCCCGAAACGCGTTTGTTCTGTAACGGTGCGCCCCCCGCCGGAACGCGCGCTCCGGGTCTAGGCCAGGATGTCAGGACCACATAAGGCATCTGGAGGGGAACCCAGAAATGAGTCACAACCAGCCGGGCCCGTACGGCGGGCAGCCCCAGCAGCCCGGACCGTACGGCCAGCCGGGCCCCTACGGCCAGCAGCCGCCGCAGGCCCCCCAGCCCGGCTATGGCTACCCTCAGCAGCCTCCGCAGGGCCAGCCCGGTTACGGCTACCCGCAGCAGGCCCCGCAGGGCGTCCCGCCGCAGACCCCGCCGTACGGCCAGCAGCAGGCCTACGGCCAGGACCCGTACGGCCAGCAGCAGTACACGGTCCCGCAGCCGCCCGTGCCCAGCGGTGGCGGCGGCAAGAAGACGGGCCTGATCATCGGTGCGGTGGCGGTCGTGGCGGCGATCGGTGTCGGCGTGTACTTCGTGATCGGCGGGGGTGGCGGCGTCGGCGGCGGTGGCATCACGGACGACGGTGCGCACAAGCTGACGACGCCGGCGACGGTCATCAGCGGCACGTACAAGAAGTCGAACAGCGCCGACAGTTCGGACTCGTTCAGCGACGACGACAAGGCCGACTTCGAGAAGTGGGGCGTGAAGGACCCGAAGAGCGTCAGCGCGGGCTACGCCAAGGGCACCGGGCTGTCCGCGTCGAACCTGTCCTTCGGCGGCGTCTACGGCACCATCGACGACCCGGAGGCCGTTGTCGACGCCATGTTCGCGAAGATCAAGTCCGAGTCCACGAAGGACAAGGACACCAAGGGCAAGCTCCTCGGCAGCCCGGAGGAGGTCCACCCGGAGGGCTTCTCCAACGGCATCATGAAGTGCCAGGTGGCCGAGTTCGAGAACGACGAGGCGTCGTCGACGAGCGCCGGTGCCGCGAAGACCTTCAAGATGCCCATCTGCATCTGGGGCGACCACAGCACCGTCGCCGACGTCACCACCTTCAGCTTCGCCTCCATCGCCGCCGGGTCGAGCCCGTCGATCGACGAAACGGCGGCCCTCGCGGCCAAGCTCCGCAACGACGTGCGCGTCAAGGCCTGACGGGCGGCGTACGCCTCAACTGCGAAGGGGCCCCGGTCGGTTGACCGGGGCCCCTTCGGGTGTCTGCGGTGCGGCGGTTACGCCGTCTTCTGCTCCCCCGGCCCGCGCCCGTTGCGCGCGTCCCGCGGAATCAGCGTCGGGTTCACGTTCGAGTGGACGACGTCCGCCGTGATGACGACGCGTGCCACGTCCTTGCGGGACGGGACCTCGTACATCACCGACATCAGGACCTCCTCCATGATGGCGCGCAGGCCTCGCGCGCCCGTCTGGCGGAGGATGGCCTGGTCGGCGATGGCCTCCAGGGCCTCGCGCTCGAAGTCCAGCTCCACTCCGTCGAGTTCGAAGAGACGCTGGTACTGCTTCACCAGGGCGTTGCGCGGCTCGACCAGGATCTGGAGCAGGGCCTCGCGGTCCAGGTTGTGGACCGAGGTGATGACGGGGAGGCGGCCGATGAACTCGGGGATCATGCCGAACTTGACCAGGTCCTCCGGCATGACGTCCTCGAACTGGTCCTTGGCCTCCAGCTCGCGCTTCGAGCGGATCGTCGCGCCGAAGCCGATGCCCTTCGCGCCGGCCCGGGACTCGATGATCTTCTCCAGGCCCGCGAAGGCACCGCCCACGATGAACAGGACGTTCGTCGTGTCGATCTGGATGAACTCCTGGTGGGGGTGCTTCCGCCCGCCCTGCGGGGGCACAGACGCAGTCGTGCCCTCCAGGATCTTCAGCAGGGCCTGCTGGACGCCCTCGCCCGACACATCGCGCGTGATCGACGGGTTTTCACTCTTCCGCGCGACCTTGTCGATCTCATCGATGTAGATGATGCCCGTCTCGGCCTTCTTGACGTCGTAGTCCGCAGCCTGGATGAGCTTCAGCAGGATGTTCTCGACGTCCTCGCCCACGTAACCCGCCTCCGTCAGCGCCGTCGCGTCGGCGATGGCGAACGGGACGTTCAGCATGCGCGCCAGCGTCTGGGCGAGGAGGGTCTTGCCCGAGCCCGTGGGGCCGAGCAGCAGGATGTTGGACTTCGCCAACTCGATCGCGTCGTCACGGCCGCTGCCGCCGCCGTTCTCGCCGGCCTGGACGCGCTTGTAGTGGTTGTAGACCGCTACCGAGAGGGCCTTCTTGGCGGCCTCCTGGCCGACCACGTAGCCCTCGAGGAACTCGTAGATCTCGCGGGGCTTGGGGAGTTCCTCCCAGCGCACCTCGCTGGTCTCCGCGAGCTCTTCCTCGATGATCTCGTTGCAGAGGTCGATGCACTCGTCGCAGATGTACACACCAGGCCCTGCGATGAGCTTCTTGACCTGCTTCTGGCTCTTGCCGCAGAACGAGCACTTGAGCAGATCGCCGCCGTCACCGATGCGTGCCACGGTGTGCTTCCCCTTCGCCTGGGAGACGCCTAGGTCCAGCGGCTCCTGGTGCTGCCTTAATCCGACGGTACCTTGCCGGGCCCCCCGTTCGGGCCCCCCTTGGCGCGGTTCACTTTGACGTGCAGCGTGTCAAAGCACACCAACCGGGCCAAGGGGCGGCAGACAATACAGCCTTCCGACTACCGGACGGCCGAGTTGTTCATCTTCCGGGTGGAGATGATCTGGTCGATCAGGCCGTACGACAGCGCGTCCTCGGCCGTGAGGATCTTGTCGCGCTCGATGTCCTCGCGGATCTTCTCGATCGGCGTGGTCGAGTGCTTGGCCAGCATCTCCTCCAGCTGCGAGCGCATCCGGAGGATCTCGTTGGCGGCGATCTCCAGGTCGGAGACCTGACCGCGGCCCGTCTCGCTGTACGGCTGGTGGATCAGCACGCGGGCGTTCGGAAGCGCCATGCGCTTGCCCGGCGAACCGGCGGCCAGCAGGACGGCGGCGGCGGAGGCCGCCTGCCCCATGCAGACCGTCTGGATGTCCGGCTTCACGAACTGCATGGTGTCGTAGATCGCAGTCAGCGCGGTGAAGGAGCCGCCCGGGCTGTTGATGTAGACCGAGATGTCGCGGTCGGGGTCCATCGACTCCAGGCACAGCAGCTGCGCCATGACGTCGTTGGCGGAGGCGTCGTCGATCTGCACGCCCAGGAAGATCACGCGCTCCTCGAAGAGCTTCGCGTACGGGTCGTACTCGCGGATGCCCTGCGAGGTGCGCTCGACGAAGCGCGGGATGACGTAGCGGGACTCGGCGGCCGGGCCCGTGTACTCGGCGCGCGTGCGGTCGAACAGACCGCTGCCGGGGATGTCGTTCACTGTCTGTCTCCTAGGAGCTGTGGCGGTCGGCTGGGGGGCTTGCTGGGGCCGATTCGGCCCCACGGGGCGGTCAGACCCCGGTGCCGCCGCCGCCCGGGATGCCGGCAGCTGTGCTGATGACGTCGTCGATGAGGCCGTACGCCTTGGCCTCCTCGGGGTCGAACCAGCGGTCGCGGTCCGAGTCCCGGGTGACCTGCTCGACGGTCTGGCCCGTGTGCTGGGCCGTGAGCTCGGCCATGCGCTTCTTGGTGTGCAGCAGTCGCTCGGCGTGGATCTTGATGTCCGACGCCGAACCGGCCAGGCCCGCGGAGGGCTGGTGGATCAGGATCTCGGCGTTCGGGAGGGCGAAGCGCTTGCCCGGGGTGCCCGCGCTGAGCAGGAACTGGCCCATGGACGCGGCGAGGCCCATGGCGATCGTCATCACGTCGTTCTTGATGAACTGCATGGTGTCGTAGATCGCCATACCGGCCGTGATCGAGCCGCCCGGGCTGTTGATGTAGAGGTTGATGTCCTTGTCGGGGTCGGCAGCGGCAAGGAGCAGCAACTGTGCGGTGATCTTGTTCGCGATGTCGTCGTCGACCGGCTGGCCGAGGAAGATGATCCGCTCGTTGAGCAGCCGGTTGTAGACCTGGTCGCCGAGGCCACCGCCGATGGAGGGCTCGCCGGCGGCGGAGGGCATCAGATTCGTCACGTATCCACCTGCTCGTCTTACGACGGCGTCCGGCCGTCTCACGTGTTCTGCCGGGGCGAGGGGCTGTCCGGCGGTTCGCCGACTTCCCTGCCCTCGTACTCATGGACCCTAACGCGCTGGTCCCTTCGGGGAATCCCGCAGAGGGGGGTGTTCGCCGGGGGCGTAGCGCCGTGGGAAGCCGGAAGGGCCCCGGCGACATACGTCCCCGGAGCCCTTCCTACGACGTGCCAGGCGCCGTGGGCGTCAGCCCTCGGTCTTCTCGTCGGTGGCCTCGACCGCGTCGCCCTCGGTGGCCTCGGCGGCGACCTCGGCGGCCGACTCGACCTCGTCCTCGTCGTCCAGGTCGATGACCTCGCCGTTGGTGTCCTTGACCGTGGCGGCCTCGACGACGACCGCGAGGGCCTTGCCGCGGGCGACCTCGCCGACCAGGAGCGGAACCTGCCCGCCCTCGACGACCGCCTGGGCGAACTGGTCGGGGGACATGCCGGAGGAGGCCGCGCGGCGCATGAGGTGCTCGGTGAGCTCCTCCTGGTTGACGTTCAGCTTCTCCTGCTTGACGAGCTCGTCGAGCACGAACTGGGTCTTGATGCCCTTGACCGCGGCTTCCTCGGTCTCGGCGTCGAACTCCTCCTCGGTCTTGCCCTGGATCTCCAGGTACTTCGCGAGGTCGAGGCCCATCTGACCGAGCTGGTGGTGCTCGAGGTTGTGCTTACGGGTGTTGATCTCGTCCTCGAGCAGCTTCTCGGGGACCGGGACCTCGACCAGCTCGAGCAGCTTCTCCAGGACGCGCTCCTGGGCCTGCGTGGCCTGGTCGTACTGCTTCATGTTCTCGAGGCGCTTGCGGCTGTCGGCCTTGAGCTCCTCGAGGGTGTCGAACTCGGAGGCGAGCTGCGCGAACTCGTCGTCCAGCTCCGGCAGTTCACGCGCGGCGACCTGGGAGACCTTGACGGTGACCTCGGCCTCCTTGCCGGCCGCGGAGCCGCCCTTGAGCTCGGAGGTGAAGGTGGCCTCGCCACCGGCCTCCAGGCCCTTCACGGCGTCGTCGATGCCGTCGAGGAGCTCGCCGGAGCCGATCGTGTACGAGACGCCGCTCGCCACACCGTCCTCGAGGACCTCGCCCTCGACCTTGGCCTCGAGGTCGATGGTGACGACGTCGCCGTCCTCGGCGGCGCGCTCGACCGGGGAGGTCGACGCGAAGCGCTCGCGGAGCTGCTCGACGGACTTCTCGACGTCCTCGTCGGTGACCTCGACGGCGTCGACCTCGACCTCGATGCCGGAGTAGTCCGGGATCTCGAGAGCGGGGCGGATGTCGACCTCGGCGGTGAAGTTCAGCGTCTCGCCGTCCTTCAGCTCCGTGATGTCGACCTCGGGCTGGCCGAGGACGTTGAGCTCGGCCTCGTTGACCGCCTCCGTGTAGAACTTCGGAAGCGCGTCGTTGACCGCCTCCTCCAGGACCGCACCGCGGCCGAACCGCTGGTCGATGACGCGCGCCGGGATCTTGCCCTTCCGGAAGCCCTTCACCGTGACCTGCTGGTTGATCTTCTTGTACGCCGCGTCGAGGCTGTCCTTGAGCTCCTCGAAGGGCACCTCGACAGTGAGCCGAACCCGAGTCGGGTTCAGGGTCTCCACGGCGCTCTTCACGGTTCGGTCTCCTTGATGGCTGACTTCTTGGTTTCTGCCGGGGCCAGAACGGCTCCGGCGGATTCGCCGCCCGGAGGACTTCGTAGGGGAGAGACACACGGGCGTGCAGCTTGCATAGTAACGGCAGCGGCGACACGCCCCAAAGGCGATCACGGGACGCGATCACAGGAGGTGATTGCGCGGGTGGCCGGTGTTGACCGGCCCGTGGTCGGGGTGGCGGGATTTGAACCCACGGCCTTCCGCTCCCAAAGCGGACGCGCTACCAAGCTGCGCCACACCCCGTCTGGTGCGACACGTAGGGTACATGCCCGCAGGCAGTGCGGCTGCCGCATTTCCCGAGCGCCGGTGAAGAGGCGGTGCGGGCGGGAATGGGGTGTGCGGCGAAGCGGGCCGACCCGCTACGATGCCTTCTGTGCCGCGGTCATCTGACCTGCGGCGCGTGCTGTGCGGGCGTAGCTCAATGGTAGAGCCCTAGTCTTCCAAACTAGCTACGCGGGTTCGATTCCCGTCGCCCGCTCCATACGGCTCAGGGCCGGGACAGAGGTTTCTTCCTCCGTCCCGGCCCTGGTCGTTTCGGACCTCGTTCAGGTGAGGCAGCGGGCGAGCAGCCAGCGGGCCTCGTGGGCGGACAGGGTCAGCGCGTCCTCGTGTCCGGCGTCGATGACCAGCACGACCTCGTCGGTCGGCCAGTGGGCGGCCAGCTGCCGCAAGGTGATGGGCCGGTAGCAGGGCACCTGGGGGAAGGCGCTCAGGAGCCGCTCCTCCGAGGTGAAGACCATGACCTTGGGGGCGTCGTTCACGCCCTCGATCACCGGCAGCACGAACCGCACGAACTCACTGCGGTCACGCGAGTAACGGATCCCGCTGACCGCAGGGATCAGCACGTCGCAGCCCGACAGCGCCTCCAGGGCCCCGCGGTCGGGAGCTGCGGACAGATCCCGCAGAGCGTCCCGGGCCACTGCCTCGAAGAGCTCGGCGGGGATTTCGTTCATGGTGCACACCCTTGCTGAGAAGCCGGTCACTCCATGACGTCCCTCGTTTACCCGCGATCGGCCCGATCATGCGGTGGGGCGACCCCGGTACAACCGCTTTCACAGACGCCGTACGTCCACGCCGTACACCGAGCGGATGTCGTCGGGGCCGACTCGGGCGGGGTCCGGGAGGCCGGCCGGTTCGGGCTCGCCCTCGACTACCCGCCGCCCGGCGACTTGGCTGTCGCCACCGGGCGCGGCTCGAAGCCGGCAGTCGGCCGCGCAGCCGCACGCTGTGCAGGCACACGTTCACCCGGAAGGGTGCCCCTCACGAAAGCCCTCCGACGGCCGAGCGCAGCTCCCCGGATCGGACTCGCATCAGAAACTGATCGAGTTGATGGTCTCCGCTATCGAGTTGAGGAACCGGTTGATCGACGGGGCCATGCCGGTCGAGGCGAGGAAGAAGCCGAAGAGCACCGCGACGATGGCGGGACCGGCCTTGATGGATCCTCCCCGGATCAACACCACCAGGATGATCGCCAACAGAAGCACCACTGACAACGAAATGGCCACAACTGATCACACCCTACGGTCGGTCCGCTCTCCCGGCCCGGGAGTGCCAGCCCGCGCACCCCCGCCAGAACCATCGTGCCACCAACCAGGCCCGCGTATGCGGCCCGTGAGGCATCGTCGGCCACACCTGTGCCGTACCTTTGCCCGACCCATGGCCGAACCATGAGGACGCGCCCGCGCGCGAAGCCCCAACCCCCGCCCGCCGCACGGCAATTCGACGGTGCACCCGCACAGAGAATTCGGCGGGATCGTTTCCATGTCCACACAACGCGTTCGCAGGTAATTCGAATTGTTGCCACGGGCACATCCGAACCGCCAACGACCGCCCCACAAAAGGGCAATGAAGTGGACATTCCACCAGAGTCGCCCCCTGGTCATATGCCCCGTTTAGTCGGGATGAGTCGTGACAACCAGGACATGTAATGGTGTGTTGACCGTCACCTCCACAGAGGCGTCAACTTCCGTTAATCACGGGTACTCGAAGCCAATAACCAGGAATGACGTGGGGAGTTTTACGAAAACCCACAGACGACGCTAGGGTGCCTCAGATGTTTGACGCTGCCTCGTCCCCCGCACGTGCAGCGAGGTCCGGGATCGTCTCCCCCAGTTTCTGGGGGGAGGGTCTGTGACGAACTCGTTGCGACCGCACGGCCACAACAGAGCGCCGCTCCCTCCGGCACAGCCGCCGGCGTCGGGAGTGCCGAGTCCGCGCTCACCGCAGGAACAGCAGACCAAAACCCCCAAACCCGGCAGACAACGCGACGCGTTCTTCGACAACGCGAAGTACCTGGCGATCGTCCTGGTGGCCATGGGCCACTCCTGGGAGCCGCTCAAGGGTGACAGCCGCATCCTGGAGGGCGTGTACACCGTCGTGTACAGCTTCCACATGCCGGCGTTCATCATCATCTCCGGCTATTTCTCGCGCAGTTTCGACATGCGCCCCGACCGTCTGAGGCGGCTGGTCACCGGCGTCGTCGTGCCGTATGTCCTCTTCGAGACGGCGTACAGCCTCTTCAAGCGTTATGGCGACCACGACCCGGGCATGACCGTCAGTCTGCTCGACCCCTGGTATCTCACCTGGTTCCTGGTCGCGCTGTTCGTCTGGCGCCTGACGACCCCCCTGTGGAAGAGCCTGCGCTGGCCGCTGCCCGTCGCGCTCGGGATCGCGATGTTCGGGTCCGTCTCGCCGGAGATCGGCAACGACCTGGACCTGCAGCGGGTCCTGCAGTTCCTGCCGTACTTCGTGCTGGGTCTGTGCATGAAGCCCGAGCACTTCCAGATGGTGCGCACGCGGAAGATGCGGATCCTGTCGGTGCCGATCGTCGCGGGCGCGCTGGCCGTCGGCTGGTGGGCGGTACCCCGCATGGACACCGCGTGGTTCTACCACCGTGACGCCGCACAGGAGTTGAACGCGCCGTGGTGGACCGGGCCGGTCATGGTGCTCGCCCTGTTCGGCTGCTCGCTGCTGCTGACCGCCTGCTTCTTCGCCTGGGTGCCGCGCCGGAAGATGTGGTTCACGGCGCTCGGCGCCGGCACGCTCTACGGCTATCTGCTGCACGGGTTCCTGGTGAAGGCCGGTGACTTCTACGGCTGGTTCGACCACAAGTGGCTGCACAAGCCGCTCGGCGAGATCTTCGTGACGCTGGTCTTCGCCGCCGCCGTCACCCTGCTCTGCACTCCGCCGGTGCAGCGGGTCTTCAAGTTCGCGATGGAGCCCGAGATGAAGTGGGCCTTCAAGAGCGACGCGGCGGAACTTGCACGGCAGCGGGAGCGGGCCGAGAAGCGCGACCAGCGCGAGAAGGTCCCGGCCTAGTCACCCTGCAGACCGAGAAGTGCGCGCATCCGGGCGTACTTCTCGGTCAGTCTTTTGCGGGTGGGCTCGTCGGTGAGACGGGCCAGGCGGGACGGGTCGGCGTTGTGGGCCAGGTCCGCCTCCTTCACCAGGAGCGCGCCCGGTGTGGCGAGGATCCGCGCGGCGTACTCCTCGGGCCCCTCCCCCGCCCGCTTGGTGACCGCGCGGACGATGTCTTTCGTACGGCGGCTCAGCGCGGCCTCTTTCAGCCACTGCTCGGAGAGCGCGTCGTCCTCGACGGCGTCGTGCAGCCAGGCCGCCGCGATCTGCTCCTCGTCGCCGCCGCGTGCGCGTACGCCCTCGGCGACGGCCCGGAGGTGTTCGGCGTAGGGCCGTCCGGCCTTGTCGGTCTGCCCTTCGTGGGCGGCGCGGGCCACGGCTTCCACTTCGGCCAGGGTCAACTGAGGGGTGTGCGTCACTCCTCCAGTGTCTCCTTGCGGAGGGCGGCGCGGGCCGGGAGGGTCGCGGCCGTCACCCCGAGGACGACGATCGCGCCCGCGAAAGTGCCGTACACCAGAGGCGGTATGTACGGCCCCTGCCCTGTCAGCCCCTTCATCAGCGGTACCAGCGTGGCGAGGGCGATCGCCGTGCCGAGGGCGATGCCCGCGAGGGCGACCAGGAGGGCCTCCCAGCGGATCATGCGCAGGACCTGGCTGCGGGTGGAGCCGATGAGGCGGAGCGTGCCGAGTTCGCGGCGGCGGTCGAGGACGGTCATCACCAGCGTGTTGACGGCGGCGACGGCCGCGAAGCCGCCGAGGACTCCGGCCATGACGGCGTTGGCCCAGGCGTTGAGCTCGCGGTCCAGGGACTGGGCGGTGGTGTAGTCGGCGCGGTCGAGGACGGTGCCGAGTGCCTTGAGACCGGCGGCCGTTCCGCCCTTCGTCCACAGCTCGGTGTCGTAGGCGGAGGTGACGTGGCCGGCGAGGTCGGCGCGGGCCATGGTGACCTGGGAGAGCCCCATGCCTCGTCCGTACGTCGCCGTGATCACCGGTGAGGCCGTCGTGCCGTCGGGCAGGCGGAGGTGGAGGCGGTCGCCGACCTTGACGTGGGAGTTGTCGGCGAGGGTGGCGTCTACGGCGATCTCGCCTGGTTCGAGGGTCAGTTGGCCCTTCTTAACGTCCAGGTCCTGTACGGCGGTCAGGTCGTGGGCCGAGCCCGTGACACCCTGCGCGGTGGCCGGTTCCAGGCCGCCGGTGGCCGGGACGAGTACGGCGCTCTTCAACAGGCCCACGGCCGCCGTGACTTCGGGGGTGCGCTCCGCTCGTCGTACGGCGTCCGGGGGCAGGCCCGGGTCGGCGGTGACGATGTGGTCGGCGCGGATGCCGGCGTGCTGCTGGTCGGCGGTGACGTGGTCCGTGCTGGTCTGCATGAAGATCAGGACGGACGAGAACGCCATGGCGAGCACGATCGGGGTGATCGCGGAGGCCAGACGGCGGGCGTTGGTGCGGGAGTTGGCGGCCGCGAGCACCGCGGAGGCGCCCGCGCCGCGCAGCGGCAGGCCGAACAGGGCGGCGCAGGCCCGGGCCACGAACGGGCCGAGCAGGGCCACGGCGAGCATGAAGAGGAAGACGACTCCGAGGGCCGCGTTGGCCGCGTCCTCGCCGGTGAGGGACGAGGCGAGACCGGCGCAGACGATGCCGCCGGCCGCGGCCGCGATGCCGAGTGGTGTGCGGATCCAGCCGGGGCGCAGCCGCTCCACGGACGCCTCGGTCAGCGCCTGGCCGGGCTTGATGCGGGAGCTGCGGTGGGCGGCCATGTAGCCGGAGAGCAGGGCCGTGAGGAGGACCGCGCCGATGGCCGAGACGAGCGGGATCCAGGAGACGGCGAGGTGGACGGGCTCCGGGATCGCGCCCTTGTCCTTCAGCTGCCCGAACCACCAACGGGCCAGGGCGATTCCGGGCAGACAGCCGAAGGCGCCCGCGAGCGGAGCCACCAGGAGGGTCTCGGTGGCGATCGTGCGGCGGATCTGGCGTGGGGTGGTGCCGATGGCCCGCAACAGGGCGAATTCACGGGCGCGTTGGCCCACACCGAGGGCCACGGTGCCGGCCGCGGTGAAGACGGCGACCATGGTGGCGATGCCGCCGAAGGAGCCGCCGATGCCCATGAGGGTCTCCCTGGCCTCGGTGAGGGCGGGGGTCTCCACGGTGCCGCGGTCGTCGCCGGTGTGCAGCTCGGCGTGTTTGCCGAGGGCTTGCGCCACTTGGGACCTGAGGGTGCCGGTCGGGACGCCGGGCTTGGGGAGTACGGCGATGGCGTCTACGCGGTCGGGATGGCCCGAGCGTCGTAGGGCTTCGTCGTCGGTGAACCAGGCGGTGAATTCACGGGTGTTGGCGGTCCCGGAGACGCGGTACGTGTGGGGGCCGTCGGGGGTGGTGAGGGTGATGCGGTCGCCTACGGTGCCCCGGTTCAGGACTACCTCGCCGGAGGCGGGTGCGTGGCCCGCGGTGAGCTTTTCGCCGGTGAAGGTGGTGGAGGACCAGTTGTGGGCGGTGAGGGTGGTCGAGTGCGGGCCGCCAATGGGGAACGTGACGTCGGCCACCGCTGTGCGGGCGCCGGGGGCCGAGGCCGCCCTCGCAACCAGGGAGGCGTCCAGGCGGGCTCGGTCGGGCAGCGGTTCGCTGTCCGCGTCGTCGCCGTGGCCGTAGGGGGCGCGTTGGTCGGCGGCGGCCACGACGGGGGCGGCGGCGTAGCGGGCGGGCGGGACGGTGGCACGGATGCCCGTTTCCAGGAAGATGCCGCAGGCCGAGACGACCATGGCGGCCATCGCCAGGGCGATGAAGGTGCCGATGAAGGTGGCGGGGCGGAAGCGGAGGGCCGCGCGGGCCAGGCCGTTGGGGGCGAACATCAGGCTGCCGCCTGCGTGAAGGAGTCCGGTGCCGTGAGGGCCGTCATACGGGCCGCGATCTGTGCCGGGGTTCCGCGGTCCAGGTGGCCCACGATCTCGCCGTCCGCCAGGAACAGCACCCGGTCCGCCCAGGCCGCGGCCGACGGGTCGTGGGTGACCATGACGACCGTGGCCGTGTGGGTGTCCACGGCCTGGCGCAGGAGGGAGAGGATCTCGGCGGCCGTGGTGGTGTCCAGGGCGCCCGTCGGTTCGTCCGCGAAGACCACGTCGGGGCGGGTGACCAACGCACGGGCGATCGCCACGCGTTGCTGCTGGCCGCCGGACAACTGGGCGGGGCGGCGGCGGGCCTTGTCGGTCAGGCCGACCTGAGCCAGTACGTCGGCGGTGCGGCGGCGGTCGGGGCGGTGGCCGGCCAGGCGCATCGGGAGGACGACGTTCTGCTCGACCGTGAGGGACGGGAGCAGGTTGAAGGCCTGGAAGACGAAGCCGAGGCGGGTGCGGCGCAGGGCGGTGAGCTTGTTCTCCTTCATGCCGGTGATCTCCGTGCCGCCGAGGCGGACGGTGCCGGTGGTGGGGCGGTCGAGCCCGGCCGCGCACTGCAGGAACGTGGACTTGCCGGAGCCGGAGGGGCCCATCACGGCGGTGAAGGTGCCGGGCCGGAGGGTGAGGTCGATGCCGCGCAGGGCGTGCACGGCGGTCCGGCCTCGGCCGTAGCGCCGTTGCACTCCGTGCAGTTCTACGGCCCAGTCCGCCCGGTCGCCTGCCATGTGTGGTGTCCCTTCCGGTCCGTACGTCGAGGTGGAGCATCACTTCGGTGATGTCTCGAACGTACGGATTCGGAGGGTGCTCGGGCGATGAGGGCGGCTGGCGGATCGGGGCGGGGGTAAACCCCACCGTGGCGTGCCTGCGGGGCTCAGCTCGCCGACAGCGGAGACGGCGCCGTCGCCGTGGCCGTCGGGCCCTCGCGGCAGATCAGCAGCAGGGCCCGGTCGTCGTTCACGTCCTTCGCGACCGCCTCGATGAGGTGCCAGGCCGCGCCGTGGAAGCCGCCGGCGACATAACGGTCGGCCTCTCCGGTGAGGCGGTCGATGCCCTCGACGATGTCGCGGTCGGAGGTCTCCACCAGGCCGTCCGTGAACAGCATCAACACGTCGCCGGGGCGGAGCGAGCCCTTCACGGGGTCGAACTGCGCGCCGTCGTACACACCGAGGAGCGGGCCCTCGGCCGCCTTCTCCTCCCAACGGCCGCTGCCCGCGCTGAGCTGCAGTCCCGGCGGATGGCCTGCGGAGTACAACTCGTAGTCGCCGGAGTCTAGGTCCAGGACCAGGTGGATGGAGGTGGCGAAGCCCTCGTCCCAGTCCTGGCGGAGGAGGTAGCCGTTGGCCGCCGGGAGGAAGGCGTGCGGGGGCAGCGAGCCCAGCAGGCCGCCGAACGCGCCGGACAGGAGCAGCGCGCGCGAACCCGCGTCCATGCCCTTGCCGGACACGTCCGTGAGGACGACCTCCAGCGTGCGGCCGCCGTTGGTGCGCGCCGCCACCACGAAGTCGCCCGAGAAGGACTGGCCGCCCGCGGGGCGCAGCGCCATCTCGCGGTGCCAGCCGCCCGGGAGCTTCGGCAGCTTGCTCTGGACGCGGATGCGTTCGCGCAGGTCGAACAGCATCGTGCCGCCGCGCCGCCACGGCACGCCGACCCGGCTGCGGAACTGGGCGAGGAGCAGACCGAAGAAACCGCACGCGGCGACCACGAGCACCACGCCCGGGGTCACGCGCGAGGGGCCCTCCGTGTACGGGCCCAGCCGCACCGACTCCACGATCAGCGCCGTCGCAGCCGCCGCGTACAGGCCGAGCAGGCTGGCCGGGCGCAGCACCAGGCCGCCCGCGACGATCGGCAGGACCAGCGCGGCCGGCGAGCACCACACCGAGTTGGCGAGCGTCGTGGCCGCGATCAGCGGCACGGTCAGCAGCAGACCCGCCAGCGCGACCCAGTCCGAGCCGTCCCCGCGGAAGTAGTCCACGGCGCTTCTGCGCAGGCCGACGCGGACCCGGTGCCACTGCATCCTCAACCGGGCCGTGAACGTCTCGGCTGCCGCGCGCCGCTCTCGTCCTGCTGCCATTAGTTCGGGACCCTATCCATCGGACCAGCTGCTTGGCACGGGAGGTCCCACTTGTCCCCCGTCCGAGGTTCAACTTCACAGTGAACTTCACAGAAAGCCGTTGCGGGTCCGCCAAGGCGAAATTCCCTCGCTCGTCCTGCAATGCCCTGGTAGTCATGGTTCATGGGGACTGACTTGCGCGTGCTGCACCAGGAAGACTGGGACGAGTGGTACGACAACCTGATCCGCGCCTTCGGCGGGGTTCCGGAGTCGGCCGAGGAGCGGGCGCTGTGGCGCGAGCTCACCGAGACGGACCGTTCCATCGGCGCCTGGGACGGTGAGGTGTGCGTCGGGACGGCGGGGGCGTTCTCCTTCCGGCTGACCGTGCCCGGCGGCGCCGCGGTGCCCGCCGCGGGCGTCACCATGGTGAGCGTGGCCGCCACGCACCGGCGGCGCGGGGTGCTGACGGCCATGATGCGGCGGCAGTTGGACGACGTACGGTCCTGGGGCGAGCCGCTGGCCGTGCTGACCGCCTCCGAGCCGGTGATCTACGGGCGATTCGGGTACGGCATCGGGACATATCACGTCAACGCCGAGATCGACACGACCCGCGTCCGGTTGTCCGTACCGCCCGGCACCGACGACGTACGGCTGCGGTACGCGAATTCGGCCGAAGTGCTCGACGCGTGCGAGGCGGTGTACGCCCGACTCCTGCCTCGGCGGCCCGGAATGGTGGCGCGGATTGCGGGCTGGGAGCGGCTGTGGCTGCTCGACCCGGAGAGCGAGCGGGACGGCGGCTCGCCGCTGCAGTGCGTGCTGGCTGAGCGGGGCGGCGAGGTCGTCGGGTACGCCCGCTACCGGATCAAGAGCGAGTGGGACCCGGCGGGCCCCAGAGGCACGGTGATCACGCAGGACGTGAGCGCACTGGATCCGGCGGCGCACGCGGCGCTGTGGTGGTTCCTCTTCGACATCGACCTGACGGCGAAGGTGATCGCGCGCGGTCGGCCGGTCGACGAGGCCTGGCAGCACATGGTGTCCGACGTCAGGCGGTGCGCGCTGCGGGTACGGGACTCGCTGCACGTACGGCTGGTGGACGTCGGGGCCGCGCTGGAGGCGCGGACCTACCAGGCGCCGGTGGACGTGGTGTTGGAGGTGGAGGACGCCTTCTGCCCCTGGAACAGCGGGCGTTGGCGGCTGACCGGCGATCCGAAGGGTGCGTCGTGCGAGCGTACGACGGATGCGGCCGATCTCGCCCTGTCCGTACGGGAGTTGGGCTCGGCCTACCTCGGCGGCGTCCGGCTGGTGTCGCTGGCGGCTGCCGGGCGGTTGCGTGAACTGCGGCAGGGTGCGCTGACCGAGGCGTCGATCGCGTTCGGCTCACCGGTGGCGCCCTGGCTGCCGCACGGGTTCTGAGGAGCCGGTCAGCGGGTCTGGCAGGTGGGACACCAGAAGAGGTTGCGGGCGGCGAGGTCGGCGGTGCGGATCGCGCCGCCGCAGATGTGGCAGGGCAGGGTGGCCCGTCGGTAGACGTACACCTCGCCGCCGTGGTCGTCGACGCGCGGCGGGCGGCCCATCGCCTCCGGGGTGTGCTCCGGGCGGACGGTGTCGATGCGGTTGTGGCGGACGCCCTCGTGCATGAGCTCGACGAGGTCCGTCCAGATCGCGTCCCACTCGGCGGGGGCGATGTCCCTGCCTGCGCGGTACGGGTCGATGCCGTGCCGGAAGAGGACCTCGGCGCGGTAGACGTTGCCTACGCCGGCGATCACCTGCTGGTCCATGAGGAGGGCGGCGATCGTCGTACGGCTGCGGGAGATTCGCCGGTACGCCGTCTGCGGGTCGGCGTCCTCGCGCAGGGGGTCCGGGCCGAGACGGTCGTGTATCGCGTTCTTCTCGGTGTCCGTGATGAGGGCGCAGGTCGTGGGGCCGCGCAGGTCGACGTACGACGTGTCGTTCGCGAGGCGGAGGCGGACGGTGTCCGTGGGGGGCGGGACCGGGGCGTCGCCGAAGTCGACCTTGCCGAAGAGGCCGAGGTGGATGTGGACCCAGTCGGTGTCGCGGAAGCCCAGGAAGAGGTGTTTGCCGTGGGCTTCCGTGTGGGTGAGCTCGGCGCCGTTCAGTAGGGCGGCGGCGTCGGAGAACTTGCCCTGGGGGCTGGTCACGCGCGGTGCCGTGCCGGAGAAGCGGTCGGCGTAGTCGGACGCCAGCCGGTGGATCGTGTGCCCCTCTGGCACGGTGCGTGTTCCTTTCCGGCCCCCTGCGGGGCGTCAGTCCTGCTGCGGGTGGTGCGCCGGGATCGGGGGCAGGTCGCCCGTCGTCTCGTAGTCCGCGAGCATGTCGATGCGGCGGATGTGGCGCTCGTCACCCGAGAACGGGGTGCCCAGGAAGGTCTCGACGAACTTCGTCGCCTCCTCCGTGGTGTGCATCCGCGCGCCCACCGCCACCACGTTGGCGTTGTTGTGCTGGCGGCCCAGCGACGCGGTCTCCTCGCTCCACGCGAGAGCGGCCCGTACACCCTTCACCTTGTTCGCCGCGATCTGCTCGCCGTTGCCGGAGCCGCCGATCACGATGCCGAGGGAGTCGGGGTCCGCGGCCGTCTTCTCCGCGGCACGGAGGCAGAAGGGCGGGTAGTCGTCCTGGGCGTCGTAGATGTGCGGGCCGCAGTCGACGGGGTCGTGGCCGGCCGCCTTGAGCCACTCGACGAGGTGGTTCTTGAGTTCGAGGCCGGCATGGTCGGAGCCGAGATACACGCGCATGGTTCCGAGTGTGACATGGGTGTTTCTGGGCAGCAGCCCCGGGTGTCGACCAGGAAAAAAACGAGTTCGACCATAGAACCTCAAGGAAACCTCAAGTAACGATCTGGATTCAGAGGTTCACGAATTCCTTTGCCTCCGTTTCACTGGACCAACTCGTACGCCGCTCGTACGGGGACCGCTCACCCGGCACAAAGGAATTCCCCCATGACTGGTCTCCAGGCCGGACTGAAGAACCGACATCTGTCCATGATCGCCATCGGCGGTGTCATCGGAGCCGGACTGTTCGTCGGGTCCAGCTCCGGTATCGCCACCGCCGGGCCCGGCATCCTCCTCTCGTACGCCCTCGTCGGCACGCTCGTGGTGCTGGTGATGCGGATGCTCGGGGAGATGTCCGCGGCCAACCCGACCTCCGGCTCGTTCTCCGCGCACGCCGACCGGGCGCTCGGCCGCTGGGCCGGGTTCTCCATCGGCTGGCTCTACTGGTTCTTCTGGGTCGTGGTGCTCGCGGTGGAGGCCACCGCCGGTGCCAAGATCCTGGAAGGCTGGATCCCGGCCGTTCCCCAGTGGGGCTGGGCCCTCATCGTGATGGTGGTGCTGACGGCCACCAACCTCGTGTCCGTCGGCTCCTACGGCGAGTTCGAGTTCTGGTTCGCCGGGATCAAGGTCGTCGCGATCGGTGCGTTCATCGTCGTCGGCGGACTCGCCGTCTTCGGCGTGCTGCCGGGCGTCGACAGCGACAAGGCGGGCCTCGGCAACCTCACCGGCCACGGCGGCTTCCTGCCGAACGGGCCCGGCGCCATCCTCACCGGTGTCCTGCTCGTCGTCTTCTCCTTCATGGGCAGCGAGATCGCGACCCTGGCCGCCGGTGAGTCGGAGGACCCGCAGCGGGCCGTCACCAAGTCGACCAACAGCATCATCTGGCGGATCGGTGTCTTCTACCTGGGCTCGATCTTCGTCGTCGTGACCCTGCTGCCGTGGGACGACAAGTCCATCGCCGAACAGGGCTCCTACGTCGCCGCGCTCGACTCGCTCGGGATCGCGCACGCCGGTCAGATCATGAACTTCATCGTGCTGACCTCGGTGCTGTCCTGCCTCAACTCCGGCCTGTACACGGCCTCCCGCATGGCCTTCTCGCTCGGCGAGCGGGGTGACGCGCCGAAGGCGTTCGCCCGTACGACCTCGCGCGGTGTGCCGCTCGTCGCCATCGTCGCGTCCGTGGTGTTCGGGTTCGTCGCCGTCTTCTTCAACTACAAGTTCCCGGACTCGGTCTTCCTCTTCCTGGTCAACTCCAGTGGTGCGGTGGCCCTGTTCGTCTGGCTGGTCATCTGCTTCTCGCAGCTGCGGATGCGGAAGATCATCCAGGCCGAGGCGCCGGAGAAGCTGGTCGTGAAGATGTGGCTGTACCCGTATCTGACCTGGGCGACGGCCGCGTTGATCGTGTTCGTGCTCGGGTACATGCTCACGGACACGGAGCACGACGGGCGGGAGACGGTGCTGCTGTCGCTGCTGGTAGCGGCGGTCGTCCTCGTCATCGCCGTCGTGAAGCAGAAGGCGGGCTGGGGCCGGGCGAGCCTCGCGGCTGCTTCCTCCGGCGAGGAGCGCGACAAGGTCAAGACCGGCTGACGCGAACGGCGTCAGACATGTCGGAGGGGCCCGCGGTGAGGACCGCGGGCCCCTTCCGTGCGTTCTACCGTGTGTTCACAGCACGGTGAAGCTGTCCTTGACCTTGTCGTAGGTCTTGACGGCCGCGGTCTCGACGTCCGGTTGGTACCAGATGTTGATCTGGTACGACCTTCCCTCCTGGTTGAAGCCCAGCAGCCGGGCGTGCCAGGGCACACCGCTGACGGTGACCGTGTACTCCCAGACCACTGCCGGGTTGCCGCGGAACGTCGTCTGCTCGAAGCGGATCTTCTGGTAGTCCTGGCCCTGGCGGGCGTTCCGCTCCGACTGCTCCCAGGTTTTCAGCAGGTCGCCGCGCGCGACGGACGACTTGGCCACGATCTCCTGTGCACCGTCCGGGGAGGTGTAGTGCACCTCCGCTCCCGTCTTCACGTTGCGCTGCCAGCCCTTGGGCGTAGCCCACGCGAAGCCGCCGGCCTCCTGGTGGGTTCCCGGCGGGAGGCTGGGGGGTCGGGAAGTGCCCTCGACCGTGGGCGACGACTTGCCGCCGGGCGTGGTGGCGGACGTCGTCGGAGACGTCGAGGATCCCGCGCGATCGTCGCCGGGTGACCCGGAGTTCGTCAGCAGGACCACGGCGACGACGGCACCGGCGCCGACCAGACCTGCGGCGGCCACCAGCCCGGTGCGACGACGGTTGCGACGGGGGGTGGCCGGGACGGCGGGGCCGGGTGGTTCGCCCCGGGGAGTGCGGAGCGGGTGGGGGCCCAGGGCGGGGCGGGTGGCTTGCTCGGCGGTGGAGGGCGGACCCTGACGGGGGCCGGGCTGTGCGCCCTGTCGGGAGCCCGGATGCAGGCCCGTTGCGAAGCCGGAGCCGTTCTCCTGCCCGGAGGGCTGCTCGGCTAGCGGGTGCTCACGGACGAACGAGACGCCGGACGGTCGGGGCGCGGATGGAGCGGCATGGGCAGCGGGGGGCGCGGAGTTGGCGGCGGACGGGGTCTCGGAGCGGACCTCCGGGCGCAGTTCGGAGGGGACCTCGGTGGAGGCGTTGGGCGCCTCGGCGTGCACGAAGGGTTCGGCAGGTTGCGCCGGGGGTGTCTCCGGAGCCGGGGATGCCGTCGCCGCGGAGTCGGCGGGGGCCTCTTGTGCGGGGCGGTCTCGGCGCAGGTCGTGGGTGTCCGGTAGTTCCTGCGGTATCGCGTCCTGGACGGGGGCGGGCTCGGGCTCGGGTTGCCTGGGGTCGCGTGCGGCCCGTACGAGACGGGTTTCCAGGTAGGCCGGGGTGGGCGCCTCGCTCGGGGTCCAGGGGGTGGGAGGGGTCCGGCCGGGCGGCTCGGATTCAGGGGGCGCCGCCTGCCCGTGCTCGGACCGGCCCACGGGCTCCGGCTCGGGCTCCGTCGCAGGCCCGGCTCCGGAACCCGCCGTCTCCTCGGCCGGCGGTTCCTCCTCACGCGTCGGACGACCGGAATCCGCCCCGCCGACGGGAAGAGTCGGCTCGGGTGCCGGAAACGCGACCGGCCGCAAGGCCTCCTCCAGGTCCTCGAGGCCCGGGCGGACCGACGGGTCCTTCTCGAGCAGCGCGGCCAGGACGTCCCGCAGGGGTCCGGCCGCGGCGGGGAGTTCGGGCTCCTCGTAGAGGACCGCGTGCAGGGTGGCCAGCGTGGTGTCGCGGGAGAAGGGGGAGCGGCCGCCCAGGGCCGCGCAGAGCGTGGCGCCCAGGGACCAGATGTCCGACGGTGGGCCCTGGGGGCGGCCCGAGATGCGCTCGGGGGCCATGTAGTCGGGGGAGCCGACCAGCATGCCGACCATGGTGAGCGCCTTGGCGTCCTGGATCGCGGCGATGCCGAAGTCCGTGAGGACTGTGCGTTCGCTGTCGCCCTCCACCAGGACGTTCCCGGGTTTGATGTCCCGGTGCAGGACTCCGCGTGCGTGCACCTGGCGCAGTGCCGCCACCAGTCCGAGGCCGATGCGGGCCGCCTCACGGGGGCCCAGGGGGCCGTCGTCCACCATGATGCGCTCGAGGGAACGGCCGGCGATCAACTCCATGACGATCCACAGGCGTTCGCCCTCGTCCACCACGTCGTAGACCCGTACGACGTTGGGGTGGTCGATCCGGGCGGTCGCCCTGGCCTCGCGCAGGGTGCGTTCGCGGCGGGTCCGTGTGTCCTCCGCGTCCAGGCCGTCTATGCGCATCTCCTTGACGGCCACCGGGCGGTCGAGCATTTCGTCGGCCGCTCGCCACACCCGCCCCATTCCTCCCTGGCCAATACTCTCGACCAACCGATAGCGCCCCGTCACCAGTATCCCTGGGACTCCGCCGCTCCTCGTGTTCCCCGTATTCCCCGGCAATCCGCTGCACCCCCTCAGCGCTCTCAACCACGCCCTATTGAAACACAATGGTCACACTTCGTGCTGTACCAGCATAGTGCGGAGAAATCTTGTGGTAGCTCTTCAAGTACTGCGAATTCAGGCGCAGCCAGGGGGAGTCAAGGGGGATGTGAACATGAGTTCTCGTCGCACGACAGCCATCGCGGGATCGCTGGTCGCGGCATCTTTTTCGACGGTGATGATCCTTTCCTTCACCGCCAGCGCGGATGACCAGGGACCCGGGAGCAGCAAGGGGGGAAAGGTCATGGACGAGGCCCCGGCAGGTGTCAAGCTGACCACTCTGCTGCCCTCGAAGATCTCGGTCGACAACAGCTCGCAAAAGACGGCGATTACCGCCACGGTCAAGAACGAGGGGACCAAGGACAGCGGCAAGATCCAGCTTTTGGTGGTCGGTTTCGACGGCCTCACGGTCAAGAACGTCCAAGGCTGCTCCGCAATTGAGAAAAACAATCTTCCGGAGGGGTCGAACAGCGGTTTCGCCTGCCCCATCGACAATCTGGCGGCCGGCAAGTCGAAGTCGTACGCGGTCGATGCCACCTACGACCTGAGCAAGACCGGCAAGATCTGCCTGCCGGTGCAGACCGGTGACGGGAAGAAGACGTACTGGCAGCAGGGCCCGGTTCCCTTCGGTACGACGAACCCGTCGCCGAACGCTCCGGCCACGCCGCTCCTCCTCGGCACCGACAACAAGCCGGTGGCACCGGGCGGCAGCAATGAGCTGCCCAAGACCGGTGTCGGGCGGGACCTCCTGCCGCTGGGTGCGGCGGGCGCGTCGCTGATGGCGGCCGGTGCGGCCGGGCTGTGGTGGTCGTCCCGGCGGCCGACCCGGCAGGGGCTGAGCGGCTGAGTACGCGGCTGATCGCATGGCCCGCATAAGCGGCTGATCGCATGGTCCGCATAACCTGACGGTCCTTGTCAGGTTATGCGGGCATCATGCTCGCCATGAACTCCGTCGACAACACCGCCGACCTGCTCATCCTCCGTCCCGGCGACCCCGGCTACGACGACGAACTCGCCGGATTCCAGACCGGGTTCGCCCAGTGTCCCGCCGTGGTCCTCGCCGCCTCCTCGGCCGACGACGTGATCGCCGCCGTGCGGTACGCGGCCGAGCGGGGGCTGCCGATCGGCGTCCAGGCCACCGGTCACGGGCTGCCCGGCGGCTTCGAGGGCGGTGTGCTCGTCACGACGAAGCGCATGGACCGGGTGACCGTCGATGCCGGGGCCCGCACCGTCCGCGTCCAGGCGGGCGTCCGCTGGGGGCAGGTCGTGGCGGCCGCCGAGCCGTACGGACTGGCTCCGCTCAACGGTTCCGCGCCGAGCGTCGGCGCCGTCTCGTACACGCTGAGCGGCGGACTGGGCATCCTGGCCCGGGAGTTCGGATACGCGGCGGATCATGTGCGCTCGCTCGATGTCGTCACCGCCGACGGGCGGCTCCGGCACGTGACCCGGGAGTCGGACCCCGAGCTGTACTGGGGCCTCCTCGGCGGCGGCCACACCCTCGGCATCGTGACGGAGCTGGAGATCGACCTCGTACCGGTGCGGACGCTGTACGGCGGTGCCGTCTCCTTCGACGGGCGGGAGGTGGAACCGGCCGCCCTGCTGCGGGCGTACGAGGAGTGGACGCGGACCGTGCCCGCCGGGCTGACCTCGTCCTTCGCCGCCGTACCGTATCCGGACATCCCGGCGCTGCCGCCGCATCTGCGCGGCAGGTACGTGGTGTCCGTGCGCGTCGCGTACACCGGCGGCGACGGCGCGGAACTCGTTGCTCCACTGCGGGAGTCGGGGCCGGTGCTCGCCGACTCGCTGCGGGAGATGCCGTATGCCGAGAGCCACACCATCCACAGCGACCCGGACTTCCCGCACGCGTACTACGGGGACAGCGCCGTGCTGAGCGAGCTGGACGTGGCGGCCGCCGGTGAGCTGCTCGGGCGGGTGGGTCCGGACTCGGGCGGGCCTATGTGCGTGGTGCAGATCAACCGCCTGGGAGGGGCGCTCGCGCAGCCCGCGCCGAACTCGGTGCCGTATCGCGAAGGGCGGTTCCTGGTGCGGTTGTTGACGGTCGGAGACCGCGATCAGGCACGTGAGCTGCTGGATCCGGCCTTCGCTCTGCTGGCGGACACGACCATCGGCCGAGCGCTCAACTTCGCCTTCGGCGCCGGTGACCGGACGGAGGGGCTGTACGACGACGGAACGCGAAAGAGGCTCGCCGGGCTGAAGTCGCGGTACGACCCGGCGAACCTCTTCCGCAGGAACTACGGCGTCAGCGCTTGAGAAGCTTCCAGGCGGTGGGCGTCACGCCCATCGCCAGGGCCGCCTTGAGGGCGTCGCCGAGGAGGAACGGGGTGAGGCCGGCTGCGATCGCGGCGGAGGCGGACATGTCGGCGGCGTAGGCCAGGTACGGGACGCCGACGGCGTAGATGATCGCCTCGCCCAGCAGCATCGTGCCCGCCATGCGCAGCACGGAGCGGTCGGCGCCGCGGCGGGCCAGGGCGCCCACGAGGGTGGACGCCAGCATCATGCCGAGGATGTAGCCGAAGGAGACGGAGACGCCGGAGGTGCCGCCCGCGAACCAGGGCGTGCCCGCCACGCCGGCCAGTGCGTACAGGGCGAGCGCGAGGAGGCCGCGGCCGGCGCCCAGGGTCGTCCCGACGAGCAGCGCGGCAAAGGTCTGGCCGGTCACCGGCACCGGGGAGCCCGGGACGGGCACGGAGATCTGGGCCGCGAGGCCGGTGAGCGCGGCGCCGCCGAGCACGAGCGCGATGTCGCGGACGCGGGTGGCGGGGAGCAGGTCGGCGAGGACCTGTCCGGGGCGGGCGGTGGCGGCAGCGGTGCTCATGGGGACTCCGCGGGTCGGGGACACAAGGGGACTCGGTGACGCTAACCCAGGGCACTCGTGGCGATCACCGTCAGCGCTCGACAAAGCGTGGAGCTGCGGCTTCGTGGGCTCCGGACAAAGGATGTGGGTTACACCGGGTACGGCGTGACACCGGTCACGGAGACGGAGTGACCTGGCCGTCGTCTCGCCCGTCGGTCGCCGTCTGGGCAGCGGTGGGCCGTTTTGCTAGCTTCGAGCTCATGGTCGCCCAGTCCCGGAACTTCTCGTCGCGTCGCCATGTCGACCTGCGACGAGTCGGTGCGTCCGCCTGTCACCTGACTTAGCGGGGCGGGCGGAGCGGATCCGGCACGTCCCGCTGTACGAGACGGCGCAGTGTCGGACCCGTTCCCGAGGATGATCGCCATGCCCCGTACCGCGGCAACCACTCTCCCCTCCCCTCCGCCCCGCAGTGACCGGCGCCGGACCAGCGCCAGCGTCGTGCTGCGGTCCGTGCTGGAGCACGGGCCGGTGGCGCGCTCCACCATCGCCCGGCTGACCGGGCTGTCGCCCGCGTCCGTCACCGACTACTGCGCCCGGTTCGCCGAACTCGGCCTGATCCGCGAGTCGGACGTGCCCCGGCGCTCGAACGGGGTGGGCCGTCCGCACGTCCCCGTCGACCTGGACGACTCGCGGTTCGTGGTCGTCGGGGTGCATGTGGCCGTGCCGTACACCACGGTGGCGCTGCTCGATCTGCGCGGCCGGGTGGTGGCCCGGCGCGAGCTGAAGCACGAGCGCACCGAACCGGGGTGGGTACTGGCCCGGGCCGCCGAGGGACTGGGGGCGCTGCTGGCCGGCAACCCCCGGTGCAGAGCCCTCGGGGTCGGCGTGGCCGTCGGCGGCTGGGTCGACCGGGAGTCCGGGACCGTCGTGGAGCATCCGCTGCTGGGCTGGCGGGACGTAGCCGTGCGGGAGGTGCTCGGCGAGCGCACCGGGCTGCCGGTCCATGTGGACGGCCACGCGCGGGCGTTGGTGAACGGGGAGCGGCTGTTCGGGCTGGCGCGGGGCAGCGGGAGTGTGCTGCACCTGTTCGTCGGCAATGTCGTCGACGCGGCCTTCGCCACCGGCGACGAGGTGCACCACGGGCCGCGCTCCCAGGCGGGCGCGATCGCCCATCTGCCGGTGCCGGGCGGCACGGAGCCGTGCGACTGCGGCCGGATCGGCTGCCTCCAGGCCGAGTTGAGCGAACGGACGCTGTGCAGCAGGGCGCGGGAGGCGGGTCTCGTGACGGGTGTGAACCCGATGCACGTGGTCGCGGCCGCGGACGCCGGCCATCCGGAGGCGGTACGGCTGCTGGTGGAGCGGGCCGGTGCCATCGGGCGGGCGGCGCGACTGCTGCTGGACGTGCTGAATCCGGAGATGGTGGTCGTGACCGAGATCGGCATCATCCACCGGCAGGACTGCCTGAACGCGTTGCGCGAGGGGGTCGGTGCCGAGCGGGCGGCCTCCGTCGTGCCGACGAGTTTCCCGGATTCCGTGCTGGCGATGGCGGGCGGTTCGGTGGCATTGGACGTGCTCTACCGGGATCCGCTGGCCGCCTCACCTGAGCGGAATTAATTCAGAAACTCCGAATATTGACAGGGGTTGCGCCCGGCCGGGAACATCCTGTTCATGAGCCCGCACCTGTACTGTCGCGCCCTTTGTTGCTGACACGTTGCCCCGCGTGACGCGCTCATTTCTCGCGCATGAATTCCCTTCTCGGTGATTTTCTCGTGCGCTCATTCAGTGCTGATTCAGGGAGTCCTCCCATGCCATTTTCCCGTACGTCCGGTATCGACCGGCGTCTGTTCCTCACCTCGATCGTGGGCGCCGCTGCGGGCGTCGCCGGGCTGACCGGCTGCGCGGGCGGCAGCGCGGCCGCCGACACCAAGGGCGTCTCGTCCGAGCCGCTCGCCGACAAGGTCCCGGCGGGTACGAGCCTGAAGATCGCCTCGTATCTGGGCACCCAGCAACTGCAGTTCAAGCTCGCCAAGTTGGAGCTCCCTTTCAAGGTGTCGAGCTGGGTGAACATCGGCGCGGGGCCCGATGTCATCAACGCCTTCCGCGCCAAGTCCCTGGACCTCGCAAACAACGCGGGAATTCCGCCGATCCAGGCGCACTACCAGGGTTTCGACGCGAAGATCGTCGCGATCAACATCACCCGCAAGCCCAATTACCTCTTCGCCACGAAGCCCGGCAGCGACATCCGGTCGGTCGAGGACTTCAAGGGCAAGAAGCTCGCGTTCTCGCAGGGTCAGGCCCAAGGGGTCGTACTTCTGCGGGCGTTGAAGAAGGCGGGCCTGAAGTACGACGAGGTGGACCTGGTCCCGCTGACCAGCAACCAGTTCCTGACGGCCCTGCAGTCGGGCCAGGTGGACATCGCGCCGCTCGGCAACACCCAGGCCCCCGCCTACCTGGCGCAGTACGAGTCGAAGGGCGCCCACGTCATCACCACGGACGTCGTCGACCTGCTCAACCTGCTGTGGGCGCCGACCTCCGTGCTGAACGACTCCGCGAAGGCCGCCGCGGTCGCCGCGTACATCCCGTACTGGGCCAAGGGCCAGGTCTGGACGTACGAGCACCCCGACGCCTGGAACGAGGAGTTCTACGTCAAGACGCAGAACCTGACCCTCGCCCAGGCCCAGGGCATCACCAAGCTCGCCAACAAGCCACTGTTCCCGCCGAGTTGGGACGAGGCCGTCAAGTGGGAGCAGGAGACCGCCGATCTGCTGGCGGAGGGCGGCTTCGTGAAGAAGTTCGACGTCTCCTCGCTCTTCGACCACCGCTTCGAGGACATCGCCGCCAAGGCCGTACCGGCGGAGTACCGGAGGTGAGCGCCGTGACCACCACGACCACGACGGCCCCCGTCGTCACGGAGGACCGGGGCACACGCAGGGCACGCCGGCGAGGCCTCTCCCCCGGCAAACGGCTGCCCGCCTCCCGTCTCATCGGCCCCGGCGCCGTCCTGGCCCTGTGGGCCGTCGCCTCCGCCGCCGGGCAGCTCGACCCCGGCGCGATCCCTGCGCCCTGGACGGTGCTGCGCTCGGCCGGTCATCTGTGGACCGCCGGGACCCTGCCCACCGACATCCTGACCTCGCTGGAGCGTGCCGCGTACGGCTTCGCGATCGGTCTGACGGCCGGGGTCGCCCTCGCGCTGGCGTCCGGGCTCAGCCGGGTCGGCGAGGCGCTGATCGACGGGACGGTGCAGCTCAACCGGGCGATCCCGACCCTCGGCCTGATCCCGCTGTTCATCCTGTGGCTGGGCATCGGCGAGAGCTTCAAGATCGCGATCATCGCCATCGTCGTCTACATCCCGATCTATCTGAACACGCATGCCGCACTGTCCGGCATCGACAGCCGGTTCGTCGAACTCGCCGAGGTGCAGGGCCTGTCGAGGTTCCAGTTCATCCGGCAGATCGTCATCCCCGGTGCCCTGCCCGGATTCTTCGTGGGACTCCGGCTCGGGGTGACCGGCTCCTGGCTGGGCCTGGTGGTCCTGGAGCAGATCAACGCCACCAGCGGGCTCGGCTACATGATGTTCCAGGCCCAGAACTACGGCCAGTCCGACGTCATCCTCGTCGGCCTGCTGGTCTACGGAGTCTTCGGCCTGATCTCCGACAGCGCGGTCCGTCTCATCGAACGGAGGGTGCTGTCATGGCGCCGCACACTGAGCAGCTGACCCGGCCCGCCGTCCAACTCCGGGGTCTTACGCGGTCGTTCGACGGGCGGACCGTCCTCGACGGCATCGACCTGGACCTCCCGGCCGGACAGTTCACCGCCCTGCTCGGGCACAGCGGCTCCGGCAAGAGCACGCTGCTGCGGGCGATCGCCGGCCTCGACCACAAGGTCACCGGGAGCGGGCAGCTCACCGCCCCCGAGCGGGTGTCCGTGGTCTTCCAGGACTCCCGGCTGCTGCCCTGGCGGCGGGTGCTGGACAACGTGCTCCTCGGCCTGGACGGCAGGGAGGCGGCGCAGAAGGGCCGCGATGCCCTCGCCGAGGTGGGTCTGGGCGGCCGCGAGCGCGCCTGGCCGAACGAGCTGTCCGGCGGCGAGGCCCAGCGCGCCGCGCTCGCCCGCTCCCTGGTCCGCGAGCCCGAACTCCTGCTGGCCGACGAGCCGTTCGGGGCGCTGGACGCCCTGACCCGGATCAAGATGCACGCCCTGCTGCGGGAGCTGTGGAAGGCCCACCGGCCGTCCGTGCTGCTCGTCACCCACGACGTGGACGAGGCGATCGTGCTCGCCGACCGCGTACTCGTCCTCGAAAAGGGCCGCATAGGCCTCGACCTGACCATCGACCGCCCGCACCCCCGCTCGTACCGGGACCCGTTGCTCGGCGAGTACCGGGAGCGGCTGCTGGCCGCGCTCGGCGTGACAGAAGACCACGCATGACCACAGCCCTGGGTTCCCCGGAGGATCACCGATGACCCGCCAGCTCCACCTCAACGCCTTCCTCATGAACACCGGCCACCACGAGGCCTCGTGGCGGCTCCCCGAGAGCGATCCGTACGCACATGTGGAGCTCGACCACTACGTACGGCTCGCCAGAACCGCCGAACGCGGCACCTTCGACTCGCTCTTCCTCGCCGACGGCCCGCAGCTGTGGGGCAACATCGCCCAGCGGCCCGCCGGTGCCCTCGAACCCCTCACCCTGCTCACCGCGCTGGCGACGGCCACCGAGCACATCGGTCTGATCGCCACCGCCTCCACCTCCTACAACTCCCCCTACAACCTGGCCCGCAAGTTCGCCTCGCTGGACATCATCAGCGGCGGCCGGGCGGGCTGGAACATCGTCACCACGGCGGGTGCCGAGGCCGCGCGCAACTTCGGTCTGGAGCACGAACCCGCGCACGCCGACCGGTACGCCCGGGCCGCCGAGTTCCTCGACGTCGCCCTGAAGCTCTGGGACAGCTGGGAGGACGACGCGATCGTCGCCGACAAGGCGGCCGGTGTCTGGGGCGACGAGGACAAGATCCACCCGCCCTTGCACAAGGGGACGTACTTCAGTGTCGAGGGCGCCCTCAACGTGCCCCGCTCACCGCAGGGTTACCCGCTGCTCGTGCAGGCGGGGTCGAGCGAGGACGGCAAGACGTTCGCGGCGCGGTACGCGGAGGCGGTGTTCACCGCGCAGCAGACCCTCGCCGACGCGCAGGCCTTCTACGCCGACCTCAAGTCCCGCACGGAGGCGGCCGGCCGGGACCCCGAGCACATCAAGGTGCTGCCCGGGATCGTGCCCGTCATCGGCTCGACGGAGGCGGAGGCCCGGGCGAACGAGCAGGTCCTCGAGGACCACATCGTGCACCGGCACGGCGTGGCCAACCTGGAGCGTCTGCTGCAACTTCCCACCGGCACCCTGCAGTTGGATGCCCGGCTCCCCGCCGACCTCCCGCCCGAGGACGCCATCGAGGGCGCCAAGAGCCGCTACACGCTCATCGTCGAACTCGCCCGGCGCGACCACCTCACCGTCCGGCAGCTGATCGGCCGGCTCGGCGGCGGACGCGGCCATCTCACCTTCGCCGGCACGCCCGAGCAGGTCGCCGACGCGATCGAGACGTGGTTCACGCAGGGCGCCGCCGACGGCTTCAACATCATGCCCGCCGTGCTGCCCTCCGGCCTCGAGACCTTCGTCGAGCAGGTCGTCCCGATCCTCCGCGGCCGAGGTCTCCTCCGCACCGAATACGGCTCCCGGCAGACCCTGCGGGAGCGCTACGGCCTCCCGCGCCCCGCCAACCAGTACGTCACCAGCACTCCCGCACTCGCCGCCGTCTGAAAGGACCCGCACATGTCCGGCATCGAAATCCAGAAGGTCACCGCACACATAGGCGCCCGCATCTCCGGCGTGGACATCTCCAAGCCGCTCGGCGAGGAGACCGCCGCCGCCCTCCGCGAGGCCCTCAACGTCCACAAGGCCCTGGTCTTCGACGACGTGAACCTCGACGACGAGGGCCAGCAGGCCTTCGTCCGCCACTTCGGGGACGTCACCACTGCCCACCCGACGGTCTCCTCCGTCGACGGCGTCCCGAACGTCCTGCCCGTCGACAGCGAGCGCGGCCGGGCCGCCAACCACTGGCACACCGACGTCACCTTCGTCCTCAACCCGCCGCAGGCCAGCACCCTGCGCTCCATCACGATCCCGCCGTACGGGGGCGAGACCCTGATCGCCAGCTCGGCGGCCGCCTACCGCCAACTCCCCGAGCCTCTCCGGCAGTTGGCGGACAACCTCTGGGCCGAGCACACCAACGACTACGACTACGCCGTACCGGAGGAGGAGCTCGACGAGCAGCAGGCCGCCCAGCGCGCCCAGTTCACGTCGATCAAGTACCGCACGGTCCACCCGGTGGTCCGCGTCCACCCGCTGACCGGTGAACGCGGCCTGTTCATCGGCGGGTTCGCGCAGCGCATCGTGGGCCTCTCCCCGGGCGAGTCCCGCAAGATCCTCGACCTGCTCCAGGCGTACGTCACCCGGCCGGAGAACATCCTGCGCCACCGCTGGTCGGAGAACCAGCTCGTCCTCTTCGACAACCGCATCACCCAGCACTACGCCATCGACAACTACGACGGGCAGCCGCGCCGTCTGCACCGGGTGACCGTCGCCGGTGACATCCCGGTCGGCATCGAGGGCAAGGAGAGCTACTCGATCGAGGGCGACGCCTCGCACTACACGTCCGTAGCCGCATAGTAACTCACCGCGCCGAACGCGTCCGGATACTGGGCAGCCTCTCCTCCTGAGCGGAGAGGCTGCCCAGACTGTGGGCGTTTTTGCCCGCCTATTACCTGGACCAGCCGCGCTCATGCCGAACAGCACCACCACGGTCGAGACGCCGCCCCAAGCGGCCGACGCCACCCTGTCCCACAGCCTCAAGCAGCGCCACCTGTCGATGATCGCCCTCGGCGGTGTCATCGGCGCCGGCCTGTTCGTGGGCTCCGGCGCGGGCATCGCCGCGGCCGGCCCCTCCATCGTGATCGCCTACACCCTCTCCGGCCTCCTGGTGATGCTGGTGATGCGGATGCTCGGCGAGATGTCGGCCGCATACCCCTCGTCGGGCTCCTTCTCCGCACACGCCGAGCGGGCGATCGGCCCGTGGGCTGGCTTCACCGCGGGCTGGTCCTTCTGGGTCCTGCTCTGCACGGCCGTGGGCCTCGAGGGCATCGGCGCCGCGAAGATCGTGACGGGCTGGCTGCCGGGCACCCCCGAGTGGGCCTGGGTGGCCCTGTTCATGGTCGTCTTCTGCGCCGCGAACCTCGCCGCCGTGAAGAACTTCGGCGAGTTCGAGTTCTGGTTCGCGGCCCTGAAGGTCGGTGCGATCAGCCTGTTCCTGATCCTCGGCGTACTGGCCATCGCGGGCGTCCTGCAGGGCACGGACGCCCCCGGCACCTCGAACCTGAGCGACTTCCTGCCGGGCGGAAGCGAGGGCCTGATCGTCGGGGTCCTCGCCTCGATCTTCGCGTACGGCGGTCTGGAGACCGTCACCATCGCGGCGGCGGAGTCGCAGGACCCGGTGCGCGGTGTGGCGAGCGCGGTGCGTACGGCGATGTGGCGCATCGCGGTCTTCTACATCGGCTCCATGGCGGTCATCGTCACGCTGGTCCCCTGGGACTCCAAGGAGGTCGTCGAGAAGGGCCCCTACGTCGCCGCCCTCGACCACCTCGGCATCCCCGGCGCCGGGCAGCTGATGAACGTCGTCGTCCTGGTCGCCCTGCTCTCCGCCATGAACGCCAACATCTACGGCTCCTCGCGCATCGCCTACTCCCTGGTCGAGCGCGGCCAGGGCCCGAAGGCGCTGGGCAGGGTCTCGTCGGGCGTCCCGCGGACCGCCGTCCTCGCCTCCTCCGTCTTCGGCTTCGTCTGCGTCGTACTCAGCCACTGGCGCCCGGACGACGTCTTCCCCTGGCTGCTGAACATGATCGGCGGCGTGATCCTGGTCGTCTGGATCTTCATCGCCGTCTCGCAACTGCGCCTGCGCGCCCGCCTGAACCGGGAGGCCCCGGAGAAGCTGGCCGTACGGATGTGGGCGTTCCCCTGGCTGACGTGGGTGGCGCTGGCCGGGATGGCGGCGGTCTTCGTACTGATGGCACGGGAGCCCGGCACCCGGGTCCAGCTCTACTACACGGGCGGCATGACGGCGGTCCTGGCGGCGGTGGGGTACGCCTGGCAGAAGACGCGCGCCAGGAGCTGACCCCCGGACCTTTTTATTGCTAGCCTGTAGTTGCAACCTATTCGCAATAAGGATGCATCCTGCCTCGTGATCGTCTTCTCACCCTTCACGCAGGCCGGCACAGAGAAGGAAGCCCCCGCGACGGGGTCCCCCCTCCGGGGGAGTGACTCGCGGGGGCTTTCCCATGGCGTATGGCTCAAGGCTTGCGGCCCACGCCGCCGTGCTGCCCGATCGGGGTCGTCGCCGCGCCCGGTTCCGGGTGCCACAGCGGGACGGACACCACGCCCGGCTCCACCAGCTCGAGTCCCTCGAAGAAGGCGGCGATCTGCTCGACCGGCCGCAGGAAGTACGGGACGGCGCCGGTCTCGTTGTAGGCGTCCTGGGCCCGTTCGTAGGCGGGGTCGGTGCCGCGTGAGCCCTCGTTGAGGGAGAGGTGACTGCCGGACGGCAGGCCCGCCAGCAGGCTGCGCACGAGGTCGCGGGCCTGGCCGTGGCCGGCGACATGACCGAGGACGCCGCTGAGGATCAGCGCGGTCGGCCGGGTGAGGTCGAGGGTCCTCCCGGCGGCCTCCAGGATGCGGTCGGGCTCGTACAGGTTCAGGTTCTCGTACGCCGTCACACCCTCCGGTGTGGAGGTGAGCAGGTCGCGGGCGTGGGCGAGGACGAGGGGGTCGTGGTCGACGTAGACGATCTTCGACTCGGGGGCGAGGCGCTGGGCGACCTCGTGCGTGTTGTCGACGGTCGGCAGTCCGGACCCGACGTCCAGGAACTGGCGCACCCCCGCCTCCGTGACCAGGTACCGGATGCTGCGTCCGAGGAAGGCGCGGCTGCTGCGGGCGATGGTGACGATGCCGGGGAAGACGGCGGTGTAGGCGTCGCCGGCCGCCTCGTCGACCGGGTGGTTGTCGCTGCCGCCCAGCCAGTAGTTCCAGATGCGGGCCGAATGCGGTACCGAGGTGTCGATCTCCGTCATGCGGCCATCATCTACGCCTCGTCCGGCTCACACGGCACGTTCAGCGACATCAGCCCAACCGACGTGGTTTCCATGCGGAGTTCGGTGACGGCGGCGTTCCGCAGGCGCGGGAAGACGCGGCGGTAATCAGACACCGGGATGCGCAGGAGTTCGCACAGCACCAGGCGGAACAGTGTGTTGTGGGCGACGACCAGGACGCGTTCGCCGTCGTGCGCCGCGGCGATGCGGTGCAGGGCCGCCGCGCCCCGAGCGGCCGCGGCGGCCGGGTCCTCGGCGCCGGGGAAGGGGTGGGCGACCGGATCGGCACGGAAGGCCTCCGCCGCCTTCGGGTGCTCCTGCGCGAACTCGGCGAGCGTACGGCCCTCCGCCACCCCGAAGTCGCATTCGCGCAGGTCGGGTTCGCGGTGCGGGGTGAGGCCGAGGGCGCGGCAGACGGGCTCGGCGGTGATGACCGCCCGGGACACCGGGGACGTCCAGATCGCCTCGACGGGATGGGCGGCGGCCCAGCGGCCGAGGGCCTCCGCCTGGGCGCGGCCCGTTTCGGTGAGGGCGACGTCGCTCACCCCCGCGTAGCGGTTCTCGGCGTGCCAGACGGTCTGCCCGTGGCGGGCCAGCAGCAGGGTGGTGCTCATGAGCCCGAAGTATTGCGGTAGTCGACGGTGTCCGGTTCGAGCCGGTCGTGGGCGTGTGCCGCCACCGGCGCCGGCAGCCAGCCCCGCGCCGCCAGTTCGTCGACCAGACGGGCGTACGGCTCGGCGAACAGGGCCGTACGGTCGGGGTCGGGTTCGAGGACCGTGCGGATGCGCACCATACGCTCGGCGACGTCCGCAAGCTCCGGTCCCGCCCCGGTGCCGTACGCGGCCAACGCGGCCATCCCCAGGGCCGGTTCGGTCTGGAGCGGTACGCGGGCCGGGCGGCCCAGGACATCGGCGCGCAGTTGGTTCCAGTACGGGCTGCGGGCGCCGCCGCCGGTGAAGGTCAGCGGGCCGTCGAGCGGGGCGCCGAGGTGGTGGAGGTAGTCCAGGCAGAGCCGTTCGGTGAAGGCGACGCCCTGCAGCAGCGCCGCCCACAGGTCGGCGTCGCCCTTGGGCTCGCCGAGGACCAGGGCGGAGGCGTGCGGCGCCAGGAAGGGGAACCGTTCGCCGGGCGACACCAGCGGGTAGGCCACCGCGCCGGACGGTTCGAAGGCGGCCGCCTGTGCGTCCATGGCGGCCGGGTCGGCGCCCGCGAACGCCGCCGTCAGCACGCCCGCGCCTACGCTGGACGCGCCGCCGGGCAGCCAACTCCCGTCCGGAGCAAGGTGGTTGTAGACCACGCCGGTGGGGTCGTGCACGGGCGTCGGGGACGCCCCCTTCAGGACGAGTGTGGTGCCGAGCACCGAGTTCCAGGAGCCGGGGCGCAGGGCACCGGAGGCGATCTGGGCCGCGCAGCCGTCGGTCATCCCGGCGATCACCGGGGTGCCGGCGGGGATGCCGGTGGCCTCCGCGGCGGCCGGGCAGACCTCGCCGAGCCGGGTGCCGGGGCGGACGACGTCGGGCAGGGCCTCCCTGGGCAGCCCCATGACGTCCGGCCAGGCCTCCCGCTCCACGTCGTAGGCCGTCTTGAGGGCGTGGCTGGAGTCGGTCGGCACCGGTCTGCCGACGAGCCGTGCGGTGATCACGTCGGGCTGGTGGGTGATCCGGCCCGGCCCGTACGCCCCGACGAGCCAGCGCGCCTTCGGCAGCGCCCAGGTGTCCTGCACCGCCAGCCCGGCCGCCCGCGCGCTCGCCGCCTCGGCCGCCGCGCGCCCGTCGTCGTACATGAGCCCGGGGCTGAGCGGCTGCCCCTCGGCGTCCGTGAGCAACACGGTCCCCGACGTCCCGCACACCGCGAGCCCGCCGATCCTCACCCCTTCGAGTGAACCGAGTGCACCGAGCGCCGCCCGCGAGGCCGCGCACACCCCCGCCCACCACTCCCCCGGATCCTGCTCGTGCCGCTCCCCGTCCCGGCGCCCGCCGAGCGGTGCCGAGCCGCTGCCGAGGACCGTGCCGTCCCCGGCGACCGCCAGCACCCGGACGCTCTGCGTGCCCAGGTCGACGCCCAGCCACACCTCGCCTGCACCCTCAACCGTCATCCGCGCCTCCCGGGCGATCGCGGCCTTGCCTGTGAACTTCACACCCTCCCTCGATATTGACCCGGGATTTTCGCTTGCGCGAGGGATTGACGCGCAACTTCCGCCGTTACACCCTCTGTTAGCGAGTCGACTCGACGTGTTAACCCAACAGCGCACCGGGCCCAACCCCACGCGGAGGTCACGGATGGACAAGCACGTGCACGACCGCCGACGCTTCCTCGCCCTCACAGCAGGGGCCGCCGCGACCCCGTTACTCGCGGCCTGCGGGGCCGGCTTCGGCGGCGACGACAACAAGAGCGACGGCTCGGCCGCCGACGACGTCACCGGCTCCTTCGACTGGAAGCGGGAGAAGGGCAAGACCGTCAAGGCCCTGCTCAACAAGCACCCGTACACCGACGCCCTCATCGCCGACCTGAAGTCCTTCACCGCCAAGACCGGCATCAAGGTCGAGTACGACGTCTTCCCCGAGGACAACTACTTCGACAAGCTCACCGTGGATCTCTCCAGCGGGCGGGCCTCCTACGACGTCTTCATGCTCGGCGCCTACATGGTCTGGCAGTACGGACCACCCGGCTGGCTCGAGGACCTCGGCCCCTGGATGCGCAACTCCTCGGCCACCGGCGCCGAATGGGACCAGGCCGACTTCTTCCCCAACCTCCTCCAGGCCGACCAGTGGTCGCTGAAGGCGGGCGCACCGCTCGGCCAGGGCGGCCAGTACGCGCTGCCGTGGGGCTGGGAGACGAACGTCGTCGCCTACAACACCGAGGTCTTCAAGAAGCTCGGCCTCAAGCCGGCCGAGACCTTCGACGAGTTGCGGGAGATCGCGGGAGTCATCAAGCGCAAGGCCCCGGGCGCCGGATACGACGGCATGTACGGGATCGCCGTGCGCGGCTCCCGCAGCTGGGCCACCATCCACCCGGGCTTCATGACCATGTACGCCCGCAACGGCCTGCACGACTTCACCGTGAACGGCAGCAAGCTCACGCCCGCCATGAACACCCCGGAGGCCATCGCCTTCACCCAGGACTGGGCCGGCATGGTCAAGCAGGGCGGCCCGCCGTCCTGGACGTCGTACACCTGGTACCAGTGCTCCAGCGACCTCGGCGCGAAGAAGGCGGGCATGCTCTTCGACGCGGACACGGCCGCCTACTTCCAGGCGGTGAAGGGGGCCTCCCCCGCCTCCGGGAAGATCGCCTTCCACCCGGGGCCGAAGGGACCGGACGGCTCGCTCGCCACCAACATGTGGATCTGGTCGCTCGGCATGAACGCCAAGAGCAAGAAGAAGAGCGCCAGTTGGTTGTTCCTGCAGTGGGCCACCGGAAAGGAGCACCTGCGCAAGGCCGCCGTCACCAACAACCACATCGACCCGGTACGCAAGTCGATCAGCCAGGACGCGGCGTACAAGGACAAGATGAAGCACCTGCCCGGCTTCATCGAGACCTTCGAGACGGTCGTCGACCAGACGAAGATCCAGTTCACCCCGCAGGCGCAGTTCTTCGACGCCACGACGAGCTGGGCCGCGTCCCTCCAGGAGATCTACGGCGGCAAGAACGCGAAGTCGGTGCTGAACGGGCTGGCGAGCGATCTCGCCTCCAAGGTGGGCTGAGCGGCGATGGGCTGGCGGCTCACCCTGCGCCCGTACTTCCTCATCGTGCCGGCGCTCCTGCTGACCTGCGGGATCCTCTATCCCTTCGGACTCGGGCTGTACTACACGCTGTTCGACTTCTCGGCGAGCAAACCGCAGCCGGACATGGTGCGGCTGCACAACTACGAGACCGTCTTCACGCAGGACGCCTTCTGGAACTCCGCGTGGGTGACGGTGTTGTACGCCGTCGGAGCCGCCGCGGTGGAGACCGTGCTCGGGGTGGCCGTCGCCCTGCTGCTGCACCGTTCGTCGATCGTGGGGCGGGTGCTGGAGAAGATCCTCATCCTGCCGCTGATGATCGCCCCGGTGATCGCGGCGATCATGTGGAAGCTGATGCTCCAGCCGTCGGTCGGGGTGGTGAACCACCTCCTGAAACCCTTCGGCCTGGGGGGAGTCCAGTGGACGGACACCCCGACCGGTGCGCTGCTGTCGTCGATCGCCGTCGACGTCTGGGTCTACACCCCGTTCGTGGCGATCCTCGCACTGGCCGGGCTGCGCTCGCTGCCCACAAGTCCCTTCGAGGCGGCGGCAGTCGACGGAGCGGGCTGGTGGTACACCTTCCGGCGCCTGACGCTGCCGATGCTGTGGCCGTACGTCCTGGTCGCGGTGATCTTCCGGTTCATGGACTCGCTGAAGGTCTTCGACATCATCTACGCCCTGACGGAGGGCGGCCCGGGCGACTCGACCGTGGTCCTGCAGATCCGGGCGTACCTGGAGGCGATCCGCTTCCAGCGCTACAGCTTCGGGATCAGCTACACGATCGTGCTGTGGGCCGTGGTGTACCTGGCCGCGATGGTGCTCGTACGCCATCTCGGCAAGATCCAGCGAAAGGCGGCCGAGGCGAAATGACCGTCAGAAAGCGCCTGTTGGGATGGCTGGCGGATCTCGCCCTCATCCTCTACTTCGTCTTCGCCCTGTTCCCGATCGCCTGGATGGTGATCCTGTCCCTCAAGCCCGCGAACGAGCTCTTCAGCACCTACTTCTCCTTCTCCCCGACCCTCGACGGGTACCGCACGGTGCTCGGCGACAGCGAGGGCATCCCGTTCGTGCGGTTCTTCGTGAACAGCCTGGTGGTGTCGGTGGGGGCGGTCGCGCTGTCCCTGGTCGTCGGGCTTCCGGCGGCGTACGCGTCGGCGCGGTGGCGGTTCAAGGGCTCCGAGAACCTGATGTTCACGCTGCTGTCGTTCCGGTTCGCGCCCGAACTCACCGTGATCATCCCGCTGTTCGTGCTGTACCAGAAGCTCGGCCTGTTCGACACGTACGTCGGCATGATCTGGGTGCTGCAACTGGTCACGCTCCCGCTGATCGTGTGGATCATGCGGTCCTACTTCGCCGATCTGACACCGGAGCTGGAACAGGCCGCCCTGCTGGACGGCTACACGCGCAAGCAGGCCTTCTTCAAGGTCGCCCTTCCGCTGGTGAAACCGGGTATCGCGGCGGTGTCGCTGCTCGCCTTCATCTTCGCCTGGAACAACTTCGTGTTCCCGTTGATCCTCACCTCCAATGAGGCGCAAACGGTGACGGTCGGTGCGCTGTCCTTCCTCGGCGGCGACCGTCCCAAGTACAACCTCACGGCCGCGGCGGCCCTCGTCTCCGTCGTACCGCCGCTGCTGCTGGCCCTCACCATCCAGCGGTATCTGGTGCGGGGACTGTCCTTCGGGGCGGTGAAGTCATGATCGGGCTGCGGGGGATCCGGAAGACGTACAGCAAGGTCACGGCCCTGGACGGCCTCGAACTCGACGTCCGGGAGGGCGAGTTCTTCTGCCTGCTGGGACCGTCCGGCGCCGGCAAGACGACGACGCTCAAAACCGTCGCGGGGCTGGAACAGCCCGACTCCGGAACCGTCATGCTCGACGGCAAGGACATGCAGGGCGTGGAGCCCTACGAGCGGGGCGTGGCGATGTGCTTCGAGAGCTACGCCCTCTACCCGCACCGTTCCGCCTACGACAACCTCGCCTCCCCGCTCCGCTCGCCCCGCCACCGTCTGCCCGCCGCCGAGGCCCGCGACCGTATCGGCTCCATCGCCGAACTCCTGGGTATCAGCGCCCTGTTGGACCGCCCGGTAGGCCAACTCTCCAACGGCCAGCGGCAGCGCATCGCCCTCGGCCGGGTCCTGGTCCGCCCGGCCCGCGCCTTCCTCCTCGACGAACCCCTCTCCCACCTCGACGCCAAACTCCGCCAGCAGATGCGGGCGGAACTCAAAGCGATCGGCGCGGTCCAGAACACGACCACGCTCTACGTCACCCACGACTCCGTCGAGGCGCTGGCGCTCGGCGACCGGATCGGCGTGATCCGGGAGGGACGGATCGTGCAGACGGGGACCCGGGAGGAGATCTGGTACCGGCCCTGCGACACCGAGGTCGCGCGGGCCTTCGGACGGCCGCGGATCAATCTGCTGCCGGGGGCCGTCGCGGCCGACGGCGGTTTCCGGTCGGCGGACGGGAAGGTCGAGCTGCCGATCGCAGCCGCGGCCTCTCCCGGTACGGAGGTGCTGATCGGCGTCCGGCCGCGTGATCTCACGCTCGGCGAGGGCCCTGGGCACGAACTCGTCGGCACGGTCTACGTCACCGAGGTGCTCGGCCGGTCCGTCGAGGTCACCGTCCGGCTCGGCGAGCAGCACGTGTCGCTGGTCGCCCCGCGCGCCGACACGACGGGGTTGCGGCCCGACGATCCCGTACGGCTGACGGTCCAGCCTGAGAACCTGCTGCTGTTCGAGGCCGACCGGCCGGAGCGTCCAGGACGAAGGATCGGGCAATGAACAACACGCAGCAGGGCCCCGCGGCCCGCCAGGCCGCCATGGCCGAACGGGTCCTGGCCCAGGGCTCGGCGACCGCGGCCGAGCTCGCCGAGCACTTCGGGGTGAGCCTGATGACCATCCACCGGGACCTCGACGAGCTCGAACGGCAGGGAATCGTAAGGAAGTTCAGAGGCGGTGTGACCGCACAGCCGTCCGGTGTCTTCGAGTCCAACGTCCAGTACCGGCTGAAGACCATGCGTGCGGAGAAGGCGGCCGTGGCCGAGCAGGCGATGCGCTCGATAGAGCCCGGCATGGCGATCATGCTCGACGACTCC
Source organism: Streptomyces sp. NPDC001663 (assembly GCF_042893105.1). NCBI lineage: Bacteria > Bacillati > Actinomycetota > Actinomycetes > Kitasatosporales > Streptomycetaceae > Streptomyces > Streptomyces sp. NPDC001663. The sequence goes on along the minus strand of NZ_JBIAUR010000003.1, from coordinate 125,853 downwards.
ACCTCCACCCTGGAGATAGCCCGCAGACTCCGCCTGGGCGAGATAACCCCGCTCACGGTCGTCACCAACTTCCTGGAGGCGCTCAACCTGCTCGCCGACCAGCGGGGCATCCACCTGATGGCCCTGGGCGGCGACTACGACCCGCTGCACTCCTCCTTCCTCGGCGTGTCCTGCGTCGAGGCGATCCAGTCCCTCCGGGTCGACGTCTGCTTCGCGTCGACCTCGGCCGTGCGCGGGGGTTTCGCCTACCACCAGGAGCAGCACATCGTGTCGGTGAAGCGGGCGATGCTCGACTCGGCGGCCCGCAATGTCCTGCTGATCGACCACACCAAACTCGCCCGGACCGCCCTGCACCGGGTCGTCCCGCTCTCCCGCTTCGACCTGCTCCTGGTCGACGACGGGGCGTCGGCGGAGGCGCTGCGGGACCTGGACGAGCACAAGGTCAATTACCAAGTCTGCGCGACGAAGGGCAGCGATGACCGAGCTGGAGCTACGTGATCTGCGCAAGACCTACCGCTCGCGGGGGCGCACGTCGGTGGACGCCGTACGCGGCATCGACCTCGCCCTGCACTCCGGCGAGCTGCTCGGGCTGCTCGGCCCCTCCGGATGCGGCAAGTCGACGACCCTGCGGATGATCGCCGGCCTGGAGACCGTGACCGGCGGGGACATCCTGGTGGGCGGCGCGTCGGTGGTGGACCGCCCGGCGCAGCGCCGCAACATCGGCGTGGCCTTCGAGAACTACGCCCTCTATCCGCCGCTGACGGTGGCGGAGAACCTGGCGTTCGGCCTGAAGGCGCGCAGAGGCAGCGATCGCAAGGAGGTCACCCGCAAGGTCGCCGAGATCGCCGAACGGGTCGACCTCACCGGCATCCTTCAGGCCCGCCCGGCCGGCCTGTCCAGCGGCCAGAAACAGCGCGTCTCGCTGGCCCGGGCGCTCATCCGCGAACCGGACGTACTACTGCTGGACGAACCCCTCTCCCACCTGGACGCGGCCCAGCGCGACACGACCCGCCGCGAACTCAAGCGTATCCAAAGGGACTTGGGCCATACGACGATCCTGGTGACGCACGACCAGGAGGAGGCCCTCTCCCTCGCCGACCGGATCGCCGTGATGAAGGACGGCGTGATCCAGCAGCTGGGTACGCCGTACGAGATCTACGACAGCCCGGCCAACCTGTTCGTCGCGGACTTCGTGGGCGAACCCGCGATCAACCTGCTGCCGGGGACCGCGACCGCCGACGGCCACGCCCGCCTGTCGGACACGGTGCGGATCGCCCTGCCGGTGCCGGTGGCGGAGGGCCGCGAGGTGGTGGTCGGGATCCGCCCGGAGGACCTCCACCTCTCCGGCGACGACGGCCTGCCCGCCAAGGTCGTGGCCCACGAACCCCTCCTGGAGGCGGGCATCGCCACCCTCGCCCTCGACGGCGTCGAACGCCCCCTCGTCGTCCTCACCGACCCCGAGGTGCGCCTCGCCCACGACGAGCCCGTACGGGTCACCGCCGACGCGCGCCTCACCCATGTCTTCGACGCCGAAACGGGAGACTCCCTGCGATGAGCGATCCTGTACGTGTCGTCGCCGCCGGCGACCACTTCATCCTGCCGTCGCTCATCACTGCGGCGGTCGGCCACGAACTCGACTGTGAAGTGAGCGAACTGACCCTCGGCTGGCCCCTTGAGCCCTTCGGTCCGGTGGCGGAGGTGACGGAGGCGAGCGACGCCGAGGACGAGCTGATCGACGCGCTGGCGGGTGCGCAGGTGCTGGTCACCCAGATGGGCCCGGTCACGGAACGCGTCCTCGACGCCTGCCCCGACCTGCGCCTGGTGGTCGTGTGCCGGGGCGGCCCGGTCAACGTCAACCTGGACGCGGCCAAGCGGCACGACGTCCGCGTCTGCTACGCCCCCGGGCGCAACGCCGCCGCGACCGCCGAGTTCACCGTCGGCCTGATGCTGGCGGCCCTGCGGCGCATCCCGCAGGCCCACAACCTCCTTGCTGGGCAAGGGAGTTGGCAGGGGGCGACGTACTACACCTACGAACACAGCGGTCTGGAGCTGGAGGACCTCCCCATCGGGCTCGTCGGCTACGGCGCGGTCGGCAGCCGGGTCGCCCGCGCGCTGTGCGCCTTCGGCGCGCAGGTGATGGTCCACGACCCCTATGTCCGCGGCGAGATCCACGGCCTGCGCGTCTCCTCGCTCGACGAACTCCTGCGCCGCTCCCGGGTGATCACCCTGCACGCCCGTCTCACGGCCGAGACCCGCGGCCTGATCGGCGCGCGGCAGCTGGCGCTGCTTCCCCGGGGCTCGGTGGTGGTGAACGCGGCCCGCGGGCCCCTCCTGGATGAGGAGGCGTTGTGCGACGCGCTGGAGAGCGGTCAGGTGTCGGCGGCGGCCCTCGACACCTACCAGCAGGAGCCGGTGCCGGAGGGTTCGCGGCTGTTCGGGTTCCGCGACCGGCTGGTGATGACGCCGCACCTGGGCGGGGCGTCACGCGCGGTGGCCGAGAAAGCGGCGCGGATCGCGGCGGAGGAAGTGGGCCGCTGGGTGCGCGGGGAGCCGCTTGCACACGCGCTGACATGAATGCCGCGATGTGTCGTCTTTGGTCTGCGGCGGCGTCGTGGCTGGTCGCGCAGTTCCCCGCGCCCCTACAGGGGCGCTGCCGAACCGTAAAGGAGAGCCCGCTATGTACGTCGGGATTGACGTAGGCACGTCCATGGTGAAGGCTGCCGCGTTCGACGCCACCGGCCGTGAACTCGCTGTCGAGGCACGACCCGTCGGCCTCGCCCTGCACGGCGGTGTGGTCGAGCAGGACATGGAGGAGGTGTACGCGGCCGTCGTCGGTGTGCTGCAGGAGCTGACCGCGAAGGTGCCGGAGCCGATCGAACTGGCCGGCCTCACCGGTCAGGGCGACGGCGTCTGGCTGGTCGACAAGGAGGGCCGGCCGGTGCGGCCCGCCGCCTCCTGGATGGACGGGCGGGCGCACGAGCTGCTCGACCAGTGGCTGGCGGACGGCACCTTCGAGACGGTGTTCCGGCGGACCGGGAGCGCCATGTTCCCGGGCTGTCCGGGCCCCCTGCTGGCCTGGCTGGACCGCTACGAACCGAAGTCCCTCGACGCGGCGAGCACCGCGCTGTACTGCAAGGACATGGTGTTCCGGCGGCTGACGGGCGCTCCCGTGACGACGGATGTCTCGGATGCCTCGATGCCGTTCCTCGACCCGCGGACACGGACGTACGACAACCGGGTGGTGGAGCTGCTGGGCCTGACCCACCGCCGCGGTCTGCTCGCCCCCGTCGGCGACCCGATCACCACGGCGGAGGCGCTCGGCGAGGGCCTGCCGTCCGGCACCCGGCTCGCGAACGGGCCGTACGACCTGCCGTCCTGCGCACTCGGCGCGGGGGTCACCACCCCGGGCGACGGTCTCCTCATCGTCGGCACCTGTCTGGCCAGCCTCGTCGCCACCACCGACCTCGACCTGAGCGGCGAACCGGCCGGCCTGTACATCTCCACCGACCGCCCCGGCCACTGGCTGCGCGCCATGCCCGCGATGGTCGGCACGGCGGCCCTGGACTGGGTGCTGTCGACCACCGGCGTCCGGCACGAGGACGTCGACGCCCTGCTCGCCGAGACCCCGCCGGGCGCGAACGGGGTCCGCGTCCTGCCGTACTTCGCCCCGTCCGGCGAACGCGCCCCCTTCGTCGAGCCCCGGCTGCGCGCCGAACTCACCGGCGTCTCCCTGGAGTCGACGAAGGCCGACCTGGTCCGCGCGACCTGCGAGGGCATCGGGTACGCCGCCCGGCACTGCCTGGCGGCGGCGGGCCTGACGGGCTCGCTGGCCGTCTGCGGCGGCGGCACGCGCAGCCCCGCCTGGATGCGGCTGCTCGCGGACGTCCTGGGGCGCCCGCTCAGGGTGGTCGAGGGTGAAGTGGGCGCGCGGGGCGCGGTGTTGGCTGCGGCGGAGCGGTACGGGGTGGCGCTGGACGCGGCGGCGTGGACGGAGCCGACGGCGGTGGTGGAGCCGGACCCGGGCCGGGCGGCGTACTACGCGAAGGCCTACGAGGACCATCTGGCCCGGCTGGCGGCGGCGCGGGGTCGGGCGCGCGGCTGAATTGCCGTATGACGAAAGGGAGTTGGATGTACCGCATAAGACGTCGATCCCTGCTGCTCGCGGCCGCCGCAACCCCGGCGGCCGCGGCCGTACCCGCACGGGCGGCCTCCGGCGGGCACCGGGACCGCCCGCTGGTCATCGGCCACCGGGGCGCGGCGGGCTGGCGCCCGGAACACACCGCGGCTGCTTACACGTACGGCGCCCAGACCGGCGCCGACTGGATCGAACCGGACCTGGTGCCGACGAAGGACGGCGTCCTGGTCGTCCGGCACGAGAACGAGATCTCGCAGACGACGGACGTGGCCTCGCACGCCGAGTTCGCGGACCGCCGTACGACCAAGACGGTGGACGGCCGCTCGGTCACCGGCTGGTTCACGGAGGACTTCACGCTGGCGGAGCTCAAGACCCTGCGGGCGGTCGAGCGGCTCCCCGCCGTCCGCAACCGCAACACGGTCTTCGACGGCCGCGACCGGGTCCTCACCTTCCAGGAAGTGGTCGACCTGGCGCGGAAGTTGTCGAGGACGCACGGCCGCACGATCGCCGTCTTCCCGGAGACGAAACACCCCACGTACTTCCGCTCGATCGGCCTGGAGCTGGAGCCGAGGCTGGCGGCGGCCGTCCGCCGCAACCGGCTGGGCCCGCGCGAATGCGTCATCCAGTCCTTCGAGCCGACGAGCCTGCAGCGGATGACGGGACTGGGCCTGCCGCTGTGGCAGGCGCTGGGCACGACGGGCGGACCGTACGACCTGCCCTCGACGACCTACCAGGACATGATGACGCCGGCGGGCCTGGCGAGGATCGCGGAGTACGCGGACTGGATCGGCCCCGACAAGTCGTCGCTCACCGGCACGTCCCTCCTCACGGACGCGCACGCGGCGGGCCTGCGGGTGGGCCCGTACACCTTCCGCTCCGAGAACCAGTTCCTGCCGCCGGAATTCCGCCGCGGCACCGGACCCAACGATTTCGGGGACGCATTCGCCGAGTACGCGCTGTACTACGACCTGGGAGTCGACGCGGTGGTGACCGACTTCCCGGACCTGGCGGTGATCGCGAGGAGGGGTTGATGACCGAGATCGAGCGGGAGTGCCCGACCTGCCGGAGCAGACAGAAGTTCCGCCAACTCAACGCGAAGGAGAAGGCGGCGGTCCGGGAGAAGAAGGGACCCCGATTCTTCGTGGGCAACCTCTGGCGCTGCACCGCCGAGAAGTGCCTCTGGTACCAGCCGTATCTGAACAGGGGAAAGGGCGACCTCCTGCCCGAGAGTTTCCGGGTGGAGGCCGCCGCCGGGCAGTGACGTCCGGAATCCGCCCTGGCGGGACGGATTCCGGGCTGCCGCGGCGGCTCTGCGGGGGCCTACGCTCGCCGGATCCCTCGTCTCGTGGAGGTGTCCGCCATGGATGTGCGCTGCCCCAACTGCAACACGTCGCAGCTGCAGACGTTCCGCAGGCTCACTTCCGCCGAGCTGAAGTGGGTCGCGCTCACCAGGTCGGATCCGCAGGCCTACCGGCGCTGCACCGGCAACAACGGGAACTGCACCCGGTACCAGCGGTACAACGACTGGCAGGACGGCGGCGACTTCCCCTTGTAGGCGCCCTACAGGTTGCTGAAGTCCGGACCCGCCGTGCGCGTGCGCTTGATCTCGTAGAAGCCCGGCACCGAGGCCACCGCGAGGGTGCCGTCCCAGAGCTTGGCGGCGTCCTCGCCCTTGGGGGCCGGGGTGACGACCGGACCGAAGAAGGCGATCTGCTCGCCGTCGGAGCCGGGGACGGCGATGACCGGGGTGCCGACCTCCTGGCCGACCTTCTCGATGCCCTCCTTGTGGGAGGCGCGCAGCTCGGCCTCGAACTCGAAGTCCTCCTGATCGGCGTAGTCGATCAGGTCGGCGGGCAGGCCGGCGTCCGCGAGCGCACCGACGATCGCCTCGACGGTCGGACCCTCGCCCTGGTTGTGGATGCGCGTGCCGAGCGCGGTGTAGAGCGGGCCGAGGACGTCCGCGCCGTGCTTCTGCCAGGCCGCGGTCACCACGCGCACCGGCTTCCACGCCTTGGTCGCGAGCATCTCCCGGTACTGCTCGGGCAGCTCGTCTATCCGGTTCTCGTTGAGCACGGCCAGGCTCATGATGTGCCAGCGGACCTCGATGTCCCGGACCTTCTCCACTTCCAGCACCCAGCGGGACGTCATCCAGGCCCAGGGGCACAGCGGGTCGAACCAGAAGTCGACGGGCGTCTTGGCGGACGTGGTCGCGCTCTCGGACATGGCTCTCCTAGGAAAGGCGTGCGTTTCCCCAGGCAACACCCACCATGCCGCCCCCATTCCCGGGTGCCCGGCGTCAGGGGCACATGGCAGGATCGGTCCTGTTCCGCCGCACCCCACCCATGTCCGATATGTCCAGAGGGAGTACCGCCCGTGCCCGGTGAGAATCTGACCCGTGACGAGGCCCGGGAGCGGGCCGCACTGCTGTCCGTCGACGGGTACGACGTGTCCCTCGATCTGCGTACGGCGGTGGGCGACGAGGTCGGCGACGGTCCGCGCACCTTCCGGTCCGTCACCACGATCCGCTTCCGCAGCAGCGAGCCCGGCGCCGCGACCTTCGCCGATCTGATCGCGCCGAGTGTGACCGCCGTCTCACTCAACGGCAAGGATCTCGACCCGGGCGCGGTCTTCGACGGCTCGCGGATCCTCCTGGAGGACCTGGCCGCCGACAACGAGCTGATCGTCGACGCCCAGTGCGCCTACTCCCGCACCGGCGAGGGCATGCACCGCTTCGTCGACCCCGAGGACGGCGAGGTGTACCTGTACACCCAGTACGAGCCCGCCGACTCCCGCCGCGTCTTCGCCAACTTCGAGCAGCCCGACCTCAAGGCCCCCTTCCGCTTCGAGGTACGGGCACCGGAGGGCTGGACGGTCTGGAGCAACGGCGTCGGTGAACTCACGGACGGTGTCTGGAGGTTCGCGGAGACCAAGCCGATCTCGACGTACATCACATGCGTGACGGCCGGCCCCTACCACTACGTCACCGACTCGTACTCGCGCACCTTCGAGGACGGTACGACGCTGGAGATCCCCCTCGGCGCCCTGTGCCGCAAGGGCCTGGCGCCGTACTTCGACTCCGACGACGTCTTCCTCGTCACCAAGCAGGGCCTGGACTTCTTCCACGACAACTTCGACTACCCGTACCCCTTCGGGAAGTACGACCAGGCGTTCGTGCCCGAGTACAACCTGGGCGCGATGGAGAACCCGGGCCTGGTGACCTTCCGCGAGGAGTACATCTTCCGCGGCAAGGTGACACAGGCCTCGTACGAGGCGCGGGCCAACGTCATCCTGCACGAGATGGCGCACATGTGGTTCGGCGACCTGGTCACCATGGTGTGGTGGGACGACCTGTGGCTGAAGGAGTCCTTCGCGGACTTCATGGGCACCTTCGCCAACGTCGGCGCGACCCGCTTCAAGGACGCCTGGATCACCTTCGCCAACCGCCGCAAGGCCTGGGCGTACCGCGCGGACCAGCTCCCCTCCACGCACCCGATCACCGCCGACATCCGCGACCTGCAGGACGCGAAGCTCAACTTCGACGGCATCACGTACGCCAAGGGGGCCTCCGTACTGAAGCAGCTGGTGGCGTACGTCGGCCGGGACGCGTTCCTGGAAGGCGCTCGCCGCTACTTCAAGCGGCATGCGTACGGCAACACGCGCCTCGGCGACCTGCTGTCGGTGCTGGCGGAGACCAGCGGCCGGGACATGGCCACGTGGTCGCGGGCCTGGCTGCAGACGGCAGGTGTCAACTCCCTCACTCCGCAGGTTCTGTTGGACGCGGAGGGCCGCGTGGACGAGCTGGCCGTCCTGCAGGAGGCGGCGGAATCCCACCCCGAACTCCGGCCGCACCGCGTGGCGGTGGGCCTGTACCGGCGCTCGGAGAGCGGGGCGCTGGAGCGGTACGCGCGGGCCGAGGTGGACGTCGAGGGCGCCCGTACGGTCGTGTCGGAGCTGGCCGGGGCCGAGGCGCCGGAGCTGGTGCTGGTCAACGACGACGACCTGACGTACTGCAAGATCCGCTTCGACGAGACCTCGCTGGCCGCGCTGCGGGCCGGCCTCGGGGACATCACCGACCCGCTGGCGCGGGCGCTGTGCTGGTCGGCGCTGTGGAACCTGACGCGGGACGCGCTGCTGCCGGCGAGGGAGTTCGTCGACTTCGTGCTGCGCTTCGCGGGCCGCGAGTCGGACATCGGCGTGCTGCAGATGCTGCACGCGTGGGCCAACTCGGCGCTGGTCCACTACGTGGCGCCCGAGTGGCGTCCGACCGGTGAGGCGCTGCTCGCCGAGGGTGCCCAGCGGGAGCTGCGGGCGGCCGGGCCGGGCAGCCAGCACCAGCTGGCCTGGGCGCGCTTCTTCGCGACGGTGGCCTCGACGCCGGCCGATCTGCAGCTGCTGCGGGGCCTGCTGGAGGGCACGGAGAAGATCGAGGGGCTCGAGGTCGACCAGGAGCTGCGCTGGGCGTTCCTGGAACCGCTGGCCGCGCACGGGGCCGCGGACGAGACGGCGCTGGCGGCCGAGCTGGCCCGCGACGACACGGCCTCCGGCAAGCGCCACCAGGTCCGCTGCCTGGCCGCCCGCCCCTCCGAGGCGGTCAAGGCGCAGGCGTGGGCGCAGGTCGTGGAGTCGGACGCGCTGTCCAACGCCCTGGTGGAGGCCACCATCGCGGGCTTCGCGCAGCCGTCGCAGCGGGAGCTGACCGCGCCGTACGTCTCCAAGTACTTCGCGGCGATCGAGCGGGTGTGGCAGGAGCGGTCGATCCAGATCGGGATGGACGTGGTCCGGGGCCTGTTCCCGGCCTACCCGCCCCAGCAGGAGGCGCAGTCGACACTGGACGCGACGGACGCCTGGCTCGCCGCCCACGAGGACGCGGCACCGGCGCTGCGGAGGCTGGTCCTCGAGGCGCGCGACGACCTGGCGCGGGCGCTTCGGGCACAAGCTTTGGCCAACGACTGAGCCACCAGTGACCGTTACGGAATCCGGTCAATAACACCCGTAACCCCTGGGCCAACCCGTTTGGACCAGGGGTTTTCCGTGCCCTATCGGCACCCGAACATGCGTCCTTTAGTGCCGCCTTGTCCGTATTTGTCGACGAGCGTGTAACAGCGGTTAAAGGGCGGGCCGGGCGCGGAAAACCCCCCGACATGAACCACAACACCCCGCTCCCCCCGGCCTCCCCCCGCCCCCTCCGCCACCTCGCGGAGGTGCACCGCCGAGTCGTGACGACGGCCGTGCTGCGCTCGCACGGGGTCTCGTCCGCGGAGATGAACGAGCAGTGCCGCCCCGGCGGCCCCTGGCAGCAGTTCCTCCCGGGCGTCTTCCTGCTCCACCCGGGCCCGCCGACCAGCGAGGAGCGGCTGCACGCGGTGCTGATGTACGCGTCCCGGGAGTCGGCACCGGGGGTGCCGGCCCAGCCCGGCGCGGACGAACCGCACCGACCGGTGTACGCGGAGGCCGTGATCACGGGCCTGGCGGCGCTGACCCTGCACGGCTTCACCTCCGCCCCGCCGCTACTGTCCCTGGACAAGATCGACGTCCTGGTCCCGCGGCTGCGCCGGCTGCGCTCGACGGGCTGCGCCCGGATCGTCCGTACGGCTGCGCTCCCGACTCCCCAGCAGGTGACGGGAGTTCCGATCGCACCGGTCCCGCGCGCCCTGGCCGACGCGGTGTCCGAGCTGTCGGACGCCGGCGCGGTACGCCGTCTGCTGACGGAGGCGGTGCGCGGCGGCCACTGCGAACCTGCCTCGGTGGTACGGGAGTTGAACAACGCCAAGCTGCTGAGCCGCCCGCACGTGGTGGACGCGGTGGACTCGCTGCTGGCCGAGGGCCGCGCGATCGCCGAGGACCGGCTGTACCGGATGGTCCAGCAGTACGGCCTCCCCGACCCGGTCTGGAACGTCGACCTGCGCCTCCCCGGAGGTCCGCACCTCGGCGGCCTCGACGCGTACTGGCCGGAGCAGGCGGTGGCGGTCGAGCTGGACACCCGCGCCCCGCGCCAGGACGAGGACGCCCTGTGGTCGGAGTACGCCCGCAAGCGCGAACACCTGGAGCGCCTCGGCATCACGGTCGTCTACATCACCCCGAAGAAGCTCCGCGACTCCCTGGAGCAGCAGGCGGCGGTCGTCCGCACGGCACTGATGGCGTCCGGCGACCGGGATCCCGCCGCGTATGTCGTGGTGCTGCCCCGGTAGTGACGGACCGGGGCTGTATCAGGAGGGGAGAGGAGGGGGCCGCCGGGCCTGGGACCGGCGGCCCCCTCCTCATATCGTCGGCCGGATTGTCACTGGTCGAACTCGGGGATCAAGTCGCCCACCAGCCGGATGCTGCGGGTCAGAGTGGCTCCGGCAGCGTCCGCCTCGCCGCGGCCCCCGCGGCCACCCGGTCCAGCAGGGCGGCGTACGACGCGATCATCCGTGACCTGCTGAAGCGTTCGCGACTGGCGGCGAGGGCCGGGGCGAAGGCGGCTCGGGAGGCGGTGGCGGTCGTCCAGGCCTGGGCGATGGCCGTCGGGTCCGGCGGGGTGACGATGCCGTGGCCGGTCACGATGGCCGCGCTGTCGCCGACGTCGGTGGCCACCGGGACCGCGCCGCACATCATGCCCTCGATCAGGCACAGCGGCGCCGCCTCGCCCCAGGAGGAGGTGAGGGCGACCACGTCGGCGGCGGCATAGACGTGCTCCATGTCGTGCCGGACCCCGAGCGGGTGGAGGCGGTCCGCGAGCCGCCGCCGGCCAGCGCCGAACGCGGCGTCGATGTCCGCGTCCAGTCCCGGGTTGAGGGGCGTCATCCCGGCACCGCACATCAGCGCGTGCCCGTACGGCTCCCGCTCCAGCCACTCCCGCGCGGCCCGCAGGAAAAGCGGGACGTTCTTCATCGCGTCGTAGCGGGCCGCGAAGACGACCACCGGAGCGGTGGCGGGGATCCCGAGGGACGTGCGCAGCGCGAGCCGGCGGGCCGGGTCGGGGCGGAAGCGCAGCAGGTCCACGCCGTTCGGGATGACGTGCAGCAGGCCGGCCGGGATCCCGGCGGCCTCGTACGCGGCCCGCGTGGACTCCGCGCAGCACACGCACGCGGCGACCGTGCCGTCGGCGATGGCGGCCTTGAGGTCGTCGAGGGCCCGGCCCTGGTTCTCCGGGTCGGAGCGGTGCAGACAGACCACGACCGGGCGGCGCGGGAGGCCCGCCTGGTTGAGCAGGCGCAGCGGCTGCTCCTTGAGGGAGAGGATGACGTCGGCGTCCGCCGTGGCCCGGGCCGTATCGGCCAGCTCCGGGCCGGTGAACGTGGCCGGATCACCGCTTGCGGGGAAGGTGCGGCCCAGGGAAGTGACGCCCACCCCGGCCGCGGTCAGCGACCGGTAGCAGGCGTCGTCCTCCATGCGCTGCCGGGTGGCCTCCCGGTGCACCTCGCCATGGATGCTCAGCACGCGATGGTGCTGGTCACCCTCCTGCAGTCCCAGTACGACATCGCTGTGGACGATCCGGGCTCCGCCGGAGAAGAAACCCTCGTAGACCGAGAGCACGTGCAGTCCGCGCCTAGCACGCACACGACCACCCGCCTTGCGTAAATCGAGCCATCCCCGTGAACAGCGGGTTAGCCGATATGAGGCGGCATGAATATTGCGTACGGATTAACTCGGTGCTTCGTGTCGGAGTCCGCTCGTTTACACCCGCCTTTTGTTTACACGGTGGTGTGAATCGGAGGTCATTTGGCGCAGAACTCCGCCTCGATCACCGCGTCGCTGTCCCCCGACCAGTCCCCGTTGAAGTTGAAGGCGAGGGAATGCCGGCCGTCCACCGTGGTCGCCGCGACGGACGAGGAGCCGTGGATGCCGCCGTCGTGGCCCCAGACGTGGACGCCGCAGGACAGGGTGCGGTCGATCAGGCCCAGGCCGTAGCGGGCGCCCGGGACGACATCGGCCTTCACCGTGGTCTTCATCTCCTTCAGCTGGTGCGGTGGGAGGAGACGGCCGCCGAGCAGGGCCGCGTAGAAGCGGTCCAGGTCGGCGGAGTCCGAGATCATCTCGCCCGAGCCGTGGGCCAGGGAGGGGTTCAGGGTCGTGACGTCGTACGTCGGGCCCGTCGTCGTTTCGGCGAGTTTGGAGTAGGCGCGGCTGCTGGGCTGCGGGACGGTGACCCGGCTGCCGGGGACCGAGGTGGCGGTCAGGTGGAGTGGGGCGATGATTCGGTCGCGGATTTCCGATCCGTACGAATGGCCCGTGACCTTTTCGATCACCATCGCGGCCAGGAGGTAGTTCGTGTTGGAGTAACTCCAGGAGGTGCCCGGTGCGAAGTTCGGCTTGTGGGACATCGCGACCGCCAGCAGTTCCCGCGGGGTCTTCCGGTCGTAACGGTGCTTGAAGAAGCCGTCCTTCAGGAAATAGGTGCGGACGAAGGTGTCGTCCTCCGTGTAATTGAAGACTCCGCTGGTGTGGTTGAGGAGCTGGCGGACGGTGATGGCGCGGCCGTCGTGGCCGTGGCCGCGGACCGCTCCCGGCAGCCACTTCTCCACCGTGTCGTCCAGCGACAGCCTGCCCTCCGCCTCCAGTTGGAGCAGCACGGTGGCCACGAAGGTCTTGGTGATGCTGCCGACGCGGTAGCGGTCCTCGGCCGAACGGGGCTTCCCCGTCCGGAGGTTGCCCACGCCCACGTTCGTCGACCAGCTGCCGTGCGCGTCCTTCGCGGTCGCCGTTACGCCGGGGACGCCGTCCTCGACGGCTGCCTCGACGGCCGCTCTGGTCGTCGCGTGGTCGTCGGCGGGCGCCGCCGCGAGGGCGGGGCCCGCCAGGGCGGCCGTCAGTGCCACAGCCGTCGTCGCCACCAGGGCCGTACGTACACGCATGTCTTCCCCCTTCTCACCGGGTTCGGTTCGGAGGAGACAGACACGGACCGCGGGACCGGGGTTGATGCGCTGCGGGACGGTTGAGCGGGTTCCGGCCGGTCTTCGACCGGCGCGTCCGGCAGCGCCGAGAAGACACCGGCCCTGGCGGACCAGTCCGCGAACACGCCGTGGAACAGCTGGTGGGGTTGGGGCGGCCGGGAGTGCCTCAGGGATGCCATGGTTCGAAGGTAGGGAGAAATGGCTCGCTGCTACTGTCCAATGGCATGCGGGAATCACAGACCAATGTGCGGGCGACTCAGACCAACCTGGCCGGTGACCTCCTGCTCCAGCTGGGCCGGGACGGCACCGGACCGCTGCACGAACGGGTCAAGCGGGCGCTGCGTACGGCGATCAGGGCGGGGCGGATCGAGATCGGTACCGCCCTGCCGCCCAGCCGGCAGCTCGCCGCCGACCTGGGCTGTTCGCGCTGGGCGGTGACCGAGGCGTACGGGCAGCTCGTCGCCGAGGGATACCTGGAGGCGCAGACCGGTTCCGCGACCCGGGTGCGCTGGTCGAACAGCCCGGACCGAGGCTCCGCGGACCGCGCGCCGCGCCCGGCTCCCGTGGCCCGCTTCGACCTGGCCCCGGGCCTGCCGGACCTGCGGGCGTTTCCGCGCCGCCGGTGGGCCGAGGCGGTCCGCACGCAGGTGACCACCGTGGCGTTCACGGAGCTCGGCTACCCGCCGCCCGGCGGCCACCTCCGGCTCCGGCGCCTGCTCGCCGCCTACCTGAGCCGCTCCCGCGGGGTGTCCGCCTCTCCCGAGGACGTGACGGTGTGCACGAGCGTGACCGACGGCGTACGGCGCCTGAGCCATGTGCTGCGCGCCCGTGGCATCACCGCGGTCGGCTGCGAGGAGCCGGGCTGGACGCGGCTGCGCGAGGTGATCCGCGCGGCGGGCCTGGAGCCGGTGCCGGTACGCGTGGACGCCCGCGGTCTGCGCACCGACGACCTCGCCGGGCACCCGGGCCTGCGGGCCGTGCTGACGACGCCGGCGCACCAGTTCCCGCTGGGCACCGTGCTCGCCCCCGAGCGCCGCGCCGCCCTGCTGCGCTGGGCCGACGCGGTCGACGGCGTCGTACTGGAAGACGACTACGACGCGGAGTTCCGCTACGACCGGCGTCCGGTCGCGGCCCTGCAGGGCATGGACCCGTCCCGGGTCGTCCTGTTCAAGTCGCTCAGCAAGATCCTCTCCCCCGCGCTCGGCATCGGCTGGCTCGTGGCCCCGCCGCGCTGGACCCGCGATCTGCACCTGGCCGACCAGGCGGCGGCCCAGCCCCCGACCCTCGACCAGCTGGCCTTCGCCGAGCTGCTGGAATCGGGGGCGTACGACCGGCATCTGCGGGCCTGCCGGAAGCGGTACCGCGACCGGCGCGACGCGCTGGTGCGGGCGCTCGCCGAGCAGTTGCCCGTCGCGCCGGTCTCCGGCGTCGCGGCCGGGCTTCACCTCATCCTGCGGATGCCCGCCGACGTGGACACGGCGGCCGTGCTCAGGGCTGCCGCCGCGCGGTCGCTGCAGGTGGCCGACCTCGCGGCCTGTCACGCCACCGAGGACCACGCCGATCACGGCCTGGTCCTCGGGTACGGCAATCTCGCGGACGGCGCGGTGGACGAAGCGGTACGCCGGCTGCGCGAGGCGCTCGACGCGAACCGTTAGTCGGCCCGTCAGCCCTTCTTCAGGACCAGCTCCGTGTTGCGGTCGTTGGCGTCGCCGCCGAGCGTGAGGTTGGCGCCGGGGGCGTTGTACGACAGCTCTCGGTAGAGGGCTGCCAGGCCCGTCTGGGTCAGGTCGGAGAAGTCCGTGCGGTGCGGGGCGGCGGACTCCACGAGGGTGGTGAACAGGGAGATCGTGCCGTCCTTGTTGTCCACCAGCTCGATGACGCGGGCGAGTTGGGGGTAGTCCACGTGCGACGCGGTGGAGATCTCCCAGAAGGAGCGGCCGTCGGGGGCCGAGTGCGGGGTGATCTCGTTGCGGTGGATGTGGCCGTTCACCCAGGCGAGCACGTTGGCGTGGCTGCCGAGGAGGGCGATGACCTCCTGGCCGTTGTGCCGGCGCTCGTTCGGGCGGGCCGGGTCGACGTGGTTCGTGTTGGTCATCGTCTTGCTGGTGTGGTGGCTGAAGACGACGACGTGCGAGTCCTTGTTGTCCCGCAGCTGCTTGTCCAGCCACTTCAACTGGGCGCTGCCGATGGAACCTTCGTAGTGGCCGCCCGGGTCGGTGGTGTCGAGGCTGATGCCGATGACGTCGTCGGCGATGCGGAAGGTGTAGTACTGCGTGCCCGCCGCGAGGTTGGCCGTGGAGTAGCCGTGACCGACCGGGCCCAGACCGCGGTGGGCCGGGTCGAGGTGGGCCTTGAGGTAGTCGGTCGGGGTGTACGGGGCGCGCTTCTCGTCGGGCGTGACCGACCGCATGTCGCGGGTGTGCGCCTTGAGCAGGTCCCGGAAGGCGGTGCCCTTCGGGTCGTTGCCGGCCTTGATGTGATCCTGCAGCTTCTTCGCCTCGGAGGCGGACAGGGACATCAGCTTCTTGCCGCCGACCGCGTACTCGGCGAGCCAGGAGTCGCCGTGGCCGTAGCAGCCCAGCGGCATGGCGTCGTGGTTGCCGACCGTGGAGTACCAGGGCAGGTTCAGGCCGGGGCTCTGGACCTCGCGGATCGCGGCGGTCAGGAAGCCGTTCAGGTGCGGGAAGCCGACCTGCTTGTCCGCGTCACGGAGGACTGAGTCGGGCTGCCAGTACGTCTTGATGCCGCTGTTCTGGACGCCCTCGTAGTGGCGCAGGTCACCGGAGTTGGGGCTGATCCGGCCGCCGCTCATGATGGTGAGGAACCACTCGAGCTCGGACTTGGCGTTGTTGTCCGTGTTGTCGCCGGTGGTCATCGCGAAGTGCAGCGGGGCGCCGGTGACGGGGGCGCCGCGCAGCGCGTTGATCCGCTCGACCAGCGAGACGGCGCCCTGCACGGTCAGCGCCTCGTGCGGGCGCCAGGCGTGCTTGTCGGAGGAGCGCAGGTACTCCAGGCGCAGCGGGTGCTGGGAGTCGATCAGGTGCAGGTCGGTGAGCTGCACGAAGGAGGCGAGCGCGGTACGGCGGCCGGCGCGGCCCGACTTGGGCGCGGCCAGCTCACTGCGCACGACGCGGGTCCAGCCGGGGCCGTCGCCGAGGCGGCGGTAGCCGGCGGAGGTGCGCGGGGCGGCGACGGAGGCGAGGGTGGTGCCCTTGGTGTACGGGGCGAGGGGCGCGGCCGGCGCCTTGCGGGACTGCGCCACGACCCGGGTGCTGCCCGTGGTGGTGGCGGCCTGGCTGTCGGTGGGCCGCAGGGCGTAGCCGAGGCCCGCGGAGACGGCCGCCGCGCCGGTGGCGGCGAGGACGGTACGGCGGTTGACCGCCGGGATGGTGGCGGCGACAGAGCGTATGCGCGACATGGCGCGATCTCCCCGAGTGCGAACGCGTCGGCAGTGGTCGCGGGCGGTCGCAGTCGCGAACATCCCGCTCATACTGGATCGTTGACACCGGGAATGACCTGCTGGTGAACGAGACGGCAACGTGCAACGCCGATCACCGTACGTGGATCTTCAGCAACCTTGCGCGTTCACGACAGCTCGTCGGACGGCCGGGGGGCGGTCACTCCGTGTTCATCTTTCGGGGTACTGCACCTATTCACCGGGCTCTGTGCGGCTACTCCGCGGGGTTCTGCGGGATCGTCGCCACCCGCCCCGTAACCGGCCGCTCCCGCCACAACGCCAGCCCCACGTCGACCAGGCCGACGCGATTCAGCCCGGGAACCGCCTCCAGTGGGTGCCACGCCGCCATGTCCGTCGAGCCGCCGATCTCGGGGCGTAGTTCGCCGCCGGTGATGCGGGCCTCGTAGACCAGGCGCAGGCCCTGGTGGTCGACGGTGCGGCCGAAGCGGCGGGGGAAGCGGAGGCGGTTGCTGTGCACGCCGAGCAGGCCCGTCACCTCGATGTCGTAGCCGCTCTCCTCGTGCACCTCCCGCCGGACGGTGTCGTAGGGGTCCTCGCCGTGTTCCATGCCGCCGCCGGGCAGGGTCCACTCGGGCACGCCGTGGTCGTCGATCCAGCGGGCCAGCAGGAGTTGGTCCTCACGGACGCACATGGCGTAGGCCGCCACCCTCAACTTCTTGCGCACGTACAGACGTTAGTCCGCGGCGGACGGATTGGCAGGCGAGTATTCGGGCGCCGCCCAGCGCAGCGGCAGCGCGGACGGGGTCTCGACCGCCTCGGTGACCGTCAGGCGCACCCGGCGTTCACCGTCCGGAGCGAACTCCGTCCGCGCCTCGCCCGTCAGTTGCAGCGTCGTGCCCGTCGTCCAGTCCAGGAACAGCAGGCCCGCCCGGGGGTCGGACCGCAGGTTGCCGAGGGTGAGGAACATGGAGTTGCCGGGATAGTCCCGCCAGCTCAGCTCGTGCGGTGAATCGACCTGTACGAAGCCGGGGTTGCCGCCCCTGTGACTGACTTCGGCACCGTCCTCGTGGACCGTGGCGAGGAAGAAGGTGTCTGCGGCGGCGACGAACTCGCACTGCTGCGTGGTCAGTTCACCGCCGCGCCGGGGTGGCTCCGGCTCGCGGCCCGCCACCACCTCGTACGACTCCCTCCGCTGGATGTACTTGGGGCAGTTGGAGAACACCCGCTCCGCCGCCACCGCGAACCCCCGCCCCGTCGGCCGGAGTCGGCCGTTCAGGCGCATACGGCGGCGGGTGCGCGGGTCCAGTGCGATGGTGCCGACGGGTGTGCCCTCCGTCGCGAGCGCCGACGCCAGCGGGTCGGCCGGGGGCACCCCGCCGGTCACCGACATCTGGTGCGGGCCCGTCGCCCGTACGAAACCGGGCGTGCCGGTCAGCGGCGACGTCCAGACGCGGCCCGTCGACGGGTCGGCCGCGCCCAACACCAGCAGCGGCTGCAGCTCCAGGAAGGCCGCCGCCACCGGTTTGATCCCCTCGCCGATCGCCCGGCCCACATGGTCGGCGAGCTCCCGGACGCCCACCAGGTCCTGCAGGGCCCGCGAGCCCGTGTGATAGACCCCCACCACCAGTGACACCCCCCTGTCTAGAAGAAACCGCAGGTCGGAGCCGACTCGTGGGGCACCGGCGCCCCCTCCGCCCCGCTCGGCACCGAGATCTCCAGCCGTGTCCCGTCGGGGTCGTGGAAGAAGATGCCGCCCGAGGCCGCGCCCTCCCGGTGGGCCACGACACCCTCGTACGCGAAGTCGGCGCCGTACGCGCGCAGGGCCTCCTCGTACTCCCGCACCCGCTCGATCGAGTCCGCCTCCAGCGCGAGGTGGTGCAGGCCGGCGCGCTCGCCGTCGTACGGCTGCCCCGCCTGCTGCCAGAGGGTGAGGACGAGGCGCTCGCCGTCGCCCAGGAACGCGTACCGCCTGCCCTCCTCCTTGCCCTCGCTCACGAGGACGAAGCCGAGGACGTCCCGGTAGAAGGCGAGCGAACGGTCCAGGTCGGTGACGTTCAGGCCGATGTGGCCGGTGCGCAGGGTCATGGGTCTCCCCCAGTCGAATATAACCGTCGTCACTTACGTTAGCGGTTAGGTCGAGAGTGAGTCAACCGGTCACGTACCCTTTAGTGGTTAGCCTGGAAGGAGCCCCTCATGCCCGGCACCCACGACCCGCGCCCCCTCACCGGTGAGCCGCTCGCGCTCGATCTGCTCAACACGCGGTGGAACCAGGAAGGGGTCGTGCAGGATCTGCTCGCCGACGTCGACGGGCTGGGCGTGTGGCTCGAGTCCACCGGGCTGAGCGGCGGCTACTTCCCCGACTCCCGGATGCTGCGCCACACCCTCCAGGCCCGCGACGCCCTCCGGAAGGCCGTGGACGGATCACTGGAGGAAGGCGCGAAGGCGGTCGACGCCGTGCTCGAGCACGGACGGATCCGGGCCACACTCACCGCCGCCGGACCCGGCGAGCTTCCCGAGTTCGCCAACCCCGCATGGGGGCCGGCCTGGCTCGCGGCCCGCAACTACCTGGAACTGCTCGCCACCGCCCCGGACCGCATCCGCGGCTGCGCCGGCCACGCGTGCATCCTGCACTTCTTCGACACGTCGAGGAACGGCACGCGCCGCTGGTGCTCGATGGCCGCGTGCGGGAACCGGGCGAAGGCGTCGCGGCATTACGCGCGCTCGAAGGAATCCTGAACCGCCGCACCACGCCACACCATTTGGCCCTATTGGGGACTCATACCCCTAAAGGGCATCAAGGGTTTTCCCCATACGTCCATATCGTTTCGGTCAACACTTCCCAAACAACTGTCCCTTGGGGAAAGCTGTGCGCTCGTCCGGCACTGGACTCTTTACCTACAAGGGATGCCGATGACCCTCACCCCCCAGCGCGAACCCATATCGGGCGGCGCGAGACGTGTGGCCCGGATAGCCGTGGCCGCCGGTCTCGTCGCCGCCCTCTCTGCGGCGGGGCCGATACCCATGGCCTTCTCCGCCGACGACCCGTCCGCCGCCGCACCCTCGGACGGCACCGTCAAGTCCGCGCACGACAAGCTCGGTTCCGACGACGCGGACCTGCTCACCGAGGCCAAGGCCGACGGCGACAAGAACGTCACGATGATGATCGCCACCGCGCCGGGGCAGACCGAGCAGGTCGCCAAGGAGCTGGACGCGGTCAAGGGCGGCTCGGTCGGAAGGACGTACGACAAGCTCGGTTACGTCCGCGCCACCGTCCCGACCGGCCGGGCCGACTCGGCCATCGCCGCCGCCGCGAAGCTCTCCTCCGTGCACGGCATCGACCTGCGGGAAGAGATACCGCTGGACGACCCGAGCGCGAGCAGCTCCGCCAAGTCCTCGTCGGCGACGGCCAGTTACCCGGCCCCCGGCAAGAACACCCCCGCCGAGAACCCGTACAACCCGTCCTTCGAGACGGGCGCCGTCGACTTCGTGAAGGACCATCCGAAGGCGGACGGCCGCGGCATCACCATCGGCATCCTCGACTCCGGTGTGGACCTCGGTCACCCGGCCCTGCAGAAGACCACCACGGGTGAGCGGAAGATCGTCGACTGGGTGACGGCGACCGACCCGATCGTCGACGGCGACGCCACCTGGCGCCCGATGGTGACGTCCGTGTCCGGGCCCACCTTCACCTTCGGCGGCAGGACCTGGACGGCGCCCGCCGGGTCGTACCAGGTCAGCACGTTCAAGGAGTCCGCCACCACGGGCGGCGACGCCAAGGGCGACGCGAACCGCGACGGCGACACGACCGACAGCTGGGGTGTCCTCTACGACGCCGCGGCCGGCACCGTCCGTGTCGACCTGAACAACAACTTCGACTTCGGTGACGACGCGCCGATGAAGCCGTACAAGGACGGCTACCAGATCGGCTACTTCGGCACCGACAACCCGTCCACGGACGTCGTCGAGCGCCAGCCGTTCGTCGTGCAGATCCGCAAGGACGTGCCGATGGACCCGTTCGGCGGTGACTGGGTCGGCAAGAAGGCCGACTTCGTCAACCTCGGCGTCATCGAGTCCGAGCACGGCACACACGTCGCCGGCATCACCTCCGCCAACGGTCTGTTCGGCGGGAAGATGAACGGCGCGGCCCCGGGCGCGAAGATCGTCTCCTCCCGTGCCTGCACCTGGACCGGCGGCTGCACCAACGTCGCGCTCACCGAGGGCATGATCGACCTCGTCGTCAACCGCGGCGTCGACATCGTCAACATGTCCATCGGCGGCCTCCCGGCCCTCAACGACGGCAACAACGCCCGTGCGGAGCTGTACACGCGGCTCATCGACACCTACGGCGTGCAGCTCGTGATCTCGGCGGGCAACTCCGGTCCCGGCGCCAACACGATCGGCGACCCGGGCCTGGCCGACAAGGTGATCTCCGTCGGCGCCACCATCTCCAAGCAGACCTGGGCCGCCAACTACGGCTCGGTCGTGGAGAAGAAGTACGCCATGATGCCCTTCTCCTCGCGCGGACCGCGTGAGGACGGCGGCTTCACGCCGACCCTGTCCGCGCCGGGTGCCTCGATCAACACCACCCAGACCTGGCTGCCGGGCGCCCCGGTCGCCGAGGCGGGCTACACGCTGCCGGCCGGCTACTCGATGCTGCAGGGCACCTCGATGGCGTCCCCGCAGGCGACCGGTGCCTCCGCGCTGCTGCTGTCGGCCGCCAAGCAGAAGGGCATCGCGCTCAAGCCCGCCACTCTGCGCACGGCGCTGACCTCAACCGCCGATCACATCAAGGGTGTTCAGGCGTACGAGGAGGGCGCGGGCCTCATCGACATCGTCGACGCCTGGGACTCGATCCGCGACGGCGCGAGCGCACACGACTACGCCGTGAAGGCGTCGGTCGACACCGCGCTGGACCAGGCCCTGAAGACGCCGGGCTCCGGCACCGGTCTCTACGACCGCGAGGGCGGCCTGAAGGCCGGGCAGAAGAAGACGTACGACGTCACGATCACCCGGACCTCCGGCACGGACAAGGCGGTCCGCCACGAGCTGGACTTCGAGAACAACGCCGGTGACACCTTCCGGATCGTCGGCTCGGACGAGGTGAAGCTGCCGCTGAACCAGCCGGTGACCGTCAAGGTCCAGGCGCACCCGAGGTCCGCCGGTCTCAAGAGCGCGATCCTCGAGGTCGACGACCCGAGGACGGAGGGGATCGACAAGCAGATCCTCACCACCGTCGTGGTCTCGGCGCCGGTGAAGTACACCTACTCCGCGTCGAACACCGTGCAGCGCAACAGCACGCAGTCGTACTTCGTGACCGTGCCCCAGGGCGCCAAGTCCCTCGAGGTCGCGATCGGCGGGCTGAAGGACAAGAGCCAGACCCGCTTCATCGCCATCCACCCGTACGGCGTCCCGGTCGACAACACCTCGACCCCGTACTGCTACAACAACTACCTCGACGGCAACGGCTGCAAGCCCGACGTGCGTTCGTACGCGGACCCGCAGGCCGGCGTCTGGGAGATCGAGGTCGAGTCGCGCCGCACCTCGCCGCTGCTCGACAACCCGTACAAGCTGGACGTCGCCGTCTACGGCGCGGCCTTCGACCCGGAGACCGTGACCGTGCCCGAGGCCAAGGTCGGCACCCCGGCCGCCGCCTCCTGGAAGGTGACCAACAACTTCGCCGCGATCGACGGCAAGCTGGTCGGCGGCCCGCTCGGCTCGTCCAAGACGGCCCGCCCGACCATCAAGGAGGGCGAGACCCAGACCACCACGGTCGAGGTGCCCGAGGGCGCCAAGTCGCTGGACGTCGCCATCGGCAACGTCTCCGACGCCACCGCCGACCTCGACCTGACGGTGAAGAACGCCGCCGGCACGGTCGTCGGGACGTCCGCCGACGGCGACTCGGAGGAGGCGGTCTCGGTCGCCTCGCCCGCCGCCGGCACGTACACCATCGAGGTCGCGGGCTACGCGGTCCCGTCCGGCTCGACGGCCTACGACTACCGGGATGTCTTCTTCTCCTCGTCCCTGGGCACGGTCACCGTCGACGGCTCGACGCCGGTCAAGCTCGGCACGGGCGACTCGGCGACGGTCTCCGGCAGCGTCACCGCCGCGGCGGCCGCCCCGGAGGGCCGCGAGTTCTTCGGCCAGGTGCAGCTGGTGAACGCGAAGGGCACGGTCGCGGGCATCGGCAGCGTGAAGATCGAGAAGGTCACGCCGTAGTCGGTAATGCGACGGTGAGGGCGGGCGTCCGTACGGGCGCCCGCCCTTCCTCGTGTGGGAGTCCGCTCATCAGCAGCTGACGTTGGCCGACTCCTGCAACGCCTGGTCCAGTCCGGCGCGTTCGCGGGCGATCGACTTCTCGCCGACGAGCACGTAGTCCGGGGTGGCCGCGCCCTGCGGAATCGCCACGAGGATGTGGTCTCCCTTGTGGAGTGCCTTCTGGACGAGCTCCTCCTCGACAAGGAAGGTGAGCTCCTTCTTCCCCTTCTCCGGCTTGTACGAGCGGGTCACGTCCAGGGTGATCCGCTCCTGATCGGCGTTTCCGGGCAGCTGCTCCACCCGCGCGACCTCGCCCTCGGCGACCAGCCGGGCGCAGGCGAGGTAGCCGGGGCTGTCGAAGGCGGAGCCGGATCCGGGCGAATCGGCCGCCTTGGCACCCGAGTCCTCGCTGCCCCCGCTCGACAGGGAGCCGGCGCCGCCGCCGGCCTGCGCCAGCAGCCAGCCCATCCCCGACAGCGCGCCCGCGGCGGCGGCCACGGCGAGGCCGGCGAGGGCGAACCTGCGCACCCGGGGCCGGGCGGGCCGTGGTGTTCGTACCGGAGCCGGCTTCTCCTGTGTCCGCGCGTCCCGGGCCAGCGCCTCCCCGATGATCCCGAGCTGCTCGCGCAGCAGCGCCACGTCCGCCTCGGCCTTGCGGTGCTCGGCCATGAAGGCGGTGTCCGCGCGGGCCTCGTCGGAGAGTTCCTCGCCGGTGATCGCGGCCATGAGCGCATCCGCACCGTTGTGTTCCGCGGTCATGTCACACCACCTCGTCCTCGTGCAGGCGGGCGCGCAGTGCCCGTACCGCCGTGTGCAGCCTGCTCTTGACCGTGCCCTCGGGGACGCCCAGCTCCCGGGCGATCGAGCGGACCGGCAGGTCGGCGTAGAAACGCAGGACGAGGACCTGGCGCTGGGAGTCCGGCAGCTCGTCGAGCCCCTGCGCGACGGCGAGGGAGAGCACGCTGGTGTCCTCGCCGGAGGGCTGCTCGTGCTGGCGCAGCGAGGCCAGCCGCTCCCCCAGCCGGTCCTGCCGCTTCTTCGCCCGGTGCCAGTCCATGGCTAGGTTCGAGGCGACGACGGCCGCCCACGCGGACACGTCGCGCGGCGCCTCGTACCCCTTCGCCGCCCGCTCCAGCAGCCGCAGGCGGACCTGCTGCACCCCGTCCGGCAGGTCCGCCTGCGGCACCCCGCCCAGCGCGAGCACCGCCCGCACCCGGCGTTCCTGAGCCGCGTCCAGAGGATCGCCGTGATCGTCCTCCTGGGCCCGGCGGGCCTTTCTGCGCAGCACAAGCCACCCCCCTCACCGCGTTTCCTCTACGACGCGCCGGCGCACGGAAACGTTCGGCGGATCCCCGGGGAAGTTTTCCGAGGCGTATGTCACACCGTCCGGCGTTCCACTCCTCGGGCATGGAGCGCAAAGGATTGGACAGGCGGACCCGGGTCGGCCGCATGATGGAAAAGCCTCGGTCAAGTGTGAGAGATAGGGAGTCGCCGTGAGGGTCGGAATCGTCGGAGCCACCGGTCAGGTCGGCACGGTCATGCGCAGGATCCTCAAGGAGCGGAACTTCCCCGTCACTGAGCTGCGCCTGTTCGCCTCGGCGCGCTCGGCGGGCTCGGTCCTGGAGGGCGTGACCGTGGAGGACGCGGCGACCGCCGACTACTCCGGCCTGGACATCGTGCTGTTCTCGGCGGGTGGCGCCACGTCCAAGGCGCTGGCGGAGAAGGTCGCCTCGCAGGGCCCGGTCGTGATCGACAACTCCTCCGCCTGGCGCAAGGACCCCGAGGTCCCCCTGGTCGTCTCCGAGGTGAACCCGCACGCGATCGCGAACCGCCCCAAGGGCATCATCGCCAACCCGAACTGCACGACGATGGCCGCGATGCCGGTCCTGAAGGTGCTGCACGCGGAGGCGGACCTGGAGGCGCTGGTCGTCGCGACGTACCAGGCGGTGTCCGGTTCGGGCCTCGCGGGCGTCGCGGAGCTGCACGGCCAGGCGCAGAAGGTGATCGCCGACGCGGACAAGCTGACGCACGACGGCAGCGCGGTCGACTTCCCGGAGCCGGGCGTCTACAAGCGCCCCATCGCCTTCAACGTCCTGCCGCTCGCGGGCTCGATCGTCGAGGACGGCCTGAACGAGACCGACGAGGAGCAGAAGCTCCGCAACGAGTCCCGCAAGATCCTCGAGATCCCCGAGCTCAAGGTCTCCGGCACCTGCGTCCGTGTCCCGGTCTTCTCGGGCCACTCCCTCCAGGTCAACGCCCGCTTCGCCCGCCCGATCTCCCCGGAGCGCGCGACGGAGCTCCTCGCCGAGGCCCCGGGCGTCGAGCTCTCCGACATCCCGACCCCCCTCCAGGCCGCCGGCCAGGACCCCTCCTACGTCGGCCGCATCCGCCGCGACGAGACGGTGGACAACGGCCTGGCCCTGTTCATCTCCAACGACAACCTCCGCAAGGGCGCGGCGCTGAACGCGGTGCAGATCGCGGAGCTGGTGGCGGCCGAGCTGAAGGGCTAGGGCCTGCGCACCTCGTAGAGGAAACAGCCGTACTCGACGGCCCGGACGTGGACAAGCGCCACGGCCGGGTCGTCGAACGCGTTACGGAAGGCCGCGTCGTCGGGCGCGTCGACCAGCTCGCCGCCGAGGATGCGGCCGTCGGCGGAGTAGCGGCGGACGGTGCGGTGCGCGTTGGCGAACGGATAGCCGTCGCGGTCGGGCCCCGAGCACTCCTCGGCGTGGATGAAGACGGGCCCCTGCTCGTCGTAGGCCCCCGGCTCGGCACCCGTCTCGGCAGCCCAGCGGCGCAGGGGGGCATACGAGACAAGGGCGATCCGCTCACCGGACTCACTGCGGCGCAGACAGCACCGGAGGGGAGCACCGCCTTCGTCGTCCGTGAGGGCGGTCATGGGGCGGCCCGCGTCGTCGGCGGTGCGCAGTTCCTTGAGGGCGGACGGGGCGATGGGGCGTGCGGTGTAGGTCGTCATGGGTCCAGGCTGGCGCGGGCAAAGCCGGATGACCGGCGGGAATCGGACATGGCGGTCCGGTAGTGCTGACCGGGTGATCCATCGGGAAAACCCTCGTCGCCCTCCTCACGGTCCCGTGGAAGGATGGCTGAACCGACACATAACGAGGAGATGACCGCGTGCCTGGCACAAACCTGACTCGCGAAGAGGCGCAGCAGCGGGCGAAGCTGCTCAACGTTGACTCGTACGAGATCGATCTCGACCTCTCCGGCGCGCAGGAGGGCGGTACCTACAGGTCCGTGACCACGGTGCGCTTCGACGTGGCCGAAAACCGCGCCGATTCCTTCATCGACCTGGTGGCACCGACCGTCCATGAGGTGACCCTCAACGGCGACCCCCTCGACCCCGCCGAGGTCTTCAAGGACTCGCGGATCGCCCTTCCGGGACTGCTCGAGGGCCGCAACGTCCTGCGGGTCGTCGCCGACTGCGCCTACACCAACACCGGTGAGGGCCTGCACCGGTTCGTCGACCCCGTCGACCAACAGGCTTATCTCTACACCCAGTTCGAGGTCCCGGACGCCCGCCGCGTGTTCGCGTCGTTCGAGCAGCCGGACCTCAAGGCGACCTTCCAGTTCACGGTGAAGGCCCCCACCGGCTGGACCGTCATCTCCAACTCCCCGACGCCCGAACCCAAGGACGACACCTGGGTCTTCGAGCCGACGCCGCGGATCTCGTCGTACATCACCGCCCTCATCGTCGGGCCGTACCACTCGGTGCACAGCGTGTACGAGAAGGACGGGCAGTCCGTGCCGCTGGGCATCTACTGCCGGCCCTCGCTCGCCGAGTTCCTCGACTCCGACGCGATCTTCGAGGTCACGCGGCAGGGCTTCGAGTGGTTCCAGGAGAAGTTCGACTACGCGTACCCGTTCAAGAAGTACGACCAGTTGTTCGTGCCGGAGTTCAACGCGGGCGCGATGGAGAACGCCGGAGCGGTGACCATCCGCGACCAGTACGTCTTCCGCTCCAAGGTCACCGACGCGTCGTACGAGCTGCGCGCCGAGACCATCCTGCACGAGCTGGCCCACATGTGGTTCGGCGACCTGGTCACCATGGAGTGGTGGAACGACCTGTGGCTGAACGAGTCGTTCGCCACGTACACGTCGATCGCGTGCCAGTCGTACCACCCGGAGTCGCGCTGGCCGCACTCCTGGACCACGTTCGCCAACTCCATGAAGACGTGGGCCTACCGGCAGGACCAGCTGCCGTCCACCCACCCGATCATGGCCGAGATCCGCGACCTGGACGACGTGCTCGTCAACTTCGACGGCATCACGTACGCCAAGGGCGCGAGCGTCCTGAAGCAGCTCGTCGCCTACGTCGGCATGGACGAGTTCTTCAGCGGTGTGCAGGCGTACTTCAAGCGGCACGCCTTCGGCAACACCCGGCTGTCCGACCTGCTCGGCGCCCTGGAGGAGACCTCCGGCCGCGACCTGAAGAACTGGTCGGAGAAGTGGCTCCAGACCGCCGGGATCAACGTCCTCCGTCCCGAGATCGAGACGGACGCCGACGGCGTCATCACCTCCTTCGCCATCCGCCAGGAGGCCCCCGCCCTGCCCGCCGGCGCCAAGGGCGAGCCGACCCTGCGCCCGCACCGCATCGCCGTCGGCCTGTACGAACTCGACGAGGACAGCGGCAAGTTGGTGCGCGACGAGCGCATCGAGCTGGACGTCGACGGCGAGCTCACCGCCGTACCGCAGCTCACCGGCAAGCGCCGCCCGGCGGTCGTGCTCCTCAACGACGACGACCTGTCGTACGCCAAGGTCCGTCTCGACGAGCAGTCCCTCGCCTTCGTCACCGAGCACCTCGGCGACTTCGAGTCCTCCCTCCCCCGCGCCCTGTGCTGGGCGTCGGCCTGGGACACGACGCGGGACGCCGAGCTCGCCGCCCGCGACTACCTCTCCCTCGTCCTGTCGGGCATCGGCAAGGAGTCCGACATCGGCGTCGTGCAGTCGCTGCACCGCCAGGTCAAGCTCGCCATCGATCTGTACGCCGACCCGGCCGCCCGCGAAGCCCTGCTCACCCGCTGGACCGACGCCACCCTCGCCCACCTGCGCTCGGCCGAGCCCGGCAGCGACCACCAGCTGGCCTGGGCGCGGGCGTTCGCGGCGACGGCCCGCACGCCG
This sequence comes from Streptomyces sp. NPDC001663, assembly GCF_042893105.1. Classification (NCBI taxonomy): domain Bacteria; kingdom Bacillati; phylum Actinomycetota; class Actinomycetes; order Kitasatosporales; family Streptomycetaceae; genus Streptomyces; species Streptomyces sp. NPDC001663. The sequence continues at coordinate 98,033 of NZ_JBIAUR010000003.1, read as the reverse complement.
GAGCAACTGGACCTGCTGGAGGCGCTGCTCGACGGTTCGCAGACGATCGAGGGCCTGGCCGTCGACACCGAACTGCGCTGGGCGTTCCTGGAGCGGCTCACCGCGGTCGGCCGGTTCGACGAGGCGGAGATCGCCGCCGAGTACGAGCGGGACAAGACGGCCGCCGGCGAGCGCCACGCGGCAGCCGCCCGTGCCGCCCGTCCGACCCCGGAGGCGAAGGCGGAGGCCTGGGCGTCGGTCGTCGAGTCCGACAAGCTGCCGAACGCCGTCCAGGAGGCCGTCATCGGCGGCTTCGTCCAGATCGACCAGCGCGAGCTGCTCGCCCCGTACACCGACAAGTACTTCGAGGTGGTCAAGGACATCTGGGACGCCCGCTCGCACGAGATCGCCCAGCAGATCGCGATCGGCCTCTACCCGGCCATCCAGGTCTCCCAGGAGATCCTCGACAAGACGGACGCCTGGCTCTCCTCCGCCGAGCCCAACGCGGCCCTGCGCCGCCTGGTCTCCGAGTCCCGCTCGGGCGTGGAGCGCGCCCTGAAGGCACAGGCCGCGGACGCAGCCGCGGAGTAGTTCCCGCAAGAGTTCCTACGAGAATGAGGGCGCCCGGCGATCCGCCGGGCGCCCTCTTCCGTGTGTGCGCTCAGCGCGGCACCATCCCACCCGTCACGTTGACGAACGTGCCGGTGATGCCGGCCGCGTGGTCGGAGGCGAGGAAGACCGCGGTGGCCGCGACGTCGGCCAGGGTGGGGTTGCGGCGGGTCATGCGCATCCCGGCGAGGTTGTCGACGATGCCCTGGACGGCGGCGGCATCGATGGCCGGGTTGACCGCGGAGAGCTTCTCGACGGTGAACGTCTCCGGCACCCCGGCCGCCCACAGCCCGACGGCCCGCACCCCGCGGGGACCGCACTCCACCGCCAGGTTGCGTACGAGCGTGTCGATGGCGGCATCGGCGGGTCCCGTGCCGCCCATCATCGGACTGCCGTGCGCGGAACCGCTGTTGAGGGTGAGGATCACGCCGGAACCGCGCTCGGCCATCCGGCGGGCGGCACCGCGGGCGGTGATGAAGCCCGCGCGGACGCCGTTGAGCACGGGCCGCAGGAAGTCGTCCACGGGCATGTCGGTGAGCGGGGCGCCCTGCACGTCGCCGCGCGTGACGAGGTTGAAGGAGATGTCGACGTCGCCGACGCGGGCGAGATGCTCCTCCACGGCCGCCTCGTCGAGGGCGTCCACGACGGCGACTTCGGCGTTCTTGATGTCACCGGCCACCGCCTCCAGCGTCCTACGCGTACGTCCGACGAGGTGCACGCGGGCGCCCTCCTCGGCGAAGGCGCGGGCGACCGCACCGCCGATCGAGCCGCCGGCGCCGTACACGATCGCGGTCTTGTCGGTGAGCAGCATGGTGATCAACTCCCTGTCGGGGTCGTGTCGTACGAGTCGGTCATACAGACGCACGGCACCGCGATCGCTCATCGGTCGGGAGGCATGGAGCCCTTCACAGCCGCAGCGGAAGTCCGAAGGCCGGGAACAGGTGCGGCTCGAAGGACATGATCTCCACGATCCGGTCGTCGGCGTCGAAGCGGAGGACGTCCAGGACCTGGGCGCGGTAGACGTTCGTGCCGGGGCGGCGGACGTAACCCCCGGTCGCCAGCTGCCCGTTGGCGCGGGCGGGCAGGTTGCGCCAGTGGCCGAGGAACATCGGGGAGGCCGGGTCGAGGTTGGGGCGGACGAAGTCGAGGAGGGCGTCGCGGCCGGTGAACCAGAACGGGTTCGGCGGCATGGTGAGCGTGACGTCCTTGCCGAGCAGCTCGGTCATCGCGTCGAAGTCGAGGTGTTCGACGGCGGTCATGTACCGCTGCAGGACGGCCCGTTGGGCCTCGGTGGGCTCGGCGGCCGTCCAGTCGCCGCGCTGCCGGGGCAGATGGTCGCGCAGGGTGGGCCGGGCCCGCTGCAGGGCGCTGTTGGCGGAGGCGACGGTCAGGCCGAGGGCCTCGGCGGTCTCGGCGGCGCTCAGCCCGAGCACGTCCCGCAGGATCAGTACGGCGCGCTGGCGGGGCGGGAGGTGCTGGATGGCGGAGAGGAAGACCAGCTCCAGGGTCTCGCGGGAGACGGCGGCGGCCTCGGGCTGCTCCTGCGCGGAGGGCAGCTCGTCGTCGGGATAGGGCTGCAGCCAGGTGATGCGGGCGGGCGGTTCGCCGGTGCCGTGGTTCATGCCGGGGATCGGCTCGTAACGCTGCGGGCGGCGGGCGGTGCGGCGCTGGAAGTCCAGGCAGGCGTTGGTGGCGATGCGGTACAGCCAGGTGCGGGCGCCGGCCCGCCCCTCGAAGCCGTCCCGCGCCCGCCAGGCCCGCAGGAACGTCTCCTGCACCAGGTCCTCGGCGTCGTCGTAGGAGCCGGTCATGCGGTAGCAGTGCACCTGGATCTCGCGGCGGTGGGACTCGGTGAGGGTGGCGAAGTCCGCTTCGGTGAGGAGGTCTTTCGTCACCGGGGTCGGCGTGACGGAATCGTTCGCGCTGTCCCGGGCGACCCGGGCGACGCGCCGCAGCTGGGCGACGGCGGCCGACAGTTCGGTCACCCCGGAGTAGAGGACGGAGGCCGGCTGCGGCACCAGGTCCTTCACCCGGCGCCCGATGTCCTCGATGAGCCCCTGCACACTCGCCCCGGCCTGCTGCCGCTCCCGGTACGCCTTCTGCCGGCAGGCGGCCGAACAGTAGACGGAGCTGCGGCCGGTGCGGCCCTTCCGGCCGGGCAGCGGCTTCGCGCAGACGGCACAGACGTCGGCGACCACGGGCACCTCCGGAGTTGCGTCACGCGGGGACGGGGTGACGCTATCGCGGGTCGGGGCCCGTGAGGTGGCTGCGCGCACACTTGCGGAAGTCCGCCACCAGACGGCTGCGGTCGCCGGCCCGGGTGGCCAGGACGACATGGCAGGGCTCGACGCCGTGCAGGGGGACGGCGGTGAGGTCGGGGCGGAGGGCACGGCCTCGCACGTCGGCCGCGATGACCAGGGCCTGTCCGTCGGCGACGACCTCGAACTTGTCCTCCAGGGCTTCGATGACAGGGCCGTCGGGTGCCCGGCTGCCGTCCGGACGGGGGTCGAGGCGCCAGAAGGCGTCCACGGCCGGATCGGCGCCGAGCAGCCGCGGCAGGGGTTCGTCGGCGATGTCGTCCAGGGTGACGGACTCCTTGCCGGCCAGCCGATGGTCGAGGGGGACCACCACGGTCCGGGGCTCGTCGTAGAGGATCGTGACCTCCAACCGGTCGGTGGGGAAGGGCAGTCGGGCCACCACCGCGTCCACCCGGCGGTCCAGCAGCGCCGTGTGCGTCTCGCCCCAGTCCAGGTGCATGGACCGGACCTCGGCTTCCGGGTTCCGGCGCCGCAGCTCACGCACCGCCGGGGTGACGATGATCGCGGCCGTGAAGCCGACGGTGAACCGGCTGGGCTCTGCCGCCGCCCGGGCCTGCGCGGTGGCCTGGGCGGCGCCTCGCAGCAGCGCCTCGGCCTGCGGCCGGAACACCTCGCCGGCCTCGGTGAGCCGGGTGCCCCGCGGGGTGCGGTCCAGGAGGCGGGCGCCGACCTGCTGCTCCAGGCGGCGGATCTGCCGGCTCAGCGACGGCTGGGTGATGTGCAGGGCCTCGGCGGCCCGGCCGAAGTGACGGTGTTCGGCGACAGCGGTGAAGTACCGGACGAGGCGCAGATCGAGGTCGGCCATACGATCCAGCGTAGCCATCTGGGGTGATGCCCGAAGCGCATTGCCCCATGCGAAAGAAGCTTTGGACGCGGGCCGCGGTCCCTTCCGAGGATGGAGGCACATCCACTTCCCCTCTTTTCGAAGGACTGACCATGCGCGTATTCGTCACGGGCGCGACCGGATTCATCGGTTCCGCCGTGGTCCGCGAACTTCTCGACGCCGGGCACGAGGTCACCGGTCTCGCCCGCTCGGAGGCGTCCGCGGCGGCGCTGACGGCCGCCGGGGCCGAGGTGCACCGGGGCTCGCTCGAGGACCCGGACAGCCTGGCCGCGGGGGCCGCCGCGGCCGACGGTGTCGCCCACCTCGCCTTCATCCACGACTTCTCGGACCTCGAGGCCGGGTACGCCGCCGACCGGCGGGCCATCGAGACGATCGGGGCGGTGCTGGACGGCTCGGGGAAGCCCTTCATGGTCGCCTCGGGCACGGCGTTGCTCCAGCCGGGAACGGTCGGCACGGAGGAGGACACGTTCCAGCCGGGGTCGTTCGGGGCGCTCCGAGGGCGCAGCGAGATCACTGCCCTCGCGCTGGCCGACCGCGGGGTTCGCTCGATGTCCGTCCGGTTCTCCCCGTCCGTGCACGGCCGGGGCGACCACGGCTTCGTCCCGATGCTGATCGCCACCGCCCGCGAGAAGGGTTTCGCGGCCTACGTCGGCGACGGCGCCACCCGCTGGGCGGCCGTGCACCGCTCGGACGCCGCCCGCCTGGTCCGGCTCGGTCTGGAGTCCGCACCGGCGGGCGCCCGTCTGCACGCCGTCGGCGAGGAGGGCGTCCCGTTCCGCGACATCGCCACGGTCATCGGCCGCCACCTGGACGTGCCGGTCCGGTCCGTCGCCCCCGAGGAGGCCGAGACCCACTTCGGCTGGCTGGCCACCGTCGCCGCCCTCGACGTACCGGCGTCGAACACCCTGACCCGCAAGTGGCTGGACTGGGAGCCGACGGGACCCGGTCTGATCGAGGACCTGGAGGAGGGGCACTACTTCGAGAGCTGACCCGCCGCGGCTTCCCGCAGGGCCTCCAGCACCCGCCCCACCGCTGCCCCCTCCCCGGCCCCCTTCCGTACGGCCGCCACCACGTGCCGCAGCGGCCGGTCCGCCGTCAACTCCCGCATCACCACGCCGCGTTCCCTCCCCACGGCCGCCATGCGCGGGACGAGCGCGACGCCCATCCCGGCCTCGACCATCGCCAGGATCGCCGTCCAGCCGGCCGCCGAGTGCCCCTGGACCGGGCTGAACCCGGCCGCCTCGCAGGCCCCGCGGGTGATGTCGGACCAGGGCCCGCTGCCGCCGAAGATCCACGGCTCCCCGGCAAGGTCTGCGAGCCGCAGCCCGTCCACAGCGGCGAGCGCGTGGTCGCGGGGCAGGGCGACGTCGAGGGGGTCGGCGAGCAGCGGTACGCGGGTGAAGCGGGGGTCCGCGGCCGTCGGGGCCTGCGCGGCGAGGGACAGCGCGAGATCGACGTCCCCGGCGGCCAGCAGCTCGTAAGCCTCCGAGGCCTCCGCCTCCCGCACCCGCACGGTCACCCCGGGGTGCGCGGTCCGCAGCGCCTTCACGGCCGGTACGACGAGGGCGGGCACGGCGGTGGAGAACGCCCCGACCCGCACCTCGCCCACGTCACCCTGCACATAGGCCGCCAACTCGGCGTCCGCGCGCTCCAGTTGCTCGAACACGGCCTCCGCATGCCGCAGCACGAGCCGCGCCGCGTCCGTCAGCCGTACCCGCCGCCCCTGCGCCTCCAGCAAGGGCACCCCGAGCTGCCTGGCGAGGTTGGTCAACTGCTGCGACACGGCCGAGGGCGTCATCCGCAGCGCCTCGGCGGTCGCGGTCACCGTCCCCCGCTCCCCGAGCGTCCGCAGGATCTGCAGCTTCCGGATGTCCCAGTCGACCATGGCGGCAACCTATACGGCGGCCCCCAGCATCACCCCGCCGAGGATCAGCGCCATGCACAGCAGCTGCGCCGGGCCCACCCGTTCACCGAGCACCGCCCAGGACAGCAGGGCCACGCACACCGGCTGCAGGTAGTAGACGACTCCCGCCCGGGCCGCGCCGACCAGGGCGATCGCCTTGTTCCAGGCGAGGAAGGCGACGGCGGAGGAGGCGACGCCGACGTAGAGGAGCGGGAGGACGGTGCCCGGCGTCGGCGTGAAGCCGCCCTGGGCGGTGAGGCTCACGGCCTGGGCGGGCAGCAGCAGAGCCGTGCCCAGGAGGAAGGTGGTGAACAGGAAGGCCGTACCGCCGAGTTCGGCCGGCTTGCGCCTGAGCAGCGCGCTGTACGAACCGAAGCAGCAGGCCGCGGCGATCATCCAGAGGTCACCGGAGGCGAAACCCGCGCCGCCTCCGACCAGCAGCACCACACCCACGCACGCCGTCAGCAGCCCGGCGACCCGCCGCGCCCCCAGCCGTACGCCGCCCGCCCGCTCGAACACCGCCATCAGCACCGGCGAAGCGGCCATGACCATGCCCATGTTGGCGGCCGGAGTCGTCAACCCGGCCTGGTTGACGAGGGTGTTGTAGACGGTCACGCCGAGGAGCGAGGCGAGCAGCACGAAACCGAGGTGCCGTCGTATCAACTCCCGCTGTCGCCAGGCCTGTCGGGCCCCGAACGGCGCCACCGCCACCAGCGCCACCACCCACCGCCAGAACGCCTGCTGCACCGGCGGCACGCTGTCGTGCAGGGCCCGGGAGGTCACGAAGCTGCCGGACCAGACGACGGTGGCGAGGGCGGCGAGGGCGAGCCCGAGGAGCGGGGCGGTGGTACGGGAGGCGGTCCGGTGGAGGGCGACGGCCACGGAGGTCCTTTCACTGGTCGGTGATCTCGGTGGACCTACCGTCGCAGCGCCGCACCTGTCACGTCCATCGAATCTTTCCGACGATTCCGTTCAGAAGAACTGAACGATACGAGGGTGCGACGCCCTCCGAGCTGCCCCGCCACCGTCGCCCCGAACGCCAGCGCCATGCCCGCCAGTTGGACCGGAGTGAGCGCCTGCCCGAGGGCCGCCCAGCCGACGACCGCGGCGGTCAGCGGGGACAGCGGGCCGAGGAAGGTGACCTGGGTGGCGGTGAGTCGGCCGATGCCGCGGAACCACAGCCAGTAGGCGACGGCCGTGTTGGCCAGGGCGAGGTAGAGGTATCCGCCGAGCGCACGGGCGTCCAGGGCGGGCGGCGCGCCCTCGACCAGGAGGGCTAGCGGGGCGATGAGCAGGCCGCCGGCGGTCAACTGCCAGGCGGTGAGGGCGAGCGGCCCCACACCCTCCGGCCGACCCCACCTCTTGGTCAGCACCGTGCCGGTCGACATGGACGCGGTCGAGGCGAGGGCGGCCAGGACCCCGACCGGGTCGAGCGCCCCGGCCGCCTTCAGTACGACCAGACTGACGCCGAACGCGGCCACGACCCCGGCGGCCAGCGCCCGCCCCGTGGGCCGCTGCCCCAGCAGCACCGCCGACAGTCCGACCACGAACAACGGCCCGACCGAGCCGACGACGGCGGCCATTCCGCCGGGCAGCCGGTACGCGGACAGGAACAGCAGCGGGAAGAAGGCACCGATGTTCAGCGCGCCGAGGACCGCCGCCTTCCACCACCAGGCGCCGCGCGGCAGGACACGGGAGAGCGCCAGCAGGAGCAGACCGGCGGGCAGAGCGCGCATGAGGCCGGTGAACAGGGGGCGGTCGGCCGGGAGGAACTGGGTGGTGACCGCGTAGGTCGTGCCCCACGAGACGGGGGCGAGGGCGGTGAGCAGTACGGTCGCGGGCCGTTTCATGACCGGACCCCTCTCGAAGGCGACGAAGTGACTTGATGGAATTAGCTTGGTAGAAAGTAGCTTAGCCCTAAGCTACTTTCTACCAAGCCACTTTCTTGCGGGCAACCGGGATCCGTCCGATACTCACCGCATGAGTGCACAGGCCAAGGACCCCGTCGACACGATCATCGAGCAGTGGGCGGAGGTGCGGCCGGACCTCGACACCCGGGCGATGGAGGTCTTCGGGCGGATCTTCCGGCTGTCGCGCGCGATGGGCGACCGGATGGAGAAGGCGTACGCGCGCTTCGGGATCTCCCGCGGCGAGTTCGACGTCCTGGCGACGCTGCGCCGCTCCGGCGAGCCCTACACCCTCTCCCCCCGCGAGCTCTCGGCGACGCTGATGCTCACCACCGGCGGCATGACCGGCCGCCTCGACAAGTTGGAACGGGCCGGCCTGCTCCGCCGCTCCCCCGATCCGCACGACCGCCGGGCCCTCCAAGTCACCCTGACGGAAGAGGGGTTGAACATCATCGACGAGGCGGTCGGCGCGGGCCTCGCCGCCGAGACGGAGACCCTGACCGTCCTCGACGACGAACAGGCCGGCCAACTGGCCGGCCTGCTGCGGGAGTTGCTCGCCGGGACCCGCTGAACCCGGCTCCGCTCACCCCACTCGTTCGGCGACCGCCTTCTCGATCGCCGCACCGTCCGCCGAGTCCGACGCCCAGGCCACGTATCCGTCGGGGCGGACCAGCACGGTCGTACGGCGGTCGCTCGCCCAGCCCTCCACGGCCAGCCGGCCCTTGCGGGTGCCCCCGTCGTCGTACTCCTCCGGGGTGATCAGTACGAACCTGCCGCCGCGCAGGACCTCGTACAGGCGGCCACCCCTGAGCGCGACGTCCGGGACGCGGGTGCCGGTGAGGCGGTGGGCACCGCGCGGGGCCGGGTAGTTGTAGCCGATGCCGGTGATCTGGCCGGCCGCCCTGCGGCGGGCCGGGCCGACGTTGTTGAGGAAGGTGGTCAGCACCGCCCGCAGCGCCAGCGTCCAGGGGCGCTTGGCCATGGCGAGGCGGACGATGCCGCCGCTGCTGCGCAGGACCGACTTGCCGACGGGATGGCGCTCGGCCTGGTAGGTGTCGAGGAGGGCCGCGTCCGCATGGCCCTGGACGACGGCGGCCAGCTTCCAGCTCAGGTTGGCCGCGTCCTGCAGCCCGGTGTTCATGCCCTGGCCGCCGGCCGGGGTGTGGACGTGTGCGGCGTCTCCGGCGAGGAAGACGCGGCCCACACGGTAGGCGGGCGCCTGGCGCTCGTCGCTGTGGAAGCGGGACATCCAGCGGGCGTCGCGCATGCCGTAGTCGCGGCCGAGAGCGAGCCGGGCGACCTCCTTGACCTCCTCGAGGTCGAGGGGCTCGCTGTCGGGGACGTTGCGGGCGCGGTTCCAGCCGATGATCCGGTAGTAGCCGTCGCCGAAGGGCGCGAGGAAGGCGAAGGCGTCGCCGGCGGTGTTGACGGTCAGCAGGGACTCGGGCTCCTCGGCCAGCTTCACGTCCGCGAGGACGACGGACCGGATGACGGAGTGACCGGGGAAGGACAGCCCGATCGCATGGCGTACGGCACTGCGCATGCCGTCGGTGCCGACGACGTACGCGGCCCGCAGACTCCCGGTCGCCCCGCCGGGCCCGCGGACCCCGACGGTCACCGCGTCCGCGTCCTGGGTCAGCCCCGTCATCTCGGTCTCGTACCGGAAGTCGACCCCGGCCTCGACGGCGCGGTGCTCCAGGACCTTCTCCACCTCGTACTGCGGGATGACGAGCAGGTGATTGAAGCGGGACGGGAGGGCGCCGAGGTCGACGGTGAGGCGGCCGAAGAGGCGGAGGCGGTCGAGGGGGCGGCCGACGGACTCCAGACCGTCGGCGAGACCTCGGGCGTCGAGCTGCTCGAGGGTGCGGGCATGCAGGACGAAGGCGCGGGAGAGGTTGCTGATCTTGTGCGGGCGCTTTTCGAGGAGGGTGACGGAGACGCCGGCGGTCGCGAGGTCGCCGGCCAGCAGAAGACCGGCGGGGCCGGAGCCGACGACGATCACGGAGCGGTTGGTGGCGGTGCCGTTCATTGGGGCCTCCAGTTGCCAACGCTTGTTTGCCAACGCTTGTTGACGAGAGTAGAGGCGCCCGATCCGGGAAGTCAACACTTGTTGGCCTACGCATGTTGGCCTACGCTCGTTGGCATGCATGACAGCAACAGCGACAGCAGCACGGATTCCGGCTCCGGCACCCGCCGCCGCTCCGACGCGACCCGCGGCGCGATCCTCCTCGCAGCCCGCGAGCGCTTCGCCTCCGACGGATACGACCGGGCGACGATCCGGGCCATCGCGAAGGACGCGAACATCGACCCGTCGATGGTGATGCGCTACTACGGAAACAAAGAAGGGCTGTTCGCGGCCGCGGTCTCCGTCGATCTGGAGCTGCCGGACCCGGGTTCACTGCCCCGGCACGACGTCGGCCGGGCACTCGTCGTCCACTTCCTCGGCATGTGGGAGCGGAACGAGGTGCTCACGGCGCTGCTGCGGGTCGGCGCGACCAATCAGGCCGGAGCCGAGCGGATGCAGGGCATCTTCCAGGACCAGCTGCTGCCGGTCGCCCTCGCCGTGTGCCCGGACCGCGAGCAGGCGCCGGCGCGGGCCGGGCTCGCGGCCACGCAGATGCTCGGGCTGGCGCTGACCCGTTACGTCCTGCGGATCCCGCCGGTCGTGGCGCTGCACCCCGAGGAGATCGTGGCGTGGCTGGCGCCCACGGTGCAGCGGTATCTGACGGCACCGAGCCCGTGAGAAAACACCGAGGGCACCCGTCTCACCGACGCACGGTGAGGCAGGCGCCCTCGGCAAAAGCGTGAGGTCAGGCCTTCGCCTTGGCCTTCGGCTCGCGGTCCTTGGACTTGTCCAGGACCATCACCAGGCCCGCGATGACCGCGAACAGGATGATCGGGGCGGCAACGTAGAGGCCCAGCGTGTCGATGACACTCAGGCCCGTGCCGGGGTCGTCGCCGTCGTCGCGGGTCAGCGCGAGCGCGGGGGACGACATGAGCAGCATCATCAGCGTCGTACCGGCAGCCAGGGCGCCGGCGCGCAGGGCGTTCTTCTTGTCCACGGTGCAAAAATATCGAAGGCCGATCCGGGCCGCTCGTCCGGGGTGCCGTATCGCCGCTCGCCAGGGGTTTCGCAGGAACCGCCCTACTGCGCGGCATCCCCCTCCGCGCCCGCTCTCAGCACCTCCACCAGCGCATGCAGCCGCGGTGACGCCGCCAGCTCCTCCAGCGTCACCGGCCGTCCCTCCGCGTCCGCGATCGGCAGCCGCCAGTTCGGGTACTGGTCCCAGGTGCCGGGGAGGTTCTGGGGCCGGCGGTCGCCGACCGTGTCCGGCAGCCAGATGCCGAGCAGGCGGGACGGGGTGCGGAGCAGGAAGCGGTGGACGGCCTGGATCTCGGCCTCCTCCTCCGAGGCGCCGTGGGCGCCGCCCGTGCCGTGCAGGAGGCCGAGGCGGGTGAGCAGGCCCAGCCACTCCCCCGTGTCCGCGGCCGCCTCGGCGCGCTCCTCCTCCAGCGGGCGGGTCAACAGGCCCAGCCGGTCGCGGAGTTCGACGTGCTCGCCGGTGAGGCGGGCGGCGGTGGACGGCAGGTCGTGGGTGGTGGCGGTGGCGAGGCAGTCGGCGCGCCAGGCCTGGGGCGGCAGTGGCCGCCCGTCACCTTCCCAGTCCCGCTCGAACCACAGCACCGACGTGCCGAGCACACCGCGCTCGCGCAGCCGCTCCCGTACCCCCGGCTCGACCGTGCCCAGGTCCTCGCCGATGACGACCGTCCCGGCGCGCGCGGCCTCCAGGACGAGGATCGCGAGCATGGCCTCGGCGTCGTAGCGGACGTATGTGCCCTCCGTGGGCGGGTGGCCCTGTGGGACCCACCAGAGGCGGAACAGGCCCATGACGTGGTCGATGCGCAGGGCGCCGGCGTAGCGGAAGAGGGCCCTCAGCAGGCGGCGGTACGGCTCGTAGCCGGACTCGGCGAGGCGGTCCGGTCTCCATGGCGGCAGGCCCCAGTCCTGGCCGCGTGCGTTGAAGGCGTCCGGCGGGGCGCCCACCGACATCCCGGCGGCGAAGTACTCCTGCTGCGCCCAGGCGTCGGCGCCGTCGGGGTGCACGCCCACCGCCAGGTCGTGCACGATCCCGACCGGCATCCCGGCGTCGCGGGCGGCGCGCTGGGCGGCCGTCAGCTGATCGTCGGTGAGCCAGGCGAGACGGGAGTGGAAATCGACGCGGTCCATCAACTCCCCGCGGGCGCGCGCCGTCTCGGCCGAGCGGGGGTCCTGGAGGGGGGCGGGCCAGCGACTCCAGTCGGGGCCGTGGACCTCGGCGAGTGCGTACCAGGTGGCGTGGTCCTCCAGGGCCTCGCCCTCCTCGGCGAGGAAGTCGACGTACGCGGCCCGCCGCCCCGGCCCGAGGGGCACCTCGCGGATCAGCTCGAGCGCCTCCCGCTTGAGCTCCCACACGGCGTCCCGGTCGATCAACGCGCCCTTGTCCAGGACCGACTCACGCAGCCGGTCCGCCCGTTCGAGCAGCGTCCGCACCTTCTCCCGCTCCGTGACGTACGCGTACTCGGGGACGTCCTCGACGCGCAGGTGCACGGGGTCGGGGAAGCGGCGGGAGGACGGGCGGTACGGGGAGGGGTCGGTGGGAGCGCCCGGTACGGCCGCGTGCAGTGGGTTGACCTGCACGAATCCGGCGCCGAGCGCCCGGCCGGCCCAGGCGGTGAGTTCGGCGAGGTCACCGAGGTCGCCCATGCCCCAGGAGCGCCGGGACAGCAGGGAGTAGAGCTGGACCATCAGGCCGTACGAACGCGTGGTGGGCGTGGGCAGCCGGGGCGGGGCCACGACGAGGTGGGCCTCGGCACCGCGGCCGTCGGGTGCGGTGGCCGTCAAGCGGTGGACGCCGGGCGGCAGTTGCTCGGCAGAGGCGCGAGTATCGCCCTGTTCGGTCTCGATGCGCAGTCGGGTGCCGTCCGGCAGGGCGGCGAGCGCGGGGGACGTACCGCCGCTCCAGAGCACCACCGTCGGCGGCAGCAGCCGCTCGGCCAGCTCCCGCTCACGGGCGGCGAGCGCGGCGCGGGCGGCCTCGTCGGTGCCCGCGTCGACGCCGAGGGCGGCCAGGGCGAGGGTGACGGCGGTGGCGGAGGCCGCGACCGTACGGTCCGGGGAGGGGCTGTAGGAGGTGGCAACACCGTGCAGCCCGGCGAGCCGGGACAGGTCCTCGGAGGGCGGTTCGGCCGGCGCCTGCGCTGTCATCTAGGGCCTCGTGCAGTCCGGCTCGGGGGCCGCGGCCTCACTGGTCAGCGGCGCGGCGTCGGCGAGCGGCGGCTCGCTGGTCAGGGGCTCGGCGTCGGGCAGCGGCGGTTCACTGGTCAACGGGATCTCGGCGCAGGCGCCCTCCGCACTGAAGACGCAGAAGTGCGGCTCGGGTTCGACGGACGGCAGCTGCGCCACGGGTTTGGAGAGGGGGTATGCCGGTGCGGCCACGAGGGGCCTCCTTTTCGTGTACGGCGACCTTGCGGGTTATCGCAGCCCTACCCAGCGGGCGCGACGGCAGACGTACAGGAAGGAAGTAGGTGCCACGCCTCACATTCTGCTCCACCTACGAGCGGCTTCGCGGATCACTATTCACTCAGTACATGTACTGGGTGCATAATGATCCGCATGAGCACCCGCCACATCCTGTTGGGGCTGCTCGCCTCCGGTCCCAGCCATGGCTACGACCTCAAGCGACGGCACGACGAACGTTTCCCGCAGGCCCGACCGCTGGCCTACGGGCAGGTCTACACGACCCTGCAGCGCCTGGTCCGGGACGGTCTCGCCGAGGTCGAGGGGACCGATTCGGACGGCGGGCCGGAGCGGACGGCGTACCGCTCGACCGACGACGGGGCGCGTGAACTGGCCAAGTGGGCCGGGGAGATCGCGCCGCCCGCACCCTTCGTGACGAACGAGATCTTCGCCAAGGTCGTCGTCTCGATCCTGTCCGGCGGCGACCCGGCCGCCTATCTGGCCGCCCAGCGCGCCGCCCACATGGAGCGGATGCGGGAGCTCACGGCCGTGAAGACGGGTCGGGGCGCCGATCTCGCGACCGTGCTCTCGGCGGACTACGCCCTCAACCACCTCGACGCCGACCTCCGCTGGATGACGACCACGGCGGCCCGGCTCACCACCCTGACCGCGGAGGTCGACGCAGCATGAGCAACGGGGACAGCCCAGACAGCACGGTGCCGCTTCTGGCGGCCCGCGATCTCGCCAAGGCGCACGGCAGGACCGAGGCGCTGCGCGGCGCCTCGGTCGAGCTGGGCGCGGGCGAGATCCTCGCCGTGACCGGCGCGAGCGGCAGCGGGAAGTCGACGCTGCTGCACTGCCTCGCCGGGATCGTCCGCCCGGACGCGGGCTCGGTGACGTATGCCGGTGAGCGGCTGGACCGGCTGCCGGAGAAGCGGCTGAGCGAGCTCAGGCGGACCGACTTCGGGGTGGTGTTCCAGTTCGGGCAGCTGATCCCGGAGCTGACGGCCCTCGACAACGTCGCGCTGCCGCTGATGCTGGCGGGCGCCTCGCGTGCGGACGGCCAGGCGCGGGCCGGTGAGTGGCTGGAGCGGTTCGGCGTACGGGGGCAGGAGGCGCTGCGGCCCGGTGAGATGAGCGGCGGTCAGGCCCAGCGGACGGCGCTGGCACGGGCGTTGGTGACCGGCCCCAAGGTCGTCTTCGCGGACGAGCCGACGGGTGCGCTGGACTCCCTGGCGAGCGAGCAGGTGATGACGGCACTGGCGCACACCGCCCGCGAGGCGGGCACGGCGGTGCTGCTGATCACGCACGACGCCCAGGTGGCGGCGTACGCGGACCGCGAGGTGCGGCTGAGCGACGGGGCCGTGCTGCCGGCGGGGGTGACCGCGTGAGGGCGGATCTGCGGCTGGCCTGGCTGCTCACCCGGGGCTCGGACCGCCGCGAATGGTGGCGCGTGCTCCTCACCGCCGTCGGCGCGGGGCTGGCGACCGGGCTGGGGCTGGTGATCGTCGTGCTGCTGTCGCTGGACGGCCACCACAGCATGTCCGTGGGCGGCGGTCTGCTCGACGAGCCCGGCACCCGCATCGGCGTGATCTTCGCGCTGCTGATGCTGTTCATCCCGGTGCTCGGGTTCCTCGGCCAGTGCGCCCGGATCGGCGCCGTGCACCGGGACCGCAGGCTGGCCGCGCTGCGCCTGGCGGGGGCCACGCCCGCCCAGGTGCGGCGGATCGCGGCACTGGAGTCGGGGCTGGCGTGTCTGGCGGGTTCAGGAGTGGCCACGGTGTTCTCCGTGCTGACCCTGCTGCGGCTGTGGCACAGCCCCGCCCCCCTGGCCTGGGCGGGCGTCGCCGTGGTGGCCGTCGGGGTGCCGGTGCTGGGCGCGGCCGTGAGCGTGCTGGTGCTGCGCCGCGTGGTGGCCTCGCCGCTGGGGCGGATCCGGCGGGTTCGGCCGGCCGAGGGTCCGGGGCGGATGTTCCGGGTGGCGACCGCGGTGCTCGTGCTCACGGTGGGGTACATCGCGACCACCCCCTTCCACGAGGTCCCGTTCGAGTTCGCGCTCGCCCCGCTCACCGTGTTCGCCGTGTCCCTGCTGGTCGGCGCGGTGGCGGTGTGGCTGACCGGAGCGTCGGCCCGGCAGCTGGGCGAGGGGCTCACGGCCCGCGCCAGGAGACCCGCGGTGCTGATCGCTGCGGGACGGCTGCGCGACGACCCGTGGGCGGCGGCCCGTACCCATGCCGCGGTGCTGCTGGTGACGGTGGTGGCATCGGCCTTCATGGGCGTACGGCAGGTGATGCTGTCGGATCTGCACGCCCCCGACGCGCACTACGCCGAAGGGCCCGGGTTCTACGAGAACGGCCTGGACCTGACCGGCGCCGCGATCCTCGTCGCCCTCGCGCTCATGCTGACCGCGCTCGCCGTGGGCACCGCCGAGTCCGTCGCCACCCGGCGCCGGGGCCTGGCCGCGCAGGCCGCCGCCGGGGTGCCGCACGGTGTACTGGCCCGGGCGCTGCTGCTGGAGACCGCGGTGCCGCTGGCGCTCGCGGTCGCGGCGGCGGGCCTCGGCGGCACGGTGATCAGCTTCTGGTACGGCTCGATCGTCTCGGCGCACACGGCAGTGCCCGTGCCGTACACCTCGCTCCTGGTCCCTCTCGCCGTCTATCCGGCCTGTCTGCTGGCGGCAGCCACCTCGCTCCCGCTGCTGCGCCGCTCGGTCCACCCGGCCGAGCTCCGCTACACCTGACCGCATGACCGTCCGGCCCGGGAGTACGGGGGGCTCCCGGGCCGGACATGCTGTGTCCGCACGCCCTGGTGGCCATGCGGTCAGGGGGTATGCGAAGGCCCGGATCGTCAGGCGGAGATGCCGTCGATCCGGGCCATGGCGTCCTCCGCGCCGTACGGCTGCAAGTAGGGCAGCCAGCGCGGGTCCCTATGTCCGGTCCCGATGATGCGCCAGGCCAGACCGGTGGGCGGGGCCGGTTTGTGGCGCAGCCGCCAGCCGATTTCGAACAGGTGTCGGTCGGCCTTCACGTGGTTGCAGCGGCGGCACGAGGCCACCACGTTGTCCCAGACGTGCTTGCCCCCGCGGCTGCGCGGGATGACGTGGTCGACGCTGGTTGCGACGCCACCGCAGTACATGCACCGGCCCCCGTCGCGCGCGAAGAGCGCACGTCGGGTAAGAGGAACGGGCCCCCGATAGGGAACCCGGACGAATCGCTTGAGCCGGACCACGCTTGGTGCGGGGACTGTGACGGTTGCGCTGTGCATGAAGGCGCCCGATTCCTCCAGGGAGACAGCCTTGTTCTCCAGGACAAGGACGAGCGCGCGGCGGAGCGGTACGACGCCGAGTGGCTCGTACGACGCGTTGAGGACCAGGACATGCGGCACGGATGCCTCCTTGGGCGTCGGCGGCGCGTGGCTCGCGCCGGGACGATCTGCAGTCAGTCTCCCCTCTTGCCTGGTGGAAGCGCCACCATGTCCCGGTAACGGGCTGGGAGTGTTTTCGACCACATCTGATTCATCCCCCGGAGGGGCTGCGCTTTATCCCACCTGCTCATCCCGGGGTGGGCACAATCCCCTCTCAGAAGACGGCAAGGATTCGCACACCGTGCCCCGATAGTGTGGTGGGCCTGCCCGTCCGGTGACCTTTTCGTGACCTTGACCGCGTCACGCGCCGGAGGGCGGACCGCTGCACCTGGAGGTACCCGCCGTGTCCTTGCCCGCCCTACTGCTCGCCGCCGGTTCGTCACCGTCACCGACCCCCTCGGTGTCGACGACGCCGGCGGTGCCCTCGCTCCAGGATGCCCAGGAGAGCGCGACCAACGCGGCCAGCTGGGTCGAGCAGAACTGGTCCACGTGGCTCGCGATCGGTCTGCGCATCCTGCTGATCCTGGTGATCGCGGGGGTGCTGAGAGCGGTCGTGCAGCGGGCGATCACCAAGCTGATAGACCGGATGACCCGCACGGCCGAGGCCGTCGACGGCACCTCGCTGGGCGGCCTGCTGGTCAACAACGAGCGGCGTCGCCAGCGCTCGCAGGCGATCGGCTCCGTCCTCCGCTCGGTGGCGTCCTTCGCGATCCTCGGCACCGCGGGCCTGATGGTCCTGGCCGCCTTCCAGATCAACCTCGCCCCGCTGCTCGC
This sequence comes from Streptomyces sp. NPDC001663, assembly GCF_042893105.1. Taxonomy (NCBI): domain Bacteria; kingdom Bacillati; phylum Actinomycetota; class Actinomycetes; order Kitasatosporales; family Streptomycetaceae; genus Streptomyces; species Streptomyces sp. NPDC001663. The sequence goes on along the minus strand of NZ_JBIAUR010000003.1, from coordinate 80,839 downwards.
CTCCGCCGGTGTCGCCGGCGTCGCGATCGGTTTCGGCGCCCGCAACCTGGTCACGGACTTCCTCTCCGGCGTCTTCATGATCCTCGAGGACCAGTACGGCGTCGGCGACTCGATCGACGCGGGCGTCGCCTCCGGCGAGGTCATCGAGGTCGGCCTGCGTGTGACCAAGCTGCGCGGCGACAACGGCGAGATCTGGTACGTCCGCAACGGCGAGGTCAAGCGCATCGGCAACCTCTCCCAGGGCTGGGCCACGGCCGGCGTCGACGTGACGGTGAAGGCGAACGAGGACCTGGACCGGGTGAAGGCGACCCTCGACGAGGTCGCGGAGAAGATGAGCGCGGAGGAGCCCTGGAACGAGCTCCTGTGGAGCCCGATCGAGGTTCTGGGCCTGGACAGCGTGCTGCTGGACTCGATGGTCGTCCGCGTCTCGGCGAAGACCATGCCCGGCAAGTCCCTCACGGTCGAACGCGAACTGCGCTGGCGCATCAAGCGGGCCTTCGACGCGGCCGACATCCGCATCGTGGGCGGCGCGACGGCCCCGGCGGACGAGGAGCCCGTCGACCCCACGGCATCGGTGGCCGCCCCGTCGGTGCTCTCCAACCCCGACTCGCCCCAGGCAGCGGCGGCTTCACCGATCGCTCAGCAGCGGCCGGCGGCGAAGTGAGGCCCGGCCGGAACTCAGATCGCCTTCACAGGCCGATCGCATTCCGGCCACACCTCCCGACCCTCTAGCCTCACCCCCACAGCGGGCCCTTGTTCTGGAGCGCATACGCCCAGGGCCACCGAGCCTCGAGGGCTGAGCCCCACTCGGACCACTTCCGCCCCACCACCGCCCCCGCAGGTAACGAGTCTGTTGCCTCGGGGGCGGTTCCTATTGACGCCCGCTTCGCCCGGGGCCTACCTTCCTTTCCAGCCAATAGGAAACTTTCCTAACAGTGATCGGTCAGTGGCCGCACGGGGATCGTCCGGTGATCAACCGATGGACTTACCTCCCAGGTCACTGAGAAGCTGGGCAGTCGAAAGGCAGGTGTCGACACACATGGCAGGATCCGCCGGTACGCCGGGCACCCCTCGCGTCCTGCGCGCCATGAACGACCGTGCCGCCCTGGACCTCCTCCTGGAACACGGGCCGCTGTCCCGCACGCGGATCGGCAAGCTCACCGGCCTCTCCAAGCCGACCGCCTCCCAGCTGCTCGCCCGTCTCGAAGCGGCCGGCCTCGTCCTCGCCACCGGCACCACCGAGGGACGGCCCGGCCCCAACGCCCAGCTGTACGAGGTCAATCCGGCCGCCGCGTACGCCGCCGGACTCGACGTCACCCCGGAGCGCATCGTCGCCGCCGTCGCCGACGTCACCGGCCGCACGGTGGGGTCGTTCGAGCTCCAGACCCCCGGGAGGCGGCCCACCCAGCCCGTCGTCCGGCAGGTCACCGACGCCCTCGACGGTGCCGTGAAGGCCGCGGGTCTCGCCCGCGACGACGTCCACCGGCTCGTCATCGGCACCCCCGGCGCCTTCGACCCCAACACCGGCCGGCTGCGCTACGCCTCCCACCTCCCGGGCTGGCACACCCCGGCCCTCCTCGACGAACTCGCCGCCGCGCTGCCCATGCCGGTCGAGTACGAGAACGACGTCAACCTCGCCGCCGTCGCCGAACAACGGCTCGGCGCGGCCCGTGGACACGAGGACTTCGTGCTGCTGTGGAACGAGGGGGGCCTCGGTGCCGCTCTCGTCCTCGGCGGGCGGCTGCACCGCGGCTGGACGGGCGGCGCCGGGGAGGTGGGTTTCCTGCCGGTTCCGGGCGCGCCCCTGGTCCGTCACGTAACCAAAGCCAACAGTGGTGGCTACCAGGAGCTGGCCGGCTCCCAGGCCATCCCGCACCTCGCCCGCGAACTCGGCATCGGGGAGATCCCCTCGGGTCCGTACGCCGAGGTCGCCGCCGCCCTCGTCGAACGGGCCGCCACCGAGGACACCGTCCTGAACCGGCGGCTCCTGGAGACGTACGCGACGCACCTCGCCACCGGTCTCGCCTCCCTCGTCTCCGTCCTCGACCCCGAACTCGTCGTCCTCAGCGGCAGCGCGCTCACCTCGGGCGGCGAGGTGCTGCGCACCCTCGTCCAGGACGAGCTGGAGGAGCTGGCCGCCTCCCGGCCCCGGCTCGTGGTCGGCGACGTCCGTGAACATCCCGTGCTGCGCGGCGCGTTGGAGAGCGCGCTCGCGACCACCCGCGACGAGGTCTTCGACACCTCGCGCTGACCACCCCGTACGCACCGCGTACGGGCCCCCGTACTCACCCCCCGCCTTCCTCACCATCCCCCGCCCTGTCCCTGGGAGACCCTGCCATGCCCGGAATATCCCGGAAGGCGGCCGTCGCTCTCGCCGCGTCCGCCTCCCTCGCCCTCCTCGCCACCGCCTGTACCGGCCAGTCCTCCTCCGGTGCCGACGACGACGCGTCCAAGGACACGACCATCAACTTCTGGCACGCCTGGAGCGCGCCGAACGAAGTGAAGGCCGTCAAGTCCCTGGTCGCCGGCTTCGAGAAGGCGCACCCCAACATCCATGTGAACGTCGTCGGCAACATGACGGACGACAAGATCAACCAGGCCCTGCGGACGGGCGGCGACAAGGCGCCGGACGTCATCTCCTCCTTCACCACCAACAACGTCGGCAAGTTCTGCTCGTCGGGTGCGCTGGTCGACCTCAACCCCTTCTTCAAGAAGGCGAGCATCGACCCGGAGACGACGTTCCCGAAGGCGATGAACGAGTACACCCAGTTCGACGGAAACCGCTGCTCGGTTCCGCTGCTGGGTGACGCGTACGGGCTCTACTACAACAAGACGGCGTTCAAGGAGGCGGGCATCACCAGCCCGCCGAAGACCTGGTCCGAATTCGAGGCCGACGCCAAGAAGTTGACGATCACTCAGGGCGACAGCTACAAGCAGCTCGGTTTCATGCCGGACTACCACGGCTGGGAGACGACGACCGAGCACTACTTCGGGCAGTTCTCCCCGACGTACTTCAACAAGGCCGGCAAGTCGAGCCTCGCCACCGACCCCGCGTTCGAGGCCGGATTCAAGCTCCAGAAGAAGCTCGTCGACGAACTCGGCGGATTCAAGAAGCTGGAGACCTACCGCTCCAAGCTCGGTGACGAATGGGGCCCCAAGCACCCCTTCCACACCGGTCAGGTGGCCATGCAGCTGGACGGCGAGTGGCGGCTGGGAATGGCCCTGGACGCCAAGCCGAAGTTCGAGATCGGCGTGGCCCCGCTGCCCGTCCCGGACGACCAGGTCAGCACCTACGGCAAGGGCTACATCACCGGCACCATCGCCGGCATCGCCGCCACCAGCCACAAGCAGAACGCGGCCTGGGAGTTCGTGAAGTACATCTCCACGAACACCGACGCGGTGGTCGGATTCTCCAACGCCATCCACAACGTGCCCTCGACGCTCGCCGCGCTGAAGTCCCCGAAGCTGAAGTACGACCCGCGCTTCAAGACGTTCCTGGAAATCGCCGGGAACCCGAACTCGACGACGTCTCCCGCCTCCATCAACGGCGGTGTGTACCTCGCGACGATCCAGAACTTCGGCTACGACTACGAGAGCGGAAAGGTCACCGACCTGAAGGCGGGCCTGAAGAAGACGGCCGCGCAGATCGACACGGACATCGCGCAGGCGAAGTAGTCGAGCGATGAGCACCATCACGCTGGCGTCGAAGCGCCGCAGGTCGGCGCTTCGTACTCTCGCCTTCATGTCGCCCTGGTTGATCGGCTTCGCGGTCTTCTTCGCGTACCCGCTGATCTCGACGGTCTATTTCTCCTTCATGCACTACGACGGTTTCAAGCCGCCGACGTGGAGCGGAACGAAGAACTGGACGTACGTCTTCGAGCACTACCCCTTCTTCTGGCCGGCCCTGCGCAACACTCTCTGGCTGGTGCTGATCATGGTGACCCTGAGGGTCGTCTTCGGTCTCGGCGTCGGCCTGCTGATCACGAAGATCAAGACGGGCACCGGGGTGTTCCGCACCCTCTTCTACCTGCCCTACCTCGCCCCGCCGGTGGCCGCGACGATGGCCTTCGCCTTCCTCCTCAACCCCGGTACGGGCCCGGTGAACTCGATCCTGGAGAAGGTCGGCATACCGGGCCCGGGCTGGTTCAACGACCCCAACTGGTCCAAGCCGGCCCTCACCCTGCTCGCCCTGTGGGGCATCGGCGACCTGATGGTCATCTTCATGGCCGCGCTGCTCGACGTGCCGCAGGAGCAGTACGAGGCCGCGGAGTTGGACGGCGCGTCGGCGTGGCAGCGGTTCCGGTTCGTGACCCTTCCCAACATTTCGCCGATCGTGATGTTCGCGGTGGTCACGGGCGTGATCCAGACGATGCAGTACTACACACAGCCGCTCATCGCCGGGAAGGTCGCCTCCGGCGTGATCCAGGGCGCGGGCACCCAGTTCGAGCCCGGCTACCCGGAGAAGTCGACCCTGACCCTCCCCCAGCTCGTCTACAACCTCGGATTCCAGCGCTTCGACTACGGCTCCGCGTGTGTCGTCGCCCTGGTCCTGTTCGCCCTGTCCATGGTGTTCACCGCGTTCCTGATGCGGCGCCGGGGCGGTCTCAACCTGGCAGGTGACTGACCATGGCCCAAGTCCTGGACAAGCCCGTGCAGTTGAAGGCACCGGTCTCCCCCGCCGAGCGCACGGCTCGCCGCCGGACGCTCCTGGAGTGGATCGCGATCCACTCCCTGGGCGTCGCGGCCGCGCTCTTCTTCGTGCTGCCCTTCGTGTTCGTGTTCCTGACCTCGCTGATGAGCGACACCCAGGCCCTCAGCCGGGACCTGATCCCGCACACCTGGGAATGGTCCAACTACAAGAAGGTCTTCGACACCCCGGGCTTCCTGACCTGGTGGAAGAACACGCTGATCTACGCGGGACTGGGAACGGTCCTTACCGTCGTGTCGTCGATCCCGGTGGCGTACGCACTCGCCAAGTTCCGCTTCCGCGGCCGCAATCTGTCGCTGATGCTGGTCATCTCGATGATGATGCTGCCGCCGCAGGTGATCATCATCCCGATGTACCTGTTCTGGGCGAAGCAGCTGGACCTGTCGGGCACGCTGTGGCCGCTGATCATCCCGATGGCGTTCGGAGACGCGTTCTCCATCTTCCTGCTGCGCCAGTTCCTGATGACCATCCCGAACGAGTACCTGGACGCGGCGAAGGTGGACGGCTGCGGCGACTTCAGGACCCTGCTGAAGGTCGTCCTGCCGATGGCCAAGCCCGGCATCGCGGCGGTGGGCCTGTTCCAGTTCTTCTACGCCTGGAACGACTACTTCGGCCCGCAGATCTACGCGTCGGAGAACACGGGCGCATGGACCCTCTCCTACGGCCTGGAGTCGTTCAAGGGCGCGCACCACACCGACTGGAACCTCACCATGGCCGCGACCGTGCTGGTCATGGCCCCCGTGATCATCGTCTTCTTCTTCGCCCAGAAGGCGTTCGTCGAGGGCGTCACGCTCACCGGAGTGAAGGGTTAACCCCGTATGAAACTCACCGTGGTCGGCGGAGGCTCGACCTACACCCCCGAACTCATCGACGGCTTCGCCCGGCTGAGGGACACCCTGCCCATCGAGGAACTGGTCCTCGTCGACCCGGCCCCCGAGCGCCTGGAGCTGGTGGGCGGCCTCGCCCGCCGTATCTTCGCCAAGCAGGGGCACAGCGGCCGTGTCGTCACGACGTCCGACCTGGACGCGGGGGTCGAGGGCGCGGACGCGGTCCTGCTCCAGCTCCGCGTCGGCGGTCAGGCGGCCCGCGAGCAGGACGAGACATGGCCGCTGGAGTGCGGCTGCGTGGGCCAGGAGACGACCGGTGCGGGCGGCCTGGCGAAGGCGCTGCGGACGGTCCCGGTGGTCCTCGACATCGCGGAACGGGTCCGCCGTACGAACCCGGACGCCTGGATCATCGACTTCACCAACCCGGTCGGCATCGTCACGCGCGCGTTGCTGCAGGCGGGCCACAAGGCGGTCGGCCTGTGCAACGTGGCGATCGGCTTCCAGCGGAAGTTCGCGAACCTGCTCGGCGTCTCGCCCTCCGACGTGCACCTCGACCACGTCGGCCTCAACCACCTCACCTGGGAGACCGGCGTACGCCTGGAGGGCCCCGAGGGCGAGAACGTCCTGCCCAAGCTGCTGGCCGAGCACGGCGACACCATCGCCGCCGACCTGCACCTGCCGCGCCCGCTCCTGGACCGCCTGGGCGTGGTTCCCTCCTACTACCTGCGCTACTACTACGCGCACGACGAGGTCGTACGAGAACTGCGGACCAAGCCGTCGCGGGCGGCCGAAGTGGCCGAGATGGAACGGCAGTTGCTGAAGATGTACGCGGACCCGGAGCTCGACGAGAAGCCGGAGCTGCTCGCCAAGCGGGGCGGCGCGTACTACTCGGAGGCGGCCGTGGACCTGGCGGCCTCGCTGCTCGGCGGGGGCGGGTCGCCGTACCAGGTGGTGAACGCCTACAACCGCGGCACGCTGCCCTTCCTGCCGGACGACGCGGTGATCGAGGTGCAGGCGGCGGTGGGCCCGAAGGGGCCGATGCCGCTGCCCGTGCCGGCCGTGAACCCGCTGTACGCGGGCCTGATGGCGAACGTGACGGCGTATGAGGACCTGGCCCTGGAGGCTGCCCTGCGGGGCGGCCGCGACCGGGTGTTCAGGGCGCTGCTCGCCCACCCCCTCATCGGCCAGTACGAGTACGCCGAGACCCTCACCGACCGACTGATCGCACACAACCGGGAGCACCTCGCGTGGGCATGACCGCACGTGTCCTCGCCGTCGACGCGGGCAACAGCAAGACCGACGTCGCGGTGGTGGCGGCCGACGGAACCGTCCTCGCCACGAGCCGCGGCGGCGGCTTCCGGCCGCCCGTGGTGGGCGTGGAGACAGCGGTGGACTCCCTCGCCGAGGCGGTGGACCGCGCCTTCGCCGCCGCCGGGGTGGAGTCTGTCGACCACGTCTCCGCCTGTCTGGCCAACGCCGACTTCCCCGTCGAGGAGGAGCAGCTGGCGGCCGCGCTGCACGCGCGTGCGTGGGGCACGACAGTGGAGGTCAGGAACGACACCTTCGCGATCCTGCGGGCGGGCATCACCGAGCCGCGCGGTGTCGCCGTGGTCTGCGGCGCCGGCATCAACTGCGTCGGCATGCGCCCCGACGGCCGCACCGCACGCTTCCCCGCGCTCGGCCGTATCTCCGGCGACTGGGGCGGCGGTTGGGGGCTCGCGGAGGAGGCCCTGTGGCACGCGGCGCGGGCGGAGGACGGCCGCGGCGAACCCACGGCCCTCGCGCACACACTCCCGGCGCACTTCGGCCACGACACCATGCTCGGCCTCATCCAGGCCCTGCACCTGGAGCAGGTGGCGCACGCCCGCCGTCACGAGCTGACACCGGTGCTGTTCGCCACGGCGGCCGACGGCGACCCGGTCGCCCGCGCGATCGTGGACCGGCTGGCCGACGAGGTGGTGACCATGGCGACGGTCGCACTGACCCGCCTCGACCTGCTGGAGGAGGAGACACCGGTCCTGCTGGGCGGGGGCGTGCTGGCCGCGCAGCATCCCCAACTGAGCGACGGAATAAGGGAGTTGCTGGCTGCGCGGGCACCGAAGGCGGTGGCCCGGGTGGTCACGGCGAGCCCGGTGCTGGGGGCGGCGCTGCTGGGCCTGGACCGGGTGGGGGCGGAGCCGGAGGTGCACGAACGGGTACGGGCGTACTTCGAGGAGTGACCTCACTGGAACCGAACTGATTCCGGCGGCGTATTCATGGGCAGGGGGTGGTGCGGGACGCTGCGTCGTGCGCCGGTCGAAACAGCAAGCGCGCTTGCGATCCGATCAAGATCCAGTTAAGGCCGGTGCGGATGTCGGTCCCGCCCGCAATACTGGCGGCGACGGATGACCATGGGGGAGGTCAAGGTGACACACCCGCCGAAGAGCAGCGCGGCGCCACCGGGATCCGGCATGCCCACGATGCCGGCCGTCCCGCCACAGCAGGGCCGGCCGGCACCCCCCACACCGCCGGGTCCCGCCGAAGTTCCCGAGCCCGTCTCCGCGCGCCGTACCGCCTTCGCGGAGGGCGTCGACCGGCTGCGCGTGGCCGCCACCACCGAGCCGGGGCGGCTGCGCATCATCGGGGCGCTCCTCGCCCTGCTGGTCGTCGCGTTCGGCGCGGTCACGGCCTGGCAGATGACGGACCGCGCCTCGGCCGCCGACGACGTGCTCAACAGCAGTCAGCCGCTCAGCTCCGACGCGGCCGACATCTACCGCTCGCTCGCCGACGCCAACACGGCCGCGGCCAGCGGCTATCTCGCGGGACCGCAGGAAAAGCCCGGGATGCGGCAGACGTACGAGGACGACATCCGGACCGCCGCGGGCAAGCTGGTCACGGCCGCCGCCAACTCCGAGGCGGGATCCGACTCGGCGAAGACCATCGCCCAGCTCAACAAGCTGCTGCCGCAGTACAAGGGCCTGGTCGAGACGGCCCGGGCCAACAACCGGCAGGGCTACCCGGTGGGCGGCGCCTACCTGCGGGCCGCGAACGAGATGATGCAGGGGCAGCTGCTGCCCAAGGCCGAGGACCTGTACCAGCGGGAGAACCAGCGGCTGAACTCCGACTACGCGGACGCCAAGTCGTTCCCGTGGGCCGCGACCGGCCTCGGCCTGCTCGCGCTGGGCGGGCTCGCCTGGGCCCAGCGCCGCAACTACCAGCGCACCAACCGGGTGTTGAACCACGGCCTGGTCACCGCCTCGGCCGCGTCCGTGGTGGTCCTGCTCTGGGCCGTCGTCGGCCACACCGTGGCCCGCGCGGGCCTGAACGACTCCTACGACCACGGCGTCCTCTCGCTGAACGTCCTGCACGACGCGCGTATCGCGTCCCTGACGGCCCGCAGCGACGAGAACCTCAACCTGATCCGCCGCGGCGCGGACACCACGAAGAACGCCAAGGGCGACACCGTGGACCTGTACTCCGCGGGCTACGACGAGCAGATCGACGTCCTCGCCGACAAGCTCACCAAGGCCGACGATCTGGCCGACGACTCCGCGGGCAAGACACCCGTACAGGACGCCAACGGTTATATGAAGGCTTGGAAGGACCGGCACGGCGTCGCCCAGAGCATGAACGACAAGGGCGACTACCAGAAGGCCCGCGACAAGGTCATCGGCGTCGGCAAGGACCCGACGAGCGTGTGCTTCGACAACGTGGACAAGGCGCTGAAGACGGCGCTCGACCATGAGCAGGCCGAGTTCCACCAGGCCGCGAGTGGCGGCCGGGACGCGCTGACCGGCCTGCCGTACGGCGCCGCGGTCCTCGCCGTCCTCGGTGCGGCCGGCGCGGTGGTCGGCATCGGACGCAGGCTTTCGGAATACCGGTGAGAGGGGGCGTGAAGATGAATGCACAACGTCCGACACATCGTCTGGCACAGCGTCTGCGGACCAGCCTGCGCGGCTGGGGCGGGGTGGGCGCGATGGCGGCCGTCTGCGCCCTCGCCGTGGCCTTCGCGCTGCTGCTGCCCCTGACCACCCGGACGAGCGGGGCGGACGGTGCCGCGGGCAGCGGCGGCCAGGGCGTCGCCCACGCCACCCAGGCCAGGGCGGAGACGAAGTGCGACAACGGCCTCCTTCCGCAGGACCAGAGCCTCTCGCCGTCCGGCGGCGACGGCAGCACGACGACCATCGACAAGATCAAGGCCCGCAAGGACCGGCGTCTGATCGTCGGCGTCGACACCAACAGCTACCGCTGGGGCTACCTCAACCCGAACAACGCCTCCGGTGAGCTGGAGGGCTTCGACATCGACCTCGTCCACCGGATCGCCAAGGACCTTCTCGGCGACCCGAAGGCGGTGTCGTTCAAGGCCATCCCGACCAACCAGCGCATTCCGGCGATCCAGAGCGGCGCGGTCGACATGGTGGTCCGCACCATGACGATCAACTGCGACCGACTGGGCGATGTCGCCTTCTCCGCCCCCTACTTCAGCACCGGCCAGCAGGTCCTCGCACTCAAGACCTCGACGATCACGGGGTACAACAAGACCCTCGCCGACAAGAGGATCTGCTCGGCCGACGGGTCCACGGCGCTCGACAATCTCGAGGCGGACAAGGGGTCCGGGAAGCTTCCCGCCTCCGCCAACATCAAGACGGTGGTCCCCAACCAACTCGACTGCCTGGTGAAGTTGCAGCTCGGCGAGGTCGACGCGGTCGTGACGGACGGCGCGCTCGCCGCCAGCCAGGCCGCGCAGGACCCGACGGTGGAACTCAAGGGCGGCCTGTTCACGACCGAGTACTACGGCGTGGCGATGAACAAGGATTCCAAGGATCTGATACGCCAGGTCAACCGCACCCTGCAGAACTACATCAAGGACGGCGGCTGGCAGGAGTCGTACAAGAAGTGGCTGCACCCGACCATGGACAACGGCGACAAGAAATCGGCGTCGGCGACCCCTCCCGCAGCCCACTACAAGTGACCGACCATCAACTGACGGACGATTGACGGCACGAAACCCCACGACGGAACACGACAGCAGCGAGAGGTGATCGATGGGCGTCACGGACCCCGCCGGGCCGGTGATGGACCGGGACGAGGTGGACCGTGCGCTGGCGCGGCTCGGCGCGGAGCACGAGGCGATCGAGACCTCACTCCTCGCCCTGCAGGACCACGCGGGCCGCAGACTCCTCGAAGGCGCCGAGCTGACCGGCATCACCAAGGAACGCTGGACGGCCGCGGAGGCCTCGATCACGCTGCTGTGGGCGTACTTCGACGCGTACACCGACGCGTTGCGCAGTGCCCGGGACATCCGCGCCCGCCGCCGCTGGTCCAGCCGCGAGGACCTGGTGGAGCTCACGGAGCTGCTGCGCGGCGAGTCCGTCACGGTCGCGGGCAGCGCGACGGCCACGGCCAACGCTCCGACGCTGCACGGCGGTTCGGGCAAGCTCAGCGAACAGTTCTCGCTGTCCGCGCTGGTCGACCGGATGAACGAGCTGTACGCGACGAGCCTGGACATGGTCGTCGCCGCCGACGCGGTCTGGTCGGCGCTGCCCGCCCGGATCGATTTACTGGCCGCGGAGCTCCAGCGCACCCGCAAGCTCGCGCACTCCGTGGGCGTGCGCCCGGGCGAGCACCCGTCGGGCGACGACCTGGAGCGCATCACGCGCATGTTGACGTCGCTGCGCGAGCAGGTGGTGTCGGACCCGCTGGCGTACTGGCTTCCCACGCACGGGAGTTCGGCGCCGGGCGGCGGCCGCCCGGACACCGCGGTGTACGACCGGGAGGCGCGCGCCCTGGAGGAGGTGCGCCGGGAGATCGACGCCGTGCTCACCGTCCGGCAGGACGCCGAGCAGCGGCTGGTGAAGCTGCGGGACGTGCTCTCCCGCGCGGACCGCACCCTCGCCGAGGCGCGCACCGCGCGCGGCGAGGTCCTCGCGAAGATCGCCGCGACGGAGGTGCCGGTGGTCAGCGGCCCGCCGACCGTGCTGCAGGAGCAGCTGGCGACGGCCGCCGAGTACCGCAGACACGCCCAGTGGCACCGCCTGTCCCCGCTCCTGGAGTCCCTGGAGCAGAAGGCGGAGGACGAACTGCTGCGCGCCCGCGAGTCGTTGACCGCGGTCACCGCGCCGCTCGCGGTCCGCGCGGAGCTGCGCGGCCGCCTCGACGCGTACAAGGCGAAGGTCGCCCGGCACGGATTCGCCGAGGACTCGCTGCTGATCGAGCGGTACGACGCGGCGCGCCGCATGCTGTGGAGCGCGCCGTGCGATCTGCGCGTCGCCGAACAGGCGGTGCTGCGCTACCAGCAGGCGGCCGCCGAGGTGCTGGGCGCCCCGCGGGTGCCGGGGCAGGGCGGGCCGCAGGATCGCAGGGGGCCCGGAGCGTGAGTGACGAAGGGGGTGCAGCGAGATGAGCCAGGCACAGCAGAACTGCCAGCGGCCCGGCTGCGACGGTGCCTACGAGGACGTGGGCGGCGGCGAACTGTACTGCGACACATGCGGCCTCGCACCGGTCGTGTCGTCCAACGGCCTGGTCGGCTCGCCGGCCACCGGCATCACGGGCGGCGGCAACAACGGCTCGTCGGGCAGCGGCGGTTCGCGCCCCAGCAGCCGCGGCAGCCGGGGCAGTTCCCGTACGTCCTCGCAGTCGTCGAAGTCGCGGCGCTCGGTGTCGGGCCGGCTCTCGCGGTCTCTGTCGGGCCGCACCTCGGGCCGTTCGGTGTCGGTGCGCAGCTCCGGCTCCAGCGCCGGGACGAGCGCCCGCGGGCGGCTGGGCGTGGGCCTGGTGCAGGTGCCGGACGTGCCGCGGCCCGACCCGCGCGCGATGGTCCTGGACAACCCGGAGGTGCCGGAGCGGAAGCGGTTCTGCTCGCGCTCCGACTGCGGGGCGCCGGTGGGGCGCTCGCGCGGTGAGCGCACGGGCCGCACCGAGGGCTTCTGCACCAAGTGCGGAAACCCGTACTCCTTCGTCCCGAAGCTGAAGTCCGGCGACGTGGTGCACGGCCAGTACGAGGTCGTGGGCTGTCTGGCGCACGGCGGCCTCGGCTGGGTCTATCTCGCCGTGGACCGCGCGGTGTCGGACCGGTGGGTCGTGCTCAAGGGCCTGCTCGACACCGGCGACCAGGACGCGATGGCGGCCGCGATCTCCGAGCGGCGCTTCCTGGCCGAGATCGAGCACGCCAACATCGTGCGGATCTACAACTTCGTGGAGCACCTCGACCAGCGCACCGGCTCGCTCGACGGCTACATCGTCATGGAGTACGTCGGCGGCAAGTCGCTGAAGGAGATCGCCAACGGCCGCCGCACACCGGACGGCAAGCGCGACCCGCTGCCGGTGGAGCAGGCCTGCGCGTACGGCATCGAGGCGCTGGAGGCGCTCGGCCATCTGCACAGCCGCAACCTGCTGTACTGCGACTTCAAGGTCGACAACGCCATCCAGACCGAGGACCAGCTCAAGCTGATCGACATGGGCGCGGTGCGCAGGATGGACGACGAGGAGTCGGCCATCTACGGCACGGTGGGCTACCAGGCGCCGGAGGTCGCGGAGGTCGGCCCGTCCGTGGCCTCGGACCTGTACACGGTCGCGCGCACGCTGGCCGTCCTGACCTTCGACTTCCAGGGCTACACGAACGTCTTCGTGGACTCGCTGCCCGACCCGGACAACATCGAGGTCTTCCGCCAGTACGAGTCCTTCTACCGGCTCCTGGTGCGCGCCACCGACCCCGACCCGGCCCGCCGGTTCGCCTCCGCGCAGGAGATGGGCGAACAGCTGACGGGTGTGCTGCGCGAGGTCGTCTCGCTGCAGTCGGGGCGGGCGCGGCCCGCGCTGTCGACGCTGTTCGGACCCGAACTCAGGGTCACGGACACGGAGTTGTTCCCGAAGCTGGAAGGGGACGTGTCGCTGCTGGGGGCCCGGGCGGCGCAGCAGCGCAAGCCGCAGCAGGCCGAACTGCCCGCCGCGGCCGGCTCCCCCGCCCTCGTCAAGCCCGTCAACTCCCCGGCGGCGGCCCTCGCCCTGCCGGTCCCCCACGTCGACCCCGGTGACCCGAACGCCGGCTTCCTCGCGGGCCTGATGACGACGGCGCCCGCCGAACTGCTCGGCGCGCTCAACGCCGCGCCGGTGTCGTCGGTCGAGACCCGGCTCAGGAAGATCCGCGCCCTGCTGGAGAACGGCGACTCCGCCGCCGCGCTGACGTCCCTGGCCAAGCTGGAGAACGAGCAGTCCGACGACTGGCGGGTCGTCTGGTACCGGGGTGTGGCCGCGCTGGTCACCGGCGACCACGAGGGCGCCGCGCTCGCCTTCGACGCGATCTACGACGCCTTCCCCGGCGAGCCCGCGCCCAAGCTGGCGCTCGGCCTGTGCGCCGAGGTGCTGGGCCAGCTGGACAACGCCGCCGAGTACTACCGTCTGGTGTGGTCGACCGACCCGAGCTATGTGAGCTCCGCCTTCGGCCTGGCCCGCGTCGAGCTCGCGGCCGGGGACCGCCACAGCGCCGTGGGGACGTTGGAGTCGATCCCGGAGTCGTCCATCCACTACACGGCCGCGCGCGTGGCCGCCGTACGGGCGCGGCTGCGTCAACGCGCGGCCACCGCCGCGGACGCGCCGTTCCTGGACGATCTGACGGCCGCCGCCCGGCAGGTCGAGGCGCTGGACGCGTACGGTCTGGACCCGGCGCGCAGAGAGCAGTTGTCGGCCGAGGTCCTCGGCTGCGCGCTGGACTGGATACTCTCCGGTGGCCAGGGTTCCGCGCCCGCCGCGCAGCGGGTGCTGCTCGGCAGCGACCTGGACGAGCGGGGACTCCGCTTCGGACTGGAGCGTTCGTACCGCACGCTGGCCAGGCTGGCGCGAGGCGGCGAGGAGAGGATCGACCTGGTGGAACGTGCCAACCGTTACCGCCCCCGGACGTGGGTGTAGTTGATGTCGCAGATGCCCCAGTTGTCCGCCTGCCCGAGCTGCGAGGAGCCGCTCGAGTCGGGTGACCGTTTCTGCGGTGCGTGCGGATACGACCTGTCCGTGGTGCCCGCGCGGCCGGACGACCAGCCGACGATCACTCTGAACGGATCGGTGCCGGCGCCGAGCACGGACGGCACCGACTGGCCCGTCGCCCACCAGCCGGCCGGCTCCGACACCGCGGCGGCGACCCATCTCCCGACCGACCTGCACGGCACGGACTCGGGCGGCTCCCCGCTGCCGCCGGAGCAGCCCACGGGATCGCCGGTGTCCCCGGCCTCCGGTGTGCGTTTCGACCGGCCGCCGGAGCCCGACGAGTACCCTCTGCAGGCACCGGACCCACGTGTCGCCGAGCTGGCCGCCCCCGCCGAGGAGGCCAAGCTGTGCGTGGCCTGCCGGGCCGGCCGCGTCGACAGCGACGGCTACTGCGAGAACTGCGGGCACGCCCAGCCCCGGGAGCGCGACCACATGGAACAAGAGAGCGGCCCGGTCGCCGCGGTCAGCGACCGCGGACTGCGCCACCATCGCAACGAGGACGCCTTCGGCATCGGCACCGCCACCCTGCCCGACGGCTCCCCCGCGTCCGTGGCGATCGTCTGCGACGGCGTCTCCTCGGCGACGCGCCCCGACGACGCCTCGCTCGCCGCCGCCCGCGCCGCGAACGAGTCGCTGCTGGCCGCCCTGCCGCGCGGTACGCACCCGCAGCAGGCGATGCACGACGCGATCGTCACCGCCTCGCACGCGGTCAACGCCCTGGCCGCCGAGCCCGCCACGGCCCGCGAGCACGCCCCGCACCAGAACGCTCCGGCCTGCACGATCGTCGGCGCGGTCGTCACGACCGGCCTGCTGATCGTCGGCTGGGTGGGCGACAGCCGCGCCTACTGGGTGCCGGTGGACCGCAGTTCACCCCCGGCCCGGCTCACCGAGGACGACTCCTGGGCCGCACAGATGGTCGCCGCGGGCCTGATGAACGAGGCCGAGGCCTACGCCGACGAGCGCGCCCACGCGATCACGGGCTGGCTCGGCGCGGACGCCTACGAACTGGAGCCGCACACCGCTTCCTTCAAGCCGGACCGGCCGGGTGTAGTGGTGGTGTGCACGGACGGACTGTGGAACTACGCGGAGGCAGCCGAGGACATGGCGGACGTCGTGCCGCTGGACGCTGCCGTACGACCGCTGCACAGCGCCCGCGTTCTGGTCGGCCACGCCCTGGACGGCGGGGGCCACGACAACGTAACAGTGGCCGTCGTGCCGTTCCCGGCCGTCCTTCCGGGGGCAGGATCGGCCTGAGGCCGCGTGACGGGGAGGCCTCGGCGGACCGGAGGGGACCGGTCCGCATTCAGTCGTCGCCTCGCAACTGCGGGGTTTTCAAGGGGGATTTGAGTACGTATGGCCAATTTCTCGAAGTCCAACGTGCCGCAGTTCTCGATGGACGTGTACCAGAACGAGTACCTGCCGGACGGCGGCCGTGAGGTCAACGCAATCGTCACGGTGACCGCCACCGGCGGCGGCACGGTCGGCAGCGCGGTCGCGGCGCCCCATCTGTACTCGCCCGGACAGGGCCCCTCCGCGGCGGTGGCGATCATGGTCGACTGCTCCGGCTCGATGGACTACCCGCCGACCAAGATGCGCAACGCCCGCGACGCGACGGCAGCCGCGATCGACACCCTGCGCGACGGCGTGCACTTCGCGGTGATCGGCGGCACGCACGTGGCCAAGGAGGTCTACCCGGGCGGCGGGCGCATCGCGGTCGCCGACGCCACCACCCGCGAGCAGGCCAAGCAGGCCCTGCGCAAGCTCAGCGCGGGCGGCGGCACGGCCATCGGCACCTGGCTGCGCCTGGCCGACCGCCTGCTCTCCTCGGACGACGTCGCCATCCGGCACGGCATCCTGCTCACCGACGGCCGCAACGAGCACGAGTCGCCCGAGGACCTGAAGGCCGCCCTTGACTCCTGTGCCGGACGGTTCACGTGTGACGCACGTGGCGTGGGCACCGACTGGGAAGTGAAAGAAGTCACAGGGATCGCCTCCGCGCTGCTCGGCACCGCCGACATCGTCGCCGACCCGGCCGCCCTCGCCGCCGACTTCACGCAGATGATGGAAAAGGCGATGGGCAAGGAGGTCGCCGACGTCGCGCTCAGGCTGTGGACGCCGGTGGGCACCTCCATCAAGTTCGTCAAGCAAGTCGCGCCCACCGTCGAGGAGTTGACCGACCGCCGCACCGAGGCGGGCCCGCGCGCCGGGGACTACCCCACCGGTTCCTGGGGCGACGAGTCCCGCGACTACCACGTATGCGTGGAGGTCCCGGCCGCCGGCCTCGGTCAGGAGATGCTCGCCGCCCGGGTCTCCCTGGTCATCCCGCAGCCCGACGGAAGCGCCCAGAACCTGGGCGCCCAGGGCCTCGTACGGGCTGTGTGGACCGACGACATGGCGGCCTCCACGTCGATCAACCCCCAGGTCGCCCACTACACCGGGCAGGCCGAACTGGCACAGGCCATCCAACAAGGTCTCGATCTTCGCAAAGCGGGTGATTTCGACGGCGCAACGGCCAAACTGGGCCGGGCTGTTCAGCTCGCAAGTGCCTCCGGAAACGCGGATACTGCGAAACTGCTTGCGAAGGTGGTGGACGTGGTCGATGCCGCGACGGGTACTGTGCGACTGAAAGCGAAGGTCGCGGAGGCCGACGAGATGACTCTCGAGACACGGTCCACAAAGACTGTTCGTGTAAAGAAGTGACACAGGCAGTGACACACGAAGTGTCATTGCACGAATCAGCAGGACCCTGAAGGAGAGGGGGAAGCGCCGACATGCCGACCTGCCCGAACGGACACCAGTCGGGTTCCGACGACTGGTGCGAGGTCTGCGGTCACCGCATGGCCGGTGCCGTGCCTCCGCCCCCTCCGCCGCCCCCGCCCGGCGGTGGCTACGGCTTCCCGCCGCCCGGTGGTCCCGGCGGCCAGCCCGGCGGCCGTCCACACCTGTCCGCCGTGCCGGACCCCGAGCCGGAGCTCTGCCCGCAGTGCCGCACGCCCCGCGAGGGCGGTGCGCCGTTCTGCGAGGAGTGCCGGTGGAACTTCCTGACCAACACCGCGACCTCGTACACCCCGGCCGCCCCGCGCCCGCCGGCCCCCGGCCCGAACGCGCGCTACCAGCAGCCGCCCGGCCCGTCGTACGGCGCCGGTGACTCGTACGAGTACCAGGGCTCCCGCCCCTCGCAGATGAACCGCCCCGCCGAGCCGATCCCGCCCTTCGGCAGCGAGCCGTCGGGCCCCGGCGGCTTCGGCAACGACCCGCGACCGGGCGGCCCCCAGGGCTTCGGCAACGACCCACATCCCGGTGGCCCCCAGGGCTTCGGCAACGACCCACATCCCGGTGGCCCCCAGGGCTTCGGCAACGACCCACGTCCCGGCGGTCCCCAGGGCTTCGGCAACGACCCGCGTCCCGGCGGCCCCCAGGGCTTCGGGGCCGATCCGTCGCGGCCGGTTCCGCCGCCGCCCGGGCCCACGCCGCCCGCCGGTCCCGGCATGACGGGGGGCGCCCCACAGGCGTACCAGCAGTCCGCCCCGCCCGGGTTCCCGCAGGAGACGCAGCGGCCCGCGCACGGCGGTCCGTCGTTCGGCGGCGGTGACGACGACTGGGTGATCTCCCCGCCGACCGGTGGTCCCGGCGGTCCCGGTCAGGGCGGTGGCTACGGCTATCCGCAGCCCGGCTCGACCCAGGCCCCGCCGCCGCCCGGCCCGGGCTTCCCGCAGCCGCCGGCCGGTCCCGCGACCTGGACGGCGACCATCGGTCCGGACCGCGAGTACTTCATGGCGATGATGCAGCGCTCCGGCCCCGAGGCCGCGGGCCTCAACCTGCCCGCGTACTCGCCGGAGCAGCAGCGCGCCCTCAACGGCAACCAGATCACCATCGGCCGCCGCCGGCACTCCACCGGCGACACCCCCGACATCGACCTGGCGGTGCCGCCGGAGGACCCGGGCGTCTCGCACCAGCACGCGGTACTGGTCCAGCAGCCGGACGGAAGCTGGGCGGTCGTCGACCAGAACTCCACGAACGGCACCACGGTCAACAACTCCGAGGAGCCGATCCAGCCCTTCGTGCCGGTACCCCTGCAGGACGGCGACCGCGTGCACGTCGGCGCGTGGACGACGATCACGATCCGTAGGGGCTGAGCAGGCTAGACCGGGAGGGGCCAGACGTACGGCCCCTCCGGATCGTCCAGCCACGCCCACTCGTACCCGCCGGCGACCGTGATGCCGTAGCGCTCCCGTGTCGGCTGCTCCTCGCGCTCCCACAACGCGAACGCCTCCTGGGGGTCGAGGCTGCCGCGGGTCAGGGCCAGCAGGAAGCGGAAGAGCTCGTGGTCCCTGGCCCGGCGCGGGATCCCGCCGAGCTGTGCGGGCTCGGGCTCGGGGCGGCTCTGGCCGCGGAGCGGCACGAAGTAGGCGGGCGTGTGCAGGAAGCGACCCTCGGCGTGCCCGGCGTCCCGGACCGTCAGCGCGAGCAGGCCGGTGGCGAACGGGGTCAGGACGCGCGCTCCGGGATTGCACTGGGCGAGCCAGGCGTGCGGGACCGAGGTCAGCGTGCAAGTGGCGATGATCCGGTCGAAGGGAGCGCGTTCGGGGACGCCGCGTGCGCCGTCGCCGGTGACGACGGCCGGGCGGTACCCGGCGGCGGCGAGATGCTGCCGCGCGGTCTCGGTGATCTCCGGCTCCAGGTCGACGGTGGTGACGAGGTCGTCGTCGCCGAGCCGGTGGGCCAGCAGGGCCGCGTTGTAGCCGGTGCCTGCGCCGACCTCCAGGACCCGGTCGCCGTCCTCGACCCTCAACTCGGCCAGCATCTTCGCCATCAGCGAGGGCTGGCTGCTGGAGGAGACCAGCTCGCCGTCGCGCAGCCGGGTCGCCAGCGGGGCGTCGGCGTACGCACCGCGCAGCCACTTCTCCCGCGTACGAGGATCGGGGCTCTCACCCCACCGCCGCTCGTAGCCGCCCATGACGCCGACGTAGTAGTACGGCACGAAGACATGACGCGGGACCGCCGCGAACGCCTCCCGCCACACCGGGTCGTCGTCCCAGGCCCCGCTCGCATCGATCTCCCGCACGAGCGCGGCCCGCACGGTGACGGCGAGATCGTCCAGATCCTTGTCGAGAGCTTGCGCGACCATACGTCCACTGTCCTGCGGGACGGGGCACGAGGCGAGTACCGGAGGCTTCAGATCCGGAATGTCCGCTTCCTGCCCGGGGGCAGGACCTAAGCCTCAAGTCCTCCTCCGCCCGGTCTGAGAGCATGGAGGGCGTGACAGAGATTCGGCGCGGCACGCTTCAGGAGCAGACCTTCTACGAGCAGGTCGGCGGGGAGGAGACCTTCCGCCGCCTCGTCCACCGTTTCTACCAGGGGGTGGCCGAGGACCCGGTGCTGCGGCCCATGTACCCCGAGGAGGACCTCGGCCCGGCCGAGGAGCGCCTCACGCTGTTCCTGATCCAGTACTGGGGCGGCCCGACGACGTACAGCGACAACCGCGGCCACCCCCGGCTGCGCATGCGCCACGCCCCCTTCACCGTGAACCGCGAGGCGCACGACGCCTGGCTGAAGCACATGCGGGACGCCGTCGAGGAACTCGGCCTGTCCGAGGAGCACGAGCAGCAGCTGTGGCAGTACATGACGTATGCCGCCGCGTCGATGGTGAACACCCCGGAATAACCGGCTGACCGGCCGGCCGCTCCTGACTGACGTGCGGATTCCGGTCGTACGGCGCCGGAATCCGGTCACAATCCGGTCAAGCCCGCCGTACAAGCGCTTACCCGCGACCCGGGTCCTCTGACAGCATCGCCCGGAGGTCTGGACAACCACGGGGGGTCGGGGTGTCGGCGTTCGGTGCTGTGGCACGATTCGTCCTGTTACGTGCCCGCGCGCACCGCCTCCTGCTCGCCGCCGCGCTGCTGACCGTCCTGCTGACCACCGCCGTCCTCGCCACCCTCACCGCCTACTCGGGCGCGATCGGCGACGCCGCCCTGCGCCACTCGCTGCGGGACTCTCAGAACGCCGCCGACTCCGCGCTGATCGTCAAGGCCGAGGTGCCGAAGCCACAGCGCAAGGCCGCCGACGACGCCGTACGGCAGGGAGCGCGCCGGACGTTCGAAGGGCTGCCGGTGTCCGTACGGACGCTGGTGCGCTCGGGCCCGTACGCACTGCCGCGTTCGCTGCAGGCGCCGGCCGCGCGGTCCGGGGACCCGGATCTGACCTACCTGGCGGCGCTGGACGCGGGGCAGGTGCGGATCGTCGAGGGGCGGATGCCGCGGGACGCCGGCTCCGGGAACGCCGTCGAGGTCGCCCTCCCCCAGGTCGCCGCCCAGCGCCTGCGCCTCGAACCCGGCGCCCGTCTCACCCTCACCGACCGGCTCGGCGGCCCGAAGGTGCACGTCACGCTCACCGGCCTGTACCGGCCCACCCGGGCGGACTCGCCCTACTGGCGGCTGGACGACCTGGGCGGCCGGGGCATCAAGACGCTCGGCTTCACCACGTACGGTCCCCTGCTCGCCGCTCCCGGAGTCCTGACCGGCGGCCAGGTCAGCGCCGGGCAGTCGGCCTGGCTGGCGTCGCCGGACTTCTCGACGCTGACGACGGGACGGATCGGCGAGCTGCGCGACGCGGCCCGCACCGGCAGCACGGCCCTGCGCAAGCAGCCGGTGCTCAGCGGCACCACGGCCGTGACCACCGCCCTCCCCGACGTCCTGACCCGCGTCGAACGCTCGCTGCTGGTCTCCCGCTCGACCCTCCTGATCGTCGCGCTGCAACTCGCGCTGCTCGCCGGGTGCGCGCTGCTGCTGGTGGCCCGGCTGCTGAGCGACGAACGCGAGGGCGAGACCCGGGTGCTGCGGGCCCGCGGCGCCTCCCGGGCCCGGGTCGGGGCACTCGCCGCCCTCGAGGCGCTGTTCCTGGCGGTGCCCGCGGTGGTCTGCGCGCCGCTGCTGTCGGGCCCGCTCACCCGGCTGCTGGCCGGGCAGGGGGCGCTGGCCCGGATCGGGCTGCACCTGGACGTGCCCGCCGCCGGGCGGCTCGGGGTGTGGCTGGTCGCGGCGGGCGTGGCGCTGGGCTGCGCCCTCGCGGTGACCTTGCCGGCGCTGACCGTCGAGGGCTTCCGCCGGGGCAGGGCCCGCGCGCTGCCCGCTCCGGTGCGCGCGGGCGCGGACCTGGGCCTGCTGGCCGTGGCCGGCGTCGCGTACTGGCAGCTCGACCGCCAGACCTCCGGCGCCGTGACCGGCAACAGCTCCGGCACCCTCGGCATCGACCCGCTCCTGGTGGCGGCTCCCGCGCTCGCGCTGCTCGCCGGCACGGTGTTGACGCTGCGCCTGCTGCCCCTGGTCGCGCGGCTCGCGGAGCGCCGGGCGGCCGGCGGGCGCGGGCTGACGGCGGCGCTGGCGGGCTGGCAGCTGAGCCGCCGCCCGATGCGCGGGGCGGGCCCGGTGCTGCTGCTGGTCCTCGCCGTCGCACTCGGCATGCTGGCCATCGGCCAGGGCGCCTCCTGGAACCGCTCGCAGGACGACCAGGCGGACTTCGGTGCCGGAGCGCCGGTGCGGATCCTGGGCGCCGGGGACGGCGGCCTCGGCCGCACGGAGACGTACGCCGACGTGACGCACGTACGGGAGATCGCTCCCGCGGTCCGCACGGACCTGCCCCTGTCCGACGACCGTACGGCGACGCTGCTGGCCCTGGACACCGCGCACGCGGCGGACATGGTGCTGATGCGCCGGGACCTGGCCTCGGAGCCGGTACGGCCGCTGCTGGCGTCGCTGAGTCCGAAGGCACGGACGGCGGGCACCCAAGTGCCCGCGCACACCGCCCGGTTGAGGCTGACGGCCGCCCTGCACAGCTCCACCGGGCCCGGGATGACGGCCGACCTGACGGCCACGGTGGAGGACGCCTACGGGACGCCGTACGAGCTGCGGGCGGGCCAACTCCCCGCCGACGGCCGGACGCACACACTCGACATGAGCGTCTCCCCCGGTCCGCTGACGCTCACGAACCTGCAGCTGGTCATGGCCCAGCCGGTCGAACGGCCGGAACAACACCAACTCAGGCTGGGCAAGTTGACGGCTGTCAGCACCGACGGAACGGTACGGCGGCTGCCGTGGCCCACCGACTGGAAGGCAACCTCGCACCTCGACGGGCAGGTGTCGTCGCCGGACGAGCGCACCCACCCGACCAAGCCGAAGACGAGTGGGTCCGGATCGCCGACGGTCGAGTACGGCACGGGGTTCAAGCCGGACGGAGACATCTGGACCGTCTCGACGCTGACGGTGCGGTTGCAGGTCGCCCAGCCCAGGCCGCCCGATATCACGGCTGTCGCGACCGACCGCTTCCTCGACTCGGCGGGCGCGCACATCGGGCAAGAGGTGGACGTGCCGATCGGCGGGCAGAGCGTGCCGGTGCGGATCGTGCGTGCCGTACGGGAGTTGCCGACAACCGGCGATTCGAACGGCGGCGCCCTGGTGGTCGATCTGCGGGCCATGAACCGGGTGTTGGGGGCGCGGTACGGCGTGAGCGTCCCGCCCACGGAGTGGTGGCTGCGCACCGCGCCGGGCGAGACGGCCCGCGTCGCCGCGGCCCTGCGGGCGCAGCCCGACCTGGACCCCGCACAGGTCCTGGTGCGGGACGAGGCGGCCGTGCAGCTGCGGGACGACCCGTTCGGTGCGGGCCCGGAGGCCGCGTTCGCCGCGGCGGCCGCGGTGGCCGCGGCCCTGGCGGCGGTCGGCTTCGCCGTGAGCGCCGCGGGCTCCCTTCGGGAGCGGCGCGGCGAACTCGCGGTGCTGCGCGCCCTGGGGGCACCGCGCCGCCGCCTGGCCCGCATGATCGCCGTCGAACAGGGCGTCCTGGTGGCGCTGGCCCTGGTCGTCGGAGCGGCACTGGGGACGGTACTGACCCGGGCGGTGGTCCCACTGATCGTCCTGACGGCGCAGGCGACCCGGCCCGTGCCGCAGGTGCTGGTCGAACTGCCGGTGCTGCAGATCGCCGTACTGCTGACGGCAGTTGCGGTCGCACCGCTGCTGGTGATCGCGGGGCTGGCGCTGCGGCGGGCCGATCCGGTGGTGTCGTTGCGGGAACCGGGGGGTGAGTGAGGTGAGCCGGGTCAGGGCGCCCTGGGTGCGTACGCGGCTGCGGACGGCGCCCGGTGCCGCGTGTGCGCTGGCGCTGCTGGTGATGCTGACGGCCTGTCTGGCGGCGGCGTTCCCACGGGCGGTGGACCGCTACGAGGACGCGGGGCTGCGCCGGGCCGTCGAGCGGGCGCGGCCCGACGCGACCAGCGTGAGCGTGTACGCCGGGCAGTCCGACCCGCTGCTGTCGCAGCGGATGCTGGAGGACGCGCTGCGCCCTGACTCGCTCGGCGTGCAGTACTCACGGGTCCTGCCCAATGTCCCGCGCCCGCTCGTCGTCGACCGCGACCAGTCGACGTACGGGGTGCGCACGGCCAACGGGCAGGCGGTGCCGGATCCTTGGCTGCCCAGGCCGAGCGGCATCCCGGCGAAGTTCGAGCTCGCCGCGCAGCAGGGACTGGCCGGACACGCGAAGGTCAGGTCCGGTCGCCTGCCCCGGACCGACGGCCAAGTGACCGCGGCGACGCCCTCGGTGGAGGCAGCGGTCAGCGCGGAGACGGCCAAGAGCCTGCACATCAAGGTCGGTTCGGTGATCCACTTCCCCGGCACGGGCCGCGCCCCGCTCCTCGTCCGGGTCACCGGCATCCTCGCCCCCCGCGACCCGGACGGCGCCTACTGGTCCGGCCACCTGCTGCTGCGCACGCCCAGCCTGATCACGGTCCCGAACACCGAACGCGACAAGTACTGGCTCGGCGCCCTGCTGCTCGCCCCCGAGGCGGCCCCCGCACTGCTCGGCACGCCCGGAGACCCTGTGCGGTACTGGCAGTTGGCCCCCGCCATCGACAACCTCCACGCCTACGAGCTGGAGCGTCTGAGGTCCGCCGTCGCCTCCCTGGAGGGCGGGCCCGCCATGCAGGAGATGCGCTCGGTCACCGACCCCTCCACGGACGTGAGCACCGGCCTCGACGACGTGCTCACCGCGTACACGGGGCTGCGCGGCGGGGTCCGCCCGCTGGTCGCCGTCGCCGCCTTCGGGACCGGCACGGTCGCCGCGGTCGTCCTGCTGATGGCGGGCGGCCTCACCGCGGACCGCCGCCGCACCGAACTCGCCCTGCTCCGCGCCCGCGGCGCCTCCCTGCGGGGCCTGACGGCCCGCCTGCTCGCGGAGACGACGGTGATCGCGCTCCCCGCGGGCGCCCTGGGCCTGACGGCCGCACTGCTCGCACTCCCCGGGAGCCGCGCCCTCTACGCTACCGCGGCGGCCACGACGGTCACCCTGGTCGCCTGCGCGGCCCTGCCCCTGCGGGCAGCCGCCGCCCACCGAGTCGTACGCATCCACGGCGCCCGCTCGGATGTTGCGTCCGTACGACCGTCCAGACGCCGTACGGTCGTGGAACTCACCCTGGTCGCCGTGGCCCTGGCAGCCGTGGGAACCCTCCGCAGGCGAGGCACGTCCGGCACCTCCGGCGACCAACTGGCCTCCCTGGCACCGGTGTTGGTGGGAGTGGCGGCGGCCCTGCTCCTGGTCCGCCTCTACCCCCTCCCGCTACGCGGCCTGGCCCGCCCGGCGGCCCGGCTGCGCGGCGCGGTGGGTCACCTCTCGCTCGCCCGCGCGGGCCGCACGTCCGCCTCCGCGGTCCTGCCCCTGCTGGCACTGCTGACCGCCCTGACCACGGCGGCCTTCGGCGGCTCGGTCCTCGCGGGCGTGGCCGGGGCCCGCGACCACGCGGCACTGCTGTCCGTCGGCGCCGACGCCCGGGTCGAGGGGTCGGCGCCACTGCCGTCGGGCCTGCCGGACCGGATCCGCCGGACGCCGGGTGTGCGCACGCTGGCCGCGGTGAGCATCACGTACCAGGCCAGACCGAACGACGAGACGCAGTCACTGCGGCTGGTGGGCGTGGACCCGGGGGACTACGCGGAGTTGGCGAAGCAGACGGGGCTCGGGGCGTTCGCGCCCGGGGAGTTGAGGCGCCCGTCGGCCGACGGGGCGCTTCCGGCGGTGGCCTCCCCGGCGGCCGCATCGAGATTCGGCAGCCGGACCCTGCCGGTGCGCCTGGAGGACGGCAGCACGGTCGCCGTCCGCATCGCCGCCGTCCGGGACAGCACCCCGGCCGTCAACGGCGAGGACTTCCTGGTCGTGGACCGCGCCGGCCTGGACGCGTCGGTGGCCCGCCCGACCGCACTGCTGCTGACCGGCGCCCACCTGGACGCAGCCGCACTGCGCCGGGCCGCGGGAGGCTCGGCGGACGTACACCTCCGCTCCGAGGAACGAGCCCGATACATCGACTCCCCCCTCCAGTCCGGCGCGGAACGCGTCTACGCGGCGGGCGTGGCGGCGGGCGCGGGCTACGCCGTCCTGGCCCTCCTGCTCTCCCTTCTCCGCGCGGCCCCCGAACGCGCGGCCCTGCTGGCCCGCCTGCGCACCATGGGCCTGACCCGCACACAGGGCCGCCGCCTCCTGATCCTGGAGTCCCTGCCGCAAGCCGTACTGGCGGCTGCCGGCGGCGTGCTGACGGGTTGGGCGACGATCCGCCTGCTGTCACCGGGCGTGGACCTGACGACGATCGCACTGGCGTCGACCCAAACGCCGGTCGGCAGAGCCGAGTTGCGTACGGACACGATGTCGCTGCTGATACCGGCGCTGGCGATCGTCCTCGTGACGGTGGGAGTCGCGGGGGTTCAGGCTTGGTGGACGGGACGGCGGGGGGCTGTGGCGGAGTTGAGGGTGGGGGATGTGCGGTGACGTACTCAGTCAGCCGACCAAGCCCGCGGGCAGTCGAAACCCACCTCCACAGGACCCCCCGGGCCCTTGTCGACGAGCCGAAGCCCAGGAGAGGCCGATGACCACGACCAACCCCACCCTCGCCGACCTGGCGACCCGCGCCGCAGAACACCGCAACCGCCCCACCTACGGCCACGACGCCCTGATCACCTGCGACCGCCTGGTCCGCATCTTCACCACCGACGGCATAGAGGTCCAGGCACTCCAAGGCCTCGACCTCCTCGTCCGTGAGGGCGAACTCATGGCCCTGGTAGGCGCATCCGGCAGCGGCAAGTCCACCCTCATGAACATCCTCGCCGGCCTCGACACCCCCACCGCCGGCGCCGCCCGCGTGGCCGGCCGCGACCTCCTCACGATGACCGCGAAGGACCGCCTGACCTACCGCCGCACCACCGTCGGCTTCGTCTGGCAGCAGACCTCCCGCAACCTGCTCCCGTACCTCACCGCGGCCCAGAACATCGCCCTCCCGATGCAACTGGCCGGCCCCCGCAAACACCGCTCGCAATCCGAACGCGCCCTGGAACTCCTGCAGTTGCTGGACGTGGCCGACTGCCGCGACCGCCGCCCGCACCAGATGTCCGGCGGCCAACAGCAGCGCATAGCCATCGCCGTGGCCCTCGCCAACAACCCCGCGGTCCTGCTCGCCGACGAACCCACCGGCGAACTCGACTCCCACACCGCGGAACAGGTCTTCGCCGCCTTCCGCACCGCGAACGAACGCCTCGGCACCACCATCGTGATCGTCACCCACGACCAGGCGGTCGCCGGCCAGGTCCGCCGCACGGTCGCCATCCGCGACGGCCGCACCTCCACGGAGGTCCTGCGCCGCAGCGAGGTCGACGAGACGACCGGCCACGAGACGGTGGTCGCCCGCGAGTACGCGATGCTCGACCGGGCCGGCCGCCTCCAGCTCCCCGCCGAGTACACCGAGGCCCTGGGCATGCGCGACCGCGTGGCCCTGGAACTGGAGCCGGACCACATAGCCGTATGGCCGGACGACAGCGAAGACGAGTGAGCGACTGCGCAGAACACCAGGTGGCGCGACTGCTCAGCGGACGCTGACGTCCAACGCCCCAAGTCCCGCCCGGCGCACGGCGATCGACCCGTACGGCGTACGCAGCCGCAGCCACGCGCCCGACGAGAAGAGCGCGACCGGCGCGTCGGCCCGGAGAAATCCGAGCGACTGAGCCGCATGCACGGCCCGCACGGGAAGCGGCGTGTCCCCGACCGTCCGGGACCAGATGTCCCGCCCGATCCGGTCGAGTTCGGCCCGCGTACGACCCTCCGGCGCCAGCTCCTGCGTACGGCCGCGGAATTCGGCGACCGCGGCCCGGACCATCGTGCGCAGCGCGTCCGGCACCGGCAGGCCGGCCTCGGGACGCCAGCCACCGCGCGGCGGCAGCACTCCCGCCCACGGCGGCCCGGTCACCGCGGCGGGAACGCCTGCCGTGGCCGCCGACTCGTCGACGGACTCCAGCAACTCCCCGGCGGACACGGTCACGTCGAGCGTGACCTCCAGCCCGTTCTCGTACGGCTTCGCAAGCCGCACCGCCCGGATCGCCAGCACCTCGAAGGACGGCGGCCGTCCGAACACGGCGAGCGCGGTGCCGGCCGCCTGCAGGCGCACCGCGGCCGAACGGTCGTAGTGGAGCAGCCGGGAGAGGAAGGCCGCGAGGTCCGCCGCCTCCCCCTCGTCGGCGAGGTGGAACACCGTCATGCGGCGACGGCCTCGTCGTCGTCCCGGTACTCGCTGAGGAATTCGCGCTCCTCGTCGGTGATCCGTCGCGGCCGCTCGTTCTCGAAGTCGAACGGCACGACCACCGTCGAGGCCCGTACGTAGACCAGGTCGTCGTCCTTCACCTCGTAGGCGATGGTGAAGGACGCGGCCCGGATCTCCGTGATCCACAGCTCGATGTCCACCGGGTGGTGCCGGTGGACGAGCTGCCGCTTGTAGTCGATCTCATGGCGCGCCACCACGGACCCCTGCTTGAAGTCCTTCTCCGGACGGAACAGGAAGTCGATACGGGCTTCCTCCAGGTAGCGGACGAAGACCGCGTTGTTGACATGGCCGTACGCGTCCATGTCCGACCAGCGCAGGGGGCAGCGGTAGATGTGGCGCAAGATCGATCAGCCCCGGGTCAGCTTCTTGTAGGTGGCACGGTGCGGACGGGCGGCATCCGGCCCGAGCCGCTCGATCTTGTTCTTCTCGTACGACTCGAAGTTGCCCTCGAACCAGAACCACTTGGACTCGCCCTCGTAGGCGAGGATGTGCGTGGCGACCCGGTCCAGGAACCACCGGTCGTGGGAGACGACCACGGCCGCGCCCGGGAACTCGAGCAGCGCGTTCTCGAGGCTCGACAGGGTCTCGACGTCGAGGTCGTTGGTCGGCTCGTCGAGGAGCAGCAGGTTGCCGCCCTGCTTGAGGGTGAGCGCGAGGTTCAGCCGGTTGCGCTCACCGCCCGAGAGCACGCCCGCGGGCTTCTGCTGGTCCGGGCCCTTGAACCCGAAGGCGGAGACGTAGGCGCGCGAGGGCATCTCGACCTGGCCCACGTTGATGTAGTCCAGCTCATCGCTCACGACGGCCCACAGCGACTTCTTCGGGTCGATGTTCTCGCGGCTCTGGTCGACGTAGGAGATCTTGACGGTGTCGCCGACCTTGATCGAACCGGAGTCCGGCGTCTCCAGCCCCTGGATCATCTTGAAGAGCGTGGTCTTGCCGGCGCCGTTCGGCCCGATGACCCCGACGATCCCGTTACGCGGCAGCGTGAAGGAGAGATCGTCGATGAGGACCTTGTCCCCGAAGGCCTTGCTGAGGTTGTTGACCTCGACGACGATGCTGCCGAGCCGCGGGCCCGGCGGGATCTGGATCTCCTCGAAGTCCAGCTTCCGCATCTTGTCGGCCTCGGCGGCCATCTCCTCGTAGCGAGCGAGACGCGCCTTGGACTTGGCCTGACGCCCCTTGGCGTTCGACCGCACCCACTCGAGCTCTTCCTTGAGCCGCTTGGCGCGCTTGGCGTCCTTCTGGCCCTCGACCTTGAGACGGGTCGACTTGGTCTCCAGGTACGTGGAGTAGTTGCCCTCGTACGGGTAGGCGCGCCCGCGGTCGAGCTCGAGGATCCACTGGGCGACGTTGTCGAGGAAGTACCGGTCGTGGGTGATGGCCACGACGGTGCCCGCGTACTTGGCGAGGTGCTGCTCCAGCCAGTTCACGGACTCGGCGTCGAGGTGGTTGGTGGGCTCGTCGAGGAGCAGCAGGTCGGGCGCCTCGAGAAGCAGCTTGCACAGCGCGACGCGGCGCTTCTCACCACCGGAGAGGTTGGTGACGGGCCAGTCGCCGGCCGGGCACCCGAGGGCGTCCATGGCCTGCTCGAGCTGAGCGTCGAGGTCCCAGGCGTTGGCGTGGTCGAGCTCCTCCTGCAGCTTGCCCATCTCGTCGAGCAGCGCGTCGGAGTAGTCGGTCGCCATCAGCTCGGCGATCTCGTTGAACCGGTCGAGCTTGCCCTTGATCTCGGCGACACCCTCCTGGACGTTCTCCAGGACGGTCTTCGACTCATTGAGGGTGGGCTCCTGCATCAGGATGCCGACGCTGTACCCGGGAGAGATGAAGGCGTCGCCGTTGGACGGCTGCTCCAACCCCGCCATGATCTTCAGCACGGTCGACTTACCGGCACCGTTCGGACCGACGACGCCGATCTTCGCCCCGGGGAGGAAGTTCAGGGTGACGTCGTCGAGGATCACCTTGTCGCCGTGCGCTTTGCGCGCCTTGCGCATGGTGTAAATGAACTCAGCCAAGAGAAACCGTCCGGCAGCTTGAAATCTGGCAGTGGGCAGATACACCCCATCTTGCCTGAGGTCCAGCCTTGGGTGGTAACCCGTTTGGTCGGGGGGCTGTGACCTGGGGGTTCGTGGTTGGCGGCTGTGGGTCGACTGTCACTGTCGGTCGGCGTCGAGTGGCCTCGGGGGGCGTCGGACGGCCCAGGGACGGCCCGAGAGTCAGCCTCCGCGCCTCGCCACATGCAGGTTGCGACGGTGCCGCGATCACTCAAGGGGCACGGGAGCTACCGGAAGCTGTTCGCTGTAGGGCCACGTGAACGTGCGGTCGGGTTCGAGGTGAGCCTCTCCCCAGTGGATGACGTGGATCCCGCCCTCTACGTCGGCAGTGAAGAACACGCACACGAGCTTTGTGGCGGCTCCGAGTTCTTCGAACGCCTCGTGCAGTTCGACGTACTCCTCCGTCGTGAGGTCGTCGTCGAGCTCGAACAGTCCCTCCGGCGACTGCGGTCCGTGAGCCCGGAACAGCCGCCGCCGTGTAGGGGAAGCGTTGGAGGGCAGCCGGGCACGATCGAGCACCCTCGGCCGGTCTGCGTACCTATAGGGGAAGAGGGCGTGCTCGTTGATCACCGCGTACTCGTATCCACGTACGTCACGCACGGACTCACCGAGCTCCCGCGCCATGTCAGCCAGGTTCTCGCGCACGGCCTCCGCGAGCGTGACGCCGTAGGGACTTCGCTTCTTCAGCCCGGCAGTGAGGTGCGTGGCATGAGCTTTCGCGTGCGCCTTGGCCAGCTGCACCGGAACGGCCCCGGCGAGTTGGCCGGCCTGCTGCCCGAACCGCTGAATCGCCCAAGTTGACGGTGCTATTGGATTGCCACCCGACACGGACATGCAGCGTCCCCCTCCGCCGATCACCCTGCCTCTGAACTGTGTGACACGCACCCAATGGGCGCACAAGGGTGCGATCTGGCCACGGCCTCTGCGTCACTGAACGAGACGCGCCCGGCACTCACGGGCCAGAGCGTCGAGGCCGCTCGGCTACGGCGGCCTCACCCGGCTCTTGCCTCGCCAGACCTGCCTGAGCCACACCAAAGGCGCCGAGGCCTACCTCGCGCCTTTTGCACACCGCCTTGATTGTCAGTGCCCGCTGCTAGCGTCGTCGCTAGATGGACAAGATAGGACTTGATACGCGTTTAGGTTAGCCAACCCTTACCATCGCGTTCCGGTCTAAACCACTCGGCGAGATGAGGTAAAAGCGCGAGAAATGGACAGCAACTACAAGCCCTACGATCATGTAGCCAGCGCTTCAAGAATCCGCGAGATTCTAAACCAGTCGGACATAAATTACAGCGAAGAGGATTCACTTCCCGATCGAACTAGGCTCACATACTCGAACGGGTTCTATGCCTATTGCTCCGCTCTATTTGTTGACATTCGCGGGTCATCACAACTTCCCTCGAAATATCGGCGTCCGACCCTTGCTCGACTCTATCGAGCCTACGTGAGTGAAGTTGTCGCCATCATGAATAGCGACCCGTTCTGCCGGGAAGTCAATATCGTCGGTGACGGCGCTTGGGCCGTCTACAATACGCCGAGCGTGAGAGACATCAATGACGTTTTCCGAACTGCCTACACTATCAATTCAATGATTCAGGTTCTGAACTACGAGCTGCGGCGCCGACGGATTGACGCGATTTCAGTAGGTTTGGGAATGTCGTACGGGCGAGCCTTGATGATCAAGGCTGGCTACAGCGGAAGCGGACTGCACGATGTGGTCTACATGGGCGACGTAGTAAATCAATCTGCCAAGCTGGCTGCACATGGAAATAAGAGCGACGGCGACGAGCCGCTAATGGTATCCGACCTCTTCTACCAAAACCTAACCGACAAAAATAAGGGCCTTCTCCGCTGGAACCATCAGCGAAAATGCTGGAATGGCAACGTAGTCGATTCAGAAATGGAAGCCTGGTTTAAGGAAAACTGCAAGTAAGCTTCGTGTTTCACATTTGATTTGGAGGTTCTGAATGCCAAAGCCTAGATGGTTCGGCGCCAAGCCCACTGCTGCGCCCGCAATCATCACTAACCCCGATCAAGCTTGGAAAGCTCTTTCTCTAGTTGTTGACTGGATTAAGCATGCAGAAACAAAAGCGGCGGCCACACTTGCATCTTCCGGAGTCACCGCAACAATTCTGTACAATCTCGTGAAGGAGGAGAAGAAATTCTCGTGCATTTCCTTGGTCTGCGCATCCGCTTGCACGCTCTTTACTGCTCTAGCGGCGCTTTGCGCAGGACTGGCGCTCCGGCCTCGATTGCGGTCTGAAGAAGAACCCACAAGTCCGCTCTATTACCATCACATCGCTCGCAAGTATGAGCGAAGGAGTGGAAGCGATCTCTACATTGAGCAATTGAAGGCTTTGACGGCAGATGCCGATCTACTTGTATCTGAGATTGCGTCACAGATTTGGGCTAATGCGCACGTGGCGCGCGACAAATACCGATGGGGTAATTACGGGTTGACGAGTTTGCTTCTGGCTCTTCCGACACTTGCAGCTACCGCAGTAGCTATCCACTTCACTTAGGAGGATCGATCGGCATGGATAGCAATTACAAGGCATACAATCACGTGTCTAGCTTTTCTCGCATCGATGACATCTTGGCTTTGCCCTCAGGGAACTACGAGGAGACACATGAGCTCCCCGATAGGGATAAGCTGACCTACACCAATGGCTTTTATGCATCTTGCTCTGCACTATTTGCCGATATCCGCAAGTCATCAAGCCTGCCGGAGAAGTACAAGCGCCCGAGACTGGCCAAACTCTACCGTGCCTACATTTCTGAAATGGTGGCCATTATGAACGGCAGCGAGCAGGCGCGAGAGATCAATATTGTCGGAGATGGCGTGTGGGCTGTTTTCAACACGCCGTACAAGCGCAACATCGATGAAGTCTTCTCGGTCATCGCGCGCTGCAATAGTCTTGTCAAAGTGCTCAACTTTAAGCTGAGCAAAGCCGGATATAGCGACCCTATCGAGGTGGGTTTCGGTGCGGCTTACGGCCGGGCGCTAATGATTAAGGCCGGATATAGCGGAAGCGGCATTTCTGACATCGTCTATATGGGTGACGTCGTCAATAAGGCAGCCAAACTCGCAGCTAAAGGAAGTTCGGGATTCTTGGTTCCGCCCATCATGCTGGACCACGATTTCAACTACAACCTGAATGAAGATAACCAGAAGCTTACAGAGAGAGACTGGGCTCGCGACTGCTACACCGCCAATGTGGTTAACGTGGCAATGGAGGATTGGTACAAAGAGAATTGCAAGTGAGCTTGCCCGATAAAGGGGTGTAGTTCGTTGAAGCTGCGTGCGTTGCCCACGCGGTCGGCGGAGCGGCTTTGGGCTGGAGCTGCCATGGGGCGAGTGATCATGGCCCCGTAAGCTTCCGGCGCGTCGGGCAGTCTGTGGACCTGCCCGGTAAAGCACGACGTTGGGGCCATGATCTTAGAGGCTCGCCCCATGGTGGCTGCCTAAAGCCGTGGAGCCGACCGCCCCAGCCACAGAGGGTGTCTCCTACCTCATGCCCGCAGCTCGCCAGCGCGCCGCCTGGCGCGGCCAGCCGGGGCGAAGACAGAGGCGGGCCGCGCAGGGGCGGCGCGCGCCCGCGCCGCGCGCGGGCCTTGATGAAGTAGGGAAAGTCCTATCCCGCCGGGATGAGGCGCTTGCCGTCGTGGCTCCGTACGTGCGGGCCGTTGCCGTCCAAGGCGTCCAAGAGCCTGATTGCGAAGACCTCGGCCATGCGCTCCGCGACCTCGTCGGGCGTGAGCCACGCGACGGCCGTCGACTCGCTTGATGTCCGCTCGATGCCGCCGGAGGGCTTGCAGCGGAAGACCAGGGCCACGACACCCCGGGTCGTGTTCTTGTAGACGCCGGTGAGCTCGTCCACCTCGACGTGGATGCCAGTCTCCTCCAGGACCTCGCGGGCGACGCCCGCCTCGGGGGTCTCGTCGAGTTCGAGTACGCCGCCGGGGAGTTCCCAAGTGCCGTTGTCGGCGCGGCGGATCGCCAGGAGGCGGCCGTCGTCGCGCACCACCACTCCGGCCACAGATACGGAGTGCAGCGGCATCGACGACCTTGCTTCCCGTGATGTACTCATGTACAGGAGCATAGGAGGCAGAGAAGGACTATGGGAACCGCAGTAGGAGGAGAGCGGTCCGTACCTCGGTACGTGCAGATCGCCGACGAGATCGTTCAGCAGATCCGGGCGGGGATCATCAAGCCTGGTGACATGGTGCCGAGTGAAGCCGACCTCGTCGAGCGCTACGGCGTCTCCGGCGGCACGATCCGCAAGGCCATGGTCGAGGTGCGCGCAAGCGGGCTCGTCGAGACCCGGCACGGCAAGGGCTCGATCGTGAAGGATCGGCCGCCGGTACGGCACCGCTCCTCCGATCGCTTCCGGCGCTCGCTTCGCCAGGGCGGCAAGGCCGCGTACCTCGCCGAGTCCGCGCAGTCCGGCGCCACGGCCAAGGTGAGCGTCCTCTACATCGGCCCGATGGAGGCCCCGGAGGATGCTGCCCAACGATTGGGGGTCCCCGCCGGCACCCAGGTGCTCGCCCGGCGGCGGCTCTACTTCCGCAACGGCACGCCCGTCGAGACCGCCACGTCGTACCTCCCTTGGGACGTCGTCAAGGAGATCCCGGAGCTGTTCGCCGAGAACCCCGGCGGCGGTGGCATCTACGCCCGACTCGAGGACCACGGGCACGAGTTCGCGGAGTTCGTTGAGACGCTGCAGGCGCGTCCCGCCTCCAAGGCGGAGGCGTCCGAGCTGGCGCTGAGCCCCGGGGCGCCGGTAGTTCACCTGATCCGTGAGGCCCGTACGACCGAGGGTCTCGTGGTCGAGGTCTGCGACACGCTCATGGCCGCTGACCAGTTCGTTTTCGAGTACCGGATCCCCGCCGCCGACTGACGCGCACCCAACTCCCCGCAGCCCGTCGCGAGTTCTTCTTCGCGGCGGGTTGACTCATGTATAGGAGTCAGGCACTCTTCTTCATGTCACTCATATACATGAGTGACGGAGTCCAGCATCTCTACAGGAGTGATCTGCTGTGCGTCAGATTCCCGTTGACACCTCCGCCGCGACCGTGATGGTCGCCAAGACCCCGCAGCCCAAGGTCAAGGACCGCCGTACCGGCGAGATCGCCATGGACGCCGAGACCGGCGCGAAGATGATGACCGTCGACGTGATGTTCGCGGCGAACGACGAGGTCGAGATCCTGTCGATCACCGTCCCGGAGCCGGGCATCTCCGGTGAGCTGGGCATGGGTACGCCGGTCGCGCTGACCGGCCTGATTGCCCGGCCGTGGGAGAACGAGTTCAACGGCCAGAAGCGGCACGGCATCGCCTTCCGCGCGGTCGCCGTGACCTCGCTCGCCGCCGCTGCCACGAAGCCCAAGGCGGCCTGACCATGACCTGGTTCACGGTCGCGCTCGTGCTGGTCGTCGCTGCCGCGGGTCTCCTGCGGTGGCGGCGCCCCGCCTGGTACTGGCTGGCCTTCGGCGCCGTCCTCGCCATGCTGCGGGTCCTGGTCCAGTACGGCTCGGTCATGGACGCCTGCGGCCTGACTGTCCCGCCTTCGCGCTGGCGTCTCACCCTCGCCCGGGTCGCCAACCGGCCTGTGCCGGAGTCCCGCCCGCCGCGCATTCTGCGGATGCGGCCCACCCGGACCGGCCTGGTCCTGCGGCTCAAGCTCCGGCCCGGACAGGACGCCTTCGATATCGCCGCCGCCTCCGACCGGCTACGCCACTCCTTCTCGATGTACGGCGTCACGTCCCGCGAAGTCCGCTCGGGCGTCGTCGAGTTGAGGATGACCGGCTACGACGTCCTCAAGCGGGTGCAGATGCCCGCTCAGACCGACACGACACCGATGCGGGTCCCCGTTGCTCTGCGCGAGGACGGTGCCGTCCACTACCGCGACTATCGGGCCATCCCGCACGCCCTCACCCTCGGCGCCACCGAGTCCGGCAAGTCCGTCTACCAGCGCAACCTGGTCGCCGGGCTCGCCCCGCTGGACGTCGCCCTGGTGGGCATCGACTGCAAGCAGGGCGTCGAACTGTTCCCGCTGGCCCGCCGGTTCTCCGCGCTCGCCGACAACCCCGACGCCGCCGCCGACCTACTCGACGCACTCGTCCAGCACATGGAGGGCGTCTACCACCTGATCCGCGCCGAGCAGCGCATCACCGCCGACGTCCCGGACGCGGAGATCGCCGCCGACATCTGGGACCTGCCCGCCGAACTGCGGCCGGTGCCAATCGTGGTCCTGGTCGACGAGGTCGCCGAACTCGCCCTGTTCGCCAACAAGGAAGAGGAGAAGCGTCGGGACCGGATCATCACCGCGCTCGCCCGGCTCGCCCAGCTCGGCCGTGCCTCCGGGATCTACCTGGAGATCTGCGGGCAGCGCTTCGGCTCCGAACTCGGCAAGGGCATCACCATGCTCCGCGCCCAGCTCACCGGCCGCACCGCGCACCGCGTCAACGACGAATCCAGCGCCAACATGGCCTTCGGCGACATCGCCCCGGACGCCGTCCTTGCTGCGATCCAGATCCCAGCCGACATGCGCGGCGTCGCCATCGCGGGCGATTCGACCGGTGGCTGGCACCGCATCCGTGCCCCGCACACCTCGCTGCGGCAGGCCGTGAACACCTGCAACCGGCACGTCGACCGCACCCCGGACCTGCCCGCCCTGGCCCCGTTCCGGCCCGCGCTCGGCCATCTGAAGCCGGTCGATGCTCCGGCCGTCGAGTCCTCCCCGGCCGCCTAATCCCACCCAACGCACCCCGGTCGGCGCGACCGTCTCGCGCCAGGTCCCTACCCCCTCCATGCCGAAAACCAGGAGGAAGCCCATGAACCGCAAGGACGACACCACCGCTGCCGCCGAACTGGAAGAACAGCGCCAGGCCCAGACCGACCGGCGCCACGCCGACTACGGCAACTGCGACCCGGTCGGCACGGAACTCCTCATGGCCGATGACAGCCTCACCGCGCGCTGGCTTGAGCGTGTGGCTGACCGCCGCTCGCAGGGGTGAGCGGCATGTGTGAGCACTGCGAGGACTTCGCCCGCACCGTCGTCATGCTCGGCCAACTCGCCCTCTACGCCGACATGTTCGGAGCCGACCTCGACTTCGTCGACGCCGTCGGCCCGTGCCTGGCCGCATCCCTGCCGGAGCCGCCGCCCGGCCTGTTCCCGCCCGGCTACGACCCCACCGACGGCCCGGAATACCCCGGCGAGGGGTGGTGACCGTGACCCGCTCGATCCGCCCCATCGTCCTCGCCCTGGCCGTGATCGTTGGTTCGCTGTCCTTCGCCCACCTGCATGACCTCGCCGCGGCGGCCGGGCAGGGCGGCTGGAAGGCCTGGGCCTATCCCCTCTCGGTTGACCTGCTGCTGGTGTGCGTGCTGCACCGGCTGCGCATCGACCGGTCCGTGACGGCCTGGTTCTGGTTCCTGATCGCCCTGGTTGCCTCGCTCGGCGCCAACATCGCCACCGCCGGACTCCTGGACCTGACCAGCCCCCCGGCCTGGCTGCGCATCCTCGTCGCCGGATGGCCCGCCCTCGCCTTCCTCGGCAGCACCCTGCTCGCCCACTCGCCGACTCCGGCCGGGGACCGGGTGCCGGTTCCGCCGGCACCCGCAGCCCCGGCCCCCCAACCCGACATCGAACCCGAACCCGCCCCCGTCCCGGAGCCGGTCCCGGCTACCGACAAGCCCCCGGCACTCCCGGCCGCCGACCGTGCCCCGGAGCCTCCGGCGGTCCCGGTTCCGGCCGCGCTCGTCGACCACGCCCGCAAGGTCGCCGACGACCACCGGACCCGTACCGGGGCCCCGATCGACACCGACACCCTGCGCGCCCGCCTCGGCGTCCCGCCTCACCTCGCCGACGCGATCGCCGCCCAACTCGCCTGACCAGGAAGGAGAACCACCCGCCATGCCCGCTCGCGACCACTTTCACTCGCTGATGCAGATCGGCCCCGTGCAGATCGGCACCCACCGCGACCGCCACGGCCAGACCCGGCACGCCGCCGTATGCACCGCCGACCGCTGCGGCTGGTCCGCCGACTACACCAGCCAGACCGCCGCCCAGCTCGCCGCCCGCACCCACCGCTGTCGCGTCCGCTAGGAGGCCCCCATGGACGTCCCGCTCTGGTTCGCCCTGCTCGTCGTCGGCTACCTCGGCGTCAAGCTCATCCGCCCGCCCGCCTGGCTCATCGCGGTACTCCTCCTCGGCGGCTTCCTCCTCGCCGACAGCGTCTTGGCCCCCGCGCTCAACGCCCTCGTCAAGTAGCCCACTTCAGAAGGGAGTTCACTCATGCTCCGCCCGAAGATCCCGGCCATGCCGACGCCGACCGGCCGCGTCACCCCGCCCGCCGTCGTCGAGCCAACCGCCATCGTCCCGGCCGCTCAGACTCCGCCGCCCGCACCGGTGGCCCCGGCACCGTCC
Organism: Streptomyces sp. NPDC001663; assembly: GCF_042893105.1. Taxonomy (NCBI): domain Bacteria; kingdom Bacillati; phylum Actinomycetota; class Actinomycetes; order Kitasatosporales; family Streptomycetaceae; genus Streptomyces; species Streptomyces sp. NPDC001663. The sequence goes on along the minus strand of NZ_JBIAUR010000003.1, from coordinate 42,251 downwards.
CGGCCGGTGGTCCAGCTCACCCCCGGCACCGTGATCGCCCTCGTCGGCGGCGGCACCGCCGTCGTCCTGGTCGTCGGCGCCGTCCTGGTCTCGCTGTTGCTCGCCGTGGCCATCACGGGCGTCTCGGTCGCCGTGGTCGCCGTCGTCCTGCGTTCCCTGCTGGCCTCCGAGGCCAAGCACCGCTGACCGGCCCCCGGAGCGGCCTCAACCGCCAAGTCTCGTCCGCTCCGGGCGCCGTCCCTGCCCGATCCAGAAGAACCGGAAGGAACCTCCATCATGACCGGCCCGACCCCGGCCACCGCCACAACCGACCGGATCTGCCCGAACTGCGACGGCTTCGCCTCCGCTGCCGTTACCCTCGGCGGCCGCGACCGGCACGGCCACCTGCGCACCATCACCGCGCACTGCCCGGCCTGCAATGGTCTCGGCGTCACCCGCACCCGCCGCACGCGGGAGGGCGCCCGTGTCTGACGAGCTGCTCGACCCGACCACCCTCGGCGACCTGCTGAGGGTGGCTTCGGCCTCCGACTACACACGCTGGGAAGACCAGGTCCGCCGCACTGGCGGCTGCGCCGACCCGATCCACCTGACCGGCTGGGTCCTCCGCAAAGACAAGACCACCGGCGAGACCCTGCACCACTACTCCACCGAGTACGAGCCGGGCGGGCGCCTCCGCGTCGCCTGCGGCAACCGCCGCGCCTCCCGCTGCCCGGCCTGCGCCTGGACCTACGCGGGCGACACCTACCACCTCATCCGCGCCGGACTCGCCGGAGACGACAACCGCGACATCCCTGCCACCGTCCGCGACCACCCCCGCGTCTTCGCCACCCTCACCGCCCCGTCCTTCGGCCCGGTCCACAACCGCCCCGACCGAGGCGCTTGCCGCTGCGGCACCCGCCACACCGCCGACGATCCCGCCCTCGGCACCGCTCTCGACCCGACGTCGTACGACTACGCGGGCGCCGTCCTCTTCAACAACCACGCGGGCGACCTGTGGCAGCGCTTCACCACCCGCCTACGCCGCGAGATCGCTGCCCGCGCCGGACTCCCCCGCCGCGAACTCCCCAACCACGTACGGGTCTCATACGGCAAGGTCGCCGAGTTCCAGAAACGCGGCGCCCTCCACTTCCATGCCGTGATCCGCCTCGATGGCCCCGAGGGACCCGACACCCCACCGCCCGCTTGGGCCACGGTCGACCTCCTCACCGACGCCATCCGCGCCGCCGCCGGACACTCGTACACCTCGGTCTCCGTCCCGGCCGCCGACGACCAGCCCGCCCGTACGTTCCGCTGGGGCATACAGCTCGATGTACGCCCCGTGAAGGCCTTCGGTGACGGCTCCGACATCACCGAACAGGCCGTCGCCTCCTACGTCGCCAAGTACGCGACCAAGGCGGCCGAGAACACGGGCACCCTCGACCGACGCATCGGTGAGCTCTCCGAACTCGACCGCCACCAGGTCCCGGACCACACCCGCCGCCTGATCGAAGCGTGCAAGGCACTCGATCCGCTCTACCCGGACCGCCGCCTCTGGGCGTGGGCTCACATGCTGGGCTTCCGTGGCCACTTCAGCTCCAAGTCACGCCGCTACTCGATCACCCTCGGCGCCCTCCGCAAGGCACGCGCCGACTACCGAGCCGCCCAGGAACGTGAAGCGCTCGGCCTGGACGACCACGAGCCGGACACCGTCCTCGTCCTCACCGACTGGCAGTACGCCGGACACGGCCACACCCCCGGCGAATCCGCCCTCGCCGCCACCATCGCCCGCGACCTCCAACTCGGCCGAGAAACAGCCCGGGAAGAACTGCGCACGCTCGTCGACGAAAGGGAGTGGTGACCATGGCATCAGAGCTGCCGAACCGCTTCCTGACCCCTGACGACCTGGTCGAGATGTTCGACCTGCCCAGCATCGAGACGGTCTACCAATGGCGCCGCAAGCGCACCGGTCCCCGCGGCTTCCGCGTCGGCCGGCATCTCCGCTTCGACCCGGAAGACGTACGCGCCTGGGTCGACTCCCAGCTTGAGGGGGTCGCTGCCTGATGGCCGGACACGTCCAAGACCGCTGGTACAAGGCCGAGGTAGGGCCGGACGGCAAGACCCGCAAGGTCAAAACTGAGCGCCACGGCACAGGTCTGCGCTACCGCGCCCGCTACGTCGCCCCGGACGGGACGGAGAAGTCGAAGGGCTTCCCCGACAAGCAAAAGCGACTGGCCGACGCCTGGTTGACCAACATCGAAGCGGACATGGCGCGCGGGCAGTACATCGATCCGCGAGCGGCGCGGATCACCTTCCGGGAGTACGCGGAAAAGTGGCTGGCCGCGCTCACCATCGACCTCACGAGCCGGGCCGCCGTCGAAGGCCGGTTGAGGCTGCACGCGCTGCCCTACCTCGGCACGCGCCCCGTGGGCTCCTTCCAGCCGGAGCACATCCGCGACTGGAACCGCCAGCTCGAAGGGGCCGTGTCGTCAGCCCAGTACCGACGCCTGATCTTCGACGCCGTCTCCTCGGTGCTCAACGCGGCTGTAGATGACCGCCTGTTGGCCTCGAACCCCTGCCGGGCCCGATCGGTCAAGGCACCTCGCCCCCTGCCGACACGCGTCCATCCGTGGTCCGCTGAGCAAGTGTTCGGCGTACGGACCGGACTGCCCGACCGCTACCAAGCCATGGTCGACGTCGGTGCCGGGTGCGGCCTGCGACAGGGCGAGATCTTCGGGCTGGCCGTCGACAACATCGGGGATCTCGGCTGGCTCTACGTCCGCCAACAGGTCAAGAAGGTGCGCGGGACCCTCGTCTTCGCTCCGCCCAAGCGCGGCAAGCTCCGTGACGTCCCCCTCGATCCCGAGGTGTCGGCCGCGCTGCACGAGCACATGAAGCGGTTCCCGCCTGTCGAGGTGACCTTGCCGTGGCTCAGGCCGGACGGCCCGAAGGTCACGCACCGGCTGATCTTCACGAACAGCGTCGACTCCGCCATCTGGAGCCAAGGGTTCAACGATCAGTCGTGGAAGCCCGCGTTGGCGTCCGCCGGGATCATCCCCGTCCCCGAGAAGGGGCAGCGGTTCGCGGTGGCCCGCGAACACGGCATGCACGCCCTACGCCACTTCTACGCCTCGGTCCTCCTGGACGCCGGGGAGAACATCAAGGCCCTCAGCCTCTACCTCGGCCACAGTGACCCGGGGTTCACCCTCCGCGTCTACACGCACCTCATGCCGTCCAGCGAGACGCGCACCCGGAAAGCCATCTCCGCGATGTACCGGGCCGCCGGTCACGCCCACGACGGCCCAGAGACGGCCCAAGCCGCCTGACACGGCCCCTCATCGGCAGCAAAACCGCTGGTGAGGGGCTGTTTCATGCCCTCTGGCGGCAAGTAACACCCCATCTTGCCCGACGTCCACCCCGCGGGGGAAACCCGTTTGGCCGCACGCCCCTGACCTGCGGGTTCGCAGTCGTCGGCCGCAGCTCAGCCAACCACGTCGGACGACTTCTGCAGTGTCCGCCGAGCCAGCAGCAGCGCAGTCACGGTCACCGCGCCCACCGCCCCGGCCGACCGGAACGACCGGGACGAGCGCCAGGAGAGCACCGACCACTGGGACTGTGCGGACAGCAGCGAGCCCTTGCTCAGCCAGGATCCGGTCGAGATCAGGGACAGCGCCGAGCCGATCGAGCCCACGGACAGCGCGCTGCCGATCGAGCCGACGGACAGGGCCGAGCCGACGGAGCCGATGGACAGCACCGACCCCACCGAACCGATCGACAGCACCGAGTCGTGCGACCAGAGAGACAGCACGGAGCCAGAGGGGGTGTGGTGCTCCGGAAGTGCGGATGGCTTGGTCATGAGGCCATCCTGCCGTCCGGCCCCGCGTCTCGTCTCAGTCCTGCGTCGGCGTCTTCCTCTTCTGCACGAGCACCAGGGCCGCGCCGCCGATCACCACCAGCGCGATGGCCACACCCGCGATCAGGGGGGTCGCGCTGGAGCCGCCGGTCGCGGCGAGGTTGGTGTCGTCGTACGTGCCGCCGCCCACCGTGGCCGGGCTCGGCTCACTGAGCGTCTGGGTCGTCTCGCCGCCCGCCTCGCTCTGCGTCTTGCAGTCGAGGACGCCGGTGAACCGCTTCGCGAAGCCGCCGGGCCCCGTGATCGTGAAGTCGTACGCCTGGTCCTCCTGCAGCGGAATCGTCACCGTGCGCGACTCGCCCGCCGGGATGCTGTGCTCGGCGCCCATCAGCTCGAAGGTGAACGCCTCGTCGCCCTGGTTGGCCGCGGTGATGTCCACGCCGCCCTTGGTGCAGTTCCTCGCGGCGGAGAGAGCGGGTATCGCGCCCTTCTTCGCCCAGGTCGCGCTCGCCGTCGCCGAGACCGTCGACTCACTGGAGCCGGCCAGGATCTGCGTCTGGCTCCGGCTCTCGGAGGTGAAGGCCCGGCCGACCGGCACGGTGGTCGAGGCCTGCACGGTCAGCTCGGCCGAACCGGCCGCCGCCTTCTCGGGCACGTCGAAGAAGACCTGACTGCCGTCGGCCGCGGACGTGAGCGGCTTGCCGTCCTTGCCGACGATCCGCACCCCGCTGGTGGTCGCGTCCGCCGGCGGCGTCAGCGTCACACCGGCCGCGTTGGTGTGCACGGTCACCGGGCCGAGCAGCTCACCGGGGTGACCGGAGACCGCGGGCGGGTCCAGGGTCAGCGACGCCTGGGGCTCCGCGACGCCCACGGCGCTCTTCTGGAGATAGTCCGCGAGCTTCTCGGCCTGTGGGTCCACGGCATCGACGTCGGCCCCGTCCGAGTAGCGCCAGATGGCCACCTGGGTGCCGGCCGCCGCGTCCTGCTCGGTCAGGCCGCCCTTGACGCCCGCCTTGGCGGCGAGCGCCGCGAGGTCGTTGACCTGCGGGTAGGAGTTCTGCAGGATCCAGCGGATCTTGCCGGCGTCCTTGTTGGCGCCCAGCGACGTGCCGCTCCAGGCGGTCTCGTGGTACTTGGCGTCCCGCTGCGTGGGGTTGTGGATGTCGACGCAGTACGTCTGCAGCATGCCGCCGCCGTCGACGGACATCTCGAACAGGCCCGCCGAGACCTGCTGGTCCCCGGTGTCCTCGTGGATGACGGCCGCGCCGTACGTCTTGAGCCCACCTATGGTGGCCGTCGCCCCGCCCTGGCTCTGTGTCGTCTCCTCGGCGGCGGCCGCGCCGGTCCCGGTGAGCACACCGGCGGCCACGAGCCCGGACACCATCGTCACGGCGGCGAGGCGGGCCGCCCCTCGCCTGCGCACGGCAAACGCAGAGAACGAAGCAAAGAACACCAAATTCCCCTTCGAGCAGGACCCGTTGATGTGGGGGGTGTGGTCCCACCAGCAGAATCAGAAGCCCCGAGAGCTATGCCCGGCATCCTAGGGACGCGGAGCATCGCGCTTCCCAGTCATACCGTCGTACAACCGATCCGACTCGGAATCGTTATCGCCAAGACGGCTGTGAGCAGGGCTTATCGACAAATCCACCGGGTCGTTCGGAGCGCATTCGCCGATAAGCCGCAGTCCGGTCAGCTCGGGGCACTGTCTGACATCACGTCACCGCGGCGGGCTCCGGCTCCTGTTGAGCCGCGACCTGCTGCGAACCTCCGGGCGGGGTCTCCCAGTTGGGCTCGGGCTGCTGCGGAACAGCCGCGCCGGCGTCCGGCTTGACCACCCGCCGGAAGGCCGACGTACCGCGCGCGAGATCGTGTCCGACGGCCACCGCGTCGAGGTCCGCCGAGATCCAGTTCTGCCCCTCGCGCGCATCCGAGCGCACCTTCAACCGGCCCTGCACGATGACGGGATCGCCGACGTTGAGCGAGGCCTGCACGTTCGCGGCCAGCTGCCGCCTGACCCACACCGTGAAGAAGTTGGTGTGCCCGTCGGTCCAGGCGTTCTTCTCCCGGTCCAGATAGCGCGAGGTCACCGCGAGCCGGAACCGCGCCGACGGCCCCGTCGCCAGGTCCAGGTACACCGGCTGCGTCGCCACGTTGCCCACGGCACAGATGATCGTCTCGTTCATCGCGAGTCCCTCCCTCACCCGGCCGCCGGGGCCGGGCGGATACACGTACGGGCCCGTCCCGTACGGCTGCGTCTGCCGCGGCGATCACGTCCCTCGCGATCGCCGCACCGCCAGACTGCCTCCGTCGGGCCGAGCCCGCTGAGCCCTGTGGATCACCCCCAGCCTGTGGACAACACCGTCACCCGGACGAGTGATCATCAGCCGAGGGGCCCACCATCACACCCGGGCTCACCCGGTCGTGACCCCCACTCCCGTCACCCCCGTGACCCGCCCGTACTGCTCCCGCACCTCCCGGTACCGCAGCAGCTCCGCCGCCACCGGATCCAGCACCCGCGCCCGCCCGCACCCGGCGGCCGCCTCCCGCAACCGCCGTTCCGCATCCGTGCCGTAGCGCCGGGCAGGCCCCCGTGCCGCCATCCGGCAGCCCCACTCGACGAGCGGGCCGCCGACGATGCCGGTCACCATCAGCAGCACCGGCACCCCCAGGTTCGGCGCCATGAACCCGATGATCTGGGCCAACAGCCAGAGCCCGCCGATGACTTGGAGGACGGTCATGGCCGCCTGCCCCAGCACGGCCGCCGGCCACCACCCGGGCCGCGGCGGCCGCCCCGGCGGCAGTCCCGCCCGCGCCGCCAGGTCGTCGAGCGCCTCGGGCAGCCCCTGTGAGCCTCGGACGGCCGCCTCCCGCACAGCCTGCGCCCAAGGCGCCGGCAGCCCGGCCGAGGCCCGGTCGGCAAGCGTCCGCACCGCATGCTCGACGCGCTGGCGCGCCGTGGCCTCCTCGTCCGCCTGCCCGGTCAACGTCAGCCGCCCCGTGGGCGCTTCGTACCGGTCCTGGTACCACCGCCACAGCCGCAGCCAGGGCGTCCCGCACGCACGGTTGGCGTTGCGCAGCCACGCGCGCTCGGCGGCCTCGCCCGCGGCCGTGGCGCCCACGGCGTCCGCGAGCCGGGCGGCGAACTCGTCGCGTGCCTCCTCGCTCAGCCCGGTCCGCCGCCGCGTGGCGTAGACGGGGCGCAGCCCCGCCGCGGCGGAGTCGAGGTCGGCGGAGATCCGGCGCGCGGCGGCCCCGCGTTCGGCCACGAACTGGCCGAGCGCCTCGCGCAGTTCGCCGACGCCGTCCCCGGTGAGCGCGGACAGCCCGAGCACGATGGCGCCCGGATCGCCGTACTCCCCCAGGGCGACCCCGTCCTCGTCGAGCAGCCGGCGCAGATCGTCGAGCACCTGGTCGGTGGCCTCGCCGGGCAGCCGGTCGGTCTGGTTGAGGACGACGAACATGATCTCGGCGTGCCCCGCCATGGGCCGCAGATAGCGCTCGTGGAGGACGGCGTCCGCGTACTTCTCGGGATCGACGACCCAGATGACGGCGTCCACGAGCGCCAGGACGCGGTCAACCTGCTCGCGGTGCTGTACGGCGGCCGAGTCGTGGTCGGGCAGGTCGACCAGGACGAGCCCGCGCAACTGCGCCTCCGCCTCGGAGTTCTGCAACGGGCGCCGCCGCAGCCGGGGCGGGATGCCGAGCCGCTCGATGAGGCTCGCCCCGCCGTCGCTCCAACTGCACGCGATGGGCGCGGCAGTGGTGGGCCGTCGTACACCCGTCTCCGAAATGGCCACCCCGGCAAGCGTGTTGAAGAGCGTGGACTTGCCGCTGCCCGTCGCGCCCGCGATGGCGACCACGGTGTGCTGCCCGGAAAGCCTGCGCCGCGCCGCCGCCTCGTCGAGCACCCGCCCGGCCTCCGCGAGCGTGCGGCTGTCGAGCCGGGTCCGGGAGAGCCCGACCAGCTCCCGCAAGGCCTCGAGCCGCAACCGCAACGGCCGGTCGTAGACGAGCGGCGCCACGGCATGCGGACCGTGCGCCCGGACGTCTACGACGGCGACTGGCTCGGCCCCGGCACTGTCCTCGTTCACCCGCCGCGCGATCAGCCCGTCGTCCCAGACGCCCGAGGAGTCCGTACGACCCGAGCGGTCGTCACCCTTGCGACCCGGTCCGCCGGCTTCTTTACGACCGGGCCCGTCACCGCCCTTGCGGCCTAGCCCGTCACCGCCCTTGCGGATGGCGCCCGCCACGTCCTTGCGAGCGGTCCCGTCGCCGTCGCCACGACCCGAGCCCACGCCGTGCTTACGGCCGTCGCTGTCGTCGTCGCTCACGCGCGCGTGCCGCTCGTCGGTCGCACCGGAGCGCGGACCTTCGGCCGGTTCCCGGTCACCGGCCCCGTCGCCGGCCTCCTCACCGGCCCGGTCCTCCGCAGCGCCCTCTTCATCCGCAGCGCCCTCGGGAAGGCCGCTCCCGGACATGTCCTCCCCTGAGGCGTCCTTGGCGGCGTCCGGGGAGGCTCCCTCTTCGGGGCGCTCGACTTCGGAGCCCGCGCCCTCCGAGCGATCGGTGTGATCACCGTGCTTCGTGTGGCCCGTGTGATCAGCGTGCTCGGTGTGGTCCTGGTCAGTGACGGCGGTCACCGGTCACCTCTCCTTCTGCATGACGGACAGCGCGGCGATGAGTTCGGCCTGGGGCTCGGCATGGACTTCCAGCGCGTCGAGGGGCGCGAGACGGCGCTCGCGTTCGGTGTGCATGACTCGGTCCAGATGGTCGGCGAGCAGCCGCCCGCCCCGGTCGCGCAGCCGCAGCGCTCCGTGCGCGCCGATCCGCTCGGCGAGCGACTCACCGGCCGAGCGCGCCCGGCGGCCGCCCAGCAGCACGGTGGCGACGAGGGCGGCGACCACCTCGGGGTCCGGCGCGACATTGCGGTCCAGGTCGCGCACCTCCTCCTCGGCGTACTCCTCGAGCTCCCGCCGCCACCGCCGTACGGCCATCCCGATGCGGTGCTCGGCGGTCTCCAGGGAGGGGTCGCGCTCCGTCAGTTCCGGTGCGCGCGCCGCGGGTTCGCGTCGCCAGGTCTCGTCGACGCGCTCGTCGGCGGCGGTGACGGAGCACAGCAGCAGCGCGGCCAGGCTCCCCACGAGCGCGTCGAGGAGCTCACCGGCGGTGCAGTCGAGCGGAAAGGCCCGCCACCGCTTCAGGGCGTCCCCGGCGAGCACGGCACCGGCCTGCAGACGCCCCCGCACGCGCGCGTACTCGCTGTCGTACGCCCCGTCGACGGCAGAGGTGAGCCGCAGGGCGGCCGCGTACTGGGCGGCCGCGGCACTGGCCAGTTCGGGCATCCGGGCCTTGAGGGAGTCGAGCACCCCGTAGGCGGTGCGGGCCATGGCGTGCTGCCGGGCGGCCGGGTCCTGCGCCAGGTGCACGAGCCAGTTCCGCAGCGGAGCCACGGCGGTGGCCGGCAGCAGCCCGCTCCCCCAGGCGGACTCGGGCAGTTCGGGCACCGTGAAGCGCGGTAGGTCGCCGAGGCCGGCCTTGGTGAGCAGCGCGCCGTACTGCCGCGACACCTCGGAGACGACCTGGTGCGGCACACGGTCGAGCACCGTCACGAGCATGGCGTCGTACTCCTTGGCGGTACGCAGCAGATGCCAGGGGACGGCGTCCGCGTATCTGGCGGCCGTGGTGACCATGACCCAGATGTCGGCGGCGCAGAGGAGTTCGGCGGCCAGGACGCGGTTGTCGGAGAGCAGGGAGTCGATGTCGGGGGCGTCGAGGAGGGCGAGGCCGCGCGGCAGCGTGTCCGCGGTCTCGACGCGCAGCACGCGCGCGGAGTTCTCGTCGGGGAGCAACAGGTCGTCCTGCGCGTCCCGATGGGGCACCCACACCCGCGTGAGTTGGGGCAGCACGCGCATCCCGCTGAACCAGTGATGGTCCTCCGGGTTGCACACCAGCACCGGCGTCCGCGTGGTCGGCCGCAGCACACCCGCCTCGCTGACCCGCCGCCCCACAAGGGAGTTGACGAGGGTCGACTTGCCGGCGCCGGTCGATCCGCCCACGACGGCCAGCAAGGGCGCTTCGGGCTCTCTCAGCCGGGGCACCAAGTAGTCGTCGAGCTGCGCGAGCAGTTCGTCGCGGTTGGCACGCGCGCGTGGAGCCCCCGCCAGGGGCAGCGGAAAGCGTGCGGCGGCGACACGGTCGCGCAGGGCGGAAAGTGCGTCGAGCAGCTGAGGCCGTACGTCCAAGGTCACCACATGCGAAGAATGCCCAATTTTAGGGGAATTCTGAAGCATATGAGCATGTCTGCGCGCCGACAGGACACAAGGGACGGAAGGGGCGACTGGGACGCAGGCACAGTCCAGGCATAACGAGTGCACAACACCCGGTGCGTGAGAGCCCAAAAGCGATGCACGATTCGTACCTGCCTGCGATTATCAGGACCGCTTCACCGAACCTCCACATCGAGCCACGGAGGCGAAGCAACAGGGACAAGGACGCGGGAGCCCTATCCTTGTCCCCGGCAACGTCACGGACCGGCCCACACCCGGGCACCCAAGACAGAGGCCACACACCCGGCCCCCGTAGCTCAGTGGATAGAGCAGGCGCCTTCTAAGCGCTTGGCCGCAGGTTCGAGTCCTGCCGGGGGCGCTTCCACTCCTCACCATCGCCACCCCCATGTTTCTGTGCGGTTTCCGGTGGCTTCGTGCGAAGAAGTCATGGTCAAGACTTGTCCATGAACGCTTGTGGGCTTTTGTGCGGCGGCAGATCATTGGCCAAATCTCGCGCCCGCACCCACCCACACGCAGGAGCTCCCGGTGGCCGCTGAGCAAATAGCATTCGAGCCGGCCGGAGCGCCGGCGGCAGCCCAGACGGAACGGCAGAAGCTGCGCAAGCACTTCGGCCGTTTCGACATCCTCTTCTTCCTTCTCTGCACCATCGTCGGTGTGGACACCATCGGCACGGTGGCCTCGTCCGGTGCCGAGGCCTTCACCTGGCTGATCGTGCTGGCCGTCGTGTTCTTCGTGCCGTCCGCGCTGCTGACCGCCGAACTCGGGGCCGCCTTCCCCGACGAGGGCGGCCCCTACATCTGGACCAGCCGGGCCTTCGGGCGCCTCGCGGGCGCCGTCAACAACTTCCTGTACTGGATCACCAACCCGGTGTGGCTCGGCGGCACGCTCTCCGTCTCCGCCGTCACGGCCTTCACCACCTTCTTCAACGACGGCAAGGACCTGAGCACCCCGGCCTTCTACGTCTTCACCCTGGTGTTCGTCTGGGTGGGCGTGCTCGCCGCGATCCTCTCCTTCGACGTCGGCAAGTGGATCCCCACCATCGGCGCCTGGAGCCGCTTCGTCCTGCTCGGCCTGTTCACCGTCACCGTCGTCATCTACGGCGTCAAGCACGGCCTGCACGGCTTCGGGCTCGGCGACTTCTCCCCGACGTACGCGGGATTCGTCGGCCTGGTGCCGGTCCTGATGTTCAACTACGTCGGTTTCGAGCTGCCCAACACCGCCGGCGAGGAGATGACCGACGCTCAGAAGGACGTGCCCTTCGCCATCTTCCGCAGCGCCGGCCTCGCCGTCCTGCTCTACGCGCTGCCGATCCTCGGCATCCTGCTCGTCCTGCCGGTCAAGGCCATCACCGGCCTCGGCGGCTTCATCGACGCGATCCGCCAGGTCTTCACCGTGTACGGCGGCCATGTCGCCTCCGACGGCACGGCCACGCTCAGCGGTGCCGGCAGCCTGCTCGGGGACCTCGCCGCGATCATGTTCATCCTCACGGTGCTTTCCTCCGGCGTCACCTGGGTCATGGGCTCCGACCGCGCCCTGGCCGTCTCCGGCTACGACGGCGCCGCGCCCCGCTTCCTCGGCGTCATCTCCAGCCGCTTCGGCACACCGGTGCGCGTCAACATCCTCAGCGGCCTGGTCTCCACCGTCGTCCTGGTGCTGGCCCACGAACTGACCAACGGCAGCGCGGCGAAACTCTTCGGCGCCGTCCTGGGCCTGGCCGTCTCCACCACGCTGGTCAGCTACCTGGGCATCTTCCCGGCCCTCGCGGTCCTGCGCCGCAAGGCCCCGGAAGTCCCCCGCCCCTACAAGGCACCCGCTCCCCTGGCCATCAGCATCGTCCTCACGGTGCTCGTCCTGTTCGCCACCCTGCAGCTCGTCGCCCCCGGGGCCGGCGACAACTGGTTCGGCACCGACTACGCGCCGGACGGCTGGAGCCACGACGAGCGCGTCAAGTACCTGCTGACGGAGGCCGTCCCCCTCGTCGGGTTCATGCTCCTCGGCGTGCTCTTCTGGGCGCTGGGCAAGCCGACCCGCACCGCCTCGAAAGGCACGACTACCTGATCTGCCCGGCCGCCCATTCCGCCCACTCCCGCCGCATCGCGTTGAACCGCAGGCCGTACTCCAGGGCGATCCGGCCGTAGACCGACAGGTTGTCGTCGTCCCAGTCAATGGAGTCCGACAGACGACGCAGGCTCTCCGCCCCCTGTTCGGACATCTCCATCAACTCGGTGAGATAGGACCGCGCCTGATCGGGCGTCAGCACCCCGAGGAAGAACACCCGCAGCAGTACGTCGCTGCGGGTGTTCCGCTGTGGAGGGGTCTCGGTCAGCCAGTGCCGCAGCTCCACCAGTCCCTCGTCGGTGATGGCGTACTCTTTGCGGCCGCGCGGGCCCTCCGCCGCCACCGTGATCAGACCGGTGCCGGCCAGCTTGGTGAGCTCCGTGTAGATCTGGCTCTGCGTCGCGGGCCAGACGTTGGCCAGCGACGTCTCGAACAGTTTCAGCAGGTCGTACCCGCTGGCGGGGCGCTCCGAGAGAAGCCCGAGCAGTGCGTGTCGAAGGCTCATGCGCCCACCCTACCCTCCACCTTCCACTATTGACATGTCGCAGCTAGACCTTCTACTTTTGACATGTCGGAAGAGGAACTTACAAACCGGGGGTCCCCGATGTCGTACCTGCGCACCTTCCTGCCGTGGATCGTCTTCGCCGTCATCCCCTCGGGAGACTGGCAGTGGGGAGCCCTGGCGGCCCTGGTGGTCGCGGTGGCGATCATCGTCGAGCAGAAGCGGTCGGGCGCCGGATTCGACGCGCTCATCATCGAAACGGGATCGGCGGCCTTCTTCGCCGCCCTGGCGGCCATCGCCTTCGCGGACCCGCACTCCGGCGTCCACACGTACTCCGCCGCCCTGTCCTCCGGCGTCCTCGCGGTCATCGCCGGGGGCTCGCTGGCGATCGGGCGCCCGTTCACGCTGGGTATCGCCAAGCGCACGACGCCCCGCGAGCTGTGGGAGCTCAAGCCGTTCATCCGCGTCAACGTCGTCATCACCGCCGTATGGACCGCCGCCTTCGCCCTGACCGCCCTGGCACTGGCCTACGAGGCGCACACCGGACACGGCCACTCCACCCCCGCCACCCTCATCCAGATCGCCGGCTTCGCCGTCCCGATGGTCTTCACCGTCCGCTACGTCGCCCACGTACAGGCCAAGGCCGGGCGGATCGCCCACTGACAGCGCCCCACGACCCGAGTTCGGCCCCCAGGGGCTCACCGCCCGGCCCGACTCGGCCACCCGACCTCATGCGGGACCATTACTGACCTGACCAGGTACGCCGAAGAAAGGGACCCGCCGTGCGACTGCGCTGCGCCGTACTCGACGACTACCAGCAGGTGGCGACGGAGCTCGCCGACTGGTCGCCGGTGGCCGAGCGGGTGGAGGTCACGTCCTTCCCCGAACACATCGCCACCGAGGACGAACTCGCCGCCGCCCTCGCCGAGTTCGACATCGTCGTCACCCTGCGCGAGCGCGTCCCCTTCCCCGCCTCCCTCCTCGCCCGCCTGCCCCGTCTGAAGCTGCTCGTCGCCTCCGGCATGCGCAACACCGTCATCGACTACGCCGCCGCCGAGGCGCACGGCGTCACCGTGTGCGGTACGGCGAGTTCCTCGACGCCGCCCGTCGAGCTGACCTGGGCCCTGCTGCTCGGCCTCGCCCGCGGCATCGTCGAGGAGGCCAACTCCCTGCGTTCCGGCGGCCCTTGGCAGCAGACGGTCGGCGCCGACCTGCACGGCCGCCGCCTCGGCCTGCTCGGCCTCGGCAAGATCGGCAGCCGCGTGGCGCACGTGGGCCTCGCCTTCGGCATGCACGTCACCGCCTGGAGCCAGAACCTCACCAAGGAGTACGCCGACGAGGTGGGCGTCGAACTCGCCGCCTCCAAGGAGGAGTTGCTGTCGACCAGCGACTACGTCTCCGTCCACCTGGCCCTGAGCGACCGCACCCGCGGCCTGCTCGGCCCCGCCGAACTCGCCCTGCTCAAGCCCACTGCGTACCTGATCAACACCTCGCGCGCCGCGATCGTCGACCAGGACGCCCTGCTCACCGCCCTGCACGAGGGCCGCCTCGCCGGCGCGGGCATCGACGTCTTCGACCTCGAGCCCCTCCCCGCCGACCACCCGATGCGCTCGGCCCCCCGCCTGCTCGCCACACCCCACCTCGGCTATGTCTCGCGGTCCAACTACGAGACGTACTACGGCCATGCGGTGGAGGACATCCGGGCGTTCCTGGACGGGGCACCGGTACGGCGGCTGGGCTGAGCAAGGGGGCCGACGCGACGCCGGGTCAGGCGTACCGGTAGATCCGGCTCACGTCCTCCATCTCGTCCGGCGTCACGCCCCACGGCGGCATCTTCTCGTGCCGGGCGACGATCCGCCCGCTCTGCGCGTCGCCGGCGCCGGGCTGCCCGGCCGGCAGATAGCGGGCCCCCTTGTGCCTGCGCTGCCAGCGGGTCCACTGCAGGTCGACGAAGGCGTGGTGCAGCCAGAAGACGGGGTCGTTGACGGAGGCCCCGCCGAGCATGGCACCGCCGACCCAGCGGTGCACGCGGTTGTGGTTGCGCCAGTGGACGTCGTCCCGCCCGGTCCTCCACCCCTCCAGCTTGTTGCGGAACCCCTTGGTGCAGGTGGAGTCCCAGGGCGAGGTGTCGTAGACCCGCTCGGCGAGCGCCGAATCCAGCTCGGCCTTCGTAGGCAGCACGATCGGATCGCCGGAGCGTCCCAGGTCCCTGGTCAGGAACGGCCCGTCGGTGACGCCCTCCCTGATGGTCCAGTAGCCCTGCGGGTACGCGAACGGCCCGCTGACGACCATGCGGTCCGAGCTGCGGCCGTTGCCGCCGAGCAGGTCGTCCGTCCAGGGCAGGGACGTCGCCGAACGATGCCGCGTCCAGTCCCAGTACGGCACCGTCACCGCCGGGTCCACCCGGCGCAGCGCCCCCTCCAGCTCCAGCAGGAAGCGGCGGTGCCAGGGCAGGAAGGAGGGCCCCATGTGGGCCGCACGCAGGCCGCGTTCACCGTCGGCCGTGTAGTACGCGATGTGCATCCGCACGAACTCGTCGTACACACCACGCCATTTGATCTCGAGCAGCGCGTTCACGAACCGCCGCCGCTCGGCACTCGTCAGCTTGCTGACGTCCTTACGCACGTACGCCATGCGCCGCCCCCAAGTGCAGATGGCTTCCGCCGAGCGGGCCGGGGGCCAGATCGCGCAGCCGCCGCCCGGGGCCGAGTTCGTCGACGGCCGCCCGGGTCGCCTCCAGCGAGGTGCGGTACGAGCTGTAGTGGTCGATCATGGTCAGCCAGCTGCCGTCGGCGCGACGCATCAGGTGCAGCGGGTGACCGTCCACGGTGACCTGCCACTCGTAGTCGTCGGCACCGCATTCGTCGGCGGCGAGCAAGGTGCCCTGGATACGGCGGCCTTGGTAGATCTCGTCGAAGGCCGTGGCCCCCGCGTTCTCGGGTGCTTCGGAGCCGTCCACAGGCCGCTGCGCGCGCGAGGCGGCGACGAGGGGAGCGAGCGCCAGGGCGGCGAAGGAGGCGAGCAGCCTGCGTCTTATCGCCTGCCACGGCCGCGGCCCGGGCCCGCTTCTCGCCGGGCTCCCGGTCCCCTGCTCCGCACCCTTCGGCGCTCCGCCGGTGACGACCATGGCTCACTCCCTCGTCCGGTGCTGTCCGGCAAGGGTTGCTCAGGTGGCCGACCTCAGCTCAGGTACGGCCCCGCCGTCGGTTGAAGAATCGCCCGGCCGCAGTAACCATCACGTCGTCCAGAAGGACCACCAGCGGGTCAGGATCAGCATTCCGACGACTCCGACGTGCAGCAGCGGCAGCACCCAGGTGAACTCCTCGAATAGGCCCTTCACCAGGCCAGGAGCGGGCAGGAAGCCACCCCGCACGACGAACGACGTCACATACCAGAACAGCAGGATCGTCGCGACCCAGGCCAGACAGCACCACAGGCACAGCGCACCGATCCGGTACAGCGACTCGAACTGCAGCCAGGACACGAACCCGATCCCGAACAGACAGCCCGCCTCGAAGGTGAGCCAGTACCAGCCGGGGAACGTCGCCCCGGCCAGCAGGCTCACTCCGACGCAGACGACGATGCCGTAGGCCACCAGACCCAGCATCGGGTTGGGGAAGCCGAAGGCCTGGGCCTGGTCGCTCTTCATCACGCTGCCGCAGGACACCACGGGGTTCAGGCTGCACCCCGGGACGAAGCCGGGGTCCTCGAGGAGCTTGAACTTGTCGAGGGTGATGACCCAGGAGGCCAGCAGCCCGGCCGCGCCCGTGAGCACCAGCAGCACGGCGAACGCGGGCCCGCCCGCGGCCCGCCGCATCAGCCGCGCGGGCCGAGCGCCGGCAGGAGTACGTGCGCGGCGGCCCGTAAGGTCTGCTCGGCACCGGCGAAGGCGGCCAGCGCGGCCGGATCGATCGCCTGGCCCGGCCGTCCGTCGGACCAGGCGCGGGTGGTGAACACAAGGTAGGCGTAACCGCGTTCGGCGATCGCCGCGAGCCAATCCGGCGGAGCGGCGCACCGGGCGCCCAGCTGCGGCAGGCCGACGACGACCTGCCCGCCCTCGACGCGCAGGGTGACGGCCAGGCCCGGCATGGCGGTGCCGTCGACGAGATTCCCGCCGACCGACAGCCCGTTGCTCGCCAACAACCCCTCCACCGCGGCGGCGGTCGTCTCCGGACCGCCCTCGGCGTCTCCGAGCGAGTAGGCCAGTAGATACGGCATGTCGGATCCGTCGGGGGCCTCGCCGCTCCAGGGCAGCAGGACGAGCGTGCCGAGCTCGGCGATGCCGTGGGGGCTGGTGTCGCTTGGGGTTGAGGTCATCGCGCGACCCTACCGACGGGCCGGCGAACCACCCGGCCTCTCCTCACCCGTCCGGTCGATGCCCTCGGGGCCGTCCACACGGACGAGGGAAGCGAACGCCCCCGCCGTCGGACCGGCAACGGCAGGCTGGGCAGACCCGGCCGGTTCGCTGCGGGCAGCCCACCGGCGAGCATGGGGCTGCCGCGGAGGCGCGTTATCTGTAGACGCGGAGGTGGCTTGCGGCGAAGGTGATCGGCTCCGGCCCGGCGGGGGCCGGGTGGTACCGCCCGGCGCACAGCGACAGGTTCAGGATCAGGTACGCCGACCAGTCGGCCCCCACGCCGGTGCCGTCGCGGAAGACGCGTTCGCCGTCGACGTACCAGTCGACGGAGTGCTCTCCGTAGCAACTGCCGATGCTCACCCACTCGTCGGGGACGATCGCCTCGGCGTCGGTGTGGTAAGTGCAGCCGGAGTGGACGTGGTTGGACAGCTCCAGCAGGTGCGGGTTGTCCGGGTGGTACTCGAAGGTGTCGATCTCGTTGCGGCCGTCCTTCCAGGTCCACAGCGCCGGCCAGGCGCCGTCCCGGGATGGCAGCTTGACGCGGGTTTCGACGTAGTCGCCGGTCCTGACCTGAAAGCCCTCGGCGGAGTACTCGGTGGTGAGCAGTCCGGTGCGCCAGGCCTGCAGACCGTTCTCGAGGGTGTGGCCGGCCGGGGTGGCGGTGAAGGTGACCACGCCGCCGGAGACGGTCACACAGCCGGGGTCGAGCCAGTCGAGCTTGTTGTCGTCCGGGTTGTGGTTGCCGTAGCGGTAGGCGCTGGTTCTGTCGCCGACCCACTTGGAGCCCCAGGCGATCGGGGCGTTGAACTCCTCCGACCAGACAAGCGACTTGCCGGTGGAGACGGCAGCGGACGCGGTCGGTGTGAACTTGGCACTGTCGGCAGTCATGGCGGCGAGGGTAGGGCTGCGAAGGAGTAGGACCGGCCAGGATTCCGGCTGTCGTGCCGAAATTCCTCTTTCGGATTATTGATGCGATCAAAGCCGGGCGCACCATACGATCAATCGATTCACCGACCAGATGTGAATCCCTCCGACGGCACCGTACTCAAGGCATTGTTCACCCCACTGACTTTCATGCGTATGGAGTAGCGCGCCGCTTTTACACAGGCCTTGGACTGCTATGTTCTCCAGCCGTCGGATCAGAGGTACTTTCAATCGAGGTGAATCATGAAGAAGGCAGTTTTCACAACTGCTGCGCTGGCCATCGGCGCGAGTCTCGTGGGCGGCTCCGCCGTTGCGGCGTCGGCCGCCCCGGCTCCGGCCCCCTCGAACGGTGGCCTGCTCGGTCTCATGTCCCCGACCAAGGTGACTCCGTCGGTCGTGCCCGCGGCCGACACCGTGGCGCGACTGGCCAACAAGGGCAAGATCACCAACGGTAGCGCCTTCGACACGAACCAGGCCGTCTCCGGAGCCAACAAGACCGCCCGCCTCTCCGGCGTCTACCTGGACGGCATGGACCCGAACGCCGCCAGGAAGCCCACCCTCC
This sequence comes from Streptomyces sp. NPDC001663, assembly GCF_042893105.1. Classification (NCBI taxonomy): domain Bacteria; kingdom Bacillati; phylum Actinomycetota; class Actinomycetes; order Kitasatosporales; family Streptomycetaceae; genus Streptomyces; species Streptomyces sp. NPDC001663. The sequence continues at coordinate 23,732 of NZ_JBIAUR010000003.1, read as the reverse complement.
CCCTGAAGAACCCGGCCGGCAGCGGCGCCGTCCAGGTGCACCCGCTCGAGGCCCCGACCGCTGTCGGGCTCGGCAGCATGCTCAGCCGCTGACCGAACGGAAACCCCAGGAGTCGGCCGTGCGGCGAAAGCCGGCGCAGGCGGGCCCGGAATTGTGACGCTCGTCCGTCACGCACAGCTCCACATCCGGACTCGGCGGTCTCCGAATACCGCCGGGACCCACGAACCCTCTTTCCGGCCCACCGGCCCTCTCCCTTCCGGTGGGCCGGACACACGTCGGCGCTCATTCTGAAGAGCCGTGCGGATACCGCCGCCATTCATGCTCGTCCCCACCGGGACATGTTTCATTGCGCCATCCGATGGAATCAGCCCTCTTTAGACGCTCTTCCCGTGACTTATACGCGCATATCAAGGTTTCCTGGTATGCAAGCGTGCGCAACCGTGGAATTCAGGAAGGAACCGAGTTGCCCAGGAAGTTCGCGGTCATCACTGCCCTTACCCTCGGCGCTGTCATGAGCAGCGTCGGTGTTGCCTCGGCCAGCGACACCAACACCACCGTCACCGGCGGCAAAGGGTTTTCGTCGTCCCCGGTCGTCGTGAACGCCCCCCAGCAGGGCGTCCTCATCGTCAACGGAACGCTCATCGACGGTCGCTGCATCGCGCCGTGGTCCAACGGGGCCGTCCTCGCCGGCACCGTCGCCCCGAACTCGCACTACGCCGCGTGCAACACGGACAAGGTCGACCAGTCGCAGAACGCCATTTACAAGGGCGGCCTGCTCTTCTGACCTGCACCGAGCAATTCGGAGCAGGCACACCCCCGAACACAGCCCGGAAAGGCGCATCTCATGCGTAACAAGGTTTCGGCAATCTCCGCCCTCGCCGCAGGCATCGTCCTGGCGGCGGCCGGCACCGCCGCAGCCGACAACTGCACCGAGGTCACCGGCGGTGACGGCTTCTCGTCGTCCCCGGTCGTCGTGAACGCCCCTCAGCAGGGCGCCGTCATCGTCAACGGCACGGGCGTCGACCTCCGTTGCGTAGCGCCGTGGTCCAACGGTGCCGTCCTCGCCGGCACCGTCGCCCCGAACTCGCACTACGCCGCGTGCAACACGGCGCAGATCGACCAGTCGCAGAACGCCCCGTACCACGGCGGCCTGCTCTTCTGACCTGCCCCGAGCAATTCGGAGCACGGAAATCCAACCGCCCCACCGAAAGGCGCATCTTATGCGTAACAAGGTTACGGCCATTTCCGCCCTCGCCGCGGGCATCGTCCTCGCGGCCGGCGGGGTCGCCTCGGCCGACGACACCAACACCACCGTCACCGGCGGCAAGGGCTTCTCGCAGGGCCCGGTCGTCGTGAACGCCCCTCAGCAGGGCCTTGCCATCGTCAACGGCTCGCTGATCGACGGTCGCTGCATCGCGCCGTGGTCCAACGGCGCCGTCCTCGGCGGTGTTGCCGCGCCGAACTCGCACTACGCCGCGTGCAACACGGACAAGGTCGACCAGTCGCAGAACGCCCCGTACCACGGTGGCCTCCTCTTCTGAGCAGTACGTCATCCGATGGCGGCCCGCCGGATTTCCGGCGGGCCGCCATCGGCTTTCCCGTGCGCCCGCGCGACTCCGCCGAGTTCCGCAAAAGCCCGTGGGGCCCGTCTGCGTCGTATGCAGACGGGCCCCACGGTCAGGAGACGGCCGACGAAGGCCGGCAGGTATGTCGCCGGTCGAGCAGGGCGCGCAACAAGGAGGAGGAAAAGCGCCCCACCACCTACGGCATTCCTGCCGGCTCGCGTCGGCGGATGACCCCGATGCACGAACTGGGGCCATTCCAATGGGACCAACGGCGCTCTCCCCCATTCGGTCACCCCGTTTCGTTCGTTTGGCCCAGCGCACGCCGGGCGATCGCAGTCCCCTCGCCATGACGGCCGCACTCCCCCACATATGCCAAAAGGGCCGGCTCCGAGGAATGCGGAGCCGACCCGAATCGCCCAACCTGCCCTACCGCACTGCCTACTTGCCCTTGCCGAGCGGCAGCCCACCGAGCAGCTGGCCGTCGACGGGGCCCGGCAGGGCGGCCTTCGGAACGGTGTTGCCGACGACGGGGGTCTTCACGACTCCCGAGTTCTTCACACCGTCCTTCACGCCCGACGCCACGTCCTTGACGTTGTCGCCCACGTAGCCGGTCGACACCTTGGCTGCCTCCGGGACACCGCCCGCGACCATCTTTCCGCTGTCCACAAGGCCCTGCGCCGGCATGTCCACCGCGACGGCGGGCAGGGCAACGCCGGCGATGGCAAGGGAGCCGGCGACGACGGCGGCAGCCTTCAGAGTCTTCATCGTGTGCCTTTCTTTCGTAAGCCTCACTTCTCCTGGCCTAACGAGGACGGGGCTTTCTGGAAACCCTGTTGCCGACGCCTCTGCTCCAAATGGGTGGTCCGGCGCGACAAATAGCCCATGGAAACGCCACCATTCCGACACAGTTGACGGGTCGGCAGCTAAATACGGATGAGCGGCTACAGTTGCTCACCTCGTAAAGTCGGCGATGCCGGTCGAAACAACGGAACTCACGCTCTCGAACGGGTGCGGGATTTTATATCGGAAACACGAGCCGCACGTCCTGGCCCCGGCTCGGACTCTTTTGTTCGGAAGGGCAGCCTCGCTCATGCGTATTCCCCCGCACATCCTGCATGTCGCCCAGCCCGTCGAGGGCGGTGTCGCGCGGGTCGTGACGGACCTGGTGGCGGCTCAGCTCGCCGCGGGACTGCGGGTGAGCGTGGCCTGTCCGGAGGGGGGAACACTGACGAACGCCCTGCGCGCGCCGGGCTGCACGGTGCTCCGCTGGGACGCGACCCGCGCGCCGGGCTCCCGACTCCCGGTCGAGGTACGGCAGTTGGCGCGGATCCTGCGTGACGTAGGACCGCACCTGGTGCATGCGCACAGCGCGAAGGCGGGGCTCGCGGCCCGGCTCGCGGTGCGCGGCCGCCTCCCGACCGTCTTCCAGCCGCACGCCTGGTCGTTCGAGGCCGCGGACGGAGTCGTCGCGCGGCTGGCGCTGGGCTGGGAGCGGTTCGGGGCGCGGTGGGCGACGCGCGTCGTGTGTGTGAGCGAGGCGGAGCGGCGTACCGGGGAGCGGTGCGGAATCAGCGCTCCGTGGCACGTGGTCCCCAACGGAGTCGACACGTTCAGGTTCCGGCCGGAGGGGGACGACGCGGCGTCCGGGGCGGGTCCGCTCGTCGTGTGCGTGGGCCGGCTGTGCCGTCAGAAGGGGCAGGACGTGCTGCTCCGGGCCTGGCCGGAGGTGGTGCGAGAGGTGGCCAGTGCACGGTTGGTGCTGGTCGGCGACGGTCCGGACGCGGAGCAACTGCGCGGCTGTGCACCCGAGTCGGTGAGCTTCGCCGGTGCCGCGGCCGACGCCGCCCCCTGGTACCGGGCCGCCGACGTCGTGGTCCTGCCGTCCCGCTGGGAGGGCATGGCGCTCGCCCCGCTGGAGGCCATGGCGTGCGCCCGGCCGGTCGTCGTCACGGACGTGGACGGGGCGCGCGAGAGCCTGCCGCCGGAGCAACTGCCGTACTGCCTGGTGCCGCCGGAGGACCCCGCAGCGCTGGCGCGGGCGCTGACGGCGCTGTTGCGGGACGGGCAGCTGCGCGCGGCGCTGGGCGCGCAGGGCCGCCGGCATGTGCTCGCCGCTCACGATCTACGGCGCGCGGCCGAGGCCGTGACCGACGTGTACCGCGAACTGCTCGGCGTCGTAGGCGCGCCGGCCGTCGCACCCGACAAGAGCAGGAAGTGCACCACCAGATGACTGCGGAAAGTACCGTTCCCTCTTCTACGGGGCAGCAGCCGCGGGCGGCAGATCACGCTGTCTCCGTCCTCGACGAGCGTGGCCCCGCAGCCGGGCGCGGACTGCCCCCGGGCCGGGGGGCCCGCCGTCCGCGCCGGACCTCCCGGTTGCCCCTGCTTCTCGTCGACGGGGGCGCCGCCGTGCTGGGGGCTCTCGTCGTGCCCGGGGCCCACAGGTACCCGCTGCTCATCGTCCTGCTGGCGCTCGGTGTGATGGGGCTGAACCGGCGGGCGCGTCTGTACGACCTCCGGGTCGTGCCCGGCGTGCTCGACGTGCTCCCCTCCCTCTGCGGGCGGATCGCGCTCGGCTGGGCGGCCTTCGCGGCGTTCTCCCCTCTGCGGCCGATTCCGCCGACCGTGCTGGGGGTCGCGTTCGCCGTGCACTGCGCCGCGGCCTGTGCGGGCCGCGCGGCGGTGCACGCACAGCGGACGCTCCTGCGTGGGCCCAGCCCCGCCCTGGTGGTCGGCCCGATCGCGACGGCCCGGTCCGTCGCCGCCGCGCTGCTGCGCCGACCGGGCTGCGGCGTAAGGCCGATCGGCCTGGTCACGGGCCCGCTGGACGTCCTCGCCGACTCCGGAGAGGGCCCCGAGCTGCCGGTGCTGACGACGGATCAGGCGACGCGCCGGGCGGTCATCCAGAACGGTGTGGAGACGGTGCTCGTCGTGGGGGCCACCACTCGGCTGGAGAAGGCGCCCGTGCTGCGGGATCTCGCCGCGTACGGATGCGTGCTGTGGGAACTGGACGCGGACGCGCCGTCGTACCGCACCGGTGGGCGGCGCGAGAGCGCCGGGCATCTGGCCGGTTTCTCCCGCAGGCTGCTGTGTCCGGGAGGCCGGCGGCCCGGCAGAACGGGCAAGCGGGTGCTCGACGTGGTGCTGGCGGGGTCGCTGCTGTTGCTGGCCTGTCCGGTGCTGCTGGTGTGCGCACTCGTGCTGCGGGTCAAGGACGGGCCCGGCGTGGTGTTCCGGCAGGAGCGGATCGGCAAGGACGGGCGGCCGTTCACGCTGCTGAAGTTCCGCACCCACCGGCCCGCCAGCGCGCACGAGGCGGCGACCCGCTGGAGTGTGGCGAACGAGCAGGAGATGAGCCGTTTCTGCCAGTTCCTGCGCCGCACCTCGCTGGACGAGCTGCTGCAGCTGTGGAACGTCTGCCGCGGCGACATGAGCCTGGTCGGGCCGCGGCCCGAACGGCCTTACTTCGTCGCCCAGTTCAGCCAGACCTACCCGTGCTACTCGGAGCGTCACCGGATGCCGACCGGGATCACCGGGCTCGCCCAGATCCACGGGCTGCGCGGCGACACCTCCATCGAGGACCGGTGCCGCTTCGACAACGCCTACATCGACAACTGGTCGCTGTGGCAGGACATCTGCATCCTGGTGCGTACGGCCGCCCTGTTCGTACGTCCGACGGGGAGCTGAGCGCCGGTGAGCACTCCCTCGGCGGCCTCCGTACCGCTCGTGCCGCCGCTGTCGGCGCTGCACCGGGCCGCTCCCGTGCTGCCCGTCGTGGCGGTGATCGCCCTGCTGGGGTTGCCGGCCGAGCCGGACAGCGGCGCCACGCCCGCCGACCTGGCCTGCGGGCTGGTCGTGCTCTGGGCCGCCGTACGCAGTGTGGGGCGGACGCAGCGCCCGCTGACGCGGACCGCCGCGGTCGTGCTCGGGCTGCCCGTGGTGGGCATCGCGGTCGCCGCGACCGGGGCGGTGACGCCCGGCGACGGGATCGACGGACTGGCCCGCTATCTGCAGGTGTTCGTGCTGGTCCCGCTCGGGGTGGTGTTGCTGGTGCGCGACCGGCGCGACGCCCGGCTGGTGCTCTGGTCGCTGGCCGGCCTCGCGCTCTGGCAGGGGGCGGTCGGCGTGCACCAGTACGTGACGGGGACCGGGGCCTCCTACCAGGGGGCCGACATCCGGGCGGTGGGCACGTTCGGGCCGTCCGACGTGATGGGGATGGCGAGCGTCGTCGCCTCCGGTGTGGTGGCCCTGACCGGTCTCGCCCTCGGGGCGCGGGCAGGGCGGCAGCGGGTCGTGGCGGCCGGGTGTGCGCTGGCGCTGCTCGTGCCGCTCGCGATGTCCTTCAGCCGGGGTGCCTGGATCGCGACGGCCGCGGCGTGCGGAGCGGTGCTGCTGTTGGCCGGGGTGCGGCGGGCGCTGAAGCTGTTCGCGGCGGCGGCCGCGGCCGCGGTGGTGCTGGTGGGCGGGTTCGGCGTGGGCGGCTCGGCGCTGCAGGAGCGGTTGTCCAGCATCACGCAGGTCACCGACACACCGGACCAGTCGGTCCTCGACCGCTACACGATGTGGGCGGCGGCCACCGACATGTGGCGCGAGCACCCGATGACGGGCGTGGGCCTGAAGGCCTTCCCCGCCTACCGGGACTCCCACGCCTCGCTCGCGCTGTCGTCCGGCAGCGACACCGAGGGCGCGGGCCAGGCCTTCCGGCGCCAGCCCCTGCTCTCCCCGCACAACATGTACATGCTGGTCCTCAGCGAACAGGGCCTGCTCGGCCTGCTCACGGTGGCGGGCAGCTGGCTGGCCCTGCTGGTCTGCGCACTGCGCCGGCTGCGCCGGGCCGGACCCGCCCGGGACTGCGCGCTCGCGGCCTGCGGACTGCTGCTGTGGCAGCTGGTGAACTTCCTCTACGCCGACATCGGCGGACCCTCCACCACCCTGACGGCCGTCTGCTTCGGCCTCGCCGCCTGGTGGTCGCTGGCAGGCGGGGCGACGACCGGCCTCACCGCCGAATCGGACGCACTATGAGGCCCGGACCCGCGAGGACCGCGGGCCCCTACGACCACACGACCGGCCTGGACGGCACGCTCCCGGCGGGCGACGGCCGCGGCCAGGCCGGTGCCCTGCGCGCGGACACCGCCTCGGGCCGCTTCCTCGCCAAGGCGACGCTGCTGTCCGCCGTGCTGTCCATGGCCGGGGCGGTCCTCGGCCTCGGACGCGACCAGGCGCTCGCGCACCTCTTCGGCGCCGGCGAGGCGACCGACGCGTTCCTGGTGGCCTGGACCGTGCCCGAACTGGCGGCGACGCTGCTGATCGAGGACGGCATGGCGTTCGTGCTCGTGCCCGCGTTCAGCATGGCGCTGGCGCGGCGGGCGCGCGGGAACGGCGCCCTCGATCCCGTACGCGCCCTGGTCGGCGCCTCGTTGCCGCGGCTGTGCCTCGCCTTCGCCGCGACGGCCGCCGCGCTGGTGGCCGGGGCGCCGCTGCTGGTCTCCGCCCTCGCGCCCGGTCTGCCCGATCCGTCACTCGCCGTCTCCTGCACCCGGCTGACCGCGACCTGTGTGCTGAGCTTCGGGCTTGCCGGGTACTGCAGTGCGGCGCTGCGGGCGCACCGTTCGTATCTCGCCCCCGGCGCGATCTACATCGCGTACAACATCGCGATCATCGCCACGATGTTCGTCGTCGGTGAGCGCTGGGGGGTGCGGTCCGCCGCGCTCGGTGTCGCGCTCGGCGGGTGCCTCATGGTCGCCGTACAGACACCGTCGCTGGTGCGGCGGATCGCCGGGCGGCCCGGGCGGGCCGAGCGCGGCTACGACGGGGACGGCGGGCGGGCGCTGTCGTCCGGGCTCGTCGCCGCGGTGCTGCTGTTCGCGCTGTGCCGGCAGTCGCAGGTCCTCATCGAGCGCTACTTCGCCTCCGCGCTGCCCGCCGGGGCCATCTCGCACCTCAACTACGCCCAGAAGATCGCCCAGTTGCCGATGTCGCTGTCGATGATGGTGTGCGTCGTCACCTTCCCGGTGGTGGCGCAGGCCATCGCCGAGGGCGACACCGAGGGGGCCCGGGACCGGGTCGAGCGGGACATCGTGCTGATCGCCTGTCTCGTCCTGCTGGGCGCCGCGGTGGTCGTGGCCTGCGCACCGCAGATCGTCCAACTCCTGTTCCAGCGCGGGGCGTTCACCGCACAGGACACCGCGGCGACCGCCTCGGTCATGCGGGTCTACGCGGCCGGGCTGCTCGGGCAGACGCTGGTGGGGGCGCTCGTGCGGTCGTACTTCGCGGCCGGGCGCACCACCTGGTTCCCACTGGGCGCGATGGGGGTGGGCGCGTTCGTCACCGTCGTCGTCAATGCCTGGGCCGTCGGGCCCTGGGGGGCGCGCGGTATCGCCGCGGGCAACGCGATCGGCATCACCGTCACCGCGCTGCTCATGCTGCAGGGCCTGGGGCCGCGCAGTGTGCCCGTGCGCGTGCGCCGGGTCGTCGCCCAGTTGGTCCGGCCGGTGTGCGCGGCCCTGTGCGCCACCGCTGTCGGGCTGCTGAGCGCGGGGCTGTTCACCTCGCCCGCGGCGTCGGTCGTCGCCTGCTCCTTCTCCGTGACCGCCGTGTTCCTGCTGCTGGCGTGGATCCTCGACGCGGCGGACGCCCGGTCCCTACTGCTTCCCGTCGTGCACTTCCTCCGTCACTCCGTCACACGAAAGCTGGGCCATGGTCGCTGACGTCTCCGCTGCACCGCACGCGCCCGCCAAAAGGCGCTCCAAGCGTGGCCCCGCCGTCTGGGTGGCCATGTACCACTCCGTCTCGGAGTGCCCCGACGATCCCTACAACGTCACCGTCACGCCCGCGTGCCTCGACCGCCAGCTCGGCTGGATGTCCGACCGCGGCCTGCGCGGGGTGAGCATGCGAGAGCTGCTCGCGGCCCGCGCCCGCGGCACCGAGCGCGGCCTGGTGGGCCTCACCTTCGACGACGGGTACGCGGACTTCACCAGCTGCGCGCTGCCCGTGCTGTACCGCTGGGGCTTCACCGCGACCGTGTTCGTGCTGCCCGGGCGGCTCGGCGGCGAGAACGGGTGGGAGCCGCTCGGGCCGCGCAAGCCGCTGCTCGACGTGGCCGGCATCCACCGTGCCGCGGCCGCCGGCATGGAGATCGCCTCGCACGGCATGACCCACCTCGACCTGACCAAGGTCACGGACGAGGTGCTGCACAGCGAGGTCCACGACAGCCGTCATCTGCTCGCCTCGATCACCGGCACCGACATCGGCGGCTTCTGCTATCCGTACGGCTACCTCGACGAGCGCGTCGCCGCCGCCGTGCGCCTGGCCGGGTACCGCTACGCCTGCGCGATCACCCCCGGCCCGGAGGGCTGCGGTGACTTCGCGCTGCCCCGCATCCACGTCGGGACGGCCGACACCCCGGCGCGGCTGGCGCTGAAGCGACGCCTGGCCCGGCTCTTCGGCCGCACTGTGGAGGCCGTGTGAGGGCCCTGCACGTCATCACCGGCCTCGGCGTCGGCGGCGCGGAACAGCAGCTGCGCCTGCTGCTGCGGCACCTTCCCGCGCAGTGCGACGTGGTGACCCTGACCAACCCCGGCCCGGTCGCCGCGGGCCTGGCCGCCGACGGCGTCCGCGTCACCCACCTCGGGATGAGCGGCAACCGCGACCTCGGCGCGCTCCCCCGCCTGACCCGGCTGATCCGGGGCGGCGGCTACGACCTCGTGCACACCCACCTGTACCGGGCCTGTCTCTACGGCCGGGTCGCGGCGCGGCTCGCGGGAGTCCGGGCCGTCGTGGCCACCGAGCACTCGATCGGCGACACCCTGCTGGAGGGCCGGCCGCTGACCGCGGGTGTCCGCGCGCTGTACCTGGCCGGCGAGCGCCTCGGCCGCGCCACGGTCGCCGTCTCGCCGACGGTGGCCGAGCGGCTGCGTCACTGGGGCGTGCCCGGGCCCCGTATCCGCGTCATCCCGAACGGCATCGACGCGCCCCGCTTCCGCTTCGACGAGGTGCGCCGCAAGGAGGCCCGGGCGCACTACGGGCTGCCGGAGGACGCGTACGTCATCGGCGGGGTGGGACGCCTCGCCCCGGGCAAACGCTTCGACCTGCTGGTGCACGCGCTGTCCCGGCTGCCCGGTGACGTACGGCTGCTGCTGGTCGGCGGCGGGCCCGAGGAGACGGCGCTCAGGCGCTCCGCCCGGGCGCTGGGAGTCGCGGACCGGCTGGTGCTCACGGGCGAGCGGCCGTGTCTGCCGGACCCCGGCGACGACGCGCCCGACCTGGTCGCCCTGCTGTGCGCGATGGACGTGCTCGCCTCGCCGTCGGCCCAGGAGGCCTTCGGCCTGGCCGTGGTGGAGGCGCTGGCCGCCGGGCTCCCCGTGCTGTACGCGAGCTGCCCCGCCGTGGAGGACCTGCCGCCGGACGCGGCACCCGGTGCCCTGCGCGTCACCGGCGGCGCCGGCGCCTATGTGCGGGAACTGCTGCGGCTGCGGGCGGCGGGCCCGGGCGGGCGAACCGCCCCGGAGGCCGTGCGGCGCTACGACATCGCCTGCAGCGCCCGGCAGTTGATGGATGTGTACACGGCCGCCCTGGCCGGCTCGACCCTGGAAGTGAGTTCTCGATGACCGACAACCCCGCTCAGCGTGACCGGCACCGTGCGAGCGCACGTGCGAGGCGGCTGCCCTCGTGGTGGCTGATGCCGGCCGGCGCGCTGCTCGGAGCCGTGGCCGGCGGCGCGTACGGCATGGTCAAGCCGCCGCAGTACACCGCGACGAGTTCCGTCGTCGCCGTGGCGGCCGGCCGCTCCGACGTCGACTGCGCCGACGCGCTCGGCTTCGCGCAGGCGTACGGCCGGGTGGCCCCGCAGCTCGCGGTGCTCGGGGACGCCCAGGTGGCGGCGGGTGTGCCGGCCGCGAAGCTGCGCAAGAACGTGCAGGTCGCGACCTCGCCGGACGCGCCGATGGTCTCCGTCTCGGCAACCTCGACGAGCCCCGCCCAGGCCGTCGACATGGCCGACGCCGTGTCCGGCGCGCTCGTCACGCAGGCGAGCCACACCAAGGCCACCACCGGCATTCGGCTCGAGCGGCTGTCCCGTGCCCTGAAGCCCACCGAGCCGTCGTCCGTCTCCCCGAAGCTGGCCGGGCTGGTGGGTGCGAGCGCCGGAGGTCTGCTGGGCGGCCTGGTGCTGCTGGCCCGGCCGCGGCGGGCGGCGGAGGAGGACGGCCCGGGCCAGCCGACGGTGCCCGCCCCGACCCACGCAGCGGACGCCCGATGAGCGCTCCGACGACCGCGTCCGCCCGCGCGATGTCGGTGGAACTGTGCACCGACGAGCGCACGTTCGCCGCGCTGGCCGAGGAGTGGGGCCGGCTGCACGGGGCCTGTCCGTCGGCGACACCGTTCCAGAGCCACGCCTGGCTGCACTCCTGGTGGCTCTCCTACGGCACACCCGACGGGCTGCGGCTGTTCCTGGTCCGCCGGGGCGGTGAACTGGTGGCCGCCGCGCCGCTGATGCGGGTGCGGCATCCGCTGCCCAAGCTGGTGCCGATCGGCGGTGCCATCTCCGACTTCTGCGACGTGCTGATCGACGAGAGCGCCGCCGAGCACGGCAGCGTGGCCCTGGCGGACGCCCTGGCCGGCGCGGCCCGCACCGCCCTGATCGACTTCCGGGAGGTACGGCCGGGCAGCGCGGTGGAGCAGGTTTACCGGCACTGGCGCGGCCCGCGCCGCCGCCTGCGCGACTCGGCGTGCCTGGAGCTGCCCGCCGTACCCATGACGGAGTTGGTCAAGCGGCTGCCGCCGGCGCGGGCCCAGCGGGTGCGCAACAAGATCAACAGGTGTGGCAAGGTCGGGGTCGAGTGGCGCGGGGTGGACCCCGACGAGACGGAGATCGCGCTGCGGCGGCTGATCGACCTGCACCGCCTGCAGTGGGAGGGCAAGAAGATGACGCCCGAGCACACCCGGCCGCGGTTTCTGGAGCACCTGGTCCGCTCGGTGGTCCCGATGGCCCGCTCCGGTCAGGCCACGCTCACGGAGTTCCTGCTCGACGGCGCGGTGGTGGCGGTCAACCTGCATCTGCTGTCGGGCGGGCTGGCGGGCCAGTATCTGTACGGCTTCCATCCGGGGCTGCGGGAGCGCAGGGTGGACGTGGCGACGATGCTGTTGCGCGCGTCCACCGAGCGGCTCGCGTCCGAGGGCGAGCGCCGGGTGCTGAGCCTGCTGCGCGGCGACGAGCCGTACAAGTACCGCTGGAACCCCGACACGGTCGTCAACCAGCGTTTACTGCTGGCCGGTCTGTGCACCCTGCCGCTGTTGGCCGCCACCGTCTGCGACGTCGCCGCCCGGTGCGGGGCCAGGAAGGTCCGGCGTATTCGCCCCGACACCAAGGAACACTGGTAGCGCTCCCCTCAGTGGGGGCAGGCGGCGCTCTTGACTCCGACCAGCTGCTGCATCAGGTGCGCGAAGTCCGCCGGCGTGCAGTCGGGCGGCTTGGCGGGCGGCGTCGGTTCGGGAGTCGGTTCGGGAGTCGGTTCGGGAGTCGGTTCGGGAGTCGGAGCCGGGGTCGGCGGCAGTGCCGGCGTCGGCACCGGTACGGCGGGGACCGTGGGCGGAGTCGGTGCGGCAGGAGCCGTGGGCGGGTTCGGGAGGGGGACCGACGGTTCCGGTGTCGGCTGCGGCTTCAGGTTCGCGGTCAGCACCGCGCGGTACAGGGCGGACGAGCGGGGGTTGTCGGAGCACAGCCACACGCCGTGCGGGCAGTAGTCGGTGATCGTGTTGTACAGCGGCTTGTGCTCGTCCATCCACGCGAGCATGCGCAGCATGTACTCATCGTCGTCGCCGTTGCGGTACAGGCCCCATTCGGGATACGAGATCGGCTTGCCGTGGGCCCGCGCGAAGTCCACGTGGAACTGCAGGCCGTAGGGCTCGGACACCTCCTCGTCGAACGACATCCCGCGAGGCTGGTCGTAGGAGTCCATGCCGATGATGTCGACGACGTCGTCGCCGGGGTAGCACTCCGGCCACGGGATCGCGTCCCTGCCCCGGTTCGGGTTGAAGTCGAACCTGAACTTCTGCCCGGGGACCGAGCGCATGACGGTGACGATGCGCCGCCAGTACCGCTTCCAGTTCTCCGGGTCGGGGCCGCAGCGGTGGGTGTAGGTGATGCCGTTCATCTCCCAGCCGAGCACGAGGACCGTGTCGGTCGCGCCGAGGTCGACCAGGCGCTGGGCCAGCACCCGGAAGTGGTCGTCGAACGCGCCGGCCGCCGCGCGCCGCAGCAGCCGTCTGACGCCCATGTCGGAGACGCCCTCCTCGTTGCGCTCCATCAACGGGACGTTGAGCACGAGCAGCCGGTCGGCCTTGGCGCGGCGCCAATTGGCCCAGCTGTCGAGGAAGTTGTGCGCGGCCTCGATATTGCTCCACAGATCCCCGGGCAGATACGTGTGCCCCACGCGCAGTTCGGCGCCGCCCAGCCAGCCGCTGAACTCCTTCAGGCGCTCCAGGCCTTCGGGCTCGGAGTCGAGGAACGCGCCGAACGCGAACCGGCGCTCGTCCGGTCCCGAAGGGGCGGCCGGGACGGCCGGGGCGACCGGCGGCGACGGGGGCGACGGGGGCGGACTCGGTGCGGCGAGCGCGGCCGGGAAGGCCGGACCCTGGGCGAGAGCCGCGACCACGGCCACCGCGGCGGTGCTGTACGTCAGTCGCCCGAGGGCGGACCGGCGGCGATCAAGGGCCATGCATCCTCCTACGCCGCAGATTCGCTCACAGTGACACAACAATGACACTTAGTCATATATCACTTAATTGCGCCACTTGAGCTGGTCTGTCCCGTGCGATCGTCCGCACGAGTGACCCCTGAGGCGTGTTCAGCCGCGATACAGCGCCTCGATCTCCTCCTTGTACGCCGCCGTCACGGCGTGTCGCTTGACCTTGAGCGACGGGGTGAGCAGCCCGTTGTCCTCCGTGAACTCGCCCTCGACCAGCGTGAAGGCGCGGATCGACTCGGCCCGGGAGACGGCCTCGTTGGCGTAGTCGACGGCCTTCTGGACATCGGCGCGCATCCGCGGATCCCGTACGACCTCGGACATCGGGGTGTCCGCCGGCAGCTTGCGGACCGTCAGCCAGTGCGCGACGGTCTCGGGGTCGAGGGTGATCAGGGCGGCGACGAAGGGGCGGTTGTCGCCGACGACGATGCACTGGCCGATCGGCGGGCGGCTGCGCAGCCGGTCCTCCAGGACGGCCGGGGAGACGTTCTTGCCGCCGGAGGTGACGAGGATGTCCTTCTTGCGGCCGGTGATGGTGAGGTAGCCGTCCTCGTCGAGGGAGCCGAGGTCGCCGGTCGCGAACCACTCGTCCTGGAGTACGGCGTCGCTCGCGGCCGGGTTGTTCCAGTACGAGCCGAAGACGATGCCGCCCTTGATGAGCACCTCGCCGTCGTCGGCGATGCGGACCGCGGTACCGGGGACCGGGACGCCGACCGTGCCCGGGCGGGGTTTGAGGGGCGGGACGATGGTGGCGGCCGCGCTCGTCTCCGTCAGGCCGTAGCCCTCGTAGACGATGATCCCGGCGGCGTAGAAGAACAGGTTGAGGTTGCGGTCGAGGGGGGAGCCGCCGCTGATGGCGTAGCGCATGCGGCCGCCGAGTTCCTTGCGGACGCGGCGGTAGACCAGCAGGTCGTACAGGGCCCAGGCGGCGTAGAGGGCGGGGCCGGGGCCCTTGCCCGTCTCCAGGAACTTGTTCAGGTACGCCTGGCCGAAGCGGACGCCGATGCGGTCCGCGCGGTCGAAGGAGGCGCCGCGGCCGATCTTCTCGGCGGTCGCGCGGCCCGTGTCGTGGATCTTCTCGAAGAGGTACGGGACGCCGACGAGGAAGGTCGGGCGGAACTCCTTGAGGGCGGGCCGGAGTTCGTCGGGCTTGATGCTCGGGCAGTGGCCGATCTCGATGCGGGCCATCAGGCAGGCGATCTGGAGGGTGCGGCCGAGGATGTGGGCGAGCGGGAGGAAGAGGAGCGTCGAGGCGACCTGACGCGTGACCTCCTTGAAGATCGGGTGGAGCAGCTCGACCGTGTTGGCGGCCTCGGCATACAGGTTGGCGTGGGTGAGGACGCAGCCCTTCGGCTTTCCGGTGGTGCCGGAGGTGTAGCAGATCGTCGCGATCGTGTCGGGCGTGAGGGCGGTGCGGCGCTTGGTGACCTCCTCGTCCGGGATGTCGCGGCCGAGGGTGGTGAGGTCGGTGAGTGCCCCGTCGTCCAACTGCCATATGCGCGGCTGCCGTTCGTGGCGGGCCGTGCCCGTCGTCACCGTGGCGGCGTTCTCGACGGTTTCGGTGACGACGAAGCGGGCGTCGGAGTCGCGGACGATCCACTCGACCTGGTCGGCCGAGGAGGTGGCGTAGATGGGGACCGTCTGACCGCCCGCCGCCCAGATCGCGAAGTCGAGGACCGTCCACTCGTAGCGGGTGCGGGACATCACGGCGACCCGGCCGCCCGGTTCGAGGCCGGCGGCGATCAACCCCTTGGCCACAGCGGTGACTTCGCGGGCGAAGGCCGCCGCGGTGACGGGCTGCCAGGTGTCGCGCTCGTGCTGCTTGCGGCGCAGGACCACCGCGTCGGGCGCCTCGGCCGCGTTGGTGAAGGGGAGGTCGGCGGTGCTGCCGGCGGTCGCGCGCGGGGCGAGGGCGGGGGTGCGGGCCTCGCGTACGACACCGTCCTCGTCCTTGACGACCTCGGTCCTGGTGCGGGACCCCAGGTCAGTGCGCCGCTTTGCCCGTTTCAGATCCTTGCGTACGCCCATGACGGCCCCCAGTCGGCTCTGATTGGGAGGTCAACTTACTCGTAAGTAAGGAAAGGTCAATGGGGCGGTGACCATGGACTGACGTTCTAGCCCTGGCCTCGGTGGGCCTGGTCTATCGCCTCGGCGAGTTGCCGTACGTCCTTGTCCTCGGTCTTCTTCGCCAACTGCTCGGCGCGGTCCTGGAGTTCGCCCAGGCCCGGGTCGCCCGGCAGGGAGCTCCAGCGCTCGTCGCCCTGGCGCAGGGAGTCGGCGAAGTAGGCCGCCACGGCGGTCACTTGGAAGCGGGGGCTCGCTTCCCAGAGGGAGTCGTCAAGGGCTCCCGTCTCCAGTTCGCCGGACTTCTCGTGCGGGTCGCGGGTGTCGGGGTCGAGCCAGCGGACGGTGGCCGTGGCGAGGTGGCCGTCGGCGCCGGGCCTGGTGCGGACCGCGTACAGGGCGGTGACCGTGTGGCCGGGGCCGACCTCGCCGCCGTCGACGCGGTCGTTGCGGAAGTCGTCGTCGGCGACCCGGCGGTCGTCGTACCCGACGAGGCGGAAATCCTCGACCGTCCCGGGGTCGAAGGCGACCTGGGCCTTGGCGTCGCGGGCGGTCAGGTCGATGTTCTGCGGGAGGTCCTGGCAGAAGACCTTGCGGGCGTCGTCCTCCTCCGACACGTACACGGTGTGGCCGTCGCCCTTGTCGGCGAGGCGTTCCATGAGGGCGTCGCCGTAGTCGCTGCCGACTCCGACGCCGAAGAGGGTGATGCCGTACTCGCGGCGGGCCGAGGAGATGCGCTCCAGGATGGAGTCCGGGTCGGTGTCGCCGTCGTTGGCGAGGGCGTCCGAGACGAGCACCACGCGGTTGGTGGCGTTCGCGCGGCGGCCCTCGACGGCGGTGGCGTAGCCGGTCTTGACGCCCGCGCCGAGGTTGGTGGAGTAGGTCGGCTCCAGGCTGTCGATCGCGTCGTGGATCTCGCCGCGGTGGCCGCCGAGGCGGGTCATCGGCAGGACCCGCTCGGCCTTGTCGCTGAAGGTGACGATCGCGACCGAGTCGTCGTTGCGCAGGCGGTCCGTCATCGTGTCGAGGGACTTCTGGGCGAGGTCGAGACGGCCGGGCTCCGACATGGAGCCGGAGATGTCGATGACGAAGGTCAGGGCGGCGGGCGGGCGTTCGCCGGTGTCGGTGGCCGGGCGGGTGGCGAGGCCGACGCGGACCAGGGACCAGTTCTTCTCATCGGTGCGGGCGCCGTCGACGGTGACCGTGAAGCCGTTGCCGTCGGGGCGTTCGTAGTCCTGGCGGAAGCTGTTGACGAACTCCTCGGGGCGGATGGTGGCGGGGTCGGGGCGCCCGCCTGCGGCGAGGGTGCGACGGGCGTAGCCGTAGGAGGCGGTGTCGACGTCGAGGGCGAAGGTGGAGAGGTAGTCGGGCGTCGGGGACGGGCCGGCGAAGGAGTCCTCGCCGTCCTGCCGTTCGCCGGTGGCCCGGCTGTTCTGCGGGGCCGGTGCCGGGAAGCCGGTCCTGTTCGAGCTGTCGGAGGCCTTGTTGCTGTTGCTCCCGGAACCGCCCGCGCCGCAGGCCGTGAGCAGCAGGCCGCTCGCCGCCGTGACGGCGAGGACAGCTGCGCGCAGCCGTCGGGTGCGGTGTCGCGTGCCCGGTCGTGGTGTTCGGTACCGCTCCATCTTCCGTGCCCCCTTGGTGCGTTGACGTCGACGTCTGTGACTGTGACGGCGCAGCGGGCCGGAATGTGCGGCACGGGGTGTTGCGGATGGATCTCAAGACGGCCACGATCATGGGCCGTCGAGACCGGTGGGAGATCCTCCGTTGACCTAGGACACCACGTCCTTGCCGGCGAAACCCCTGAAGGCCAGGGCGAACAGCACGAGCGCGTACGTTATGGAAATCGCCGTGCCCTGGATCATGCCGGACCACTCGGGGTGCGGCTGGACGGCGTCCGCCCAGGCGAACTGCCAGTGCGCGGGCAGGAAGTCGCGCCAGTCGCCGAGAGCCGTCACGGCGTCCAGGACGTTGCCGACGATGGTGAGGCCGACCGCGCCGCCGACGGCGCCGAGGGGCGCGTCGGTCTTCGTCGACAGCCAGAACGCCAGCCCGGCGGTGACCAGTTGGGACACGAAGATGTACGCCACGACCACCAGCAGGCGCTGCGCCGCTGTCCCCGAGTCCAGCGCGCCGCCCGTGGGGATCTGCAGCGGGCCCCAGCCGTAGGCGGCCGTGCCGACGGCGAGTGCCACGACCGGCAGCAGGATCATCGCGGCCAGGCTGAGGCCGAGTCCGACGACGAGCTTGGACCACAGCAGGCGGGCGCGCGGCACAGGGGCGGCGAGCAGATAGCGCAGGGAGGACCAGCCGGCCTCCGAGGCGACGGTGTCCCCGCAGAACAGGGCGACGGGGATGACGAGCAGGAAGCCCGCCGACACGAAGAGGTTCACCGCGGCGAAGTTGGCGCCGGACGCGGTGGCCGTGTCCATCAGGGTCACCTGGCCGTTGCGGCCGCCCGGGTCGCCGCCGATCGCGAACGCGATCAGCAGCACGAATGGCAGCGCGGCGAGGATCCCGCCCATGACCAGCGTGCGCCGCCGCTTCAACTGCCGGACGAGCTCGACCCGGAGGGGCAGGGTGCGGCCCGCCTTGTACCCGGAGGCGGTCTCGGTGCGCTCGACGAGCGTGCTCATGCGGAACCTCCGATCAGGGTGAGGAAGGCGTCTTCGAGGCGGCGGTGGGGGCCGAGGGAGGCGACCGGGACTTCCAGGCGCACCAGCTCGACGAGAAGGCGGGCGGCGGCGGAGCCCGTGTGGGTGGCTGCGGGTTCCATACCGTTGGCCTCTTCGGCATGCGCCGGCACGACCGCGGGGCGCTCCACGGCAAGTGCCGCGACATGCTGTCGTTCGTCCGCAGCAGCGTCGTGGCTGGTCGCGCAGTTCCCCGCGCCCCTTGTGGGAGCTGCCGAACCGGAGGTGACTTCGCCGACGCCGCCCGGGCCGGACCCCTCGCCGGGAGCGAGCCGTACCAGGAGGCCCCCGTCCGTCCGTACCGCCGACTCCACGCCGGGCAGTGCGGCCACCTTCTCGACCAGCGGGTCCGCGATGTCGGTCGCCAGGCCGACGAGGAGGGTGTCGCCGGAGCCGATGATCTCGGCCACCGGGCCCGCCTGGACGAGGCGGCCGCGGTCCATGACCACGAGGTGGGTGCAGGACTGTTCGACCTCGGCCAGGAGGTGGCTGGAGACGATCACCGTGCGGCCGGCGGCCGCGTAGCGGATCATCACCTCGCGCATTTCGCGGATCTGCGGCGGGTCGAGGCCGTTGGTCGGCTCGTCGAGGATGAGCAGGTCCGGCAGGCCCAGCATGGCCTGGGCGATGGCCAGGCGCTGGCGCATGCCCTGGGAGTAGGTGCGCACCGCTCGGGCGAGGGCGTCGCCGAGGCCGGCGATCTCCAGGGCCTCGTCCAGGTGCGCGTCCTCGGGCGGGCGGCCCGTCGCCTGCCAGTACAGCTCCAGGTTCTCGCGGCCGGAGAGGTGCGGCAGGAAGCCGGCGCCCTCCACGAACGCGCCGACCCGGGACAGGACCGGGGCACCCGGGCGGATCGCGTGGCCGAAGACGCGGATCTCGCCGCCGTCCGGCTTGATCAGGCCCATCAGCATACGGAGGGTGGTGGTCTTGCCCGCGCCGTTGGGGCCCAGCAGGCCCAGGACCTGGCCCTTCTCCACGCGGAAGGACAGGTCCCGTACCGCGTAACGGTCCGCCGACCTCGCGTACCGCTTGCTCAAGTCCGTGATCTGGAGCGGCACTTCGGCGAGCTCGGGGGCGGGCGGCGGCGCCGTGGTCGTGCGGCGGCGGCTCGTCAGGAGGAGGGCCAGGGCGATCACCGCGCCGGTCAGCGGGAGCCACCAGACCCAGGACGGCAGCGGGGCGGCCGCGGTCGTGACGCCGGGGGCCGTCGGCACCTTCAGGTCACCCTGGACCGAGACGGTGTACGTCGCCGGGGTCGCCGGGGAGGCGTAGCCCAGGTCGGTGGAGGCGAGGACCAGGCGCAGACGGTGGCCCTGCTCGACCTCGTGGTCGACGGCCGGGAGCGTGATCGTCACGTCCTTGCCGGCCTTCGCGCCCTCGACCCGGATGGGTGCCACCAGCTGCGAGGGCAGCACGGGTGTGCCGGCGCCGGGTCCGACGTCGTAGACCTTCCCGAAGAGCACGGTGTCGTCGCTGGTCGACTTCACGTGGACGGTGACCGTCGGCGATCCGGTGATCCGCATGCTGCTGCTCACCGGTGCCGACTCGAACTGCGCGTACTGGCCGGGGAAGTCCAGCGACACCCCGACGCCGAGCGAGGAGAGCTGTGCGAGGCCGCCTCCGCCGAGGCCGGGCAGGGCGGAGACGGCGGGCGGGCTGGCGCCTGCCGGGTTGTCGAAGCTCTGCGTTCGGCCCGTCAGGGTGATGGACTTCTGACCGCTCTCCAGGCCGGGGTAGGTGTCGCCGCTCGCGCCCCGGAGTTGGGCCGCGCCGTCGGTGGAGTCGACGCCTCCGGTGCGGGTGATGCGGAAGGCCGGGCCGGTGTCCGTGGCCTTGTCGTCCTTGAGGTAGCGGTCGAACCACGCACGCACGCGTGACTGGACGCGGCTCGTCTCCATGTCGCCGCCGTCGTGTCCGCCCGCGATCCAGTCGACGTCGACGGGGGCGCCGTTTGCCCGGATGGCCTTCGCGGCCTTGTCGGCCTGGCCGAGCGGGAAGAGGGAGTCCGTCTGGCCCTGCAGCAGGAGTGTGGGCACCTTGATGCGGTCGCCCACTGCGGACGGGGAGCGGGCCTCCAGGAGTTCGCGGGCCTGTGCGTCCGGCCTGCCCGACTCGGCCACGCGCTCGTACATCCGGCACAGCTCGGGCTGGAACTTGTCGCAGCCGCCGCCGGTGTTGACGAAGATGCCGGCCCACAGCTTCTTGAAGACGCCGTTCGGGAACAGGGCGTCCGCCAGGTTCCAGTACGTGATCGCCGGGGCGATGGCGTCCACGCGATGGTCGTAGCCGGCCGCCAGCAGGGAGATCGCGCCGCCGTACGAGGCGCCTGCGACGCCTACGCGCGGGTCGCCGGGCTTGTCGAGTTCGACCTGGGGTTGTTCCGCCAGCCAGTCGATCAGCTTCGAGACGTCGGCGACCTCGTCCTTGGGGTCGTTCAGGCCGATCTTGCCTGTGGATTTGCCGAAGCCGCGGGCCGACCAGGTGAGCACCGCGTAGCCGTCTTCGGCCAGGTCCTCCGCCTGCTGCCGGACGTCCTGCTTGGTGCCGCCGAAGCCGTGGGCCAGCAGGACGGCGGGGCGCCTGCCGGCCGGGCCCGCCGTGAAGTACGAGGTGTCGATGCGTACGCCGTCCACGGACATGATCCGGTCGGCGCGGTGTACCTGCGGTGCGTCGTCGGAGGCGGCGGCTACCGTCCACGTACCTGCACCGGCGAGTACGACGACGGCGGCCCCGGCGGCAAGCAGCCTCCGGGGCCCCCGAAACAGCCCTCGCAGGCGGGGCGGTCGAAGATCCATGTCTCAACGGTACGGGGCGTCTCCGACAGTCGGGGCAGACCCCGGGGTGAACGTCCGGCCCTCCCGGGGGAGTACGGGGTGATCGTCTTGTACCGCGACTGCTGTACGGCTACGAGCTCGGTTGGTTCCGTGCTTTGCCGGGTGCGGGTTCGTTGTGGCTTGTCGCGCAGTTCCCCGCGCCCCTAAAGACGCTCGTCGTCCGGCAGTGAAACAAGCCACCGCGTGGCCTTGCGCGGGCGCAAGTACAGCGCCCAGTAGAGAGTGGCCGCCGCCGTGATCCCGCCCGTCCACAGCAGGTAGGTCACCTCCTGCCGGCTCAGGATGTACGCCAGGACTGCGATCAGGAGTACCGGCATCGCCGGCCACAGGGGCATTCGCCATGCGTGTGTGTGCTTGTGGGAGCCGCGGCGGGAGAGGAGGGCGGCAACTGCGACGAGGAGGTACATGCCTGTCACCGAGACGCCTGTGACGCCGTACAGGGTGTCGAGGTTGACGAAGCAGAGGAGGGCGCCGGGGACGCCGACCGCGAGGGTGGCGACCCAGGGGGAGCCGAAGCGGCCGAGCTTGGCGAAGACGTTGTTGACCGGGGTGGGCCAGGCCTTGTCCCGGGCCGAGGCGAACAGGACCCGGGAGTTCTGGATGACCATGACGATGCCCGCGTTGATGATCGCGAGGGCCACGCAGAGGCTGACGAAGGTGCCGACCGCGGAGTTGGACCAGGCGGTGACCATGGAGCTGATGTCGCCGCCGGTCAGCTCGGAGAGGTCGGAGGCGCCCATCGTGATCGCCACCACCGGGACCAGGATGATCACCGTGGAGATGGCGAGGGTGGCCAGGACCGTGCGGGCTACGTTGCGGCGCGGGTTCTCCAGTTCCTCGGAGAGGTAGACGGCCGTCGAGAAGCCCTGGGTGACGAAGAGGGCGATGGCGAGACCCGAGACGACCAGCATCGCCGTCACCGTGTCCGTGTGGCCGCCGGAGCCGGCCACCTGCATCGACACCAGGCTGCCCACGCCCCGCTCGCTGTGCGCGAAGCCCAGGACCGCCACCACGGCCGCCGCGATGACCTCCAGGACCAGGAAGATGCCGGTGATCCAGGCGTTGGCGCGCAGGTCGAGCAGGCCGGCGAGGGTCGCGAGCAGCATGACGCCGGCTCCCGCGATCGACGGGTCGAGGTGCACCACCGGTGCCAGGTAGTCCGCCGTGCCCATCGCGATCACGGGCGGCACGATCATCACGACCAGGAGCGAGAGGACGAAGACCAGCCAGCCCGCGAGCCGTCCCGCCATCGTCGACACCATCGCGTACTCGCCGCCCGCGCTGGGGATCAGGGTGCCCAGCTCCGAGTAGCAGAACGCCACGGCGATACAGAGGACCGAGCCGATGGCGATCGTCAGGGCGGTTGCCGTGCCCAGCGAGCCGAACAGGTCCGGGACGACCACGAAGAGGGTGGAGGCGGGCGTCACGCACGACAGCGTGAGGAGGGTCCCGCCCACCACCCCGATGGAGCGCTTGAGCTTCGTGGGGCTGGTGTCCGGTGCCTCTGGGACGGCGGTGTCGACAGGGCGGAGCGTGTCGGTCATCGAGCGGTTCCGATCGACTCGTGCGGAATGCCTCCGGCGGTGGGGCGGTGCTGCATGGAACCCCGACGAAAACCATCGCGTCAATGGGTGTTCTGCTACGGAATCCGTAGATCAATCGCACTCGGACACGCGGATACGGTGTTTCGGTCAGGTCATTCCGGCCTGTTGAGTCGTACGGGAATCGCAGGGGCGGCGGCGAAAAAACGGGAGGACGTCCGGGATCCGGACCTGTCAGTGTGTCCCGCTAGAGTCATCGATCAAGGAACTCACAACCGAATCACAGCAATGGGTGGGGACTCATGAAGCTGAAGTACACCGCTGCCTGGGTGGGGTTCACGGCAGCGGCGATGGTCGCGGCGTCCGCGTGCAGCGCCGAAGGCGCGAAGACCGCGGCCAAGGCCGTGGACAACGCCGACAAGATCATGGCGGTGCTGGCGCGGGCGACCGACCGGACCGAGCAGCTCGGCTCGGCCGAGGTCAAGGTGAGCACCGACATGGGCACGGGCACCCCGATCGCCATGAACGGCACCTACTCCTGGGGCGACGGCCTCGCTTTCGACGCCCGGATGGACACCAGGGCCGCCCAGCTGCAGCAGCTGCACGCCAGCCCGACGACCCGGATCCTGTTCGTGGACGGCGCCTACTACTACGACATCGACCCGCAGTCCTCCGGCCCGCTCAAGGGCAAGGAGTGGATGAAGATCGACTCGTCGGCGATCTTCGGCGACAAGGGCTCGCAGGCCTTCAGCGGCAGCAGCGGGGGCAACCCGGCGGCCTCGATGAAGAGCCTCAAGTACGCGAACAACGTCAAGGACCTCGGCAAGGAGACCGTCGACGGGCAGACCACGACCCACTACCGGGCCGTGGTCGACAAGGCGCACATGGGCAAGTTCAAGGACGCGTACGGCGACAAGAGCAACGTCATGGGCTCGCTGACCGGCGGCGCCGACTCGCTGACCATGGACATCTGGGTCGGGTCCAAGGACCTGCCGGTCCGGCTGAAGCAGCAGATCGGTGCGGTGAAGGTGACCATGGACTTCGAGAAGTTCGGCGCCACGGCCCCCGTGAAGGCCCCGCCGGCCGCGCAGGTCGGTGACCTCACGGAGGAGATAAAGAAGAACCAGGGGCAGCAGGGCTGACCCGGACATGGCGGTGCCCCGCCCTCCGGAGGGAGTCTCCGGAGGGCGGGGCACCGTACGTGCTCAGTGGTTGCGGGGGAAGCCGAGGTCGACGCCGGCGGGGGCGTCGGCGGGGTCGGGCCAGCGGGTGGTGACGACCTTGCCGCGGGTGTAGA